>NZ_JBIAWQ010000022.1:0-107381 GCF_042895815.1 Streptomyces sp. NPDC001373
GAGGTCACACAGAACCTCGTACCGAAGGTGTCGGCGGCCCAGGTGAGGATCTCCGGCGCGGAGGCGTCCTCCAGCTCCCGGCCCGCCCGCTCGGCCAGCTCTTTCCTATCTCCGTGTGCCTGGATCGTCGTCACCCGGCGGCTCCTTCAGAAAGGGGAACGCGGCGAACCGGTCAGGAATTTTCTGAGCCGAGATTAGCAATGCCGACACATAAAGCACTGACGGTCCGCTGATCGGGGGTATTTTCCGGACGAACCAGCCACCCAAAGCCACTGACCATCACGTTTCCTTGATTTCAGGGGTTTTGCGGGGCGCGGTCAGGGCGCGGTAAGCGACTCATCAGCGGACCGCCAGCGCCCTTGTGCGACAGTGACCGGAAATAGCGCCGTCGATTCCCCCCATATTCTGTCCGATATCCCCGGAGAGGGCACGCGGAGAAATGAGCCTGCAAGGACCGCGCCGAGGAAGGCTGATACGCCGCCTCGCACTCTGTCTGTCGGCGGTGGGACTCACCGCCTCCATGCTCACCGCGGCGGAACCCGCCGCCGCCGGCACGCCGGAGACCTGGACCTCCACCTTCCAGGGCTCGGACGGCGTCACCTACTCGGCGACCAACCACCTGGTGGCCCCCGCCGGAGGCCCGGGCCGGCAGTGGATGCTGGTCTGGGCCGGCCCGGCCAAGCAGCCCGCGCCCGACTTCCTGACCGTCATCGACGCGACCCCGGGCTCCCCCACGTACGGCAAGGTCGCCAACACCGTGACCGTCGGCCCGGGCAACGGCAACGAGCCGCACCACATGCAGTACGTGTGGCACAAGGGCGACCGGATCTACGCCGGCGGCATCATGAGCGACACCACCTTCGTGTTCGACGCGAAGGCCCTGCCCGCGCTGACCATCGCCGGGGTCAACACCGCGGCCGACACGCCCTGCGGCACCCTGCCCGACGCCTACCAGGTGCTGAGCGACGGCACCGCGTACGGCACGTACATGGGCGGCCCGAACGTCACCGGCCCCTGCACCTACACCAACGGCCAGGTGCGGGTCGGCAACGGCGCCGCGGGCTCGCCCGGCGAGATCGTCCGGATCGGGCAGGACGGCCGGACCCTCGCCGAGATCCCGGCCGCCACCGAGGCGGGCGAGGACCCGGCGCAGTGCGGCAACATCCCGGCGCTGCCGGCCGCGACCTGCGCCAACCCGCACGGCATCGCGGTCCGCGAGGACCTGAACGTCATGGTGGCCAGCGACTTCGCCGAGGCCCGCAACTTCATGACGCCGGACTCGGCGCTGAAGGAGAACCTGGCCCGCCAGACCGTCCGGGTCTTCGACATCACCAAGCGCGACGACCCCGTGCTGAAGTCGGTGTCCAAGGTGGCCGACGGGCCGCGCGGGGCGCAGGAGCAGCGGGCCTTCTTCCGCGAGTCCCGCGTGGTCATGGAGACCGCGCTGACCAACCGGCCCGGCCACAAGGGCGCGTTCGTCTCCTCGATGGCCGGCGGGGCCGTCTTCTACACCCCGGACATCACCGCGCCCGCCCCGCAGTGGAAGGAGGTCTTCGACGACACGACCGCCTACCGGACCTTCCAGAGCGACAAGGACGTCACCGGCAGCGGCGACAACGGCAGCTGGCTGGCCGTCAGCCCCGACGACCGGTTCCTCTTCCACACGGTGATGGGCCAGTCGGTGCCCTACGGCAAGCCGCTGGACCGGACGACGGGCATGATCTACGTGCTGGACATCCAGAAGCTGCTCGCGGCCGGCGACGGCGCGAAGTGCTCCGTCGACGAGCTGGCGGAGGCGAGCCGCGGCGGGCGGGAGCGGGACTGCCCGGAGCTGGTGAGCACCGTCCCGATCCGCGACGTCAGCTCCGGCGGCCCGCACTGGGGCGCCATGGACAACTTCAAGCGCGGCGCCGACGGCGTCTACCGGGAGACCACGCAGGTCAGCCGGATCGCGGTGGCCAACTACTTCGTCGCCGGGTCCTTCGGCGGCGGCGGCGACCACCGGGTGTGCATGTTCGACCTCGACCGGCGCGGCCGGGTGACCCTCGACCGGTCCTTCCGCGACGAGAACAACGGCAAGCCGTGCGTCGGCTTCAACCGGGCCTCCTGGCCGCACGGCGAATACGGCGACGCGCAGCCGCACGGCGTGCTGTTCGTGGTCAGCGACAGCGTCGTCCGGCGGTGAACGCAGTCCTCCTGGCGGCGGTCGTCCTGACCGCCGCCCTGGCGCTCGGCGTGCTGCTGCTCCTGCGGACGCGGCTGCTCGCCCGCCGCTCCGCCGCCACGGCGTACTTCGCCGCGGCGGCGGCCTGCGCGGCCCTGGCCGGGAGCCTGGGCCCGTCGGGGGGCGGGGCCGCGGTCCCGGCCGGCGGCGGGCCGGTGCTGGGCTCGGTCGGCCTCGGTGGGCAGCGGGTGCCGGTGCTGGTGGTGCCGAACCGGCCCGGGTACAACCTGGTGGCCGTCGCCGCCCCCGACGCCTCCGCCGGAACCGTCCGGGACCGCCTCGCCAAGGGCGGCCCCCGGCCCGGGTCGGCGCTGACCTGGGTCCCGGTCGAACTGCCGGCCGGGCCCGGGCAGGTGTGGGTCTCCGCCGGCGGGGCCGTCGCCCCCCTCGCCGTGGACACCGGCCGCGCGGGGGCCGCGCCGGCCCCGGCCGGGCTGCGGGGCGCCGACGGGCCGGAGTGCGCGAGCGCCGCCGCCGGGTCGGTGCTGGGCGGCCGTGCGAAGCCGCCGGCCGGCTGCCCGTCCGACGCCCTGGCGGCAGCGGACGCGGCCGCGCTGCGGGAGACCGTCTCCTTCCTCGCCGGGCGCGGCACCCGGGCCGTCTCCCTCGTCGAGGACGACTCGCCGCGCGGGCGGGCCGCGGCCGCCGAGGTCCGTACCGCCGCCGCCCGCGCGGGGATCTCCGTCACCGCCCCCGACGCCTCCTCCCGCCGTCCGCTGGTCGTCACCTCCGGCTGGGCGGGCGCGGACGCCGCCGTCCACGACGTCGAGGCCGGCCGCACCGTCGCCGAGGGCACCTACCTGGCGCCCTGGCTGCTCACCGCGCCGCTGCTCTCGCCGAGCGCGGGCCAGCTCATCCCGTTGCGCTACGCCCCGACCAGCCCGGCCGCGGTGGAGTACGCCGCCGCGCTGGGCGAGCGCCTCCCCGGCGAGGTGCCGACCGCCGCCGGGTACGAGGCCTGGCGCGCGGCGCGCGGCACCGCGGGCCCGGCGCCCGCGAAGCTGTACGCCGCCGCCGTGCTGTACGTGCCCGGCAGCGGCGGTCCCGCGGCGGCCGGAGGCCACCACCACGGCGCGTCCGCGAACTGGCTGCCCAGCGGAATGATCGTCCCCGTAGCGGGCCTCGGCACCACCTGACGACCCGACAAGGAGCAGGACCATGACGGAAACAGTCGCCGCGCCGCCGGTCCGGACCGCCAGATCCGCGCGCCCCGCCGCCGCCCAGCGCCCCGAGGGGCAGTGGGCGCTGGGCGAGCGGGAACCGCTCAACGCCAACGAGGAGTTCAAGGCGGTCGAGGACCCCCTGCTCGTCCGGGAGCGCATCGAGCGGGTCTACTCCCGCGAGGGCTTCGCGAGCATCGACCCCGACGACCTGCGCGGCCGCATGCGCTGGTGGGGGCTGTACACCCAGCGCAAGCCCGGCATCGACGGCGGGAAGACCGGCTCGCTCGCCCCGGAGGAGCTGGAGGACGAGCACTTCATGATGCGGGTGCGCAGCGACGGCGGCACCCTCGACGCCGCCCAGCTGCGGGCGATCGCCGACGTCTCGATGCGCTTCGCCCGCAACACCGCGGACGTCACCGACCGGCAGAACATCCAGCTGCACTGGGTGCGGATCGAGGACGTGCCGGCGATCTGGCGGCGGCTGGAGGAGGTCGGCCTGTCGACGACCGAGGCGTGCGGGGACTGCCCGCGCGTGATCGTCGGCAGCCCGGTGGCGGGGGTCGGCGCGGACGAGGTGCTCGACGCGACCCCGGCGGTACGGGAGATCGCCGCCCGGTACGTCGGCGACCCGTCCCTCTCCAACCTGCCGCGCAAGTACAAGTCGGCGGTGTCCTGGCTGCCGGACGTCCCGTACGAGATCAACGACCTGGCCTTCCTGGGCGCGGTCCACCCCGAGCACGGGCCCGGCTTCGGCATGTGGGTGGGCGGCGGCCTGTCGACCGTCCCGATCCTGGCGCAGCACGTGGGGGTGTGGGTCCCCCTCGCCGACGTCCCCGACGTGTGGGCGGCGGTAGCCCGCCTCTTCCGCGACTACGGCTACCGGCGGCTGCGCGGCCGGGCCCGGCTGAAGTTCCTGGTGGCCGACTGGGGCGTGGAGAAGTTCCGCCGCGTCCTGGAGGAGGAGTACCTGGGCCGCCCCCTCCTCGACGGACCGGCCCCCGCGCTCCCCCCGGCCCCGATCGACCACATCGGCGTCCACCCCCAGAACGACGGCCTGTCGTACGTGGGCGCCGCCCCGGTCGCCGGCCGCCTCTCGGGCACCAGGCTGGCGGCCCTGGCCGACCTCGCCGAAACCCACGGCAGCGGCCGCGTACGTCTGACCCCGTACCAGAAGCTCCTGGTCCTGGACGTCGCCGACCCGGAGCCCCTGATCACCGACCTGGCGGAGATCGGCCTCCAGGCCCGCCCCTCGCCCTGGCGGCGCAACACGATGGCCTGCACGGGGATCGAGTACTGCAAGCTGGCGATCGTCGAGACGAAGGAGCGGGCGGCAACCCTCGTCGCGGAACTGGAGAAGCGCCTGTCGGGCGAACCGGACCTCCCCGACCTCAACATCAACCTCAACGGCTGCCCCAACTCCTGCGCCCGCACGCAGGTCGCCGACATCGGCCTGAAGGGCCAGCTGGTGGCGGACGAGGACGGCCGCCAGGTGGAGGGCTTCCAGATCCACCTGGGCGGCAGCCTGAGCCTCGCCGCGGACCAGGAGGGCGGCTTCGGCAAGAAGCTCCGCGGCCTGAAGACCACGGCGGCGGACCTCCCGGACTACGTGGAACGCGTCACCCGCGCCTACCTGGCGGGCCGCACCTCCCCCGAGGAACCCTTCGCGTCCTGGGTGGCCCGCTGCGAGGAGTCGGACCTCCAGTAGGCCCCCGGACGGGCGGCGGACGACCGGTCAGGATTCGAGAAGCACCGGCCGCCGTGCCGCCCGTAGCGTGAGAGCCATGGAAACCACCGCCTCCACCACCACGTCCCTCGCCTCCGTCACCCTCGAGGTGGCCGACGTCGAAGCCGCCCGCCACTTCTACACCGCCTTCGGCGTCGGCGCCCACGTACACCTGCGGCCGTCCGAGGCCCACACCACCGGATTCCGCGGCTTTACCCTGGGCCTCACGGTCTCCAACCCGGCCACCGTCGACGGCTTCTTCAACGCTGCCGTGGACGCCGGCGCCACCGTCCTCAAGCCCGCCACGAAGTCCCTGTGGGGCTACGGCGGCGTCGTCCGGGCCCCGGACGGCACGATCTGGAAGATCGCCACCTCGGAAAAGAAGAACACCGCCCCCGACACCGGCCGGATCGACGAGATCGTCCTCCTCCTCGGCGTCGAGGCGGTCAAGACCACCAGGCAGTTCTACACGGACCGGGGCCTGACGGTCGCCAAGAGCTTCGGCAGCAAGTACGTCGAATTCGCCGCCGGCCCCACCACCCCCGTCAAGCTCGCCCTCTACAAGCGCCGCGCCCTGGCCAAGGACCTCGGCGTCCCGGTCGACGGCACGGGCTCGCACCGCGTCGTCCTCGGCAGCACCACCGACACCTTCACCGACCCGGACGGCTTCACCTGGGAGCCCACCGCCGCGTAGCCCGTGCCGGCCAGGCTCAAAGGGGCCCGGCGGGGCATGTCCAGACGGGTTGGACGTTCCCGACGGCGGTGGTGAACTCACGGCCGGACGCGCCCCGGATGTACGCGAGCTCCACCCACCGCTCGACAGCGGTGTCCGAGACGTTCTCGTTGACCACGGCCATCAGAACGCCCTCCACCCCGGACGCGATGTCGCGGACCCGCTGCCGAAGCAGCCGGTGCGGCACGTACTCGTAGCACTCACTCATCCGACGCCTCCGCGAAGACCCCGAGAAGGAACCGCTCCCACCCGACGAGCGCCCGGTCGAGCAGGTCGGCGCTGGGCGGGGGCAGCGGGGCGGTGCCGGTGTCCGGGCTGCCGGGGGTGTCCACGCTCAGCACGTCGCGCGGAAATGAACTGGCCAAGGTGGCTCCCTACCGTCATCAACGAGGTCGGCCAAGGACGCACTCGCCCCTGGCGGCTGGCACCAGTCAAGGGCCCGCAACCTGCAAGGAACAGGAAGGCTGCCCGGCAGCGGCGCACCAGACAACCGGAAGACTTTGCGTATGCTTTGCGACTCCCCTGGTGCGGAGAGTGAGGATCGGGCTACGTTCCGGTGTCATGGCAGTCAACGCCGTCTTGAAGCAGAAGATGCTCGATCTCGGCCTCACCCAGGACGAGTTGGCAGCTCAGATGAACATCGCTCTGCTGGAGATCACAGGACGTCCGGGTGAGGTGTCCGCACGGACCGTGCGGAACCTGGTGAACGGCGCCACGAGGCGGCCAATCGGCCGTACATGTGCTGCGCTGGAAGCGGTTTTCGGATGCCCCACCCGGGACTTAGGGTTCGACCCACCACGTACTGCCGCACCAGCGGAGGATCCAGTGCACCGTCGAACCTTCCTTGTCGCAGCAACCGGGACAGCCGCTGTCGGCGCGACACGACGCTTGCGGCTGGGCCAGCTGGACACGAGCAGGTTTCACCTGGAGTACACCCGGCTTCTACACGACGATTCACAGCTCGGCGGTGCACGGAGTGTCGAGCACAGGGCGGTCGAACTGGCTACGCGGATTCAGTCCTCTCTCGCGGGCGGCGGCGCCTCGGAACGCATTCAGCGCCAGTTGTACCGGCTCGCCTCAGAAGTGACCTGCCTGGCGGCCTTCGCTGCCATCGACGCGAGCGCGCCGCAACGAGCCCGGACTCATCTCGACCGCGCATTCACCCTGGCAGGGCTCGCACGCGATGCCGAGAGCATGTACCGGGTCTGGGATCACCTGATGCTCACCTCCAGCCAGCGGGAAAACCACGCCGAGGCAGCGGCCGGCGCGGAGGTGATGAAGCGTTCGTCGGTGGCCCGGCGCGACCCGCTGTACGCCTCGCTCGGGCACATGCGGCGTGCGAATGCTCTGGCCCGGCTGCGTCAGCCTGCGGAGTCGACGAGGGCGCTGGACCTCGCCGCCAAGACGTTCGCGCTCGCACCGAGAGAAGACTCGTCGAGTTGGATCTCGTTCTACAGCCGGTCCGAGTTCGACGCCCTGTCCTCGTACGTCTGGACGGCACTCGGGCAGCATGACCGGGCCGAGTCCTGCCTTCACCGCACCCTCGCCGCGATTCCGTCAGGAATGATCCGCAACAAGGCCCTGTATACGGCGCACCTTTCACTGGCGCAGGCGCGGCAGGGCGAGGTGGAGCTGGCCTGTGCAACAGGACGCCGCGCGTACGGGATGCTGCCGCCGGATTCCGGGTCGCAGCGTACGGCGAACACGCTTGCCACAACACGCCAAGTCATCCAGGCCACGGGAACGAAGGAGCCCGAGGTCGTGAGCTGGATCGAGGAGTCACGACGATGGACCTGAAGTGGTACGCGCACGCAGACGCGCAAAACGTCCGCTCCTTGCTCCTGGACGTTCACGACGAGGTGTACGCGGACGACGCCGACCCCTTCCACTCGCGCGAGCGGTTCTCCTACTTCGTCGACCTGTGGTCGGGGCGCGAGGACTGGACGTGTGTCTCGGGGTGGGAGGACGGCAGCCCGGTCGGGTACGCGTACGGGTCGCAGTTCAAGCCCGGTGGGTGGTGGAAGGGGGCCGATCGGCCCGACGGCGTGCGCGGGCGGATCTTCGCGCTGTCCGAGCTGATGGTGGTGCCCCGGTGGCAGGGCACCGGGAGGGCCCAGCGGATCCACGACGCGCTGGTCCGGTCCGTCGAGGCGGACTTCGCGACGCTCCTCGTGGACTCCACCCACACGAAGGTGCGGGCTCTGTACGAGAGGTGGGGCTATGAGAAGCGCGACGAGGCCAAACCCTCCGACGACTCGCCCCTCTACGCGGTCATGGTCCGGGATCTGCCCTGACCTTGGCCCTGACAAGCCGTCCCTCTCTGCGGCATGACCGTCGGCGAGGTCTGACGCGCACCCCCGGCCGGACCCGGGGGATCGGGGCCGGCCGGGGGCGGGGGGTGGCCGAGGGGGTCAGGGGGTCAGTTCCGCGGCGAGGGACTCGAGGATGACGTCCGCGCTGCGGTCCACGTCCTCGCGGGTCGTGCGCCAGTTGACGACCGAGACGCGCATCGCCGCCCGGCCCTCCCACAGCGTGCCGCCGAACCAGCAGACGCCGCTGCGCTGGATGCGGGCGATGACACGGCGGGTGGTCTCGTCGTCGTCGCCGAAGCGGACCAGGAGCTGGTTGAGGACGACGTCGTTGAGGAGTTCCACCCCGGGGACGCCCGAGAGGCGCTCGGCGAAGTGGCGGACGTGGTCGCAGCAGCGTTCGACCAGTTCGGCCACGCCCTCGCGGCCCAGCGTGCGCAGGGCGGCCCAGACGGGGAGGCTGCGGGCGCGGCGGGAGAAGTCGGGGACCCATTCGATGGCGTCGCGTTCGCCGTCGGTGCCCGGCGGGAGGTAGCCGGCGCGTTCGTTGAGCATGGCCGCGCGGTGGGCCTCGGGGTGGGCGATGACGACGATGCCGCAGTCGTAGGGCACGTTGAGCCACTTGTGGGCGTCGAGGGCCCAGGAGTCGGCCCGTTCCACGCCGTCGACCAGGGGGCGGAGCTTCGGGCTGGCCGCGGCCCAGAGGCCGAAGGCGCCGTCGACGTGGACCCAGGCGCCGTGGCGGTGGGCGATGTCGCAGATCTCCCCGACGGGGTCGATCGCGCCGGAGTTGACGTCGCCGATCTGGGCGCAGACGATCACTGGGCCGGTGAGGGTGGAAAGGGTGCGCTCCAGTTCGGCGGGGATCATGCGGCCCTTGTCGTCCACCGGGACGTTGCGGATGCGGGCGGTGCCGAAGCCGAGGTAGCGGGCGGCGAGGTCGATGGTCATGTGGTGCTGGGCGCCCGCGACGATGGCCACGTCCGGGGCGCCGCCCAGGCCCTCGCGCTCCACGTCCCAGCCGGCCTCGGCGAGGAGCTTGTGGCGGGCGGCCGCGAGCGAGGTCAGATGGGCCATGGTGCAGCCGGTGGGGAAGCCGACGGAGGCGTGCGCGGGCAGGCCCAGCAGCTCCAGGACCCACTGGGCGGCGACGTCCTCGGCCACGGCGATGGCCGGGGAGAGGTTGTACAGGCTGGCGGTCTGGTCGTAGGCGGCCACCAGCCAGTCCGTGGCGATCGCGACCGGCAGGGTGCCGCCGGTGACGTAGCCGAAATAGCGGGGGCCGTTGGCCGTCGGGATGCCGCCCTCGGCCACCGCGCGGCCGATGACCTCGATGGTCCCGGCCGGGTCGGCCGGTCCGGCGGGCAGCGGGCCACCGAACATTTTCAGCAGTTGTTCGGAGCCGGCAGTGGCACCCACCGGCCGCTCGGCGAGGCCCGTCAGATATTCGGTGGCCTGCTGATAGGCCAATGCGAGAGGCGCACTGTCTGCTGTGGTCATACTACGAAGCTAGGCGGCTGGCACTGACGTGCGACTGACCCGAATGGCCGGAACTCCCAAAGCCTTGGACAGCGGGCCGTTGGACTGTATTACTTTCTCCTGTGGCCCCGGCCGGTGCGGTCCGTCCGGCCGGTCCGACGGTCCGCCATCCATGCAGAGTCATGAGACGTGAGGAGTTCCGATGTCCGACGAGCAGACCCGCAAGGTTATCGAACAGTTCAACCAGGCATTCCAGCTGCACGACCCCGGCCTGCTGAAGGACATCCTCGGCGAGAACTGCCGTCTGGAGAACTCCGGACCGGCCCCCGACGGCACCAAGCACGTCGGTTATGACGAATGTCTGCAGTTCTGGACCGCGATCGCGGGCAACGAGAACATGACCTTCGAGGTGGAGGACGTCTGGGTGGCCGGCGAGCGCTCCGTCTGCCGCTGGACGCTGCGCTGGGGCGGCGGTCCGAAGGACTTCGTCCGCGGGGTGAACGTGCACCGCCTGGAGGGCGGAAAGCTCGTCGAGAGCTTCGGCTACGTCAAGGGCTGACGGCGGAAACCAGAAGGGCCCGGGCCTTGGAGGCCCGGGCCCTTCACGTGTGGTGACGAGGCGTCAGTCCGCCAGCTGGGAGACGATCATCACGCAGTCCTCCAGGGCCTTCGTGGCGTGGCCCTTGCCCACCGTGTCCTCGACCAGCTGCGTGTTGCCGGGCACGAAGGTGCGCCAGGTGCCGTCGCTGACGCCGCACTCCATCCTGCCGCTGACCAGGGTCATGATCTGGCGGCGCGGCGCCGGGTGGAAGTCGCCGAACCAGCCGGCCGGGATGTACAGGTAGACGGCCTGCTTGGCCGGTATGCCCTCGGAGACGAAGAGCGACGGCGCGGGCGGGGCGAAATTGAGGGCCGTCACCTCCAGCTGCTCGTCGATGAAATGCGATTCGCCGTTCTCGTCGTTGTAGAGGCGGGAAACGGCGATTTTGGCGGTCTCGGCGGTCACGGGAACTCCCTGTGTACGTCGTGAAGAAGTCGGGATCGGTTCGGGATCGATCGCCCTTCACTATCCCGGTCGGCGCTGATGGGGCCCTGACCGATCCGGGCCGGCTGCCGATTTTCTCCTCTCAGATATCCATCAGCCCCGTGTCAGCCGCCGCGTGCCAAGCTGATGGCACAAGAAAGGCCGAAGGAGAGGTACCCAAAGCGGCCGAACGGGGTCCGGCTCTTCGCCGGACGGGCTCTGCCCACGCAGGTTCGAATCCTGCCCTCTCCGCAGGTGCTCATCCCAGGCACGCGCATCCCGATCCGATACCAGGGATGCGCGTGTCTTTGGCATGCGGCGCCCGGACCGCCCGACAGGGCCTCCCCACGCGCCCGTCTCGTCCTCCCCGGACCCGCGGAGCGACCGTATCCGGCCCTTTCCGGCCCCTTCCGGCCCCTCCCGTCCGGGGTCCCGTCGACGGATCCGCACGTTCCCTTCCCCAGCCCGGCGCGACCCGAACAGGCGTCGCTTTCCCGAGCGACCCCGACAGACATGGAGACGCAGTTGCCCAGCAGCGACCACCACACCGTTCCCGTGCTCCGCAGGACGGACGCCGCCGCGCTCGTGGACGAGATCTCGTCCTGGCTGACCGTCGACGCCGACGAGATCGACGCCAAGTTCCTGGGCGAGCGCGCCCGTATCGTCGAGGCCGTCACCGACCTGAACGCGGCGGCCGTGGCCGGCCCCGCCCGCGAGGACGCCCACTACCACCAGCAGCTCCTGCTCTCGCGCATCTACCAGACCGTGATGCAGATCCCCGACCGGCCGAGCGCCGAGGGCTCGGTGCTGCTGCACGAGGTCACCCGCATGCTGGAGAACGCCACCCTGGCCGCCGAGGACGCCCACCTGGAGCCCGGCCTGCTGGAGTCCGCGCCCACCGAGCCCAAGGCGTTCCTGTCCTGGCTGAAGGGCCTGGTGCGCAAGCACCGCGCCTTCAAGCACCCCTACTACACGGAGTTCATCAACCGCGAGGCACGCGAGGACGACCTGCGCACGTACGTCATCCAGGAGTCCCTGATCGACGGCCGTTTCGACGACTTCCTCGCGATGATGCAGATCGGCACGGCCGGCGCCAGCAAGATGGAGATCGCCGCCAACTACTGGGACGAGATGGGCAACGGCGACCCGGAGGCCGTGCACACCCACCTCTTCAACAAGATCTACGAGGTCTTCGACGTCCGCAACGAGGACCTCGAGGCCGCCATGACCACCACCGACCTGCACTCGGGCAACCTCGCGGTGCTGCTGTGCCGCTACCGGCACCTGTACCCGGAGGCGGTCGGCTTCCTCGGGATGACCGAGTGGCTGGCCCCCGACCGGTTCCGCAACGTCGTCCGCGCCTGGGAGCGCCTCGGCCTGCCCGAGGTCGGCATCACCTACCACCGGCTGCACATCACCATCGACTCGCAGCACGCGGCGGGCTGGTTCCACAACGTGGTCATCCCGAGCGCGGACACCGCCTACATGCGCCGGGGCATCGCCCGCGGCGCGCTGTGGCGCGCCAACTCCTCCGCCCGCCACCTCGACGAGCGCCTGGACCTGGCCCGGCTCTCCGCCGAGCGCACGCCCGTCGCCGCGGGCTGAGCCGTGTCCCTGCGGGAGCAAGGCTTCGCGCTGGTCGGCCTGGACCCCGTGCCGGAGGCGGTCGCGGCCGGTTTCCCCGGTCCCCCGCAGCCGGCGCTGCGGCTGCGGATGTCCTGGACGGCGGACGACGACTGGCTGTTCCGGCCCGCCGCCCCGCCCGGCTCCCCGGGCGGGGCCGCCGACCGGGGGCTCGCGGCCGGGCTCTCCGCCCTGCTGCGGCGGGCCCTGTGCGGGCCGTGGCTGGACGTCCACGCGGACCGGCTGATCGAACTGCACCGGGTACGGACCGTGGCGCCCGCGGGGGCGACGGTCCCGGTGCGGCTGCCCGGGCCGGTGCCGGACGCCTGCGAGTTCGCCCTCGTGGCGGTGGTCGGGCGGACCGGGGGCGGGACGGCCCGGTCCCGGCTGTACGGCACCGGCCCGCGCGTGCCCCTGCTGGAGGCGGAACCGGCTCCGGGGCAGGGGCTGCTGTTCGACCGGCGGGTGGTCGCGTACGACGGCCACGAGCTGGCGGCCGGCCCGGACGGCCCGGCCGTGCAGGACCTGCTGGTCGCCCACGTGTTCCGCCCCGTCGGCCCGCAGCCGGCCCTGCGCCGGCGCCCGATGCTGGTCCGCGGCCCGGCCGGCACCCTGATCAGCACCCGCCCGGCGCTGCGCTGACACCGTCCGAGGGGGTGGTGGGGAGGTCCCTCCCCACCACCCCCTCCTTGCCGTGCCCGCGCACGCGCAAGGACCCCGCCGGGCCGCCCGGCGGGGTCCTTGCGCGGGGGCTACTCCCCCGCCGTGCGGAGCATGGAGTCCAGGCGGGTGAGGTCCTCGTCGCACAGGCGGGCGGCCTCCAGGTCGTCGGGGGCGGCCGCGCAGGCCTGGAAGCGGTCCACGACCAGCAGGCCCTGGGCCCGGATCTCCTCGGACGTCGTCATCGTCTGCCTCCCTCTCAGACCGCGTTGCAGGCGCGGAAGACGTGGACCAGCGCGGGCAGGCTCGCGCCGTGCTGGAAGGCGATGTACTCCGGCAGGACGGCGGAGGGCGCCCATTTCTGCTTGTACTCCAGCTGCGTGCGCGCCGGGTAGATGTGCGCGCCGTGCTCCCACAGGTGCTCCATGAACCAGTGGAAGCCCAGGCTGTGGCCCGGGAACTGCGGGGCCGTCAGGGAGGTGAAGGGGGTGAACCCGAAGTGCAGCCAGCGGGTTCCCTCGGCCGTGAAGACGTCGATGGCGGCCTTGTTGAGGGCCTCCATCACTCCGGGCGGGGAGTCGGGCTGCCGGCGGCTCAGGTCGTGCATCCAGCCGGGCTGCGGCCCGTACACCGGGGCGTAGGAGACGTAGCCGATCAGCTCGCCGTCGCGGACGGCGGCGAAGAGCCGGCGCAGGTGCTGATAGCGGCCGCCGGTCTGGCCGACGAGGAACTCCAGGGGTTTGACGCCCTCGCCCTTGGTGGAGAGCCAGGCGGCGTCCAGTTCCCCGATCTGCCCGGCGTAGTCCTCGTAGGGGACTTCCTTGATCTCCAGGCCGCTGCGCAGGGCCCGGGAGATCTTGTTGCGCAGCTGCATGAACTTCGTGCCGGCCAGGGTGAAGGTCTCCAGGTCGACGGCGTACGAGGCACCCATCTGGTTCACGGTGAAGCCCTGGTCGACGTAGACGTCGGCGTCCGCGCCCTGGAGCTGGACGGACACGATCTCGCGTCCCTGCTCGGCGGCGAAGGCCCTGAAGGCGGCCAGCAGGCGGGCGCGGGGGCCGTCCGGGCCGGCGGGGGCGAAGGGGGCGAAGGGGCCGCCGAACTGGACGAGGTAGCGGCCGACGGGCCGGTAGACGATCACCCCGGGCCCGTCCGGGAGCCGGAAATAGCTGTTCCCGTCACTGAAGGCGAAATACGCGCTCGGATTTCCGGCGTCCGCGTACTGCCGGATGGCGTCGAGCGCGACATCCGTCTCCAGAATCGTTCCGGTCATGTGAAATCCATTCTCGCGGCAGCACTACCGCTACTTATGGCACGGGGCGCCGGCCCCCACAAGGCCGCAGCCGCCCGCGGTCAGTCGCCCGTCAGGGGAGGGTCAGGCAAAACCGCTGGTCAGATGAGCGTCAGGCCTCAGTCAGATGGCGACTGGAAGACTCTCTCTGCATATTCGACTTTCGGACCGACGGGAATCCCGAAGATCCGGACGCGAAATCCAAGAGAGCCCGAGAGAGCCCGAGGAGAACACGGCGATGCGTTCCCTGACGACAGCGCGCGGGATCTGCGAGCAATTCCACGCAGGTCTTCTCGACGCACTCGAAGAGCTGCCGCTCACCGCCCGGGAGGGCGCGGACAGCCCGGTGCTGGAGCTGTACCGCAAGCACGGCGGGCCCGGGCTGCTCGTGCCGGCCGCGTACGGCGGTGCGGCCGCCGGTCCGCTGGAGGCGGTCCGGGTGCAGCGGGCGATCGCCTCCGTCTCGCCCTCGCTGGGCGTGGCCACGACGATGCACCACTTCACGGTGGCGATGCTGTTCCGGCTGGCGGAGGCCGCCGACCGGCTGACCCCGGCCCAGCTCAAGCTGATGTCCGCGGTGGCCTCCGACGGGCTGCTGCTGGCGTCCGGCTGGGCCGAGGGGCGGACCGACCAGAACATCCTCGCGCCCTCCGTCGTCGCCGAGCGCACCCCGGGCGGCTACCGGGTCAACGGCGCGAAGAAGCCGTGCAGCCTCTCCGGTTCGATGGACGTGCTGACGGCCAGCGTGCAGGTGACGGAGGAGGACGGGCGCTCCGCGCTGGCGCTGATGCTGATCCCCGCCTCCTCCCCCGGTGTGGAGACCCGGCCGTTCTGGGCCACCCCGGTGCTGGCGGCCTCGCAGAGCCACGAGGTCCGGCTCACCGACGTGGAGGTCCCCGAGGACCTCGTCATCCACAGCACCCCCGAGGACGCCGACCGGCTCGACGACCTCCAGACGGCCGGGTTCACCTGGTTCGAGCTCCTCGCCACCTCCTCGTACGTCGGCGCCGCGTCCACGCTGGTCGCGCAGGTGCTGGCCGGCGGGCGGGGCAGCGCCTCGGAGCGGGCGCAGCTGGCGGTCCGGATGGACGCGGCGGTCTCGCTCGTGGAGGGCGCGGCCCGCTCGCTGGAGGACGGCACCGAGGGCGACGAGGCGGTGGCGGCGGTGCTGACCGCCCGCTACGCCACGCAGGACCTGCTGTCCCAGACCGTCGACCAGGCCGTGGAGATGCTCGGTGGGATGGCCTACATCCGTTCGGGTGATGTGGCCTACCTGGCCTCAGCGGTCCGCGCCCTGGCCTTCCACCCGCCGTCGCGGGCGAGCGTGGCCGCGGAGCTGGCCGATTACTTCGCCGGCGGCCCGCTGCGCCTGTCCTGACCCGCCGGCAGCATCCCGTCGCGCGGCCCGCCCGCAGTAAGGACACCCTTCATGGACATCAAGAACCCGGTGGAATCGCCGGTCACCTTCAGCCTGCACCGCCTGGAGTACCTGGTCGCGTTCGCCGTGACGATCGGGTTCATCCTGTGGCACTTCATGGACATCAACTGGTTCGCGGCGATCGGCCTGTTCCTGTACATCGACCTGATCGGCTACATCCCGGGCGCGATCGCCTACCGGCGCAGCGCGGACAAGCAGATCCACAAGGCGTTCTACGTCCTGTACAACTCGATGCACAGCCTGCTCAGCGTGGCCGCGGTCGGCCTGCTGTGGATGTGGCTGATCGGGCCCGAGTGGGCGCTGCTGGCCCTGCCGTTCCACGTCTTCGGCGACCGGGGCGTCTTCGGCAACTTCCTCAAGCCGTTCGGGCTGCCCTTCGAGCCGGAGGACACCCCGCTGGTGCACCAGCTGACGGCCATGCTCAAGCGCCGCTCGGCCACCGACGGGCCGGTCCCGCTGCCGTACGACGAGCACCCCGCGACCCTCGCCGCCACGGGCGTCTCCGCTCCGGCCGTCGGGGTGAACCGGTGAGCCGCTATCCCGCCTGGCTGACGGACCGCTCGCCCTCGGCGTCCGCCGAGGGGTACGAGGACCCCGACGCGGCCCGCCTGGCCCTGCGCCGGCTGGCGTCGAGCGTGACGGTGCTGACCGTCAGCCGTGACGGGGTCCGGCACGGCACCACCGCCAGTGCCGTGGTCACCCTCTCCCGCGACCCCCTGGTCCTGGGCGCCTGCCTGCGGCCCACCTCGACGTTCGCGTCGATGGTCCGCCGGGCCGGCCGCTTCTCGGTGAACGTGCTCGGCTCCGCCCAGCAGGACGTCGCCCGCCGCTTCGCCAACCCGCAGCGCCCGCTCGGCGACGCCCAGTTCGAGGGCTTCGACTGGTCCACCGACCCGCTCACCGGGGCCCCGCTGATCGGCGGCAGCCTCGCCCACATGGCCTGCCGGGTCCTCGGCTGGCACCAGGTCGGCGACCACGACATGCTCCTCGCCGAGGTCACGGGCGGCTCGCACACCGTCGACTCCCCGATGCTCAGCTTCGCCGGCCGTATGCACAGCGCCTGCGTCACCCCCGCCGCTTCCGTCTCCGTTCCCGCTTCTCCCAGTGAGGTTGCGTCATGACCACCCTTCCGCAGATCCCCGTCGAGGCCGACTGGGACCGCGCGCCCAACCTGCTCGACGGCGCCCAGGAGATGACCCTGACCGCCGAGGAGTGCGACCTGGGGTACTGGCTGTCGGCCGTCGCCCAGGGGACCCTGCGCGGGCGGGCCGAGGCCGGGCACGACGCCGTCACCCCCGCGCACATGCGCGAGGAGGGCCCGCTGCGCGAGGCGCTCGTGCTGGAGCTGGGCAACCGGTCGCTGGCCGAGTCCCGGGCCGTGAACGTGCTGTCCCACTACGTCATCGGCGCGCCCGGCGTCGTCGAGCAGGAGTTCTTCACCACCCAGGTGGTCGACGAGGCCCGGCACGCGATGATCTTCCGCAAGCACCTGGTCGACCTCGGGGTGCCCGAGGCGGGGCTGCTGGAGTTCATCAGGGAGCAGGGCACCGACTACACGCGGCGCGTGCTGAACCCGATCGCCGAGTTCGCCACCACCGTCGTGCGCGACGAGGGCGACTTCATCGGTGCGGTCGCGGTGTTCACCATCGTCATCGAGGGCGTGCTGGCGCCGGCCGCCGAGCTCAGCGAGCGCAAGTGGACGCTGCTCGACCCGGCGGCCGCCGAGATCGCCCGCGGGGCGTCCATCGACGAGATCCGCCACCTGACCGTCGGCAGCTCGATCGTCCGCGACCACCTCGCGCGCAACCCCTCGTACCGGCCCCGGCTGATCGAGCTGATCCGGCGCGGCCGGCAGCTGTGGGACGAGCTGCCGTCGGAGGAGTTCGTGCTGGAGCGCGAGGAGCTCTTCCAGCAGGGCATGTTCGCCCACGCCGAGCTGCTGAAGGACTACGAGGTGTTCCCCGGCTGCAAGCTGCTGGAGACCACCCCGAAGGAGCGCTACGACCTCGCCGAGCGGTGGACGGACGACATGGCCGAGGTGCGGCTGCCGTACATGGGCATCCCGGAGGCCGTCGACCTGATCCGCACCCACCCGAGGTAGTCCCGGTGACCTCCACGATTCCCGCGAGAACGGAGCGGCGGGCCCCCGCCGCCGCGCCCGGGCTGCGCCGGACCCTGACCACCCCCCGGATCGTCTTCCTGGTGGTCGCCGCCGCGGCCCCCATGTCCGGGGTGGTGGGTTCGGTGCCCCTCGCCTACGCCATCGGCAACGGGGCGGGGGTGCCGGCCACCTTCGCGCTCGCCGGGCTGATACTGCTCTGCTTCTCCGTCGGGTACGCGGCGATGAGCCGGCACGTGGTGGGGGCGGGCGGCTTCTACACGTACATCGGCCAGGGGCTCGGCCGGCCCCTGGCCGTCGCGGGCGGGCTGACGGCCGTCGTCGCCTACACCGCGGCCGTCGCGGGCGTGGCCGGGGCCTTCGGGTACTTCGCCGAACTGGTCTCCGCCGCGCACGGCCTGCCCGTGCCCTGGCCGGTGTGGACCGGCGGGGCGCTGGTCCTGGCGGCCGTGATGGGCTACCGGCGGATCGACCTCAGCGCCCGCCTGCTGGCGGTGCTGATGATCGCCGAGGTGGCGGTGCTGGGCCTGCTGGCACTGGCCATCGGCGTGCGGCACGGGACGGACACCCTGCCCGCCGCGGCGTTCGCGCCCGGCACCGTCCTGGCCCCCGGGCTCGGGGTGGCGCTGATGTTCGCCCTGATCTCGTACGTGGGCTTCGAGGCGGCCGCGCTGTACGGCGAGGAGAGCCGCGACCCCAGACGCAGCGTGCCCGTCGCCACGTACGCGTCCGTCGTGCTCATCACCGTGTTCTTCGCGCTGATCAGCTGGGCGGCCGTCGGGGCGGTCGGCGCGGACCGGGTGGCCGGGACCGCGCAGCGGGAGCTGGGCGACCTGTTCTTCCGGCTGTCGGACGACTACCTCGGCGGCTTCGCGACCGGTGTGATGCAGGTCCTGCTGTGCACCAGCCTGTTCGGGGCGCTGCTCGGGCTGCACACGGCCGCGAACCGCTACCTGTTCGTCCTGGGCCGCGAGCGGGTGCTGCCGGGCTCGCTGGCCCGGGTGCACCCGCGGCACGCCTCCCCGCACCGGGCGAGCGTGGTGCTGTCGGTGGCCACGGCCCTCGTCTGCGGCGTGTTCGCGCTGGCGGGCGCGCACCCGTACACCACCCTGGCGACGACCATGCTGGCCCTGGGCACCGTCGGGATCGTCGCCCTCCAGGCGGCGGTGGCGGTGGCGGTGCTGGTCTTCTTCCGCCGGCACCCCGACGCCCACTGGTGGCGGACCCGGCTGGCGCCGGCGCTGGCCCTGGCCGGGCTGGCGGGCGCGCTGTGGCTGCTGCTGGACAACTTCGCGCTGGTCACCGGCACCGACTCCGCCTGGGTCAACCGGATCCCGTGGCTGATGGTCGCCGCCGCGCTCGGCGGACTCGGGTACGCGGGCTGGCTGCGGGCCCGCGCGCCCGAACGGTACCGGGCCGTCGCCACCGCCGCCCACGACGTACCGCAGCCGCAGGACATCCCGTAACGAGACCGAGGAGCCGTCATGCACGACCCGCACAGCCTGCTCCAGGACGAGGCGGAGGCCGACCTGGCCCGCCGCGGCTACGTCCTGGACCGGGACGCCCTGCGCACTCTGACCGAACGGCGCGCCCGGCTCATCGCCGAGCGGGACAAGCTGCGGGCCGAGCAGAACCGCTCGGCGAAGGTCGGCGGCCCGCCGGACGCGGCCGCCCGGGCCCGGCTCCAGGAGGCCCGGGAGCGGCTGCGGTCGGTGTCGGAGGAGCTCAGGGAGGCGGAGGACGGGCTCGGCGTGCTGCTGCCGGCCGTCCCGAACCGGCCGCACGCCGACGTCCCCGACGGGACCGAGCAGGACCCGCCGGTGGTACGGCGGGTCTGGGGTGAGGTGCCCGGCTTCGAGTTCGCACCGCGCGACCACGTCGACGTGGGCACCCGCCTGGGGATCCTGGACCCGGTGCGCGCCGCCAAGCTGTCGGGCTCGCGCTTCGCGGTGACCCGGGGGGCGGGGGCCCGGCTGGAGCGGGCGCTGGCCGCCTTCCTGCTGGACCTGCACACCACCGAGCACGGGTACACCGAGCACGGGGTGCCGCACCTGGTCAGCCGGGAGACGATGACGGGGACCGGGCAGCTGCCGAAGTTCGAGGACGACCTGTTCCTGACGAACGCCGCCGACCGCGACCTGCTGCTGATCCCGACGGCGGAGGTCCCGCTGGTCAACCTCTACCGGGGCGAGACCCTCCAGGAAGGCGAACTCCCCCTCGCGCTCACCGCGTTCACGCCCTGCTACCGGGCGGAGGCGGGCTCGTACGGCCGCGACACCCGCGGGCTGGTACGGCTGCACCAGTTCGAGAAGGTGGAGCTGGTGCGGATCTGCCACCCCGACCGGGCCGCCGAGGAGCTGGAGCTGCTCACCGGGCACGCCGAGACGGCGCTGCGACGGCTGGGGCTGGCGCACCGGGTCGTGGAACTGCGGGCCGGGGACCTCGGGTTCGCCGCCCGGCGCACCTACGACATCGAGGTGTGGCTGCCGGGCCAGGGGACATACCGGGAGATCTCCTCCTGCTCCGACTGCGGTGACTTCCAGGGCCGCCGGGCCGGCATCCGGGTGCGCGGCCGGGACGGTCGCAAGGCCTTCGCGGCGACCCTGAACGGTTCGGCGCTGCCGGTGGGCCGCACGCTGGTGGCGATCCTGGAGCAGTACCAGCGCGCGGACGGCTCGGTGGCCGTGCCGTCCGCGCTGGTCCCGTACACGGGATTCTCGGCGATCGCCCCGGACGGGACGCCCGTCGTCAGCCCGTCCTGAGCCCCCCGGCGCCGGACCGCGCCGGTGGCCCCGCGGGGGCGCCGGCGCGGTCCGGCCAGGTCAGGACGGTCACCGGCGGCAGTTCCCGGGACACGAACGCGGTCATCGCCCAGGGGCAGTCCTGCCGGGTGGGCTGGAGCGCGGTGTGCCCGTGCCAGGGCAGCGTCCCGTGCCCGGTGATCCCGCGCAGGGTGACGGACCCGTCCGGCCCGAAGGCCAGGTCGACCTCCCGCGCGCCGTCGGTCAGTCCGCGTCCGGTGGCCTTCACGGCGGCCTCCAGCAGGGTCCAGGCGTGGAAGAAGGTGTCGGCGCCGACCTCGTCCGGGGCCCCGGGGTAGACGAACGTGAGCACGTCGAGGCTGCTGGTGGACGGGCGGACCAGCTCGACGTCGACCCCGATGGGCCCGGTCTCGGTGGCGCCGAGCAGCAGCAGCCCGTCCGAGCGGGACCAGCTGACGTGTGTGCCGGGCTGGTCGGGCAGGTAGGGCTTGCCGGCCGGGTCGTAGTGGATGCGCAGGTCGTGGGCGGCGAGCCCGAGCCGCTCGGCGAGCAGGCGGCGGACGGTGAGGCGGGCCCGGAAGAACCGGTGGGCCGCCCGCGCATGGACGAACTCGGCACCGCGCCGCAGCTCCTCCTCGGTCAGGCCCTCGGGGTAGTGCGCGCTGATGTCCTGGGGGGCGACCTGGTCGAGGTCTACCAGCCATGCGTCCATCGTGCTCCTTTCTCTGGCACGGCCCTCCCCGGTCCCGGGGGTGCGACCTGCGCCTACAGGCCGAAAACGCGGCTGCGGGAGCGTGCGGGGTCGCCCGGGCGGAGGTGGAGGCGGCCGGCCGCGGGGAGCATGACGGCCGCGGCGACCGTGCGTTCGGCGCGGATGTCCCCGCGGTCGGGGACGCGCAGGGGCGGCTGGGACAGGAGGGTCAGGTGGTCCTCGGGGGTCGCGGTGGCGGGGAGGGCGGCCAGGCCTTCGGCGGCGGCGTGCAGGCGGCGCAGGGAGGAGTTGCGGGCGAAGACGTTCAGTTCGTCCGCCGGGGCGAAGTCCGGGTGGAGGTAGTGGTTGGTGTGGGTGAGCGCGCCGGGGCCGGCGGCCTCGGTGACGCGGAGGTCGCCGTCGAGGTGTTCCACGTAGAGGGCGCGCTCGGGGTCGCAGAGCATGAGGGAGCGGGAGCTGGCCAGCGGCAGGTCCGCGAGGAGTTTGAGGGCCTGGCCGGTGTCGGCCGCGGTGTCGAGGAGGTGGCGGATGGCCAGGTACGGGGGGACGCCCGGGCCCCAGGTGCCGCCGAGGACCAGGTTGAGTCCGACGGCGAGGCCGTCGCTGTTGAGGCCGAGGTAGCCGAGGAGGCCGGCGAAGCTGAGGACCAGGGAGCGGCGGGCGGTGCCGGCGCGGGCGATCTCCAGGACGCTGATGTGGCTGTCGAGGTCGCCGCTGAGGTCGACGGTCTGGGCGAGGACGGGTGGCCCGGCGCCGGGTCCGGTGCGGGCGTAGGTGGTGCAGTCGCCGCCGGTGCGGACCTTGGAGTAGCCGAGGATCTCGCGGCGCAGCTGGAGCAGCCAGGCCTCGTCCTCGGAGGTGCCGGCTCCGTCGGCGAGGCCGGCCACCTCCTCGGCGAGGTCGGGCAGGCAGGCGGTGACGGCCCTGCGGTGGGCGGCGATGGTCGGGAGCAGGGCGGCCAAAGTCAGGGGGCGGGGGACGAGGTGGTTGAGGCGGGCCAGGCCGTCGTCGAGGAAGGCCCGCAGGGGCGTGGCGAGGGCCGCGCCGTGGGCGCGGCCGATCTCGTACGGGGTGCCGCCCGCCCGTATGTGGCTGATGCCGGGGCCGGCGGCGGCGGGCTCGCTCATGCCGGTACGGCCTTCCTGGGGCCGCGCGCGAGGTGCGCCCGGACGGCGGGCCATTCGGCGCGCAGGATGCTGTAGAAGACGGCGTCGCGGCGGCGGCCGCCGGGCATGTAGTTGAAGCTGCGCAGGACGCCCTCCTCGGTGGCGCCGATGTTGGCGAGGCCGCGGCGGGCCTGGACGTTGAGGACGTCGGTCTTGAACTCGGCGCGTTCGGCGCCGAGCACCTCGAAGGCGTGTTCCAGCAGGAGGGCCTTGGCCCAGTGGTTGACGCCGCGGCCGCGGAAGTCGCGGCCGAGCCAGGACCAGCCGAGTTCCAGCCGGCGGTCGGCCTCGGCCATGTTGCCGAGGCTCATGCTGCCGGCGATGCGGCCGGTGTCCTTGTCGGTGAGGGTGAAGACGATGCGGCGGCCGGCCGCGTGGTCGGCGAGGTTGGCGTCGAAGAAGGCCTCGAAGTCGGCGTCGGTCTCGACGGCGGCGACGAAGTAGCGCCAGATGTCGGGGTCCATGGCCACGGCCCGGATGCCCTCGCGGTCGGCCTCGGTGACCGGGGTGAGGCGCACCCGGTCGTTCTCCAGGACGGCGGCGGCGTGTTCGGTCCAGCTCATGGTTCAGGCTCCGGTGGTGGCGTGGTGGTGGCGGGCGAGAGCGGCGGTGACGTCGCGGAGGGTCTTCATGTCGGCGAGGTCGTGCTCGGTGAAGTGGGCGAGGTCCACGCCGGTCTCCTCGCAGACCTCGGTGAGGAAGAGGACCTTGTTGAGGGAGGTCAGCCCGTAGGCGGCGACCATGTCGGCGTCGGGGTCGATCTCCTCGGCGGGGACCTCGGGGACCAGGACGAGGGCGAGCTGGTCGCGGGCGGCGTCCTCGACGAGGGTGTGCGCGGCGGTGGTGTCAGGCATGGATTCCGGCCTCCTGGGAGTGCAGCGGGGCGTGGTAGGCGGCCCGGATGTCGGGGCGCTTCGGCTTGTACTGGGAGGTCAGCAGGCCGCCCTCGATGCTGAACGGCGGGTCGGCGACGAGGACCCGGCTGATGCGCTCGTCGGGGGTGGTGGCGGCGTTGACGGCGGCGAGGCGGGCGGCGATGGCCGCGTGGTCGGCGGGGGCGGCGGCCGGGGAGACCACGGCGACGAGGTCGGTCTGGGTGGGGCTGAACAGTACGCATTCGGCGATGGCCGGGTCGGCGCGCATGAGTTCCTCGATGGGCCGGACGATGACCTTCCTTCCGTTGTCGAGGACGATGACGTCGTCGGCGCGGCCGTGGACGAAGAGGTAGCCGTCCTCGTCGAGGTGGCCGAGGTCGCCGGTGCGGACGGTCCCGTCGGGCGAGAAGACCTTCTCGGAGTCGCCGGGGCGGGCGTAGGTGTAGTGGTTGTTGACCGGGTGGGTGCTGCGGACGCTGATGACCCCGTCGTCGCCGATGAGCACCTCCTTGCCGCGGACGGCCCGTCCGACGCTTCCCTCGCGGTGGGCGCCGGGGTGGTTCTTGGTGACGATGCAGGTCTCGTTGAGCCCGTAGCCCTCGTAGAGGGGCAGGCGGGCCTCGTGGTGGAAGAAGCGGAGCACGGCCGGGGAGGCGGGAGCGGAGCCGGTCCACAGGTAGCGGATGCGGTCGCCGAAGAGGGCGCGGGCAGCCTGTTCGGGGCTCTGGGCGGGGGTGCGGCGCAGGCGGGCCCCGATCTGGCGGCGGGCGGTCTCGTAGAAGGCGGGGACGCCCATGACGACGGTGGGGCGGACGCGGCGCAGGGCGGCGAAGGCGGCCTCGTAGGTGGTGACGGTGACGTCGTGGCCGTGGAGGAGGGCGGAGTAGACCCAGTAGCGCTGCTGGAGGAGGGAGAGGGGCAGGAAGACGAAGAGGTGGTCGTCGGGGGTGTGTTCGAAGATCTCCTGGACGGCGGTGAGGGAGCTGTCGATGCTGCCGGCGGTGGCGCCGAGGCCCTTGGGGACGCCGGTGCTGCCGGAGGTGAACTTGATGGTGGTGACGTCGCCGGCGTCCCAGGTGACGGGCGGGAGGGGCACGTCGGGGGCGGGGCCGGGGCCGGGCTCGGTCAGGGCCAGGACCTCGTCCATGGGGAGGACGCCGGGGACTCCGTCGGCGGGCTGGTCGGTGCAGAGCAGGTGCAGGGCGTAGCGGTCGGCGAGTTCGGCGGAGGGGGTGAACTTGCCGGGTTCCAGGCCGGCGGTCTGCGCGCCGAGCCGCAGGGCGGCCAGGTCGAGGAGGACCCATTCGAGGCTGTTGGCGGCGAGGATGCCGATGCGGTGGCCGGGGCCGATGCCGTGGGTGCTCCGCAGGTGGCGGGCGAGGCGGTTCGCGCGGTCGTGGAGCTCGTGCAGGGGGATGGTCCGGGTGCCGTCCAGGCGGGCGACGTGGAGGTGGCCGGTCGTCGGGGGCGGGCCGTCGACGATCCGGCGGATCGTCTCCGGCTCCGCCGGGGGTGTGGTCGGTCGGGTGCGGGTCGAGTGGGGCTGGTCGCGCAGTTCCCCGCGCCCCTGGGGTGGGAGCGTCGTCGGACGGGTGCCGGTCGGCTGGGGCCGGGCGCGCAGTTCCCCGCGCCCCTGGCGGGGCTGGGGTTGGGCGCGTGGTTCCCCGCGCTGCTCGGGGGACATCAGGCCCCCTTCGGCATGAGGGCGGTGGCCATCGCGCGGACCGTGTCCAGTTCGGTGAACTGGTCGAGGGTGAGGGTGACGCCGAAGCGCTTGCGGGTGGCGGTCAGGATGCGGGCGGCCGCGATGGAGTCGCCGCCGAGGGAGGTCAGGGTGTCCAGGGCGCCGACGTCGGGGCGGCGCAGGACGGTGGACCAGATGTCGCAGAGGATCTTCTCCGCCTGGGTGGCGGGGGCGCTGCCGCCCGACGCGCGGCCGGCGGCGGGCGCCTGGGCGCCGAGTTCGGCCAGCCGCGTGCGGTCGACCTTGCCGTTGCGGGTGAGCGGGAACTCCTCGTGCCAGAGCACGGCCGCCGGCAGCATGTGGTCCGGCAGGTCGGCGCGCAGGGCCTGGCGGATCTCGGACAGGTGGGGGCGGTGGCCGCCGGAGGGGACGAGGTGGGCGACGAGCCGGTTGCCCTGGGGGGCTACGACGGCCCGGGCGATCTCGGCGAGGGCGGCGAGGCGGGTCTCGACCTCGCCGGCCTCGATCCGGTAGCCGTTGATCTTGATCTGGAAGTCGCTGCGGCCGAGGATCTGGATGCTGCCGTCGGGCAGGTACCGGCCGAGGTCTCCGGTGCGGTACATGCGCTCCCCGCGGGCGGTGTCCTCGTAGAAGCGCTCGGCGGTGCGCTCGGGGTCGCCCCAGTAGCCGCGGGCCAGTCCCGTGCCGGCGGCGGTGATCTCGCCGGTGACCCAGTCGGGGGCGTCGAGGCCGTCGCGGTCGATGACGTAGGCGCGGTTGTTGGAGTTGGGGCGGCCGTAGGGGATGGACGCGGACCCGTCCTCGTCCTCCCCGACGGGGTGCAGGATGTTCCAGACGGTGGTCTCGGTGGGGCCGCCGAGGGAGACCACCTCCAGGCCGGGCACGAGCTCGCGCAGTTGTGCGGGCAGGGCGGGCGGGATCCGGTCGCCGCTCATCATGACCAGGCGCAGCCCCGGCGGTACGTCGCCGTCGGAGCGGGCCTGGCCGTGCAGGAGGCCGACGATGGCGGGGACGGAGTTCCACACGCTGACCCCGTAGAGCCAGCACAGTTCGAGCCAGTGGGCGGGGTCGGTGGCCTTGTCGCGGTCGGGCATGACGAGGGCGGCGCCGGCCGAGAGGGCGCCGAAGACGTCCCAGACGGACAGGTCGAAGTGGAAGGCGCTGACGGCCATGAACCGGTCCTCGGCGGTGATCCCGAAGCGGTGGTGGCAGTCGGCGACGAGGTTGGCGACGCTGCGGTGGCTGACCATGACGCCCTTGGGGGCGCCGGTGGTGCCGGAGGTGTACAGCACGTACGCGAGGTCGTCCGGGTGGGATCCGGGGAGCCGGTCGGGGAGTTCGGCGCGGCCGGAGCAGGGCCGGGTGAGGTCGAAGGCGGCGACGGTGTCGTCGGAGGGCCGGCCGGTGTTGGTGAGCACGCAGCGGACCCGGCCGTCGGCGAGCATGTACTCCTGGCGGGCGGCGGGCAGGCCGGCGTCCACGGGCAGGTAGGCGGCTCCGGCGAGGACGGTGGCGAGGATGCCGACGATCTGCTCGGGCCCGCGGTGGCAGACGAGGCCGACGAGTTCGCCGCGGCCGACGCCCTGGGCGCGCAGCCAGGTGGCGGCGGTGGCGGCCCGGTGCAGGAGTTCGCCGTAGCTGACGGTGCGGTCCGAGGTGAGGATCGCGGGGGCGGCGGGGCTGAGGGCGGCCCGGGCCACGATGGCGTCGCCGAGCATCTCGTCGGGGAGTGCGACGGCGGTGTCGTTGGCGGCGGTGCGGCGCTCGCGCTGGGCGGGCGGCAGCAGGTCGAAGGCGTGGAGCTGCCAGGAGGCCTCGTCGACGAGGGTTTCGAGGAGGGTGCGGTAGCCGTGCGCGAGGTCGTCGAGGAGGCCTTCGCAGAACAGTTCGTCGATGCCGTCGAGCTGGACGACGAGGGCGCCGTGCTGCTCCATGGCGAAGGCGTTGAGCCATACCTGGGGGGTCTGGCTGACGGAGTAGACCTCCTTGCCGAAGAGTTCCAGGGCGGAGCCGTCGACCTCGCTGCTGACGTGTCCGATGGCGCTGTTGAAGGTGTACGGCATGCGCGCGGCGGTGACCCCGCCGCGGCGCCGGGCGAGTTCGCGCAGCACCTCGACGCCGGAGAAGTGCCGGTGGTCGATGTCGGTGTGCAGCCGGGCCTGGAGGAGCTGGGCGCGGTCGGCGAAGGTCAGGGCCCGGTCGACCTCGGCCTCGACGAGGAGGGTGTCGGAGAACTGGCCGATGGCCTCGAAGACGCGGGGGTGGACGGGCGGGCGGTGGGCGACGGTGGTGGTGAGGGTGAACCGCTCGCCGGCGCCCCAGGTGGCGAGGGTTTCGGCGTAGGCGGCGAGCAGCAGGGCGGAGGGGGTCAGGCCGACGGCCGCGGCGCGGTCCTTGAGGGCGGTCCAGACGGTGCGGTCGAGGGTGACGCGGCGCGGGGTGAAGCGGGTCTCGGTCAGGGCGGCGGGGCTGGTGCGCAGCGGCAGGTCGGGGTGGGGGGCGAGGTCGTCGGCGCGTTCCAGCCAGTAGGCGCGGGAGCGGCGGGCGGGGGCCTTGTCGCGGGCCGCTTCGAGGGCGGCGAGGTAGTCCTCGTAGGGGAGTTCCTCGTGGACGTCGGCGCCGGGGCTCTGGTAGGCGTGCCACCAGGCGCGGAAGAAGAGGAACATGCTGATGCCGTCCATGACGAGCCCGTCGTGGCCGACGTGGAGGAGCATCCTGTCGTCGTCGAGGATGGTGGCGTCGACGGTGAGCAGGGGGGCCTGGTCGGCGGGCAGGACCTGGTGGGAGCGCATCTCGCGGAGCTGGGCACGGATGGCGTCCTGCTGGCGGGGGGTGTGGGAGCGCAGGTCGAGGACGCCGATGCGCGGGGCGAGGTCGCCGTACTGGGTGGCCTGGCGTTCGTCGGACAGGAAGCGGGAGCGCAGGCCGCTGTGGGCGGCGACGACGGTGTCGAGGGAGGCCTGGAGCCGGTCGATGTCCCAGTCGCCCTCGATCTCGTGGAAGACGTGGCTGGAGACGTCGCCGACCTCGAAGACGCCGCCGCGGCCGAGGTAGTAGCTGCGCTGGAGGGGGGTGAGGGGGAAGCCGGGGCCGTGGTCGGCCTCGCGCTCCAGGTGGGCGACGAGGGCGGGTTTGGCGTCTCTGACGCGGGCGATGAACTCGGGGTCCATCCGTTCGCGGTTGCCCTGGAGGCGCAGGTCGCCGTCGGCGAGGCTGATGGTCAGTCCGCGCTCGGCTATCTCGCGCAGGACGTGGCGGTGCTGGTTCATCGGGCCTCCCCCGAGGTCAGGGCGGCGACGGCGGAGGGCTCGGCGCGCTCGGCGATGACGGCGGCGAGCTCCGCGAGGGTGCCGCCGTGCAGGAGTTCGTCCATGGACAGGTCGACGTCGAGGGCGTCGAGGATCTGGTACTGGACGGTGACGGCCTGGAGGGATCCGGCCGCGAGCTGGGTGAGGGTGCGGTGGGCGATCTGCTCGTCGGCGCCGAGGCGCAGGGCGGTGCGGGCCACCTGGGTGAGCCAGGGGGTGAGGGCGGGCTCGGCCTGGGCGGCTCCCTCCGCCCGGCGCGCGGCCGGGGAGGGCTGGAAGAAGACGGCGTCGGCGAGGTCGACGGCGGCGCCGGGGGTGAGGAGTTCGACGGTACGGGGCCACGTGCGCGGGCTGTCGGTGCCGAGGGCGGCCGCCAGCCGGGCGGCGAACCGGGGCATGACCGGGGCGGAGGCGTGCGCGAGGAGGCGGGCGGCGGCCAGTTCGAGGGCGACGGCGGTGCGGTTCTCGTCCTCCCAGCCGGGCGTGTCGGTGAGGAGGCCTTCGGCGCGGGTGAAGCGGACGGTGTCGCGGACGATGCCGTCGAGTTCGGCGGCGGCCTGGGCGAGGGAGAAGGAGTCGTTGCCGAGGGCTCCGGTGACGGCGTCGAGGCGGGTGCCGAGGCGGGCGAGGAAGGCGGTGTGCTCGGGGGTCCAGTTGCCGGCGTCGGGAGCGCGGCCGCCGTGGTGCTTGGCGACGCGGGCGCCGAGGTCGGTCAGCCACTGCTGCCAGGTGCCGATGAGGGTGTCGGCGAGGACGGCCTCGTAGGCGGCGCGCCGGAAGTCGGTGCGGCTGCCCTCGGGGCGGGTGGTGGCAAGGAAGTAGCGGACGGCGTCGACGGTGTCGGGGGTGAGGACCTCCTTGCCCCAGATGGCGTGCCGGCGGCTGGTGGAGAACTTCTCGCCCTCCAGCAGGTAGAACTCGTTGACGTGGTAGTCGATGTCGGGGGTCCAGCCGGGGTGGGCGAGCTGGTAGAGGACCGGGTAGAGCACGGAGTGGTAGAAGCTGTTGTCGTAGCCGAAGAAGTGGACGATCTTCCAGTCCGCGCTGGGCTCTGCGGCCTTCCAGGGGCGGCCGAGGCGGGCGCCGAGTGACTGGATGCCGTGCAGGAAGCCGTAGCTCATCTCGGGCCAGACCCAGATGACCTGTCCGTCGGTGTCGCCCTCGCGGGGTTCGACGCCCCAGCCGGAGGGGTGGGTGAGGGGGAGGTCGAGGGCGGGGCGGCGGAAGAGCCGGTCGGCGAGTTCGCGCAGCCGGGCGGGGACGCGGCCGCGCCGGTGGTGGGCGCGGACGTCGCCGGCGTAGGCGTGCAGGGGCAGGGTCCAGCGGGCGGCGGGGGCCGGGCGGGGTGCGCTGCCGGTGGAGGCGGAGCGGGGTTCGGCGAGGTCGGCGACGGTGTTGGGTTCGCCGCATTCCTCGCAGAGGTTGCCGGAGGTGGTGGCGCCGCAGCCGGGGCAGCCGCCGGTCACGTCGGCCTCGTAGAGGTACGCGCCGCTGAGGGCGTCGTAGAGGGCGTCGTGCTCGCTGACGGTGATCTCGCCGGAGGCGACGATCCGGCTGAAGAAGTCCTGGAGGCCCTGGCGGTAGCCGGGGTCCTGGTCGGTGACGGTGTACTGGTCGAGGGGTATGTCCATCAGCCGCAGGGTCTCGGCGATCTCGGCGCTGTAGTGGGCGGCGGTCTCGGCGGGGCTGCGGCCGTCGCGGCGGGCGGCGCCGACGACGTAGCTCTGGTAGTCGTCGCTGCCGGTGAGGTGGTAGGCCTCGGTGCCGTTCATGCGCTGGAAGCGGGTGAAGGCGTCGGCGCCGAGGTAGGGGCCGGCGAGGTGGCCCAGGTGCAGGTCGCCGTTGGGGGTGGGCGGAGTGGAGAAGACGAAGACGGGGCGGTCGCCGAAGCCGGTGCGGTGGGGTGCGGAGGCGGCCTGCGCGGCCCGCTGGGCGTCGCGCCAGTACTGGGTGAAGAAGACCAGGTCGGTGCCGTCCTCGGCGGTGTTCTCCAGGACGTGGGACTCGAAGGGCTCGAAGAGGACGACGGTGCCGGGGGCGGCCTCGTGGTGTTCGCCGCCGATGAGGAAGCGGCCGCGGCCGGAGACGATGACGAACAGTTCGGTCTCGTCGTGGTGGTGGTCGTCGGTGGCCCGGCCGGGGGCGACCCGGCCCCATCCGGCGCCGGTCCCGAGGCCCTCCACACCGCTCATGTCGATGCCGAACGCCTGCTCCAGCACGTCGTCGTCATAACTCGCGATGATCATGTCGTGGCCTTTCGCGGGGACGGGAGGGAGGGGATCAGGTCGACGGCGCGGGCGGCGAGCGCCGGGGCCAGGCGGTAGCCGGAGCCGCCGGCGGCGCCCGCGAAGACGAGCCGGCCGTAGGGGTCGAGGGCGGTGGCCAGGGGCGTGCCGTCGGGCCCGTACGCGTCGCAGAACACCCGGCCCGACCGGCAGTGGGCGGCCAGGGCGGGGGCGTAGCGGGTGAGGAGGGCGCGGCCTTCGCGCAGGTGGCCGGCGGTGACGGCCGGGTCGACGGTGGCGGGGTCGACGTCCCACTCGCGGCAGGTGTAGCTGAGCAGCCAGTGGCCCCGGTGGTGGACGGGCAGCAGGAAGGCGTCCTCCTCGTGCAGGACGACCGCCCGGTCCCCGGGGGCGGGTGCCGTGTCCACGTGCAGGGCGACGACCTTCTTGATCCGGGTCCCGAGCGGGGCGACGAGTTCGCGCCAGGCGGGTTCGCCGGTCCAGGGGCCGGGGGCGATGACGACGTGTCCGGCGTCGAGGGTGGCGCCGCCGGTCAGGGTGAGCCGGGTGCCGCCGGGGCCGGCGGCGGCGGTCTCGACGGCGACGCCCTCGCGGAAGGAGACGGCGGGGCGCAGTTCGGCGGCGAGGAACTGGGTGAGGGCGTGGACGTCGGCGTGCTGGCAGCCGTCGCCCTCCCAGGCCCCGAAATCCTTCGGCAGGACGGGGACGCAGGGGGGCAGTTCGGCGGTCCAGCGGAGCTTGGCCTCGGGGAGGTAGGCCTCGCGCAGGGCCTCCTCGGCGGACTCGGGCGCGAGGACGGTCATGTCGACGGGGTGGATGGGCAGGTCGGGGCGGGCGGTGTGGAGGTCGGCGTAGAAGCGCTCGCTCTCGGCGGCCAGGGCGCGGACGGCGTCGTTGGCCCCGCGCGGGAAGTGCAGTCCGGCGGAGCGGCGGGTGGCGCCGGAGCCGATCATGTCCCGGTCGAGGACGGTGACGGTGGCGGCGGGGTCGCGGGCGAGGACCTCGCGGGCGACGAGGACGCCGAGGATGCCGGCGCCGACGACGGCGACGTCGGTCCGGGCCCCGGTGGGCCCGCCGGCGTGGGGCGCGGTGGTGCGGTAGGCGGGGGCGGTGGTGGGGCCGGCGGCGGGACCGGTCGCGGACCCGGACGGCATGCCGGTCACGGCGGGAACGGCGGTGTCGGCCGGCAGGGAGGGACCGGCCGGGGGCTGCGGCGGGGCCGTGGGCGCGGGGTGGGCCTCGGGGTCGGTGGACAGGGGGCGGCAGGAGCCGGCGCGGTCCGTGGTCATCAGGCGGTCCACCGTTCGTCCTGGGGGGTCTTGGAGGACCACTCGATGAAGGAGGCGAGCTGCTCGTCCCCGCGTACGCCGCACAGCCGGTCGGCGATGCGCCGGCTGCGCCAGGCGTTGAGGCTGAGGTTGGGGTCGGCGAGGCCGCGCTGGCCGCGGACGCCGTTCTGGACGAAGATGCGCCGGTCGGCGGGCCCGTCCCAGCGGACGGCGTAGTCCTCGTCGACGCGCAGTTCCTCGCCCTCGTGCTCCAGGCGTCCGGCGAGCGGGGCGAGGAACTCGGTGGCGGCGGGCCGGTAGCCCGTGGCCCAGACGATGACGTCGGTCTCGAACTTCTCCACGGACCGCTCCTCCTGGGTGTGCCGGGCGCAGACCTCCCAGCCGCCGAAGGGGCCGGGGCGGACGTCGAAGACCTCGCGGCCCGGGTGCAGGGCGACCAGGTCCTCGTTGCCCTCCACGAACCGGTGGACGTAGATGCCCTGGTAGATCTCGCGCAGGGTGGACTCGGAGATGCCGTCGCTGCTGAGGACGTTGCGGGAGTTCAGCGACTGGCGGCGCTCGCGCGGCAGCCCGTAGAAGTAGTCGGCGTGGCTGGGCATGTAGTAGTCGTTGGTGAAGGGCGAGTCGTCGATCGGGAAGTAGTTCTGCCGGCGCGAGATCCACGAGACCCGGCGGGGCAGGTCCCAGCCGCCGCGGGAGATCAGGTCGAGGAAGGCCTCGGCGCCGGACTGGCCTCCGCCGATGACCACGACCCGCTTGCCGCCGACGTCCTGCGCGTTGGCCATGTAGTCGCTGACGTGGAACTGGGTGGGGCCGAGCTGGTGGGCGCCCAGCGGCGGCACCCAGGGGCGGCTGCCGACGCCGACGACGACGTTCTCGGCGGTGACGGTGCGGCGTCCGGTGCGGACCGTGAACACCCCGCGCCCGTCGTCGAAGTCGACCTCCTCGACGCCCTCGCCGAAGACGACGTTCTCGTTGCGGCGGCTGGCCCAGGCCAGGTAGTTGCGGAACTCCAGCCTCGGCACGTCGTCGAACCGGGCGTTGAGGAAGTGGTACACCCGGCCCTTGGCGTGCAGGTAGGAGAGGAAGGAGAAGGGGTTGGCGGGGTCGGCCAGGCTGACCAGGTCCTTGAACTGGGAGACCTGGAGGCTGGTGCCGGGGATCTGCTGGCCGTCGTGCCAGCCGAAGGACTCCTTGCGGTCGAGGAAGAGATTGGGTACGTCCGGCCTGCTGTGCAGCAGGGACGCCAGGCTGAGGTTGGCCGGGCCCACGCCGACTCCCACGCAGCGGAAGTGCGTGATGCCCGGCCGGAAGCTCTCGTGCCCCATGGTTCGGAACCTCTCGTTCGATGTGCGGTGGGTGAGGTGAGGGGGAAGTGGGGTGAGGGAGGGGTGGGGTGGGGACGTCAGGCGGTCATGCCGGTACTCCTGCGGGGGTGGAGGCGGTCTCCTCGTAGCGGCCGGCGAGTCCGTGGGCGCCGAGGAACGACAGCCAGCGGGAGGCCTCGCGGGGCGTCCCCGCGGCCCGGTTCAGCCCGGCGGGGAGGGCGCCGGCCAGGATCCGCGTCACCCCGTAGGCGACGGGCAGGGAGACGCAGCGGGCCATGGCCGACTCGTCCGGGCCGCCGGTGAGGTCGAGCAGGCGGGAGCCGCGCCAGCGCTCGCCCGACCTGGTGCGCAGCTCCAGCGAGACGGACAGCACGACGCGGTCGAGGTCGGCGGGGCCGGACGGGTGGCGGGCGGCGAGCTCGTGGGCCAGGGCGCGGACGGCGTCCTGGTCCCCGGCGGCGACGGTCTCGAAGACCTCCTCCCAGGCGGTGCGCCAGCCGGCGTTGCGCAGCGTGCCGCGGACGAAGGTGTCGAGGTGCCAGTAGTACGGGATGCCGTACTGGGCGACGAAGGGGAGGCTGTCGCGGTTGGGGTAGACCTCGAACTCCTCGCCCGCCAGGGTCAGCGGGGTGGTCGCCTCCCAGGGGCGCGAGGCGGTGAGTTCGGCGCACCCGTCGATGTAGCGGGCCGGGTTGCCGAGGGCGCTGAGGACCCCGTACGGGGCCCAGCTGAAGCGGTAGCGGAACGGGCCGGGGACCGCCGGGAGGCCTCCGCAGTAGGAGGTGAACACGGCGGTCGCCGGCGACGGGCCGAACGCGTCGCGGGCCCGGGCGACGAGGTCGTGGGCCATGAGGTGGTCGATGCCGGGGTCGAGCCCGGCCTCGGTGAGGACGACCGTACGGGCCCGCGCGGCCGCCCGCTGCGCCTGTTCGGCCAGCTCCGGGGAGGTGTAGCTGGTGCAGGCGAAGTGGGCGCCGCGGTCGGCGGCCAGGCCGAGCAGGGGGGTGTGCTCGGTGGCCGGGAGCATGGAGACGAGGACGTCGCCCGCGCCCGTCTCCGCCGCCAGGGCGGCGGGGGCGAGGGCGCGGACCTCGGCGCGGCCCGCCAGGCCGAGGGCGGCCAGGCGGGCCGCGGCGCGCTCGGCCGTGCGGTCCCACAGGACCACGCGGCGGGCGCGCTCGCAGACGAGGGAGAGGCCGGAGCGGCCGGTGGACAGTCCGGTGCCTATCCAGTGGACGGTGCCGGACGCGGGGGCCGCGGCGGGCGCGGACAGGTCAGATGACAAGGGGTGCCTCCTGGACTTCGACGGCCGTCCGGTAGGTGTGCAGGGCGCGGGCCCAGACGCCGTCCCACTCGGCCAGGCGCAGCAGGTGCGGGGCGAGTTCGGCGGAGAAGGCGGTGCTGGCCTCGACGGGGAGGAGGGAGGGGAGGTTGTCGATGGCGATCAGGTCGAGGGGGCGTTCGCCCTCGCGCAGGGTGCGGACGGGCTCGGCCCAGGTGGTGGTGGTGTCGTAGACGGGCAGGACGTTGCAGTCGGAGGTGACGTCGCAGGTGACGTCGGAGACCAGGCGCAGGCGGCGGACGGGCTCGTCCAGGTCGGCCTTGGTCAGGAAGGGCGGTACGGGGGTGCTGGTCAGGACGGTGTTGACGAGGAGGTCGTGGCCGAGGAGGGCCGCGCGGTCGAGGTCGCGGGTCTCGGGCAGGTCCCAGCGGGTGGGTTCCAGGCCGGCCTGGACGAGGGCGTCGCAGGCGCCGCGGCCGCAGCGGCCGAGGGCGCCGATGACGAGGGCGGCGGTGGTGTCCGCGGCCGGCGCCGTGGAGGCGAGGAGGTCGTCGAGGGCGGGGCGGTCGGTGGGGACCAGCGGGGTGGTGAGCGCGCGGCGGTGGTGCAGGACGGCGAGGGCGGCGCCCACGTAGCCGGCCCAGTAGCCGAAGGCGGCGACGCGGCGGCCGGAGTCGTCGGTGAGGTACTCCATGTCGAGCAGGGCGCCGCCGCCGGTGGTGAAGCGGGCGAGCAGCTCGCGGGCGCCGGACTGGCCCTTGTAGGCGTGGCCGAAGTAGATGTGCCGGTGGCGCAGGGCGGGGGCGCCGGGTCCGCCGGGGAGTTCCTTGAGGCCGAGGACGTAGGCGTCGTCGGGGGCCTTCTCGTGCCAGGTGCCGGCGGGGGCGGTGGCGCAGCCGGCGGCGGCGTAGTCGGCGAGGGGGAAGGCGCGCTGGGCCGACTCCTCGACGGTGATGCGGACGCCGGCCTCGACGAGGCGGGCTGCGTCCTGCGGGGTGAGGGGGGCGCGGCGTTCGGTGGAGCGGGCCTCGTGCCGCATCCAGAGGTGGGTGCGGTCTGACGTGTGGTCCGACATGGTGCGTTTTGTCCTGTCTGGAGGCATGGGGGTGGGTGACCCCCGGCCTGATCGCGGTTGCGGGGGCTGCGTCCTGGACGTTCTCGCGCGCTAGAGGAGCGGGATCCGGGCGTTCGCCAGAGGGCGGTAGGCGGGGGTCGCTGTGGTGCTCCAGCCTGCCCTGCGGAGCCCGTCCACCACGGCGGTGGCAAGGGCTGCGGCCAGCTCCCCGCCCGGGCAGCGGTGGGCTCCCGCACCGAAGGTGAACACGGTCGGATTCACCCTTCCGGGTGACAGCGTGTGGGGGTCCGGGTTGACGGCGGGGTCGCGGTTGGCGGCGGCGAGGAGAACGAGGACCTGCTGCCCGGGCTCCACGGTGGAACCCGCGTGGGTGAACGCCCCGGCGGCGAAGCGGCGGGTGTTCTGGATCGGCGCGTCATGGCGGACCACCTCGCGCACGAGCGCCCCGGTGTCGGGGACCCCGGCGCCCCGGGCGAGGGCGACGAGGGTGTTCCCGATGAGGCCGGCGGTGGCGTCGTAGGTCTGCGAGAGGAAGCCGACGGCGTTGGAGAGCAGCGGCCCCGCGTGTTCCCAGCCGGCCCGCTCGGCGGCCGCGACCAGCTCGCGCAGCAGGCCGTCCGCCCGGCCGGCGGGGTACGCGCAGCCACCCGCCGGAGCGGGCGCCCCGACGGAGGCTGCGCCCTCCCGGCCGCTCCGGGCCCCGGGCAGCGCCCCGGCGGCGGACCCCTCATCGGTGGCGGACGCGGCGGCCAGGGGCGGGCCCAGGAGTTCGCGCAGGCGGGCGGCGGCCGTCGCGGCCGCCCGGTGGTCGTCCTCCGTCGCGGAAGCGGGGATGCAGCGGACGAAGTCGGCGATCGCCGCGGCCGCCTCGCGGTCGGCCCCGTCGGCCAGGCCGCTCAGCGCCGCGACGACCCGGGCCGGAACCCCGAACATCAGCTCCTCGTACGGGACTTCGCCGCCCCCGGCCAGCGCCTCGCGGGTGAAGCGGGCGGCCAGCGCGGCGGCCCGCCCGAGGTCGGCGCGGGCCAGGGCCTGCGCGACGACCCCCTTGAGGCGGACCGCCGCCGCCCCGTCCGTCATCCGTACGAGCTCGCCGAAGACCTCCCCGGCCGCCGTCCCCGCGATGCCCGCCGGAACGGGCTCCGCCACCGGCCGCACCCGCAGCGCGCCGGCGCCGAGCACCGCGCGCACCGCGGCCGCGTCGGCGGCCACCCACGCCCCGAGCGCCTCGTCGAAGGCGAAGGGGCGCTCGGCCACCAGGCGCGCGTAGAGGGGGTAGGGGTCCGCGAGGCGGACGGCCTCGACGGGGGTGGGGTCGACGGTGCTCGGGGCGTTCACTGCATCTCCTCGTTGAACGGTCTTACGGGTGGGGCGGGCCGTACGGGCCGGTCAGGCTGCGGCGCGTGCCGCCCTGCGCATGTCCAGGGAGCCCGCGATGGCCATGCGCAGGACCTCCGAGGTTCCCTCGTAGATGCGCAGCGAGCGGATCTGCCGGTACAGCCGCTCGGTGACGGAGTCGCGGACGATCCCCGCCGCGCCCAGCAGTTGCACCGCGCAGTCCACCACCTCCTGCGCGGCCTCGGTGGCGTGGACCTTGGCGATGTTGGAGTGCCGTGCGAAGCGGCGGCTGCCCCGGTCGGTCTCCCAGGCGGCCCGCGCCACCAGCAGCGAGGCCGCGTTCAGCTGCACCTCCATGTCGGCCAGCCGGGCCTTGACCAGCTGGAGGTCGAAGAGCACGGACCCGTACGCCTCCCGCGCCAGGACGTGCGCGAGGGCGGTGTCGAAGGCGCGCCGGGCGAAGCCGAGGGCGGCCGCGCCGACGGTCGTGCGGAACCGCTCCAGCAGGTCCACGGCGACCACGAACCCCTTCCCCGGCCGCCCGAGCACCGCGTCGGCCGGCAGCCGGCAGTCCTCGAAGGCGAGGTGGGCGAAGGAGCGCGGGGCGATGGCGTCGATCCGCTCGACCCGCAGCCCGGGCGTGGCGGCCGGCACCAGGAATGCCGACAGGCCCAGCGGTCCCGGGCCCTCCCCCGTACGGGCGATGACCACGAACACGTCCGCGATGGTGCCGTTCGCGATCCACGCCTTGCGGCCCTTCAGCGTGTACGAGCCGTCCCGCTCGCGCACCGCCTCCAGCCCGACCGACGCCAGGTCGGACCCGGCCTCCTTCTCGGAGACCGCGAACGCCCCGATCAGGGTGCCCGCGGCCATCCCGGGCAGGTAGCGGCGGCGCTGCGCCTCGCTGCCGAAGCGCAGCAGCGGGGTCGCGGCCAGCGCCTGGACGGAGAAGGCGAAGTCGGCCAGGTCCTCGGCGTAGGCGAGGGCCTCGCGGCGCAGGCACACCGCCCGGAAGTCGTCCACCGGGACGCCCCGCGGGTCCAGTTCGGTGAGCCAGCCCGCCGCGCCGAGGGCGCGCACGAGACGGCGTCCGGCGGCGTCGGGGCCGAGGGCGCGGGCCTCCTCCCACAGGACGCGGTTGCTGTCGCACCAGGCGCCGGCCGCCGCGGCGAGGCGGCGGTGGGAGTCCTCGTAGAAGGGGAGGGCGAGCACCTCGGGGTCGAAGCTCGTGGTCGGTTCCATGCTCCGGCTCCTCAGATGACCAGCTCGGCGGGGGCGCCGGCCGCCTCGGCCCCGGCGGCGCGGACCCGTTTGACCAGGGCGTGTTCGATGAAGAAGGCGAAGGAGGCGTAGCCGCGCCAGATCCGCCGCCAGGCGCGCTGGACGGCCTCCTCGCCGGAGAGGTGGCGGACCTCGTCGAGATGGGCGACGACGATGTCGGCGGACTGGCGGGCGTGGCCCGCCGAGAAGTTGTCGATGGACAGGTGGGCCTCTTCGTAGGAGACGTCGAGGCCGTGCCGGCGCAGCTTCTGGATCTCGTGCATCCGCATCGCGCCGAGGCCGAACATCTCGATGCCCAGGTTGTAGCCGAGGATCTCGTCGTAGAGGGTGTCGGGGAAGAGCGACAGACAGAGCTGGTGGACGGAGAAGCCGTACAGGTGGTCCGGCAGGTCGCCCTGGTGCAGGAAGGCCTCCTGCCGGATGTGCGGAAGGTCCATGTCCATGCTGGCCAGGACCTTGTGGATGATCGTGATGTGGTTCTTGGCCATGTCCCCGCGGCCCATCTCGTCCGCGTAGATGGAGAAGAGCATGTCGTCGCTGCGCCGGCCGCGGCGGCCGAGGTTGCCGACGCGGTGGGCCCAGGTGCCGTCGATGAGGCTGCCCAGGGCGTACGTGGACTGCTCGAAGACCACCTCGTCGCGTGAGGGGATCTCGGTGAGCGGCTCGTACGGGTCCACGAGCTTGTCCCAGTAGATCCGTTCGACCCGTTCCAGCAGGGCCTCGGGGGTGTACGGGAACCAGGAGGCGTCGGTGAGCAGGCCCTCGGCCCCGTGCTCGAAGAGGATCTCGGCCTCGGCGAGGCCGGCCTCGGCGCGGGCGCGGGCGAGCGGCAGCACGTTGGGGTGGTGTTCGAAGTTGACGAGCCGGTGGAAGAACCGGCGGTGGTCCTCGGGGCCTTCGGGCTCGCGCACCAGGATGTCGGCGGGGTCGGCGGCGAGCCGCGCGCTCCAGGCGCGGGCGGGCGCGTCCCCGGCGGTGGCGGGGGCGAGGTCGGCCCCGGCGGGCTCGCCGTCGGCGATGGCGCGGGCCCAGTCGGTGAGGACGGCGGCCTCGCGCTCGTCGAAGATGCCGAACATGGGTCCGCCGAACTTGACGGCCTTCAGGAAGCGGCAGGGACCGCCGTCGCGGGCGGGCCGCAGCTGGCGGGAGGCCCGCAGTTCGCGGACGAAGGCGGCGGCGTCGAGGTCGCCGGTGTCGAGCCAGTCGGTGAGCGCCCGGGTGCCCAGGCGTACGGCGGAGTGCTGGCGGCCGGCGTGCGGGGCGTGCCGTTCGACGATCCGGGCGACCTTCGCGTCCAGCGACAGCCCGTCGTACCAGGCGGCGAGCTCGGCTAGGGCGGCGGTGTGCTCGCGCTCCAGGCGCAGCAGGAGGCGTACGGCGGCCAGCGCGCGGCGGCGGTCGTCGGGGCCGGTCGGGGAGTCCTCGGTGAAGGCGAGGTAGGCGGCGAGCACGGGCCGTACGTCGCTCTCGGCGAGCATCGGCTCGGTGCCGAGGAGGAGTTCGTCGAGGCCGAGGGCGTGGGCGGCGTAGTGGACGCCGACGACCTCGGGGAGGAAGGAGGCGGGCAGCCGGGACAGGGCCAGGTGGAAGGCGCCGTGCAGGGCGGTGAGCGGGCGGGCGCCGGCCTCGTCGAGGAAGGAGGCGGCCTCCACGCCGGGGAGGTAAACGCCGTGGCCGATGAGGGCCCGGCGGCGGCGGCCGAGCAGGCCGGCCTCGGAGGTGCCCTCGCCCTGGAGCAGCCAGTGCTGGCCGAAGAGGCGGCCGACGATCTCGGCGGGCTGGGTGGCGGCCTGGGAGAGGGTGTCGAGCCAGCAGCCGCCGGTCAGGGCGAGGGGGGCCCGCTGGCGCAGGACGGCGGTGCGGACCTCGGGGTCGGGGTGGGTGCGCAGCGGGGCGAGGACGGCGGCGAACTCGGCGCGGGCGGCCAGGACGTGGGCGGCGACGGCGTCCGCGTCGGCGTCGGCGTCGGGTCCGAGGGCGTCGGACCCGGCGGCCGGGGCCTCGGCCTCGTCGGGCGGGGTCAGGAAGGCGGCGAGGACGCGGCGGGCCGCGAGGAGGACGGCCTCGCTCTCCTGGTCGGCGATCAGGCGCCGGAAGAGCCCGGCGGGCGGCCCGGCGGTGATCCGGGCGGCTTCGGCCGCGCCTTCCGGGGAGGCCTCGAAGGGGCCGGAGGGCAGGGAGGTGGTGAGGTCGGGGAGGGTGAAGGCGGGCGCGTAGAAGCTGCGCGCCATGTCGAGGGAGGTCTCCTCGTCGGGGGTGGGGTGCGCGCTCATGCCAGGGATCCTTCGGGTGCGGCTGCGGGTGCGTCGGCGTCGGCGTCGGCCGGGTCTTCGGGGGTGCGCGCGGCCGTCGGCAGCGCGCGGAGCAGGACGGCTATGCGTACGCCCGGGACGCTGGACGCCAGCAGGTAGTGGCCGTGGGGCTTGAGGGCCCCGTCCCGCGCCCGGTCGACGAGGTTGATCAGCGGGTCGGCGGCGAAGCAGTGGCCCAGGCGCGGGATGTTGTCGAGGAAGAGCTGCTCGCGGGTGAAGCCGGCCTGGCGTTCCTTGAGGACGACGAGGGGCTTGTAGAGGTTGGCGTGGAGCACGCCCTGGATGTCGCCGATCTTCATGCCGGCCGCGTCGAGGATCTGCCGGTTGACCTCTCGGGCCAGGTCGGAGCTGATCTCGTTGGACCAGTCGAGTCCGGCCGGGTCCTGGGCCCCGGCGCCCGCGACGACCTCGTAGGCGTGGGGGCCGAGCGGGTCGGCGCTGACCAGGCAGGAGGCGGCGCCGTCGCTGAAGAGGGCGAAGTTCTCCATGCGGGCGGACTCGTCGGTGATCCGGTCGGCGGTGACGACCATGACCGTGCGGTGCATGCCGGAGGCCACGTACGCCTGTGCGGTGCGGATCCCGGCGAGGAGGTTGGCGCAGCGGCCGAGGGTGAGGCCGGTGAAGGCGGCGGCGCCGAGGCCGGTGGCGGCCATCACGTTCTCGACGAAGGCGCCGTGGGTGCGCGGGCCGCCGGGGAAGCGGGTGGAGCACAGGAGGAGGCAGTCCACGTCGGCCGGGGCGGCGCCCGCGCCGTCGAGGGTGGCGCGGGCGGTCTCGGCGGCGAGGGTCTCCAGGGACTTGGCCGTGCGGTACACCGAGCCCCAGCCCCACAGGTCGGCGCGGGGCGGCATGCCGAACCGGCGGGCGCGTTCGCGCAGGCCCTCGACCGTGGTGTGGTCGCAGCGGAGCTCGCCGAGGACGTAGTGGGGCGCGGACAGGTGGACGGCGGCGGGGGCCTGTCGGGCCCCCGGGCCGGCGGGCGCGGTGGGTGTCGCGTACGGAAGGCTCACGGTGCCGGATCGCTCTCTCGGTCGGCGGCGGACGGGGCGTTCGGGGCGGGGGCGGCGGACACGGTGGCGGCGGACCCGGGCACGGTGGCGGCTGCCGGGGCCGCCAGGAGCGCGTTGGCCTCGGCGTACGGGAGGGCGTCCGCACCGAAGCCGAAGGTGCCCGGCCCGGTGATCTCGCGGGCGGCGCGGGTGAGGGCGCCGAGCGCGGCACGGGACAGGGCGGAGCCGGTGCTGACGCGGCGTACGCCGAGGGCGCCGAGTTCGGCGACGGAGAGCTTCAGGGCGCCGGTCATCAGGACGTTGACGGGCCGGGAGACGGCGGCGCAGACGGCGCGGACCGACTCGGCGTCGGGCAGCGCCGGCGCGTAGAGCACGTCGGCGCCGGCGGCCTCGTACGCCCGGAGGCGGCGGATGGTGTCGTCGAGGTCGGGCCGGCCCAGGAAGAAGTTCTCGGCGCGGGCGGTGACGGTGAAGGGGAAGCCGAGCCCCTTGGCCGCCTCGACGGCGGCGGCGACCCGCTCGACGGCCTCGCCGAGCGGACGCAGCGGGTCCTCGTCGCGGCCGGTGGCGTCCTCGACGGAGCCTCCGGACAGGCCTGCCTCGGCGGCGAGGCGGATGGTCTCGGCGACGTCCTCGGGGCGCTCGCCGAAGCCGCTCTCCAGGTCGGCCGTGACGGGCAGTCCGGTGGCGTCCACGATGGCGGTGGCGTTGGCGAGGAGCTCCTCGCGGGTCAGCCGGTTGGCGCCGTCGGGGCGGCCGAGGCTGTGGGCGAGGCCCGCCCCGGTGGTGGCGAGGGCGGCGAAGCCGAAGGAGGCCAGGATGCGGGCGCTGCCGGCGTCCCAGGGGTTGGGGACGACGAAGGGGCCGGGGCCGGTGTGCAGGTCCCGGAAGGCCTCCCCGCGCCGGAGTCGGGCGGCGGGGTCGGTGCTGGGGCTGTGGGTCATGAGGGGTCCTCGCTGGGGGTGCCGTCGTACGTCGGGCGGGCCGTCAGATCAGCTCAACGTACTCATCACCGCGGGCGGTTGATCCCGAAGCCACCGGCTTCGTCACCTTCGCGGCCGCCGCTGCCGTACGGGCCAGGGAGCGCAGCAGGGAGGTGGCGGCGTCCGGCCTGTCCTCGAAGTAGAAGTGGCCGCCGACCGCCCAGTGGCGCCGGGGCGGGGCGGCGCATTCGCGGGACCAGGGGTCGAGCGCGGCGGGGCCGACGTGCGGGTCGTCCGTGCCGTTGAGCAGGGTGACCGGGACGCTCAGCGGGGGGCCCGGGCGGTAGCGGTGGGCGGCGACCATGCGGAAGTCGGCCTTCAGGTGCGGCAGGAGGAGTTCCTGTACGGCCTCGTCGCGCATCACCTCGGGCGGCAGACCGCCGAAGAAGCCGACGGCCTCCGTGAAGGCGCGGCCTTCCAGGCGGGCCGTCTCGACGACGCGGGGGGTGGGCAGCAGGGAGGGGGCCGCGCATCCGGAGGCGACGAGACCGGCGAAGCCGCGCAGGCCGTCCAGGCGGCGGGCCACCTCGAAGGCCAGGGCCGCGCCGAAGCTGTGGCCGAAGAGGAGGAAGGGGCGACGGCCGGTGGTGTCGTCGGCGAGGGCGATGGCGGCCGCGGCGCCGTCGGCGAGGGCGGGGAGGGAGGCGAGGGCCGGCTCGCGGAAGCGGTGGCCGCGGCCGGGCGGGCAGACGGCGGCGATCAGCGCGTCGCCCTCCAGTGCCGGCTGCCACCCGAGGAAGGTCCGGGGGTTCCCGCCGGCGTGCGGGAAGCAGTAGACGCGGACGGCGGCGGGGGCGGGGCCTGCGGCGGTCTCGGAGGTCAGGAACCAGGGGGAGGCAACCACGAGGATCAGCCATTCCTTTGCCGGTCGGTCAGTGGCGGGAGGTGATGCAGTGCAGGACGGGGCGTCGGTGGGCGATCAGTTCCAGCCAACGTCGTCGGTGGAGGTGGGGGTGGGCGCCGGGGTGGTCGCGGGCTGCGGGTTGTTCCAGCCGACGTCGCCCGCCTCACCGTTCTCACCGGCGGCGACGTGCGGGTTCACGAGGTTCCAGCCGACGTCGCCGGAGCGCAGGTGGCTGACGGAACCCGCGGGGGAGACGTCCTGGGCGGCGTGGGTGGCGAAACCGGCGACCGCCGTTCCGAGTCCGAGGGCCACGCCCGCCGTCGCGAGAACCACGCGTCCGCGGATTCCCGAAACACGGTTGGCCGGACGAGTCACCATGCGGTTCTTCCCCATTTTGCCCAGTCCCCTCGAGTCGTTTCGTGTTCGGACATTCCAGGAACGCCAAACCGAGGCGGTATCCGGGTGGTCCTGATCTCCGGTGCGCCTTCTCGGTGTTCGTTCCTGCGGTGAGACCAAATCTCCCCTGCCCGCTCGAGAGGAACTAGACCTACGATGGCTCCGGTTTACGCATTGCGGGAACCCACGGGGTCTCAACCGATGCAAACAGCTCCATACCGGACAGACAGGGGTGGGTAGTGGACGTAGTCAAATACGTCAAAACCGCACAGAGCGGTGCACCTGCGGAGCTGTGCACGGCCGCGGCGGGGGAACCGCAGGCCTTCTTGCGGGAACTCGCAACGCACCTGGGCCTTCTGGCACAGGAGGCCGCCCAGCAGGCGGCCCGACCGGCCGCGGCGGCGGCCGTCGAGGCGCCGGCCGAGGAGGTCGTCGGCCCCGGCGTGCGGTATCTGCACGGCCTGGGCAGCATCTCGACGGCGATCAACGAGGCCCTGGGGGCGGTCCGGCGGGACATCCTCACCGCCCAGCCCGACGGGGCGCGGCCCAGTGCGGTACTGAAGGACGCGCTGGAATCCGTACGCCGGCAAATCTCGGCGGGGGTCGCGATGCGGACCCTGTATCAGCACACCACGAGATTCGACGAGGCGACGAAGGAATATGTCCGCGCCGTAACGGAATATGGCGCTCAAGTACGGACGCTCGAAGAATTCTTCGACCGTTTGATCATCGTGGACGACGTCGCCTTCATTTCGGCGAACGAGGACCGTACCACGGCGATCTCGATTACCGAACCGACTATCGTACGATTTCTCCGCGACACGTTCGACAAGGCCTGGGACCGGGCGAAGCCCTTTCCCTTCGTCCCCCTCCACGCCGCGAGGGCGGCCGACGAGGTCGTCCCGGCGATCCGGGAGTCGATCAGCCGCCTGCTGGTGGAAGGGTACTCGGACAAGGCCATCGCGCGCCGCATAGGGATCAGCGAGCGTTCCCTCCAGGCCCATATCGCGGCCATCAAGCAGGAACTCGGCGCGCACAACCGATTACAGCTCGGCTACCTCCTGGGGCGCAACGAGGCGACGTACGTGGTGTGACGGGGGGACGCGGGGCGAACGCTACTGCCGGTTGAGGTAGGCGAGGACCGCGCGGACGCGGCGGTTGGTGTCGTCGTCGTCCGTGATGCCGAGTTTGCCGAACAGGGAGGTCGTGTACTTGCTGATCGCGCCCTCGCTGAGGAACAGGCGGCGGGCGATGGCGTGGTTGGACAGGCCCTCCGCCATCAGGGCCAGTACGGAGCGCTCGCGTTCGGAGATACGCTCCAGCCCGCGCTCGGGGGCGCTGCCCGACAGCAGCTTGGCGATGACCGCCGGGTCCATGGCGGTGCCGCCCGCCGCGACCCGCTCCAGGGAGCCGACGAACTGGTCCGCGTCGAACACGCTCTCCTTGAGCAGGTAGCCGACGCCGCCGGTGCCGTCGGCCAGCAGTTCGCGGGCGTAGAGCTGTTCGACGTGCTGGGAGAGGATCAGGACGGGCAGCCCGGGGATCTCGGCGCGGGCGGTGAGGGCCGCGCGCAGGCCCTCGTCCGACTGCGTCGGGGGCATGCGGACGTCGACGACGGACACGTCCGGGCGGTGGGTCCGCAGGACGTCGAGGGTCTCGGGCCCGGTGGCGGCCGTGGCCACCACCTCGTGCCCGAACGCCTCGATCAGGCGGACCATCCCGTCACGCAGGAGGTACAGGTCTTCGGCTACGGCTATGCGCATGGCACGGCCATCCTGACACGGGTCGGGCCACCAGGGGGACTGGTGAGCGCCAACGTGCCGTCGAAGACGGCGAGACGGCGTCGCAGGCCGGCGAGCCCGCCGCCGGGCCGGGCGTCGGCCCCGCCCCGGCCGTCGTCCTCGACCTCCACGACGATGCCGGTCTCGTCCCGTACGAGGGAGACGTGCGCCCGGTTCGCCCCGGCGTGCTTGGCCGCGTTGGTGAGGAGCTCGGCGACGCCGAAGTAGAGCGCGGACTCGATGGGCGGGTCCAGGCGCAGCGGGCCGTCGGCCCTGACGGTCACGTCGAGGGGGACGTCCAGCGCGAGCGCGCGCACGGCGTCGACGAGACCGCGCTCGCTGAGGACCGGCGGGCTGATCCCCCGGATGAGCTCGCGGAGTTCGGTCAGCGAGGCGGCGGCGCCGGCCCGCGCCTCCCGCATCAGCGCCCTGGCCTGCTCGGGGTCCCGGTCCATCAGCGCCTCGGCGGTGGCCAGGGAGAGACCGAGCGCGACGAGCCGGGCCTGCGCGCCGTCGTGGAGGTCCCGCTCGATGCGGCGGATCTCGGCGGCCTGCGCGACGGTGGCGTCGGCGCGCTGGACGGTCAGCTCGTCCACCCGCTCGGCGAGCCGCATCGCGGAGGAGGGGCCGAGGAAGCGGACGGCGACCCGGTGCAGGGACCGCCAGGCGTACGGGGCGAGGCCGACGGCCACCGCCAGCGCGCCGGCCCCGGTCAGGCGGGCGGCTGCCCCGGCCCCGGCCGGCCCGACGCCGGCCAGCCCGAGCACCGCCACGGCGAGCGCGGCCGGCGGGACGGCGGCCACCAGCCCGGCGGTGAAGGGCGCGATGACGGCGAACCGCAGGTCGCGCCAGGTGGCGGGGTCGCTCCACCACAGCCGCATCCGCTGGTCCATGACGGCGTCGCGGCGGGTGCGTTCGTAGCTGAAGCCGTTCCACCAGTACCCGGTGGACAGCTGCATCACCGGCCCTGCCTCCCGGTACCCGCCGGGTATCGCGGTACCGGTCCACCGCGCGACGAGGGCCCGCACGGCCCGGCAGACGCCCTGCGCCAGGGCGAGGGTGCCCGCGCACACGATGACGGCGGGCCCGATCCACGACCACGGGCGCTCCGCCCCGCACAAGACCGCCAGCCCCACGGCGGCGGCCCACACCAGGGGGACCGGCATGCAGACGACGGCGGCGACCCCGGCCCGCCAGAACCCGACCACGGCCCGCGCCACCCAGGAACCCGTACGTCCCATGTCTCCCCCTCGTTCTCGGTCCACTCCCCCACTGTGCGGGGTCCGGTGCCCGCAACACGCCGGCTGAGGAGGGGAGTGGGGCTGGACCCACCCCCCTGTGGGGCCAGGCCGATACCGTGCCGAGCGGCCGCTCCGTAGCGTCATGACCATGGAAACCAACACGAACGAGACGGCGGCCACCGCCACCGCGGCCCTCCTCGACTCCCCGGCCGCCCAGGCCGCCTTCACCACGACGCGGACCGCCGTCAAGGTCTACGGCACCCTCACCACCGCCGCCTTCCTCGCGGTCGTCGCGGTGGCGAGTACGGGCCACATGGTGAACCCGTTCATGTGGACCCGTGCGGTCCTGCTCCCCTTCATCGCGGTGCTCCTCCACCGCCTGGCCCTCTCCACCGCCGGCGGCTCCCGCCGCGCCTACGACCGCCTGCGCACCATCACGGTCGTCTTCCCGGTCGCGGTCATCGGCGTCGACCTGATCCCGGGCGTCTGCCCGTGGTGGTACGCGGCGATGCAGACGCTCTGCGTCCTCCCGGCCCTCCGCATCGCCCTCACGACGCGCGACGCGGCCCTGCGCACGGCCTTCCCGAAGCCGAAGTCCCGTTGAGCGGGGGCCGGATGGGAGACTGCCGGCATGAGCGAACCGAATCCCAAGGCAGAGCTGCTCCGTTACCTGCAAGAGGGGCGGGACGCGCTGGTGTGGAAGCTGGAAGGGCTGTCGGACTACGACATCCGCCGCCCGCTGACCCCCACGGGGACGAACCTGCTGGGGCTGGTCAAGCACCTCGCCGGTGTGGAGCTGGGCTATTTCGGCGACACGTTCGGCCGCCCGTTCTTCAAGGATGAGGCGCCGAGCTGGTGGTACACGCAGGACGCGGAACCCAACGCCGACATGTGGGCCACCGCCGAGGAGTCGCGTGAGGACATCGTCGGGCTGTACCGGCAGGCGTGGCAGCATTCCGACACCACGATCGCCTCGCTGGCGCTCGACGCGGTGGGACGCGTGCCGTGGTGGCCCGAGGAGCGGCGGGAGGTGACGCTGCATCACGCCCTGGTACGCGTGATCTCCGACACCCAGCGCCATGCGGGCCACGCCGACATCCTGCGCGAGTCCCTCGACGGATCCGCGGGCGAGTCGAAGGGCAGCAACAGCCTGCCGGCAGAGGACCGGGCCTGGTGGGAGAACCACCGCGGCCGCCTGGAGCGCGTGGCCCGCAGGTTCGGGGGACGACCCGGAACGCCCTCCTGATCGTCCTCCGTCGCAGGCACCGGCCCGGGCCCCCTCCGGCACCGCCCCGCCGGGACCCCGCTACTTCGCCGCCGCCGGCACCCGGGCCGCACCGCTCGGCCGCCTGCGGGAGACCGACACGCCGGCCAGGCAGATGGCGCCGCCCAGGAGGGTCAGCCAGCCCGGGATCTCGTCCAGGGCGAACCAGGCGATGAGGACGACGACCGCCGGGACCGCGTACGTCGTCGCGCCCATCTTGCCCGCCGTCGTGCGGGACAGGGCGTAGGTCCAGGTGGTGAAGGCGAGGGCGGTCGGGAAGAGGCCCAGGTAGACCATGTTGAGGGTGGCCGACAGGGGTGCCTCGGGGAGCTGCGTGAGGAGTTGGCCGGCGAAGGGGAGGGTGCAGGCCGTGCCCACGAAGCAGCCGTACGTGGTGACCTGGATCGGGTCCGCGTGCCGCAGGGCGGGCTTCTGCGAGACCACTCCGGCCCCGTAGGCGAGCGCGGCGACCAGGCAGAGCAGCACCCCGGTGAGGGAGGACGCACCGCCCTTGGAGGTGGACATGCCCACGACCACGGCTCCCGCGAAGGAGACCCCCATCCCGGCGAGCAGCATCGGCGGGAACCCCTCCTTCAGCAGCCAGCCGCTGAGCAGGGCGATGACGATCGGGCCGATGTTGACGACCATGGCGGCGGTGCCGGCGTCGACGCCCTGTTCGCCCCAGTTCAGCGTCACCATGTACAGCCCGAACCAGAGCACTCCGGATGCCAGGATCCCGGGCCAGGCCTGACGGGGCGGCAACGGCACCCGCTTGACCAGCAGGACGACACCCAACGCGACCGAGGCCGTCAGGAGGCGTCCCAGTGCGAGCGCGCCGGGGCCGTAGTGCTCGGCGGAGGCACGGATGGAGACGAATGCGGAGGCCCACAGCGCGACGGTGACGGAGGCCGCCAGGAGGGCGCGGTGATCGATGCCGGAGTCGCCAGGCGATTGGTCCATGCGCGTCAATGTATTGATGGGTATCGGCCTTGCCTACAGCATTTCCCGCGCAATAAGGCCATGTCAGAGCGCTGTCAGCAGGGCGCACAGGCGTTCGGCGTGGGCCTTGGGGTGGCTGGTGTTGCCGTTGTGGCCGCCGGGGAACGTACGTATCTCCTCGCCCACCAGGTCCGCCAGCGCGACGGCGCTTGGGACGGGTGGATGGAATCGAACTGTTCCTGCTGGCCGAGCCCTGATGAAGCTCGGTGAGGAAACCCTGCCCGAACCCCCCGGTGGATCGGGGCAGTAAGCGGGCGGCACCCGTTCCGTCGTCATCGTGGCCGGGGACATCGCCGCGCACCCGGACACCACCGTCGGCGAGACGGCTGCCGGAGGTAACGGAGGCGCTGGCCCGGCACCTCGCGGTGCGGGGCGAGCAGCCGGGCTGAGCCGCCCCCGGGCCGTGCCGGGCCACCGCCGTGCCCGGGCCACCCCCTTCGCCGTCACACCGCGGCGGCGAAGGCCTTCAGGTCGTCGGCGATCGCGCGGGCCACGGCCTCGTGCTGCGCGACCAGGTAGAAGTGCCCGCCGGGGAAGCCCCGGAAGGTGAAGGCCGCCTCCGTCAGCTCGCGCCAGCCCATCGCCTCGGCCTCGCTCGTCCGCGGGTCGGACTCCCCGCAGAGCACGCTGACCGGGGTGCGCAGCGGCGGCCCGGGCTCGTGGCGGTAGGTCCCGACGGCCCGGTAGTCGCTGCGCAGCGCCGGGAGGATCATCTCCCGCAGCTCCGGGTCGGCCAGCAGCCCCGCGTCGGTGCCGGACAGTGCCTGGACGTGGGCGAGCAGGGCGTCGTCGTCCCGGGTGTGGAAGTCGTCGTGCCGGGGCACCAGCGGGGAGCGGCGGCCGGAGAGGATCAGGCCGCGCGGGCCCTCGCCGGACGCCTCCAGGCGGCGCGCCAGTTCGTACGCGAGGACCGCGCCCATGCTGTGCCCGAACAGCACCAGGGGCCGTCCCCGCCAGGGTTCCAGGGCCCGTTCCACCCCGCCGACGAGCCCGGCGACGGTGTCGGGGCCCGGCTCGCCCAGCCGCTCCTGGCGGCCGGGGTACTGGGCGGTGAGGACCTCGGCGTGCGCGGCGAGGTCGCGGGAGAGCGGGAAGTAGAACGAGGCGTTGCCGCCGGCGTGCGGGAGGACGACGAGGACCGGGGCCGTGCCGGAGGGGCGGGCCGGCGGGTGGAAGCGGCGGATCCAGGGGGCACCGGCGGTGGCGGCGCTGCCGGTGTTCACCGGTCGGTCCCGTGCGGGGGGTCCGTCAGCAGGAGCTTCTTCTGCGGTTTGCCCATCGCGTTGCGCGGGATGGACCCGACGAAGCGGACCTCGCGCGGGCGCTTGTGGACCGACAGGTGCGCGGCCACGAAGTCGGTCAGCTCGCCGCCCGTGACCCCCTCGGCGACGACGAAGGCCACGATCCGCTGCCCGAGGTCCGCGTCGGGGACGCCGACGACGGCCGCCTCGCTCACCCGGGGGTGGTCGAGCAGGGCGTTCTCGATCTCGCCCGCGCCGATCCGGTAGCCGCCGGACTTGATCATGTCGATGGAGGCCCGGCCCACGATGCGGTGGACGCCGTCCTCGGGGTCGACGGCGGCGATGTCGCCCGTGCGGAACCAGCCGTCCTCGGTGTACGCGGCCGCCGTGGCCTCCGGGCGGCCCAGGTAGCCGGAGAACAGGGTCGGCCCGGTCAGCTGGAGTTCGCCGATCTCGGCGCCCGGCTCGGCGGCGATGCGCGTGCGGATGCCGGGGAGCGGGGTGCCGACGGTGCCGGGGCGAACCTCGCCGCCGGCGCGGCCGCTGACGGTGATCAGGGTCTCGGTCATCCCGTACCGCTCCACGGGGCGGTGGCCGGTGAGGCGCTCCAGGTCCCGGAAGACGGGGGCGGGGAGGGCGGCACTGCCGGAGACGAGGAGGCGGGCGCCGGACAGGGCCGCGGCGGCGGTGGGTTCGGCGGCGACGCGGGACCACACGGTCGGCACCCCGAAGTACAGGCTGCCGCCCGCGGCGGCGTACGCCTGCGGGGTCGGGCGGCCGGTGTGCACGAGGCGGCTCCCGGTGCGGAGGGCGCCGAGCACGCCGAGGACGAGGCCGTGCACGTGGAACAGCGGGAGCCCGTGCACGAGGGTGTCCTCGGCGGTCCACTGCCAGGCCGCGGCGAGCGCGTCGAGGTCGGCGGCGAGGGCGTCGGCGGTGAGGACCACGCCCTTCGGGGGGCCGGTGGTGCCGGAGGTGTAGAGGATGAGGGCGGGGTCCTGCGGGCCGGCCGTGCGGGGCGCGGTCGCGTCGGACCGGCGGGCGAAGTCGACGGTGGTCAGGGCGGCGCCGGAGTCGCGCAGGATGTGCTCGCGTTCGGCGGGTCCGGCGTCGGGGGGCAGCGGGACGAAGGGCACCCCGGCGAGCAGCCCGCCGACGGCGGCGGCGACGGTTTCGAGCGAGGCGGTCGCCGTGACGGCGAAGGCGGGGGCGCCGGCGATGTCGGCGGCCACGGCGCGGGCGGCGCCCAGCAGTTGCTCGTACGAGGCGGTACGGCCGGCTACGGCGACGGCGTCGGCGCGGTCGCCGTACGTGCCGTCTAGGGCGGTCAGCACGCGGTCACTCCCTGGGGCTGGTGGGAAGCCAGGGTACGCGGCCGGACCGGACCCACGACTGAGCGGGCCTGGTCCCGCCGGGGGCGGGGTGGACCCGCCGGGGGCGGGGTGGACCCGCCGGGGGCGGGGTGGACCCGCCGGGGGTAGGCCGCTGCGCGAAGCCACTCCCCCGCCTTCGTCCGGCCCGGCGACCGCCCCGGCACGGGTTCGCGGTCGGCCGTGCCGTGCGCGGTGGAGGCGGCCGGGGAGGCGGTGCCGTGCGCCCTTCAGCGGCCCGGCACCGGACCGCCGGGCCCGCGCACCGGTGTGGAGTACGGGTCGGGGAGGCGGGCCCGGGAAAGGGGCCGGGGGGAGGGACGGGGTCAGATCACGCCCTGGGCCAGCATCGCGTCCGCGACGCGTTCGAAGCCCGCGATGTTGGCGCCCGTCACGTAGTCGCCCGGGGCGTCGTAGCGGGCCGCCGTCTCGTGCGCGACGCGGTGGATCTCGCGCATGATGCCCGCCAGTTCGTCCTCCACCCGGTCGCGGGCCCATGCCGCGCGGCCCGCGTTCTGGGACATCTCCAGGGCGCTGACCGCCACGCCGCCCGCGTTGGCGGCCTTGCCCGGGCCGAAGGCGACGCCCGCGGCCTGGAAGAGGTGGACCGCCTCCGGGGTGGTGGGCATGTTGGCGCCCTCCGAGACGGCCTTGACGCCGTTGGCGATGAGCGTGCGGGCGTCCTCGGCCCCCAGTTCGTTCTGGGTCGCCGACGGGAAGGCCACGTCCGCCGGGACCTCCCAGACCCGGCCGCCGGGCACGAAGCGGGCCGAGGGGCCGCGGCGGGCGGCGTACTCGCTGACGCGGCCGCGCTCGACCTCCTTGACCTGGCGCAGGAGGGCGAGGTCGATGCCCTTGTCGTCGATGACGTAGCCCTGGGAGTCCGAGCAGGTCAGCGGGTTGGCGCCGAGCTGCTGGAGCTTCTCGACCGTGTAGAGGGCGACGTTGCCGGAGCCGGAGACCACGGCGGTGAGGCCGTCGAGGGAGATGCCCTTGACCGCCAGCATCTCGCTCGCGAACAGGACGCTGCCGTAGCCGGTGGCCTCCGGGCGGATCTCGGAGCCGCCCCAGCCCTGGCCCTTGCCGGTCAGGACGCCGGCCTCCCAGCGGTTGGTGATGCGCCGGTACTGGCCGAACAGGTAGCCGATCTCGCGGCCGCCGACACCGATGTCCCCGGCCGGGACGTCGGTGTGCTCGCCGATGTGGCGGTGCAGTTCGGTCATGAAGGACTGGCAGAAGCGCATGACCTCGGCGTCGGACCTGCCGCGCGGGTCGAAGTCGCTGCCGCCCTTGCCGCCGCCGATGCCCAGGCCGGTGAGGGCGTTCTTGAAGACCTGTTCGAAGCCGAGGAACTTCACCACGCCGATGTCCACCGACGGGTGGAAGCGCAGACCGCCCTTGTACGGGCCGAGCGCGCTGTTGAACTCCACCCGGTAGCCGCGGTTCACGTGGACCCGGCCGCGGTCGTCCGTCCACGGCACCCGGAAGATGATCTGCCGTTCGGGTTCCACGAGCCGCTCGACGAGGCCGGCCTCCGCGTACTCGGGGCGTGCCTCGAACACGGGGGCCAGGGTGTCCAGGACCTCACGTACGGCCTGGTGGAACTCGGGCTGGGCGGGGTTCCGGCGTTCGATGTCGGCCCTCAGTAGATCCAGCCTGTGCTTCGGGTCGGTCACGTCTGATTCCTCTCCGGCGTCACGGGCGGGCGTGCGGGCCCTGGCGGGAGGGTACCCGCCCGCCGGGGGCCTGAGGAGGTCCCGTCTCGCCTGCTGGGCCGGGAACTGCCGTCGTCACGGCCCGTGGCGCGTTCGCGACCGTACGATCGGACCGGGCGCGGCAACGGGCGACGAGGGGGAGACCCGCATGGAAACGGCACGGTTCGCGGCGCTGCTCGCGGCGACGATCACGATGGGGCTGGTCAGCGGCCTCTTCTACGGGTTCACGGTGGCGGTCATGCCGGGGCTGCGGGCCTGTGGCGACCGTACGGTGGTCGAGACGATGCAGCGGATCAACACGGCGATCCTCAACGGCTGGTTCCTGTTGGGCTATCTGGGTGCGCTGGTGTTCACCGGGCTCGCCCTGGCCCTGCACCTGGCGGCCGGCGGGCCCGGCGCGCCGGTGCCGCTGGCGGGGGCGTGCGTCGCGTACGTCCTCGCGATGGCCGTCACCGGGCGGGTGAACATCCCGCTCAACAACGCCCTGGAGCAGGCCGGTCCGGTGGAGCGGATCGCCGACCCGGCGGCCGTGCGCCGCGCGTTCGAGGGGCCGTGGGTCCGGGCGAACACATGGCGCACGGTGCTGTGCGCGGCGGCGTTCGGGCTGCTGGTGTGGGAGCTGGTCCTGCACCCGTAGGAGGAAGCCGGGGTCAGCGCGGGGTGGCGCGGCCGTGGAGGAGGAGGGCGTGGGTGAGGGCGGCGAGGGCGGCGGTGCAGAGCAGGGTGCGCAGGATGTTCACAGTGGCCCAGGTTCCCGTGAACCTGTCGACCACCGCGAAGCCGGTCATCCTGGCCGCGTCGCCCGCGGCGGCGAGTTCAGGCCTGCCGCGCGGTCGGCGGCGGACCTTCCGTGGTGCCGGGGGAGGTGCCGCGTTCCGGGTTCGCGCCGTGTTCCGGGTTCATGGGTACGTCCTTACCTGTGGCCGGGTGGCTGGATACCGGCGGGCCCGTGCCCGCGGCGCAGTGATCCGGGCATCCGGACGGGCTCCGTACCAGCGGTTTACCCCGAACACGCCGGACGGGCGGGGGAGTTGGCCCCGGCCCGCCTCCCGGCGAACCGACCCCGTACGGGTGGATTCAGCCGCCCTCGAGCCCACCTCCACCCATGTCGTGCACCATCTCCCCCGCACGACCTCGTCGCACTACGGATGGGTGAACACGACACGATGGCCGAAGACACGGGCGGTTCACTCCCCGGCGGTGGTGCCGTGCCCTCCGGACCGGCCGCGCGCCCGCGCCCGCTCGCGTACGCCGTCTCGGGCGCCACGCCGGATGCCCTGCGCGCGCAGGCACGGCGGCTGCGCGCCCGGCTGGACCCGGGCGGCGGCGCGGTGGCCGGCGCCGGACTGTGCCGTGCCCTCGCCCGCATCCGTACGGACTCCGCGCACCGGGCGGTGGTGATCGCCGCCGACCGCGCGGAGCTGGCCGGCGGGCTGGACGCGCTCGCCCGGGGCCGGCGGGCCGAGGGGCTGGTACGCGGCTCCGCGGGGCGCGAGGGCGGCCTGGCCGTCCTCTTCGCCGGCCAGGGCAGCCTGCGGCCGGGCATGGGCCGGGGGCTGTACGAGACGTTCCCCGCGTTCACCGACGCCTTCGACGAGGTGTGCGCGCGGCTCGGTGACGGCTTGAAGGAGCTCGTCTTCGGGAACGACGCCGACGCCCTGGACCCGACGGGTACCGCGCAGCCCGCGCTGTTCGCCGTCGAGGTGGCGCTGTACCGGCTGGTGGAGTCCTGGGGCGTGGTGCCGGGGTTCGTCGGCGGGCACTCGGTGGGCGAGATCGCCGCCGCGCACGTCGCCGGGGTCCTGTCCCTGGAGGACGCCGCCGCGCTGGTCACCGCGCGCGGGAGGCTCATGGAAGCCCTGCCCGGGGGCGGGGTCATGGTCCGTGTCGGGGCGGGTGAGGAGCGGGTCGCCCGGCTGCTCGTCCCCGGCGTGGCCATCGCCGCCGTCGACGGGCCGGACGCCGTCGTCGTCTCGGGCGCCCGCGAGGCCGTCGCCGGTGTGGTCGCGCGGCTGGCCGAGCTGGACGTGAAGTCCAAGGTGCTGCGCGCCGGCCACGCCTTCCACTCCCCGCTGATGGATCCGGTCCTGGACGCGTTCCGTACGGCCGTCCGCGGCCTGGACTTCCGGCCGCCGCGCATCGCCTTCGTCTCCGCCCTCACCGGCGGCCTGGTGACGGACGGGATCGCCCGCCCCGAGTACTGGGTCGGCCACGTCCGCGAGACCGTCCGCTTCCGGGACGCCGTCCGCACGCTGGAGGCCGAAGGGGCCCGTATCTTCCTGGAGTTGGGCCCCGACGGCCTTCTGACCCCCATGACCCGCGCCTGCCTCGCCGATGCGGGCGCGGGCGCCGTCCTGGTGCCCGCCCTGCGGCGGCAGGGGGACGAGGTGCGGGCGGTGCTCACCGCGACCGCGAGCCTGTACGTCCACGGCGCGCTCGCCGAACTCCCGCTCGGGATCCCCACCGGCCCGGCGGACGCCCCTGACGACGAGGGAGCGGGGGCGGATCCGTCCGGGACGGCGGCGGGAACGGCGCCCCTGACCGCACCGGAGACCCCGCCGACGACGGCTACGGCTACGGCAGCGGCAGCGGCAGCGGCAGCGGCAGCGGCAGCGGCAGCGGCAGCGGCAGCGGACACAACGGCAACGGCAACGGGCATGACCGCGACGGGGCATCCGCTGGCCGCGTACCGGCTGGACCTCCCGGAGGCCGACTCCGTCCTGTTCACCGGAACGGTCTCCGCGCACAGCCACCCCTGGCCGGCGGGCGGCGAGGTGCCCGTCGGCGCGTTCGTGGAGGCGGCCCTCGTGGCGGGCGCGGCCGTCGGTCTGCCGGAGGTCGCGGAGGCGGCCGCCGAGGCCGCGCTGGTGCTGCCGGAACGGGGCGGGGTCCGGCTGCAGCTGCTGGTGCAGGCCCCCGACGAGACGGGCCGCCGCAGGCTGACCGTGGCCTCGCGGCCGGAGGCGGCGGCCGGGGAGGAGCCGTGGGTGCGGCACCTGACGGCGGCCCTGGCCCCCGGCCGGGCGCCGGCCGGGGGCGACGGCCCGGGTGCCGCCGCGTGGCCGCCGGAGGGCGCCGAACCGCTGGAGGTGGACGGGGAGCGCCCCGCCCTGGAGCGGGCCTGGCGCCGGGGCGAGGAGTTCTTCGCCGAGGCCGCCCTGCCGGAGGACCAGGTGGCGCAGGCCGGGGCGTACGCCCTGCACCCGGCCCTCCTGGAAGCCGCGCTGCACCCCGTGCTGGCCGCCGGGGAGGTGCCGTTGGAGCCCGCCGCCTGGAGGGGGGCGGCCCTGTACGCGACGGGCGCCGCCTTCCTGCGGGTGCGGGCGGTGCGGGGGGCGTTCGGGGTGGTGGAGCTGGAGCTCGCGGACGCCGGGGGCGGGCCGGTGGCGGCCGCCACCGTGACCCTGTCGGCGGTACCGGAGGGCGCCGGCCGGGGACGGCCCGTCGTCCCGCTGCACCTGGTGTGGGAGCGGGCCGCCGACGCCCCCGAGGCGGCCGCCTCGGTGACCCGGGCGCTGGTCGGCGTACCGGCGGACGGCGGGCGGGGCCCGTCGGTGCTGCCGGACTGCGACGGGGCCCCCGCCCACCCGGCGCTGGCGGGCCTGCTGGCCGCGGCCGGGCCGCCGGAGCTGGTCCTGGCGCCGCTGACGCGGGCCGGCGACGGGCGGGATGTGTCCGGGGCCCGGGTGCGGGCCGCGGTGGACGAGGTACGCGAGCTGGTCGGCGCCTGGCTCGCCGAGGAGCGCTGCGCGGGCACGGCGCTGGCCGTCGTGACGAGCGGCGCGGAGGCGGTGCTGCCCGGCGAGGACGTCCCCGACCTGGCCGGCGCGGCCGTACGCGGCTTCGTGCGCTCGGTGCAGGCGTGGCTCGCCGGGGAGGGCGCGCGCCGCCTCATGCTGGTGGACGTGGACGACAGCGACGCCAGCCGCAAGGCCCTGGTGCGGGCGCTGGGCGCTGCGGAGCCGGAGCTGGCGCTGCGGGACGGCGTCGCTCACGCGCGCCGGCTGGTGCGCGCCGAACCCGTTGCGGCGGGGGCGCTCGCGGCCGGCGGTCCGGAGTCGGTGCGGCTGAGCGGCGCCTCCGACGGGCCCTGCGCCGAGGAGGCCGCCCGGCAGCTGGTCGAGGGGCACGGCGTACGGCTGGCGGGGCCCGGTGAGGAGGCGGCGGCGATCGTCCACCTGGCCGGGCCGGGCGGGCCGTCGCTGGAGGCCGCGGTGGACGCCGCGCTCGCCCTGGACGGGCACACCACGCCGCTGGCGTTCGTCACCACCGTCGGGGGCGTGGTCGGCGCGGGCTGCGCCGAGGAGACCGCCGTCCTGGGCGCGTTCCTCACCGCGCTGGCGGCCCGCCGCCGCGCCGCCGGGCTGCCGGCGGCCGTCCTGGGCTGGGGCGCCGACCCCGAGGGCGTCCCGGCGGGCCTGGCCCCGCTGGCCGGGGCCGCCGGGCCGGCGCCGCTGGGGCACGCGCTCGCGCGCAGCCTGACCCTGGTGTCCGCCCGCGCCGACGCGGGCCCGCTGCGGGCCGCGGGCGGGGCCGTGCCGGCGCTGCTGCGCGCCCTGATCCCCGTACCGCCTCGCCGGGCGGTCAACCGGTGGTCCGGCGAGGCCGTTTCGCCGCGCGAGCGGCTGGCGGCGCTGCCCGCCGGGGAGCGGACGGCGGTGCTGACGGACCTGGTGCGCGGGCACGCGGCCGCCGCCCTCGGGCACACCGGCGCCGAAGCCCTGTTCGTGGAGCGGCCGTTCACCGAGCCGGGCCTGCGGCCGGAAGGCGCCCGGCGGCTGGCCGACGCGCTGAGCGGGGCGACCGGGCTGGCGATCGCCCCGCTCGCCGTCCTCGACCACCCGTCGGTGGCGCGGCTGGCGGGGTACCTGGCCGGGCTGCTCGACGGGCCGCCGGAGGCCGCGGACGCCGCCCGGCGGGCCGGGGGCACGCTGGCCGGGCTGCTGCGGGGCGCGCACGCGCAGGGCCGTACCGCCGAGGGCGCGGCGCTGCTGATGGCGGCGGCCGAGCTGGTGCCGGGCTACGACTCGCGTGCAGGGGTGGCGCACTGGCCGGCCCCGGCCGGGCCGGCGCCCCACCCGCAGGGCGCACCGGGGCTGTTCGCGTTCCCCTCGCTGGGCGCGGCCTCGGGCCCGCACGAGTACCTGGCGCTGGCCGGGGCCCTGGCCGGGGGCGGCCGGGGGCTGACGGTGCTCCCGCACCCCGGGTTCGCGGGGGAGGCGGTGCTGCCGCGCAGCAGGCAGGCGTTGGTACGGGCACAGGCGGAGGCGGTCGCCGCTGCGGCGGGAGCGGCACGGCCGGTGCTGCTGGGACACTCGTCCGGGGGCTGGGTCGCGCACGCCGTGGCCCGGGAGCTTCCGGAGATCGGCAGGGAGGCGGCGGCGGTGGTGCTGCTGGACACGTACGCGCACGGTGAGACCCGCCATGGGCTGGCGGTGCTGATGGACCGGCTCCTCGACCCGGACGGCCCGCTGGGGGTGCCCGACGACGGGCGGTTCCTGGCGATGGGCGGCCATCTGCGGGTGTTCGCCGACTGGGCGCCGGAGCCGGCGGCGGCGCCGACGCTGCTGGTGCGAGCCGCCGCGTCGGCGGCCTCGGCCGTGGGCGGCTGGGAGTACGCCGACCACGTGGCGCAGGTGCCGGGCGACCACTTCTCGCTGCTGGACGCGGACGCGGGCGCGGTGGCGGCGACCGTGGACCGCTGGCTGCGGAAGGTGGCCCGCTGATGGCGGCGGCCGGGCGGCTGCTCGCCGTGTCCGACCTGCACGTGGTGCACGCGGAGAACCGGCGGCTGGTCGAGGAGCAGATCGTGCCGACGTCGCCCCGGGACTGGCTGCTGGTGGCCGGGGACGTCAGCGAGACGGCGTCCGAGATCGAGTGGGCGCTGGGCCTGCTGCGGGACCGCTTCGCGCGGGTGGTGTGGACCCCGGGCAACCACGACCTGTGGACGCCGCGGGACGACGCGGTCTCCCTGCGCGGGGAGGCCCGTTACCGCTATCTGGTGGAGATGTGCCGGGGCCTGGGCGTCCTGACCCCGGAGGACCCGTACCCGGTGTGGGAGGGGGAGGGCGGCCCGGTGGCCGTCGCCCCGCTCTTCGTCCACTACGACTACTCGTTCCGGGACGCGGAGCTGACGAAGGAGCAGTCCCTGGCGGCCGCCCACGAATCGGGGGTGGTGTGCACGGACGAGTTCCTGCTCCACACCGACCCGTACCCCGACGCCGACAGCTGGTGCCGGGCCCGGGTGGCGGCGACGGAGGCCCGCCTGGACGAGGTGGACCCCGCGCTGGCGACCGTGCTGGTCAACCACTACCCGCTGGTCCGGGAACCCACCGACGTCCTGCGCTACCCGCAGTTCGCGCAGTGGTGCGGGACCACCCTCACCGCGGACTGGCACCTTCGCTACCGGGCGGCGGCCGTGGTGTACGGGCACCTGCACATCCCCCGGACGACCTACCACGGCGGGGTGCGCTTCGACGAGGTCTCCATCGGCTACCCGCGCGAACGCCGCCGGCGGGGCCTGCCGCGGGGGGTGCTGCGGGACGTGCTGCGGCCGCGCGAGGACGGGGGCTGAGCGGAGGCGGGACCGGGAGGGGGTCTCCCCAGCGGCCTTCGAGCGGACGGCGAGCGGGTGCTGGTGGCGTGTGAGCCGACGGGTACGGCTGGTCGGCGCGCGTGTGACGCCCGGCCCCCTCTCCCTCAGCGGCCCGCCCGGGCCGCCGGGCGGGCCGGGGCCGTTGTTCCGCCGCTCCGCCGGCGGTAAAACCGAGGGGCCAGTTTTGTTTTCGCGGTCTCGCGGTTACGCGGTCTCGCGGATGCCGCGGACCGGAAATTCGGATGCGCTCGCACGAGGGCGCACTGTATTGTTTCCCGAGCCGCGCTCCAGTGGAATTCGAGCGGGATGTGCGGAAAACGGAGAAAGGGCTGCCGCGAACCGGCCGGTGACCGGGTCGCGGCAGCCCGCGCGTTCAGGGGCGGAAAGGGTCAGCCGGCCTTGCGGCGGAAGGTCCGGTTCTGGCCGTTGGGTCCGTTGAAGCCCTTGATCTTCAGGCGGCCCTCGTGATGGGCCTGCTGGGAGCGGGAGTTACGGGCCTTGCGCTCCAGAGCCTCGCGGAACTTGGCCTTGCCGTCAGCCTCGGCGGCGTGGTTTTCCGGCGTATCAGTCATGGGTTACCTCCTGGGCTTTTTCTAGAGCACTTTTATTGTGACATCCGAGTGGACGCATGGCGACCCTCTTACGAGGGAATGGCGCAATTCCTGCGGGAATGGCGCACGGGTGCGGAAGGGGGAATCAGGCGGCGTAGGGGGAGAGTTCCGCCGCCAGGGCGGCGTCGACGTTGGCCTTCAGGAGCGTGCCCGTTTCGCCGTGGGATTCGGAGAGGATCTCGCCGCTCGCGTGGACGCGGGCGACCAGGTGGCCCTCGCTGTAGGGGATCAGGACCTCGATCTCCGTCTCGGGGTGCGGGAGTTCGGCCTCGATGCGGGAGAGGAGGGCGGCGACGCCCTCGCCCGTGCGGGCCGAGACGACGACGGCGCCGGGTTCCGCCTCCAACAGGCGGGCCAGGGCCTGAGGGTCGGCGGTGTCGGCCTTGTTCACGACGACGACCTCCGGGACGCCCGCGCCGCCGACGTCGCCGACGACCGCGCGGACCGCCTCGATCTGGGCCTCCGGGTCCGGGTGCGAGCCGTCGACCACGTGGAGGATGAGGTCCGCCTCCGCGACCTCCTCCAGCGTCGAGCGGAACGCGTCGACGAGCTGGTGCGGCAGGTGGCGGACGAAGCCCACCGTGTCGGCCAGGGTGTAGGCGCGGCCCGCGGGGGTCTCCGAGCGGCGGACGGTCGGGTCGAGGGTGGCGAACAGCGCGTTCTGGACGTGGACCTCGGCGCCCGTGAGCCGGTTGAGGAGTGAGGACTTGCCCGCGTTGGTGTAGCCGGCGATGGCGACCGAGGGGATCTTGTTGCGGCGGCGCTCCTGGCGCTTGAGATCGCGGGCGGTCTTCATCTCGTCGATGTCCCGGCGCATCCTGGCCATCTTGTCGCGCAGCCGGCGCCGGTCCGTCTCGATCTTCGTCTCGCCGGGGCCCCGGGTGGCCATGCCGCCACCGCCGGCCCCGCCGCCGCCCATCTGCCGGGACAGGGAGGCGCCCCAGCCGCGCAGGCGCGGCAGCATGTACTGCATCTGTGCGAGGGCCACCTGGGCCTTGCCCTCGCGGGAGGTGGCCCGCTGGGCGAAGATGTCGAGGATCAGGGCGGTCCGGTCGACGACCTTGACCTGGACGAACTCCTCCAGCCGGACGAGCTGCGAGGGGCTCAGCTCGCCGTCGCAGACGACCGTGTCGGCGCCCGTCCCGATGACGATGTCGCGCAGTTCCTTCGCCTTGCCGGAGCCGATGTAGGTGGCCGGGTCCGGCTTGTCGCGGCGCTGGATCACCCCGTCGAGGACCAGGGCGCCCGCGGTCTCGGCGAGGGCGGCGAGCTCGGCGAGGGAGCTCTCGGCCTCCGCGACCGTGCCGGAGGTCCAGACGCCGACCAGCACCACGCGCTCCAGACGGACCTGGCGCTGCTCGACCTCGACGACGTCCCGCAGTTCGGTGGAGAGGGAGGCGACGTGCCGCAGGCCGGTCTCCTCCCGTGCGTCGATGGCCTCGGCCGTGCCGACCGGACGGGTCGAGGGGGTGGTCGCGGGCTGTGCGTTCGCGGTCATGCGCATCCAATCGGAAGGGGTGGGTGGGAGGTCGGTCACTGGTTGAGGCGGGACGTGAGGCGAAGGTCCGCCGAGGAGGAGCCGACGCTCACGGCGCGCGGGCCGGGGGCGCCGGTCCAGGCGTGGCGTCCGGTGTCCCAGTACTGGAGCTGGCGGGCGTCGACCGGGACGGTGACGCGCTTCTCCTCGCCGGGTTCGAGGGAGACCTTGGTGTAGGCGGCGAGCTTCCTGACGGCCTGCGGCGCGGAGACGAGGGGGCTGGGGCCGAGGTAGACCTGGACGGTCTCCTTGCCGGCGACGGGCCCGCTGTTGCGGACGGTCACGCGGACGGCGGCCCCGGTGGAGGTGCGCTCCACGGCGAGGTCGCGGTAGTCGAACGTGGTGTACGACAGGCCGTGGCCGAACGGGAAGAGGGGGGTGACGCCCTGCTTGTCGTACCAGCGGTAGCCGGAGTAAATGCCCTCGCTGTACTCCTGCCTGCCGTCGACCCCGGGGAACCGCCTGGGGTTTCCGGCGACCGGGTGGGCGTCCTCGGAGGCGGGGAAGGTCTGGGTGAGCCGGCCGCTGGGGTTGGCGTCCCCGTAGAGCAGGGCGGCGGTGGCCTGGGCGCCCTCCTGGCCCGGGTACCACATGTCGAGGACGGCGGCGGTGTCGGCGAGCCACGGCATCAGCACGGAGGAGCCGGTGTTGAGGACGACGACGGTGTTGGGGTTGGCGCGGGCCACGGCGGAGATCAGCGCGTCCTGGCCGTCGGGCAGGGAGAGCGAAGGGCGGTCGTAGCCCTCGGAGCCCTCGTCCTGGGCGAAGACGACGGCGGTCCTGGCGGAGCGGGCGGCGGCGACGGCGCGTTCGAGGTTCTGCGCGGCCTGCTGCGGGGTGACCCAGGTGAGGTCGACGGACAGCGGGCGGTCGGGCCAGGCCCAGCCGCTCATGGACAGCTTGTGGGTGCCCTGGGTGAGGCGGAGCACGACGCTGGTGGTCTCGCTGAAGGAGTCGGCTGCGTAGACCGGGTCCTGTCCTTCGACCTGGAGGACGGCGAGGCCGCCGTCGACGCGGACGCCGATGCGGTAGTCGCCGTCGGCGGGGACGGTGAGGGTGCCGTCGTAGAAGGCGCGGTCGCCGCCGGGTTCGAGCTGCCTGCCGCCGGTGAAGGCGGGGCTGAGGTTCTCGGCGGGCAGCGGGCTGCCGAGCCGGTCGACGCCGGGCTCGTAGCGGACGGCGGCGCCGGAGCCGGCCCGCTCGCGCAGGGCGTCCAGCGGGGCCTTGGCGGCGTCGGGCACGACGTGGGCGCTGCCGAGGCCGGAGACCTTGGGGCGCAGGGCGCTGTCGCCGATGACGGCGAGGTCGGTGCCGGCCGCGCCGGTGAGCGGCAGGGCCTTGCGTCCGCCGGCCGGCGCGGTGTTGCGCAGCAGGACGGCGCCGTTCTCGGCGACGGCGCGGGCGGTGTCGCGGCCCGCCGCGGCGTCGCGTGCGGGCCGCGGGGACGCGGGGGCGTCGAGGAGGCCGAAGCGTTCCATCTGGCCGACGATGCGGGTCACCGAGCGGTCCAGGGCGGCCTGCGGGACGGTGCCGTCGGCGATGGCCTTGCGCAGGGAGGAGCCGAGGTACTTGGAGTCCGGGACGGGGTCGGTGGGCTTGCCCATCTCCAGGCCGAGTTCCTGGTCGAGGCCCTTGGTGAGGTCGGCGGTGGCGTGGGTGGCGAGCCAGTCGGACATCACCCAGCCCCGGAAGCCCCACTGTTCGCGCAGGACCTTCTGGAGCAGCTGGTCGTTGCCGCAGGAGTGGGTGCCGTTGACCCCGTTGTAGGCGCACATGACGGCGGCGGCGCCGGCGTCGACGGCGCCGCGGAAGGCGGGGAGTTCGACTTCCTGGAGGGTCTGCTCGTCGATGGCGGCGTCGACGGTGAAGCGGTCGGTCTCCTGGTTGTTGCCCGCGAAGTGCTTGACCGTGGCCATCAGGCCCTGGCTCTGCGTGCCCTTGATCTGGGCGGCGGCGGTGCGCGAGGCGACCAGGGGGTCCTCGCTGAAGGTCTCGAAGTTGCGTCCGCCGTACGGCACCCGGATGGTGTTGACCATCGGGCCGAGGACGACGTCCTGGCCGAGCGCCCGGCCCTCGTGGCCGAGGACCTTGCCGTAGGCGGTGGCGAGGGAGTCGTCGAAGGTCGCGGCGAGGGCCGTGGGGGTGGGCAGGGCGGTGGAGCGGACGCCGTTGAGGCGGACGCCGGCCGGCCCGTCGGAGGCCTGGAGCGGGGGTACGCCCAGGCGGGGCACGCCGGGGAGGTAGCCGACGCCCCGGGCGAGGGGGCCGCCGGTGGGGCCGGCCGTCCAGTGGACGAAGGACAGCTTCTCGTCGAGGGTCATCCGCGCGACGAGGGCGCGGACGCGGGGAGTGCCCTCGGTGCGGTCCTCGGTGGCTCCGGCGGGCGCGGCGGTGAGCAGGCCGCCCGTGCACAGGAGGGCCGCGGAGGCGGCGAGGAGGCGGGTGGCGCGGGTGCCGGGGCGCCACCGCCCGCGTATGCGGAGGGTGCGGCGGAGGCGGGGTGTTCGCTCCCCTGACCTGCGGGACGGCATGGGGGGTCTCCTGAGTCTTTCGGCGGTGCGGCGTGCCCCGGAGGGGCGCCGGGGTATGCGTACGTCCACGCTTCCGCAGATCGGGGCCGGGGAGGAGGTCGCCCGGCCACACTCTTCGCGGGGCCGTGCCGCGGAGCCCGAACACCGCCCGGGAGCTGGGGCGTTGGCCGGCGCGGCGGCGGCCGGCGGAGGGCGGCGGAGGGCGGGGACGGCCAGGACCGGGTGGGCGGGCCCCCGTCGCCGCCCCCGGGTGGTGGCCCGGCCACCACGCGCGGCGGGCCCGTCGGGCGGTGCGGGGCCGGGCCGGGACAAGCGGGGTGACCGGTCGGTAAGTGTGTTTCCGGCCTACCTGGGCCGGGTGCCGCCTGGCGGGGAGGGTGGAGGGGATCCCACGACCACGACACCGCGAACTGCCCCGGCCTGGCTGCCTCGGGGTGCCGACCCCGAGGAGCGTCATGCGAACCGTTCGCCCGGCCCTGGAAGCCGAGAGCCTGTCCCGTGTCCCGCCCTCGGAGGTCCGCGCCCTGCGCACGTCGGTGCTGGGTTCGCTGCGCCGCCGGGACCAGCGGCACAAAGGCGAGCTGTACGTACGGGCCCTGCTGGACACGCCCGGCCGCAAGACAATGCGCAACCTGGCCGCGAGCACCGGCGAACGAGCCGCGGAGCAGAGCCTGCACCACTTCATCAGCTCCTCGACCTGGGACTGGTCCCCGCTGCGGGCGGAGCTGACGGCCGGTCTGGAGCGGTTGCTGGCGCCGCGCGCCTGGGTGGTGCGCCCGCTGGTGATCCCGAAGACGGGCCGGCACTCGGTGGGAGTGGGGCGCAGGTTCGTCCCGCAGCTGGGACAGGTCGTCAACAGCCAGCACGGGTACGGGCTGTGGCTGGCCTCGGGCGCGGCGGCGGCCCCGGTGAACTGGCGGCTGTCGCTGAGCGGGGACTGGCTCGACGACACGGAGCTGCGCCGCCGGGCGGCGATCCCCGACGACTCGGTCGACGCGGGGGCCGCCGGTGCGCCGGAGGCGCTGGCCGTGGACATGGTGGTGGAGGCGGCCGGCTGGGCCGGGGCGGCGCTGCCGGTGGTGGCCGACGCCCGGGAACAGGCCGTACTGCCGCTGGTGGAGGCGTTCTCGCGAGCCGGCCTGCCGTTCCTGATACGGATCGGGACCGGTACGGGCCTGCTCGCGCCGAACCTGGCGGCCGGACGGAGCCGCGCCGTGGCGGGGTCGGCGGGCGGGCTGGCGGAGCTGGCGCGGCCGCAGCGGCGGCCGGTGCAGTGGCCGGACCCTGCACGGCCGGGGCGGACGCAGACCTCACTGGTGGGGCTGCTGCCGGTGCGGCTGCCGGGCGGTCCGGCGGCGGTGCCGCTGACGCTGGTCGGCGTGTGGTCGCCGACGTCCCGGGAGGTGTCGGAGCTGTGGCTGACCAGTCTGACCGGGGCCGGCCGGGGCACGCTGCTGGGGCTGGGCGGGCTGATCGGGCGCGCCGACGCCGACTTCCGCGACACCAGCCTGCCGGTGGGCGCGCTGGACTTCGAGGGGCGGTCCTACAAGGGCTGGCACCGGCACGCCACGCTCGTGTCGCTGGCGCACGCCTCACGGCTGCTGGAGGCGGGCGCCCACCGGGGCCCCGTCGCGTCGGTCACGTCGATCCCGCTGACGGGGGGACGCCGGGTACGGGGTCGAGTGCGGCGCGCGCCCGGTGCAGCCGCAGCGCGAGCTGGAGTTCCAGTGCCTGGTCGGGATGCTGCCAGTCACGGCCGAGCAGCTGGGTGATGCGTTCCAGGCGGCGCGAGACCGTGTTGGGGTGCACGTAGAGGATCTCGGCGGCCCGGGTGGGGCTGCCGGCGGCACTGAACCAGCCCTGGAGGGTCTCCACCAGGTTGCCGAAGCGTTCCGCGTCGTGTTCCAGGAGCGGGCCGAGGGTGCGTTCGACGAAGCCGGGGACGTCGTGGTCGTCGGCGAGCAGCATCCCGAGGAAGCCGAGGTCGCGGTCGTCGGCGGAGCGGCCGGTGGCGCCGAGGGCGGTCAGCGCCTCCAGGCAGCGCACGGCCTGCCGGTAGCAGCGGTGGACGGCGTCGGCACCCCGCGCGGGGCCGGAGGCGCCGGCGGTCACCGGGGCCCCGGTGACGGTGGCGAGGTCGGCGCGCACCTTCGCGGCGGCCCCGGCCGCGTCCTCGCCGGGCAGCAGCAGGACGACCCGGTCGCCCTGGAGGATCTTCATGCCCCGGTGGCGGCGGGCGTAGGCGGTGGCCCAGTTCTCGATCAGGCCGGATGCGGGACTGTGTGCGTCGGCAACGACCAGGACGTACGGGCGCTGGAGCACGGTGGCTAAGGCTCGGGCCCGCTCCACGATCCGCTCGGGCGGGGCCTCCCAGGTGGTGAGGTCGGCCAGCAGGTCGTCGCGCACCCGGCCCTCGACGGCGCTGGAGCGCTGGACGACGAGCAGCAGGGCGACGGTACGGGCGTAGGAGAGCAGGACCCGCTCGCCGGGCGTCCCGCCGTCGGCGCCCGGGTGGAACAGGAGGCAGCCGACGTCCTCCGACCGCACCGACAGCGGGAGCACCCAGGTGCCGTCGGACAGCGGGCAGGCCACGCCGGTGGCGGCCGCGTTGAGCCGCACGCGGGACAGCTCGCCGGGGTCGGGGCGGGGCATCCGGCCGAGCTCGGCGAGCCGTTCGCCGGCCGCGCCGCGCACGGCGAGGCTGCCGCCGAGTTCGGCGGCGGCCCGGGCGAGGAGGGCGTCGAGGCCGATGCCGTCGAGGACGAGCTGGACGAGCTCGTCCTGGACGCTGCCGGCGCGCAGGGCGTCGCCGAGGGAGGCCCGTGCCCGTGAACCCGCCTTCTCCAGTTCGGTGTTGGCGGTGTGGACGCCCTCCAGCAGGCGGGCGCTCTGGATGGCCGTGGCGGCGAGGTCGGCGAGGGAGCGCATCAGCGCGATCTCGTCGGGGGTGAAGTGGTGGATGCCGCGGGAGGCCGCGTACAGGTAGCCGATGTGCCGGTCGTCCGCGCACAGCGGTACGCCGAGGACCGCCTGGAGGGATTCGGCGTGCAGCACCTCGTCCAGGGCGGTGGCGTGGGTGGTGCGGTCGTCGGCGAAGTGGTCGGCGGTCCAGAAGGGGGCGGGCCGCTCCCCCGGTCCGGCCGCCGCCGGCAGGGCGCCGGCGGGGATGCGGTAGCCGACGGTGAGGGCGCTGACGGCGCCGTCGGCGGTGGTGAGGGTGGCGGAGCCGTCCTCGTCGAGGAGGACGGCGGCCGCCAGGTCCATGGTGGTCATGAGCCGGGCCCGGCGGGTGATCAGGCGCAGGGTCGCGTCGAGGCTGCCGGGGCGGGTGAGGTCGCGGGCGGCGTCGACGAGCGCGGCGAGTTCGGCCTCGCGCCGGCTGCGCCGTTCGAAGAGGGCGTTCACCTCCAGGGCGAGGCCTCTGGCCCGCTCCGTCCGTTCGACGTGCGGTGCGGGGCCCGCGGTGCGGGCGCGGGCGACGAGTTGGTCGTAGGCGCGGGCGGGTGCCTCGCCCGCGAGGAGTTCGAGCACGCGAAGTGCGCCGTCGTCGGTGTGGGAGTCCTCCCCGGTCACTGTTGCCCCCGATCGGCCGGATCCTTCGATGGCGGGGAAGGTAACTTCCGGTTATAAGGAGCGTCAACCGACCTTTATGGCCTGCATACATGTGGTATCGCGGTGATCCGGCCACCACCGGGGGTTCCGGGACGGGGGTCCCGGGGGGCCCGCGCCACCTGGCCCGGCCCCCCGCCCGGACCTACGCTGAAGGGTTTGCCCGGGCAACGCCGCGGGGCCGGGGGCGTGGCCGGCCGGGGCCCGTGAGGGGCCCCGGCCAGGCCCCGGAGAGGCCGGTGGGCGACCCCGCGGCGGCCCCGGGGTCCGGCGGGACACGAGCGGTCCTGGCCCGGCCCTCGGCCGGGGTTCGAGGCGTCCGGCGGCTCAGGCGGGCGTGCCGACGAACAGGCCGCGGCCCGAGGGGCCGCCCTCCAGGAACTCCGCCTCCAGGCCCGCCCGGGCGAACGCCCGCTCGTACGCCGCCCGCTCGAAGAGGGTGATGCGGTGGCTCTCCGCGAGGTGTGCGATCTCCTCGCCCGGTGCGGCGATCAGGTAGTGCACGTCGATGCGGGTGGCGTCGTCCTCCAGCCGTGAGTGCGACACCCGCGAGATGGTCTTCCCCTCCGCCTCGGTGACCGACGCCCCGACGTACCCGGGGGTGAAGGTCTCCGGGAACCACCAGGGCTCCACGACGACCACCCCGCCCGCCGGGTCGAGGTGCGCGGCGAACCGGGCCAGAGCCGCGTCGAGTTCGGCCTGGTCGCGCATGTGGCCGATGGAGCTGAACATGCAGGTGACGGCGGAGTGGGTGGTGCCGAGCGCGAAGTCGCGCATGTCGCCGAGGTGCACGGGCACCTCCGGGTTGCGGCGGACGGCCAGCTCGCGCATGTCCGGGGAGATCTCCACGCCCTCGACCGACGCGAAGAGGGGGGCCAGGTGCTCCAGGTGGAGGCCGGTGCCGCAGGCCACGTCCAGGACGCTGCGCGCGCCCGGCACCCGGGAGCCGATCAGCGCGGCGAGGTCGGCGGCCTCGCGGGCGTAGTCCTTGCCCTTGCCCTGGTGGACGAGGTCGTAGAGGCGGGCGATGCCGCCCGCGTAGGCGGTGGTCACGAGGGGTCTCCTTGGCCGGGGTGGGCGGAACCCGGGCGGCGGGCGCGGTGCCGCGCCGCCAGCCGTTCCAGGGTCGGTACGAGGGCGGCGGGGGCCGGCTGCGCGCGGGCCTCCTCGCGCAGCCGGCGGGCCCCGTCGGCGAGCGAGGGGTCGGTGAGGGCGCGTACGACGGCCTCGCGGAGGGTGGCCGCGTCAAGCTTCTCCGGGGGCAGGTCGATGCCCGCGCCCGCCTCGGCGTGCAGTTCGGCCTTGAGCGGGGCGTCCCACAGGGAGCCGACGATGATCTGCGGAACGCCGTGCAGGGTGGCGGTGTAGCCGGTGCCGGCGCCGCCGTGGTGGACGACGGCCGCGCAGGTGGGCAGCAGGGCGTCCATGGGGACGAAGTCCACGGCACGGACGTTGTCGGGGAGGGCGTCGCGGTCCTGGAGCTGGCTTGCGTCGAGGGTGGCGACGATCTCGGCGTCCACGTCGCCGAGGGCGTGCAGGAGCTCCTCGAAGGGGACGGCGTCGCGCCCGTACGTCTCGCGCGCCGACACCCCGAGGGTGACGCAGACCCGGGGCTGGGCGGGCGGCTCGTACAGCCAGTCGGGGATCACCGAGGGCCCGTTGTAGGGGACGAAGCGCATCGGCAGCACCTCGCCGGGCACCGGTATGCGCAGGGCCTCGGGCGCGGGGTCGATGCTCCACATGCCGCCGATGACCTCCTCGACCGCGGCGGCGTCGGGGGTGATGCCGAAGCGGCCCAGGGTCCAGGCGAGCCAGTCGGCCATCGGGTCCTCACGGCGCTCCTCGGGCTGGAGGGCGAGCAGGTCGAGGAACTGGCGGCGGGCGTTCAGGATGACGTCGGGGCCCCACAGCAGGCGGGCGTGGGCCGCGCCGACGACGTGCGCGGCGATCGGGCCGGCGTAGGTGAACGGCTCCCACAGCACCAGGTCGGGCTGCCAGGCCCGGGCCAGCGCGACGGTGTCGTCGATGGTCGTGTCGCCGTTCAGCGGCGCGAACGACATGGCCGTCATCATGGTCTGCTGCCCGAGGGCGTGCTCCCAGCCGAGCGGCCCGGTGCGGGTCTGCGCGAAGTCCAGGCCCTGCTGGTAGGGGGTGGGGTCGCCGCCGATCTGCGTCATCAGCTCCGCGATGGAGTCGAGGTCGCCGACGGGCGCGGCCGTCAGCCCCGACCCGTTGACCACGTCGGTGAGCGCGGGCTGGCTGGCCACCCGTACCTCGTGTCCGGCGGCGCGCAGCGCCCAGGCCGGCGGCACCAGGTTGTAGAAGTGCGTGTTGTGCGCGAAGCACGTGATCAGGACGCGCATGGCATCCGCTCTCCCTACGGTCGGGGCGGGGTTCGGAAGGGGGGAGGGTCGGGGAGCTCAGGGGCGGGGCGTCCCCGCGGCGACCGGCTGGCGCGCCGGGGCCCGCAGGACGGGCGAGCGCAGCCGGGTCACCGGGTCGCCGTCGGCACGAAGGCCCGGGTGGGTCTCGGCGAGAGTGCGCAGCGCGGCCCGCGCGACGGCCTTGACCAGGTGCGCGGACAGCCCGAAGTGCAGGTCGGGCGAGAGGCCGAAGGGCGGGGCGTCCCGCGGGGCGCGCGGGTCGCGGTTGACGGCGGCGACGAGGAGCGTGACGCGGGCGCCGACGGGGAGTTCGGTGCCGGCGAGGGTGACGGGGGTGCGCACGACGCGGGACTCCAGCCGGACGGGGGGCGCGGTGCGCAGGGTGTGCTCGACGGCCTCCCCGGCCCGGCCGGGGTCCTCGGCCAGCCGCTGCCAGCCGCCGGGCTCGTCGAGCAGGAGGCGGACGGCGTTGGCGATGAGGACGGCGGTGGCTTCGGCCGCGCTGAGGGCCATGATCTTCGCGGCGCGGACCGTGTCGGCGGTGGACTCGTACAGGGCGTCCGTCAGGAGCCCCACCATGGCGGTCTCGGCCGCCTCGGCGGCCAGCGCCGTGGCGTGGGTCTGCGGGCACAGCAGGCCGTCGAGGGCGTGGCGGCAGTCGGGCAGGAGGCGGGAGAACCGTTCGTGGGCGGCCTCGGGCAGACCGAGCTGTTCGGCGAGGACCGGGCCGGTCAGCCTGCGGGCGAAGTCCTCGGCGAGGTCGAAGCGGTCGCCGAGCGCGGCCAGGACCGTACGGGCCCACGTGGCGGTCCGCTTCTCCACGGACGCGGCGTCGTCCGCCCACAGCAGACCGCCGCCGAAGGCGGTGAGCGCGGCGAGCGGCGCGGCGGAGGCGCGGTCGAGGGTGAGGACGGCGCTGCGGAAGGGGAGCGGGTCCCCGCCGGGGACGTCGGCGGCGGGGCCGGGGCCGTCGAAGGCGGGGTGGTCGATGACCTCCTGGGCGACGGCCCGGTCGGCGGTGACCCAGGTGTCCAGCAGGGTGCTGTGGTGGAGCGGGCCGAGGGCGCGGACGACCTCCTCGGCGGCGGTCGGCTCTCCGGTGCCGGCGCGCAGGACCAGGCCGTACGGGTCGGCTTCGATGCCGGCGAACCACTGGGCCGCCCGGGTGAGTTGGTTCCTGCGGGCGCGGCGGGCGATGTCCCGTCCGCGGTCCTCGGTCAGCAGCTCGGAGGTCATGTCTCTCCTCGTCATCGGTTGCGGCCGGGCAGTGCGTCCAGCCAGGTGTCGACGGCGCGGGCCGTGGCCGGGGCGTGCTCGGTCATCATCGTGAAGTGGTTGCCGGGGACGTCGGTGACGGTGTGCGCGGCGTCCCAGACGGATCGCCAGTCCTCGCGGGGGTCGGTCCACGCGGCCATGGGTTCTCCGGCGCGCAGGTGCAGGACCGGGGCGCGGGTGGGCTCCGGTGTCCAGTCGAGGAGGAGTCGGTGATAGGCGCCCATGGCGGTGAGCCGGGTGTCGTCGAGGGGTACGGGCGAGCGGTCCATCGCCCAGCGCAGCATGACATCCCGCCAGACGCCCATGGCGCCGGGCGCGCTGGGGGTGTAGACGTCGGCGAGGACGAGGGCGGCCGGGGCGGGGCCGTGCCGTTCCAGGTGGCGGGCGAGGGCGTGGGCGGCGTTGGCTCCGGCGGAGTGCCCGATCAGGGCGTACGGGCGCCCCTGCGCGAGCCGCTCCACGGTCGCGGCGTGCGCGGCGCAGAGCGCCTCCAGCGAGTCCGGCAGCGGCTCCCCGTCCCGGAACCCGGGCTGGGCGAGCGCGACGACGTCCCGTCGGCCGGCGAGGGCGCCGGCGAACGCGGAGAACTCCAGGGGCCCGGACACGGCGGCGGTTCCGGCTACGCCGATGAGCAGGAGCGGCCCGTCCGGTGCGGCCTGCGCGGCCTGCGCGAGGTGGACCGGGGGGAGCGGGTGGGGGTGGGCGGCGGTGAAGACGGGGCGGAGGGCGGCCACGGCGGCCAGGGCGTCGACCGCCCGGTCGACCCGGCCCTCCCCCACCGCGCTGCGGTAGAGCGCGGTGAGCGTGCCCCCGTCGGCCCGGCGGTCTCCTGCCGGTGCGGCGGATCCGGCCGGTGCGGCGGGGTGTCCGGGGGCCTGGAGGAGCTCCAGGAGGTGGTCGGCGAGCGCGGCGGGGGTGTCGTGGTCGAACAGGGCCTCGGGGGCGGGTTCGAGTCCGGTGGCGGCGGCGAGGCGGCGGCGGAGCCGGGTGACGGCCAGCGAGTCGAAGCCGATGAGCAGGAAGCGGGCGTCGGGCTCGACCTCGTCGCCGTGCGCGTACCCGAGCACGGCGGCGGCCTCCGCCCGTACCAGCCCGAGCAGAGCCTCCCGCCGGGCCTGCGGCCCCATCCCGGCCGGCCGTCGGCCGAGGCCGGCCGGCCCGTCCGGCCCGGCGCCCGGTCCACCAGGTTCGGCGGTGTGGGCTCCACCCGGGGCGAGCAGGGGCGTGAGGAGGGGGCTGGGGCGGTACGACGTGAAGGAGTCCGCGAAGCGGGGCCAGTCCGTGTCGGTGACCGTCAGCGCGGGGGTGCCGTCGGCGACGGCGGCGAGGAGTTCGTCCAGGGCGGCCTCCGGGGCCATCGGGCGGACGCCCCGGCGCAGCAGGTACGCGCCGCCCTCCCCCTCGCCCATGCCGCCCCCGTCCCACAGGCCCCACGCCACGGAGGTGGCGGGCAGGCCGTCCGCGTGGCGGCACAGGGCCAGCGCGTCGAGGCCGGCGTTGGCGGCGGCGTACGCGCACTGGCCGGCGCTGCCCCAGACTCCCGCGCCCGAGGAGTAGAGGACGAACGCGTCGAGGCCGAGCGGGCGGGTGAGTTCGTCCAGGTGGCGGGCGCCGGCCAGCTTGCCGGCGTAGACCTCCGCGAAGTCGTCGGGGCCGGCCCCGGTCAGCGGGCTGACCTGGGGGACACCCGCCGCGTGGAACACGGCGGTGAGCGGGGCGTCGGCGGGGACCTCCGCGAGCAGGGCGGCAACCGCCTCCCGGTCCGCGAGGTCGCGGGCGGCGAAGGTCACCTTGGCGCCCAGCGCGAGCAGTTCGCCCTCCAGGGTCTCCGCGCCGGGGGCCTGCCGGCCACGCCGTCCGACGAGCAGCAGGTGCGTGGCCCCCTCGGCGGCGAGCCGCCGCGCGAGGTGCCCCCCGAGGGCCCCGGTCCCCCCGGTGACCAGCACGGTCCCCCGCGGCCGGTAGCGCCCCCGGGCCGCGGCCCCGGCCCCGGACCCTGCCCCGGACACAGGCGCAGCCACGGAGGCGGGCGCGCGCACGAACGCAGGCACAGGCCCGGACGCGGGCACGGGCACGGACCCGGCCCCGGCCGTAGGCGCAGCCACGGACTCGGACTCGGACGCGGGCACGGACCCGGGCACGGACGCAGGCGCAGCCGCGGACGCGGGCGCGCGCACGAACGCAGGCACAGGCCCGGACACGGACGCGGGCACGGCCCCGGCCCCGGCCGTAGGCGCAGCCACGGACTCGGACGCGGACGCGGGCACGGACCCGGGCGCAGCCACGGACGCGGGCGCGCGCACGAACGCAGGCACAGGCCCGGACACGAACGCGGCCCCGGACGCACCGGCGGACGCAGGCGCGCTCACGGACTCGGCGGAGCCGGACCCGAGGTCCTGGCCCGGGCCGGACGCGAGCGTGGCCACGGTCGACGAACCGGAGACGGTTACCGCGCCCGCTGCCGAACCGGAGCCGGGTGCCGGCGGTGCGGGGGCCGGTTCGAGGCGACGGCCGTACAGGTGGCCGTCGCGTACGGCCACCTGGTCCTCGGGGCCGCCGAGGGCGGTGGCGAGGAGCGTCCAGGACGCGGCGTCCGCCGTCTCGGCCAGGTCGACGAGGCCGCCCCACCGGGCGGGGAGTTCGAGGGCCGCGACCCTGCCGAGGCCCCACAGCTGGGCGCCCGCCGTCCGGGGCCGCTCGCCGGGGGCGGCGGCGACGGCTCCGCGGGTCGCGCACCACAGGCGGGCGGGTACGCGCCGCTCCTCCAGGGCCTGGACGAGGGCCAGGGTGGCCCGGACCCCGGCCGGGACGGAGCCACGGCCCGGCTCCTCCCGTTCGTCGGCGCCGAGGAGGGAGAGGACTCCGCCGAGGGTGCCGGCGCCGGCGGCGTCCAGCAGTGCGGCCAGTGCCGTGCGGTCGGCGGTGTCGGCGTCGACGGCCACCCGGCGGACGTCCGCGCCGAGCGCGCGCAGGGCGCGCTCGGCGGCGTCGCCGTCGCCGGAGGTGAGGTCCTGGGCGGACTCGACCAGCAGCCAGGTCCCGGTCGGCCGCGCCCCGGCCGCCGGTCGCGCCGGCTGCCAGGCGACGCGGTAGCGCCGGGCTCCCGGGGCCGCCGCCTGGCCGGCGGGGCCGTCCGGGGCCGCGAGGGCCCCCGTGCCCGGGGCCGCGGGAAGGCCCGCGTGCGCCTGACCGCTCCGGGCTCCCGGGGCCGCCAGAGCAGCCAGGGCAGCCGGGGCGGCCAAGCCATCCGGGGCGGCCAGGCAGTCCGGGGCGGCCAGGGCAGCCGGGGCGGCCGAGGCGTCCGGGGTAGGACGTGCCGGCCCGGCCGACCTGCCGCGCGGGGTCGGGGCGATCCAGAAGCGGCGGTGCTGCCAGGCGTAGACGGGCAGGGGGGCCGGGTGGGCGCCCGCACCGTCGAAGAGGCGGGCTCGGTCCAGCGCGGCGCCGCGGGCGGCGGCGACGGCCACGGCGCCCATCAGGGTCTCGGCCGCGGGCCGACCCCGGCGCAGGGCGGGGACCGCCACGTGCGCGTCCGAGGCCAGGACCTCCTCCGCCATGGCGGACAGGACGGCGTCCGGCCCCAGTTCGACGAAGGTGACGGCCCCCAGGTCGTGGGCGGCGGTGCGCACCCCGTCGGCGAAGCGGACCGCGGAGCGGACGTGCGCGGCCCAGTAGACGCCGGTGCGCAGGTCGTCGCCGGTGGCGCGCAGGCCCGTGACGTTGGAGACGACGGGGATGCGCGGGGCGCGGTAGGTGAGCCGGTCGGCGAGGGCGCGGAACTCCTCCAGCATCGGTTCCATGAGCGGGGAGTGGAAGGCGTGGCTGACGGTGAGCCGCCTGGTCCTGCGGCCCTGCTCCGCCAGCCGGGCGCCGATCGCCGCGACGGCCTCCTCGGTGCCGGAGACGACCACGGCGCGGGGCCCGTTGACGGCGGCGACGTCGGCGCCGGGGTGTCCGGCGAGCAGCGCCCGCACCTCGTCCTCGCCGGCCCGTACGGAGAGCATCGCGCCCCCGGCGGGCAGGGCCTGCATCAGCCGGCCCCGGGCGGCGACGAGGGCACAGGCGTCGTCGAGATCGAGCACACCGGCCGCGTGGGCGGCGGCGATCTCCCCGGCGGAGTGGCCGAGGAGGACGTCGGGCCGCACGCCCCAGTGCTCCAGCAGCCGGAACAGCGCCACCTCCACCGCGAACAGGGCGGCCTGCGCGTACTGGGTGCGGTGCAGCAGCTCCTCCTCCGGGCTGCCGGGCGCGGCGTCGAGGACAGCGGCGAGCGGCCGGTCCAGGTGGGGGTCGAGGCGTTCGGCGACGGCGTCCAGCGCGGCGGCGAACACCGGGTGCGCGGCGCGCAGTTCGCGGGCCGCGCCGGGGCGCTGGCTGCCCTGCCCGGTGAACAGGAAGGCGGTCTTCGCGTCCCGGCGCCGCACGCCCCGTACCACCGCCGCGGAGGGGGTCCCGTCGGCGAGCGCGTCGAGGCCCCGGGCGAGCTCGTCGTACGTGGCCCCGAGGATGACGGCCCGGTGCTCGAAGGCGGTACGGGTCGCGGCGAGCGCGTAGCCGATGCCGAGGGCGTCGGGCGCGGCGCCGGTGAGGTGCTCCCGCAGCCGCCGCGCCTGCGCGACCAGCGCGGCCTCGGACCGCCCGGAGACGAACCACGGCACGACGGCCATCCCGGAGGCACCGCCCGCGGCCGGGGCACCGCCCACGGCCGGGGCCGCCTCCGCGGCCGGGGGCCGGGGGGCCTCCTCCAGGATGAGGTGGGCGTTCGTGCCGGCCACGCCGAACGCGGAGACGGCCGCCCGGCGGGGGCGGGGTCCCGCGGGCCACGGGACCGGGTCGGTGAGCAGGCGGACGCCGCCCGAGGACCAGTCGACGTGCGGGGTGGGGCGGTCGGCGTGGAGGGTCTTGGGCAGCACGCCGTGCCGCAGGGCCTGGATGGTCTTGATGACCCCGCCCACCCCGGCGGCCGCCTGGGAGTGCCCGATGTTCGACTTGAGGGAGCCGAGCCGCAGCGGCCGGTCCGGCGCCCGGTCCTTGCCGTAGACGGCCAGGAGGGCCTGGGCCTCGATCGGGTCGCCGAGCCGGGTGCCCGTACCGTGCGCCTCGACCGCGTCGACGTCCTGCGGCTCCAGGCCGGCGTCGGCGAGGGCCAGGCGGATGACCCGCTGCTGCGAGGGGCCGTTGGGGGCGGTGAGGCCGTTGCTGGCACCGTCCTGGTTGACCGCCGAGCCCCGGATCACCGCCAGGACCGGCCGCCCCGCGCGGACGGCGTCGGAGAGCCGCTCCAGGACGAGGACGCCGACGCCCTCGGCCCAGCCGGTGCCGTCCGCGTCGGCGGAGAAGGCCTTGCAGCGGCCGTCGGCGGCCAGCCCCTTCTGCCGGGAGAACTCGACGAACGCGGCCGCGTCCGGCATGACGGCGACCCCGCCCGCCAGGGCGAGGACGCTCTCGCCGCGCCGCAGCGCCGCCACCGCGAGGTGCAGGGCGACGAGCGAGGAGGAACAGGCCGTCTCCACCGTCATGGACGGGCCTTCGAGGCCGAGGGCGTACGAGATACGGCCGGACGTCACGGCGTCCGCGCTGCCCGTCAGGAGGTAGCCCTCGGAGCCCTCCGGCACCGTGTCCGGGTCCGTCGCGTAGGCGCCGTGCGCGGCACCCACGTACACGCCCGTCCCGCTGCCGCGCAGGGAACGCGGGTCGATGCCGGTGCGTTCCAGGGCCTCCCAGGAGGTCTCCAGCAGCAGCCGCTGCTGGGGGTCCATGACGACGGCCTCGCGCGGGGAGATCCCGAAGAACGCGGCGTCGAAGTCGGCGGCGCCCGCGAGGAACCCGCCCCGGTCGCAGTACGTGGTGCCCTGCGACTCGGGGTCCGGGTCGTAGAGCCCGTCCAGGTCCCAGCCCCGGTCCCGGGGGAACGGCGCGATGGCGTCCCGTCCGGCGGCGACGAGGTCCCAGAGCTCCTCGGGCGAGTCGGCGCCGGGGTAGCGGCAGGCCATGCCGACCACCGCGACGGGCTCGTGCGCGGCCGCGGCCAGATCCCGGTTGAGCCTGCGGAGGCGCTCGCTCTCCTTCAGCGAGGTGCGGAGCGCCTCCATGAGCTTTTCGGAGGACATGGCCATCGGTGGGTCCCTCTCTGGGTACGGCGGGCGGACGGTGGGGGCGGAAGCCCCGGGGGGGGGAGGTCAGGCGGCGGAGTCCCGCAGGGCCAGGGCGATCAGCGCGTCCTCGTCGAGGTCGTCGATGGCGTCGAGGTCGTCGTCGGCGGTGGCGGCCGGGCCGGGGGCGTCCGGGCCGCCGGTGCCGGCTCCGCCCCGCGCCCCGTCGAACGTGCCGCCCCCTGAGCCCCGCTCGGGCGGCGCCGCGAGGGCGAGGAGGGCGTCCAGCAGGCCGGACTCCCGCAGCACGGCGAGCGGTACGGCCGCCAGGGCGGCCCGGATCCGCGCCTCCTCGGGGTCCTCGCCGGATCCGGATCCCGGGAGGCCGGGTTCGAGGAGTTCGAGCAGGTGCCCGGCGACCGCGGCGGGCGTCGGGTGGTCGAAGACCAGCGTCGGGGGCAGTTTGCGGCCGGCGGCGGCGCTGAGCCGCTGCGCCAGCTCGCCGGCGGTGAGGGAGCTGAACCCGATGTCCCGGAAGGCCCCTTCGGGGTCGACGTCCTCCGGTCCGGCGTGGCCGAGTACGGCCGCCACCGCGCGGCGCACCCGGTCGAGGACGATCTCGGACCGCTCGGCCGGCCCGGCCGCCGCGAGCAGGCCCGGCAGGCCGTCGTCGGCCGGGTCCGCGCTGCCGCCGTCGTCGCCCGTGGCCTCGCGCACGCCGGGCAGGCCGCCGATGAGCGGGCTGGACCGGAAGGCGGTGAACCCCTTGGCGAACAGCGGCCAGTCCATGTCGGCGAGGGCCACGCACACGTCCTCGCGGTCGAGGGCCCGGCCGAGGGCCGCCACGGCCAGGGCGGGATCCATGGTGCGCAGGCCCCGGCTGCTGAGGAACTCCTCGCCGGCGCCCTCGCCCATGCCGCCCCCGCCCCACAGGCCCCAGGCGACGGAGGTGGCCGGCAGGCCCTCGGCGCGGCGCTGTTCGGCGAGGGCGTCCAGGGCGGCGTTGGCGGCCCCGTAGGCGCTCTGGCCGCCGCTGCCCCAGACCCCGGCGCCGGAGGCGTAGAGCACGAACGCGTCGAGCTCCAGGCCCCGGGCGCGGGTGAGTTCGTGCAGGTGACGGGCGCCGGTGACCTTGCCCGCGTACACGTCGGCGAAGGAGCGGGTACGGGTGTCGAGGAACGCCTCGGAGTGCGGGACGCCGGCGGTGTGGAAGACGGCGGTGGGCGGGTGGGCGTCCAGGAGGGCGGCGAGCGCGTCCCGGTCGGAGACGTCGCAGGCGGCCACGGTCACCTCGGCGCCGAGGGCGCGCAGTTCGGCGGCCAGCGCGTCGGCGCCGGGCGCGCCGGGCCCGCGGCGTCCGGTGAGGACGAGGTGCCCGGCGCCGGCGCCCGCGAGCCAGCGGGCGACGTGCGCGCCGAGGGCTCCGGTGCCGCCGGTGACCAGGACCGTCCCGCGCGGGGTGTACGTACGGCGGGCGGGCGTACCGGCGGCGGGGACGAGTCGGCGCCCGTACGCCCCGGAGGGGCGGACGGCGACCTGGTCCTCGCCCGGGAGGCCCGCGGGGTCGGCGAGGAGGGAGACGAGCCGCTGCCAGGCGCGGTCGTCGGGGCTCTCGGGGAGGTCCACGAGGCCGCCCCACAGGGTGGGCAGCTCCAGCGCGATACCGCGCCCGAGGCCCCAGACCTGGGCCCCTTCCGACCGGGGCACCTCGCCCGGGGAGACGGCGACCGCGCCCCGGGTGACGGTCCACAGGCGGCCGCTGAGTCCCGCGTCGGCGGCGGCCTGCGCGAGCAGGGCGGTGCCGACGGCGGCGAGCGGCAGGTCGGGGTGGGCGGGGTGCGGGAGTCCGGTGGTCCCGAGGAGGGAGAGCACCCGGGCGTGGCCGCTGTACGGGGCGAGGTCGGCGGCCAGTCCGGTACGGGTGGCGGTGGCCGCGTCGACGGTGAGCCGCTCGGCGCCGACGCCGTGACGGGCGAGGGCGGCCTCGGCCGCGTCGGCGAGGGCGGTGTCCGTCCCGGCGGGGACCACCAGCAGTACGGGCCCGGCCGGCGCCGAGCCGGCACCGGTCCCGGGGAGGGTCTTCCAGGTGGTGCGGTAGCGCCAGCCGTCGATGCCGTCCGGCTCCGCGGCCGGGGCGGCGGCGGGGGCGGAGGGCTCCAGCCAGTGGTGCTCGCGCTGGAAGGCATACGTCGGCAGGTCGACGCGGCGGGCGCCGGTCCCCTCGAAGAGGGAGGCCCAGTCGATGTCCGTCCCCCGGACGAACAGTTCGGCGGCGGAGGTCAGGAACCGCTGGAGGCCACCCTCCTCACGGCGCAGGGAGCCGACGGCGTGCACGGCCGCCCCGGCGGCTTCGGCGGTCTCCTGGATGCCGATGGTGAGGACCGGGTGGGCGCTGGACTCCACGAAGGTGGCGAAGCCCTTGGCGAGCAGGGCGCGGACGGTCTCCTCGAAGCGGACGGGCCGGCGCAGGTTGCGGTACCAGTACGCGGCGTCGAGGACGGGTTCCCGGAGCAGACCGCCGGTCACGGTCGAGTAGAAGGCAACCTCCGGCCGGCGCGGGACGACCGGCCCCAGAACCTCCAGCAGTTCGGCCTCGATGCGCTCGACGTGCACCGAGTGCGAGGCGTAGTCCACGGGCACCTGACGCGCCCGGATCCCCTCCGCCTGCGCCTGGGCGACGAACGCGGCCACGGCGTCCGCGTCACCGGCGACCACCGTGCCGGACGGCCCGTTCACGGCCGCCACACCCAGACGTCCCGCCCAGCCCTCCAACCGCTCCTCGACATCCGCCAGCGGCAACGGAAGGGAAGCCATGCCCCCGAGCCCGGCCAGCTCACGCCCGATCACAGCCGCACGCAACGCCACCACCCGGGCCGCGTCCTCCAACGACAACGCACCCGCAACAGCCGCAGCCGCGATCTCACCCTGCGAATGCCCGACCACCGCATCCGGAACGACACCCAGCGAACGCCACACCTCCGCCAGCGACACCATCACCGCCCAGGTCACCGGCTGGACCACCTCCACCCGGTCCAGCGACAGCCCCTCCCGCACGACCTCCACCACATCGAAGTCCACGAACGGCGCAAGCGCCTCCGCGCACTCCCGCAGCCTGGCCGCGAACACCGGCGAGGACTCCAGCAGCCCCGCACCCATCCCCACCCACTGCGTCCCCTGACCCGGAAACACCCACGCCACCCGCCCCCGCGAGGACGCCACACCCTCGATCACGGCCGACCCCACCGCGACCCGCCGGTGGTCGAACACCGACCGCGTCGTGACGAGGGAGTACCCGAGGTCCAGGGGTCGCGGCCCCTCGGGAAGCCGGGCCAGCTGGGCGCGCAGACCTGCGGGCGAGCGGCCCGACACCACCAGCGGCACCACCGGCAGTTCGCGCACCGCCTCGGCCGGTGCCCCGGCCTGCTCCGGGGCCTGCTCCAGGATCACGTGGGCGTTCGTCCCGGACACCCCGAAGGAAGACACGGCCGCGCGCCGCGGGCGGTCGAGCTCGGGCCAGTCCCGCGCCTCCGTCAGCAGCTCCACCGCACCCGCCGACCAGTCCACCTGGGACGAGGGCGCCTCCACGTGCAGGGTCCTGGGGAGCCGGCCGTGTTCCAGCGCCTTGACCATCTTGATGACACCACCCACACCGGCGGCCGCCTGCGCGTGCCCGATGTTCGACTTGAGCGAGCCGAGCCACAGCGGCCGTCCGGCCGTGCGGGCGCTGCCGTAGGTGTCCATGAGGGCCTGGACCTCGATCGGGTCGCCCAGCTTCGTGCCGGTGCCGTGCGCCTCGACCGCGTCGACGTCGGCGGCGGTGACCTGGGCGTCGGCGAGGGCCTGGCGGATGACGCGCTGCTGGGCCGCACCGCTGGGGGCGGTGAGGCCGTTGCTGGCGCCGTCCTGGTTGACGGCCGATCCGCGCAGGACGGCCAGGACCCGGTGCCCCTTGCGTAGGGCGTCGGAGAGGCGTTCCACGAGCAGGATCCCGGCGCCCTCGCCGGGGCCGAAGCCGTCGGCGGTGTCGGCGAAGGCCTTGCAGCGGCCGTCGGCGGCGACTCCGCGCTGGCGGGAGAACTGGACGAACACGGCGGGGGTGGACATGACGGTGACGCCGCCGGCCAGGGCGAGGTCGCATTCGCCGCGGCGCAGGGACTGGGCGGCCTGGTGGAGGGCGACCAGGGAGGACGAGCACGCGGTGTCGACGGTGACGGCGGGGCCCTCCAGGCCCAGGGTGTAGGAGATGCGGCCCGAGGTGAAGCTGACGACGCTGCCGGTGAGGAGGTCGCCTTCGAGCTGGGCGGAGGGTGCGCGGACCCCGCTGGTGTAGCCGCCGTCCCAGGCGCCGACGAAGACTCCGGTGCGGCTGCCGTGCAGGGAGCGGGGGTCGATGCCGGCCCGCTCCAGGGCCTCCCAGGAGGTTTCCAGCAGCAGCCGCTGCTGGGGGTCCATGGCGACGGCCTCGCGGGGGGAGATCCCGAAGAAGCCGGGGTCGAAGGCTCCGGCGGCGTTCAGGAAGCCGCCTTCGCGGCAGTACGAGCGGCCGGCCGCGTCCGGGTCGGGGTCGTAGAGGCCCTCGACGTCCCAGCCGCGGTCGGCGGGGAACGGCGAGACGGCGTCGGTGCCGGTGGACACCAGCTCCCACAGGTCCTCGGGGGTGTCGGCCCCGCCCGGGAAGCGGCAGGCCATGCCGACGATCGCGATGGGCTCGTGGGCCCGTCCCTCCAGTTCCTTGAGGCGTTCGCCGGTGCGGTGCAGTTCGGTGGTGGCCCGCTTCAGGTAGGTGCGGAGCTTGTCTTCGTTCGCGTTCGCCATGTCTCGTCACCCGTCACGTGCTGTGCGGCGGTTCAGAACCGCTCGTCGATGAATGCGAAGATCTCGTCGTCGTCGGCGTCCTCGATGGCTTCGGCCACCGAGTCGGCCGCCGGATCGTCGTCGCCGGTGGACGGTGCGCCGCCGAGGCCGTTCCACAGGCCGGTGAGGGCCGCGAGGCGGCCGGCGATCTCCTTGTGCGCCGTCTCGTCGGGTCCCCCGCCCTCCGCGGCCCTGCCGGAGAGGGCGCCGAAGAGGGATTCCAGCCGGTCGAGTTCGGCGAGGACGGAGGCCGCGCGGGCGTCGGTGCCGGCGGCGGCCGGGTCGTCGGCGGGGGCCAGGGCGCCGCTCAGGTGGGCGGCGAGGGCGGCCGGGGTGGGGTGGTCGAAGACCAGAGTGGCGGCCAGGCGCAGTCCGGTGGCGGCGGCCAGCCGGTTGCGCATCTCGACGGCGGTCAGGGAGTCGAAGCCGAGTTCCTTGAAGGCCCGGTCGGTGAGGACGTCCTCCGCTCCGCCGTGGCCGAGTACGGCCGCGGCGTGGGCCCGTACGGCGTCGAGGAGCAGTTCCTCCCGTTCGTCGGCGGGCAGGCCGGCGATCCGGTCGGCGAGGGTTTCGGCGGGGCCGGTGTGCTGCGGGGTGGCGCTGGTCTGCCGGCCGCCGCCGACGAGGTCGCCGAGGAAGGCGGGGACGGGGCCTGCGGCGCGCAGGGCCGCGGGGTTGAGGCGGATGGGGACCTGGAGGGGGCTGTCGACGGCCTGGGCGGCGTCGAAGAGGGCGAGGCCCTCGGTGTCGGTGAGGGGCATGATGCCGCCCCGGGCGAGGCGGCGGTGCATGCCGCTCTGGTCGAGGTGTCCGGCCATGCGGCTGTCGGTCGCCCACAGGCCCCAGGCGAGGGAGACGCCGGGCAGGCCGAGGGAGCGGCGGTAGCCGGCGAAGGCGTCGAGGAAGGCGTTGGCGGCGGCGTAGCCGCCCTGGCCGGGGCTGCCGAACAGGGCGGACGAGGAGGAGTAGAGGACGAACGCGGACAGGTCGTGGTCGCGGGTCAGTTCGTGCAGGTTGAGGACGGCGTCGACCTTGGGGTGCAGGACGGTGTCCAGGGCCTCGGGGGTGAGGGTGGGCAGGGTGCCGTCGGCGAGGACGCCGGCGGTGTGGACGACGCCGGTGAGGGGGGCGTCGTCGGGGATCGCGGCGAGGAGCGCGGCGAGCTGTTCGCGGTCGCCGGCGTCGCAGGCGGCGAGGGTGACGCGGGCGCCGAGCGCGCCGAGTTCGGCGGCGAGTTCGGGGGCGCCTTCGGCGTCGGGGCCCTGGCGGCCGGCGAGGACGAGGTGGCGGACGCCGTGTGCGGTGACGAGGTGGCGGGCGACGGCGCTGCCGAGGGTGCCGGTGCCGCCGGTGACGAGGACGGTGCCGTGGGGGCCGAAGGCGGGCGGCAGGGTGAGGACGAGCTTGCCGGTGTGCCGGGCCTGGCTGAGGGTGCGGAACGCCTCGCGGGCGTGGCGGACCTCGTGGACGGTGAGCGGCAGCGGCTCCAGCACGCCCGCCTCGAAGAGGGCGAGGAGTTCGCGGAGCATCTCGCCGACGGTGTCGGGGCCGGCCTGGACCAGGTCGAACGCCTGGTAGCGGGTGCCGGGGTGGGCCGCGGCGATGGCGTCGGGGTCGCGGACGTCGGCCTTGCCGAGCTCCAGGAAGTGGCCGCCGCGGGGCAGGAGGCGCAGGGAGGCGTCGACGAACTCGCCGGTGAGGGAGTTGAGGACGATGTCCACGCCCCGGCCGCCGGTGGCGGCGAGGAACGCGTCGGCGAAGCCGGTGGTGCGGGAGTCGGAGAGGGCGTCGTCGGTGAGGCCGCGGGCGCGCAGGGTGTCCCACTTGCCGGTACTGGCGGTGGCGTAGACGGTGAGGCCGTGGTGGCGGGCCAGCTGGAGGGCGGCCATGCCGACGCCGCCGGCGGCCGCGTGGACGAGGAGGGACTGGCCGGGGCCGGCCGCGGCCAGGCGGGTGAGCGCGTAGTGGGCGGTGAGGAACACGGCCGGGACGGAGGCGGCCTGGGCGAAGGTCCAGCCGGCCGGGACGGGGGCGAGCATGCGGTGGTCGGCGACGGCGTAGGGGCCGAAGCCGCCGGTCCACATGCCGAGGACCCGGTCACCGGGGGCGACGGTGGTGACGCCGGGGCCGACCTCGGCGACGACGCCGGCGCCCTCGGCGCCCATGACGGGGTCGCCGGGGTACATGCCGAGGGCGATGAGGGTATCGCGGAAGTTGATGCCGGCGGCGCGTACGGCGATGCGGACCTGGCCCTCCTCCAGGGGTGCCAGGGTGTCGGGGGCGGGGGCGAGGCGCAGGCCCTCCAGGGTGCCGGTGCCGCTGGTGGCGAGCCGCCAGGCGGGGGTGCCGGCGGGCGGGATCAGGAGGTCGCCGGGGTGCTCGCCGGAGCGGGCCAGGCGGGGGGCCCGGACGGTGGCGCCGCGGATGGCGAGCTGGGGTTCGCCGGAGGCGAGGGCGGCGGCGAGGGCGGCGGCGCCGGCGGTGTCCGGGTCGCCGGCCGGGTCGAGGTCGAGGAGGGAGAAGCGGCCCGGTTCCTCGGACTGGGCGGAGCGGACGAGGCCCCAGACGGTGGCGGTGGCCGGGTCGGTGACGTGTTCGCCGGGGGCGGTGGCGACGGCGCCGCGGGTGATCAGGGTGAGGGTGGTGCCGGCGAGCCGGTCGCCGGCGTCGAGCCAGGCCCGGGCGAGGTCCAGGGCCCGGTGGGCGGCGGCGTGGGCGGTCGCGGCGTCGGGGCGGGGGTGGTGCGGGAAGGACACGGCGACGGTGTCGGGGGCGGGTCCGCCGGCGGTCTCCAGGGCCGCGAGGAGCGCGGGCAGGTCGGGGTACCGGTCGGCGGGGGCGCCGGCGGTCTCCAGGGCGGCGAGGACCTTGGCGTGGTCCTCGCCGACGACGGCGGTCCGCACCGGCGGCGGGGCCGCGGGGGTGTGCTGCTCCGGCCAGGTGACCTCGTACAGGGAGCCGCCGTGGCGGCCGCCCGCGATGCCGGACGCGGCGGCGAGCTGTTCGTCGGAGACGGTGCGGACGAGGAGTTCGTCGACGTCGAGGACGGGCCGGCCGGTGTCGTCGGTGGCGCGCAGGGTGACGGCGTCCTCGCCGGCGGGGGTGAGGGTCACCCGCAGCCGGTCGGCGCCCTCGGCGTACAGGCGTACGCCGCGGACGGCGAAGGGCATGCGGGCCTTGCCGTCGTCGGGGAAGAAGGCGCCCAGGCTCATGGCCTGGAGGGCGGAGTCGAGGAGGGCGGGGTGGATGCCGTAGCCGGCGGAGGCATCGCGGGTGCGGGGCGGGAGGGCGATCTCGGCGTGGACGGCGGTGTCCTCGCGCCAGCCGTCGTGGAAGCCGCGGAAGTGCGGCCCGTAGTCGTAGCCGCGGGCGGTGAACTCCTCGTAGAACGCGTCGGGTCCGGGGCGTCCGGCGGGCCGGGCCGCGGCGGCCGGCCAGGGCCGGGGCAGCGGGGCGGGCGGGGTGTCGGCGTCGGGGGCGAGTGTGGCTTCGGCGTGCCGCTGCCAGGGGGAGCCGGGGGCGGCGCCGGCCGCGCGGGAGTGGACGCCGAGGGTGCGCCGGCCGTCCGCGCCGGCGGCGGTGACCTGGACGCGGAGTTCGACGGCGCCGTCGTCGGGCAGGACGACGGGCGCCTGGAGGATCAGTTCGTCGAGGCGGCCGCAGCCGGACTGCCGGCCGGCCCACAGGGCCAGGTCGACGAGGGCGGCGCCGGGCAGCAGGACGGTGCCCAGCAGGGCGTGGTCGGCGAGCCAGGGGTGGGTGTCGGCGCCGACGCGGGCGGTGTAGACGACGGACCCGGACTCGGGGAGTTCGACGCCGCCGCCGAGCAGCGGGTGGCCGGCCTCGTGGAGGCCGATGGAGGCGGCGTCGCCGCGCCGGGCGGGCGCGTTGTACCAGTAGCGTTCCCGCTGGAAGGGGTACGTCGGCAGGTCGACGCGGCGCGAGTCCTTGCCGAAGAGGGCGTCGGCGTCGATCTCCACACCGTTGACGTGGGCCATGGCGAGGGCCGCGGCGAACCAGCGGGCGCCGCCCTTCTCCCGGCGCAGGGTGCCGAGGACGGCGGCGCGGGCGCCGGCGTCCGCGACGGTCTCCTGGAGGGAGGCGGAGAGCATCGGGTGGGGGCTGGGTTCGAGGAAGACCTCGTGGCCGTCGGCGATCAGCGCCCGGGTGGCCCGCTCGAACTCGACGGGTTCGCGCATGTTGCGGTACCAGTAGTCGCGGTCCAGGGCGGCGGTGTCGAGGAGTCCGCCGGTGACGGTGGAGTAGAAGGGGATGTCGCCGGTCCGGGGGGCGACCGGGTCGAGGACCTCCAGGAGGTGCTCCTTGAGGGCGTCGACCTGCGCGGAGTGCCCGGCGGTGTCGACGCCGGGGATGGCCCGGGCGTGGACGCCTGCGGCGGTGAGTTCGTCGAGGAGTTCGCGCAGGGCGTCCGGCTCGCCGGCGACGGCGGCGGTGCCGGGGCTGTTGACGGCGGCGACGGACAGCCGGTCGCCGAACCGCTCCAGGCGGGCGCGCAGTTCGGCGGGGGCCAGCGATGCGGCGATCATGCCGCCCTTGCCGGCGAGGGTGAGCCAGGCCTGGCTGCGCAGGGCGACGACGCGGGCGGCGTCGTCGAGGGAGAGGCCTCCGCAGACGTAGGCGGCGGCGATCTCGCCCTGGGAGTGGCCGACGACGGCCGACGGGTGGACGCCGAGGGAGCGCCAGGTGGCGGCCAGCGACACCATCATCGTGAACAGGACGGGCTGGACGACGTCGACGCGGGCGAGCGACGGCGCGCCGGGCACCTGGCGCAGGACGTCCATGACGGACCAGTCCAGGTAGGGGCGCAGGGCCTCGTCGCAGGCGGCGGCGGTCTCCCGGAAGGCCGCGGAGCGGTCCAGGAGGCCTTCGGCCATGGCGGGCCACTGGGAGCCCTGGCCGGGAAAGACGAACGCGACGCGGTCGCCGGGTCCGGCGGAGCCGTGGAGCACGGCGAGGTGCGGCCGGTCCTGTGCGAGGGCGCCCAGGGCTTCGAGGATCTCCTCGCGGCTCTCCCCGATGACGGCGGCGCGCCGTTCGAAGCGGGAGCGGGCCGTCAGCAGGGTGTGTCCGACGTCGGCGGGGTGCGTGCCGGGGTGTTCGACGAGCCGGGCGCGCAGCCGGGCCGCCTGGGCGCGCAGGGCGGTCTCGGAACGGGCGGACAGCAGCAGCGGGACGGTGACCTCCGCCCACGCGTCCGGGTCGTCCTCCGGTGCGGTGGCGGGGGCCGGCCCGTCGGGGCGGGGCGCCTCTTCGAGGATGACGTGGGCGTTGGTGCCGCTGATGCCGAAGGCGGAGACGGCGGCCCGGCGCGGGGTGCCGTCCCCCTGCCAGTCGAGGTCCTCGGTGAGGAGGGAGACCGCTCCGGAGCTCCAGTCGACGCGCGGGGTGGGCGCGTCGACGTGCAGGGTGCGGGGCAGGGTCCCGCCGCGCAGGGCGAGGACCATCTTGATGACGCCGGCGACGCCCGCGGCGGCCTGGGTGTGGCCGATGTTGGACTTCACGGAGCCCAGGCGCAGCGGCCGGGCGGGGTCGCGGTCCCGGCCGTAGGTGGCGAGGACGGCCTGGGCCTCGATGGGGTCGCCGAGTGCGGTGCCGGTGCCGTGCGCCTCGACGGCGTCGACGTCCTGCGGTTCCAGGCCGGCGTCGGCGAGGGCCTGGCGGATGACCCGCTGCTGGGAGGGGCCGCTGGGGGCGGTGAGGCCGTTGGATGCGCCGTCCTGGTTGACGGCGGATCCGCGGATCACGGCGAGGACGGGGTGGCCGTGGCGTTCGGCGTCGGAGAGCCGCTCGACGAGCAGCATGCCGGCGCCCTCGCCGAGGGCCACGCCGTCGGCGCCGGCCGCGAAGGCCCGGGTGCGGCCGGTGGGGGACATGACGCGCTGGCGGGAGAACTCGACGAGCATCTCCGGGGTGGACATGACGGTGGCGCCGCCGACGAGGGCCATCCCGCACTCGCCGCGGCGCAGCGACTGCACGGCCAGGTGCAGGGCGACCAGGGACGCCGAGCAGGCGGTGTCGACGGTGACGGCCGGGCCTTCGAGGCCGAAGACGTAGGAGAGCCGGCCGGACATCACGCTGGCGGAGTTGCCGGTGCCGAGGTAGCCGTCGAAGTCCTCGTCGCCGTTCTGCAGCAGCGGCATGTAGTGCTGGCCGTTGGTGCCGACGAAGACGCCGGTGCGGCTGCCGCGCAGGGCGGCCGGGTCGAGGCCGGCGCGTTCCAGGGCCTCCCAGGACGTCTCCAGCAGGAGCCGCTGCTGCGGGTCCATGGCGAGGGCCTCGCGCGGGGAGATCCCGAAGAACTCGGGGTCGAAGTCGGGGGCGTCGTGCAGGAACCCGCCCTCGCGGACGTACGTGCGGCCCTTCGCCTCGGGGTCGGGGTCGTAGAGGCCGTCGAGGTCCCAGCCGCGGTTGGCCGGGAAGGTGCTGATGGCGTCGCCGCCGCCGAGCAGCAGCTGCCACAGCTCGTCGGGGGTGTTGATGCCGCCCGGGAAGCGGCAGGCCATGGCGACGACGGCGACGGGCTCGGCGTCCCGGCCGGCGGGGACGGTGGCGAACGGCCCGTCCGCCTCCCCGTCGGCTCCGGTGCCGGAGGCCAGCTCGTGGAGGTGGCGGGCGACGGCCGCGCTGGTGGGGTGGTCGAAGACGAGGGAGGCGGCCAGGTCCAGTCCGGTGGCCTCGCGGAGCCGGTTGCGCAGTTCGACGGCGGTCACCGAGTTCACGCCGAGTTCCCTGAACGCCCGCTCGGCGTCGATGCCTTCGGGTGAGGCGTGGCCGAGGACGGCCGCCACGTGGGTGCGGACGAGCCGCAGCAGTTCGCGCCGCTGCTCCTGCTCCGGCTGGCCGCGCAGGGCGCCCGTGATCCGGGGCGCGGACGTTCCGGCGGCTCCGGCGGCGTCGGCGGCGGCCTTCTCGGCGGCGCGCAGGGCGCGTACGGCGGGCAGTTCGTCGAACAGCGCGGAGGGGCGGGCGGCCGTGTAGGCGGCGGCGAACCGCGCCCAGTCGACGTCGGCGACGGCGACGGCGGTCTCCCGTCCGGCCAGCGCCGCGTCGAGGGCGTCGAGGGCCCGCTCGGGGTCCAGGAACCGCAGGCCCGCGCGGAGCGCCTGCTCGGCGGCGGGGCCGGTGAGGGCGCCTTCCCAGGGGGTCCAGGCGAGGGAGGCGGCGGGCAGGCCGAGGCCCCGGCGGGCTTCGGCGAGGGCGTCGAGGTAGGCGGTGCCGGCGGCGTATCCGCCCTGGCCGGCGCCGCCCCACACGCCGGCGACGGAGGAGAACAGGACGAGGGCGTCGACTTCCGTGCCGGTGGACCCGAGGAGGGTGTGCAGGCGGGCGGCCAGTCCGGTCTTGGCGGTGACGGCCGCCGCGAAGCCCTCGATCGTGGTCTCGGCGAGGGCGGTCAGGGGGGCGGTGGGCGGGGCGACGTAGACGGCGGACGGCGCGTACCGGTCGAGAAGCTCGCGGAGCCGGCCGTCGTCGGCGAGGTCGCAGCGGACGACGGTGACCCGGTCGTCGGCACCGGAGCCGGGGGCGCCGGAGGCACCGGAGCCAGAGGCACCGGAGCCGGAAGCACCGGAGCCGGAGGCACCGGAGCCGGAAGCACCGGAGGCGGGCGCGCCGGAGCCGGGCATGCCGGAGCCGGAAGCGTCGGAGACGGTAGCACCGGAGCCGGGGGCGCCGGAGCCGGGGGCCCCAGGGCCGGGGGCCCCAGGGCCGGGCATGCCGGAGCCGGAAGCGTCGGAGACGGGGGCGTCCGGGCCGGGGGCCTCGGTGTCTCCGGCGAGGACCACGTGGTCCGCGCCGGCGGCGAGCAGTCGGCGGGCCAGCGGGCCGGCCGCGGTGGCGAGGTCGCCGACGAGCAGGACGGTGCCGCGCGGGGCGGGTGTACAGGGGCCGGACGCGCCGGCGGCGGCCGGGAGGAGGCGGCGGCCGTAGGCGCCGGAGCCCCGAACGGCGACCTGGTCCTCGGCGGCGGGCGCGGCGAGGACGGCGGCCAGGCGCTGGAAGGAGCGGGCGTCCGGCTGCGCGGGCAGGTCGACGAGACCGCCCCACAGGGAGGGCAGTTCGAGGGCGGCGACCCGGCCGAAGCCCCAGGTCTGGGCGGCCTCGGGCGACGGGGACTCGGCGGGCGAGACGGCGACGGCCCCGGCGGTGGCGGCCCAGAGACGGGCCTCGCTGCCGGCGTCGGCGCAGGCCTGGGCGAGGGTCAGGGTGGCGGCGAGGCCGAGCGGCAGGCCGGGGTGGTCGGGGTGCTCGCCCTGGACGAGGGACAGCAGGGACAGGACCCCGCCGAGCGGCAGGGCCTCGGGCCGGTCGGCGGCTTCGGCGAGGAGGGCCCGCAGGCGGGACCGGTCGGCGTGGGCGGGGTCGACGGCGAGGGTCTCGACGGTGGCACCCCGGCCGGCGAGGGCCTGCCGGGCGGCTTCGGCGTGCGCGGAGCCGGAGGGGGAGTCGGCGGCGACGAGCAGCCAGCGGCCGGAGAGCCGGTGGGCCGGTTCGTCGGCGCGCAGGTTCTTCCAGGTGACCCGGTAGGCAAGACCCGCCTCCGGCCCGGTGGCGGAGGGTGTGACGGTGGGGGCCGCGGGCAGCCAGTGGTGCTCGCGCTGGAAGGCGTACGTCGGGAGGTCGACGCGACGCGCGCCGGTCCCTTCAAAGAGGGAGGCCCAGTCGATGTCCGTCCCACGCACGAACAGTTCGGCGGCGGAGGTCAGGAGCCGCTGGAGGCCGCCCTCGTCACGACGCAGGGAGCCGGTGGTGAGGACGGGCGCGCCGAGGGCCTCGGCGGTCTCCTGGACGCCCATGACCAGCACGGGGTGGGCGCTGGACTCCACGAACGTCCCGAAGCCCTTGGCGAGGAGCGCGCAGACGGTGTCCTCGAAACGGACGGGCTGGCGAAGGTTGCGGTACCAGTACGCGGCATCGAGCGCGGCCGTGTCGACCAGCTCACCGGTAACGGTCGAATAGAAGGGAACCTCAGGCCGACGCGGGACGATCGGCCCCAGAACCTCCAGCAGCTCCGCCTCGATCCGCTCCACGTGCGCCGAGTGCGAGGCGTAGTCCACGGGCACCTGACGCGCCCGGATCCCCTCCCCCTGCGCCTCAGCGACGAAAGCGGCCACGGCATCGGCATCACCGGCCACCACCGTGCCGGACGGCCCGTTGACGGCGGCCACCCCGAGGCGACCCGTCCACTCCTTCAGCCGCTCCTCGACCTCGGCGAGCGGCAGCGGAAGGGAAGCCATGCCCCCGAGCCCGGCGAGCTCACGCCCGATCACAGCAGCACGCAGCGCCACCACCCGGGCGGCGTCCTCCAACGACAACGCACCCGACACGGCAGCAGCTGCGATCTCACCCTGCGAGTGACCCACGACCGCGTCCGGCACCACGCCCAGGGAACGCCACACCTCAGCCAGGGCGACCATCACCGCCCACGTCACCGGCTGGACCACCTCCACACGGTCGAGAGAGCGACCCTCCCTGACGACCTCGACCGCGTCGAAGTCCACGAACGGCGCAAGGGCGTCCGCACACTCCCGCAGCCTGGCCGCGAACACCGGCGAGGACTCCAGCAGCCCGGCACCCATCCCCACCCACTGCGTCCCCTGACCCGGGAACACCAACGCCACCCGCCCCCGCGACGAGGCGACGCCATCGACGGTGACGGGGCCCACCACGACCCGGCGGTGCTCCAGCGTCGAGCGTCCGGTGACCAGGCTCAGGGCCACGTCCAGGGGACGCGGCGCGGGCTCCTGCTCCAGGCGGGCGCGCAGGCGGGCCTGCTGGGCCTGGAGGGCGGTCTCGGAGCGGGCGGTGAGCACCACCGGCACCACCGGCAGTTCGCGCACCGCCTCGGCCGGTGCCCCGGCCTGCTCCGGGGCCTGCTCCAGGATCACGTGCGCGTTCGTCCCGGACACCCCGAAGGAAGACACGGCCGCGCGCCGCGGGCGGTCGAGCTCGGGCCAGTCCCGCGCCTCCGTCAGCAGCTCCACCGCACCCGCCGACCAGTCCACCTGGGACGAGGGCGCCTCCACGTGCAGGGTCCTGGGGAGCCGGCCGTGCTCCAGCGCCATCACCATCTTGATGACACCACCGACACCGGCGGCCGCCTGCGCGTGCCCGATGTTCGACTTCAACGAGCCGAGCCACAGGGGCTGTCCGGCCGGCCGCCGGCCGTAGGTCGCCAGCAGCGCCTGCGCCTCGATCGGGTCGCCCAGCCTCGTACCCGTCCCGTGCGCCTCGACCACGTCGACGTCGGCCACACCCAGACCGGCACTGTCCAGCGCCGCCCGGATCACCCGCTGCTGCGACGGACCGTTCGGAGCCGTCAGACCATTGGACGCACCGTCCTGGTTCACGGCCGAACCCCGCACCACCGCCAGCACCCGATGGCCCTTCGCCACCGCGTCCGACAGCCGCTCCACCAGCAGCATCCCCACACCCTCGGCCCAGCCCGTGCCGTCCGCGGCGTCGGAGAAGGCCTTGCACCGGCCATCGGCGGCCAGCCCCCGCTGCTGCGAGAACTCCACGAAGGTGGAGGGGGTCGCCATGACGGTGACACCGCCCGCCAGGGCCGCGTCGCACTCACCCGTCCGCAGGGACTGCGCGGCCAGGTGGAGGGCCACCAGGGAGGAGGAGCACGCCGTGTCGACCGTCACCGCCGGGCCCTCCAGGCCCAGGGCGAAGGAGATGCGGCCGGAGACCACGCTGCCGGAGGTTCCGGTGCCGCCGTAGCCGCCCGCGTCGTCGAGCACGCCGGGCCGGTCGGTGCCGTAGTCGTGGTACATCGAGCCGACGAAGACGCCGGTGCGCGAACCCCGCAGCGAGGACGCCGGGATCCCCGCCCGCTCCAACACCTCCCACGACGTCTCCAACAGCAACCGCTGCTGCGGATCCATCGCCACCGCCTCACGCGGCGAAATACCGAAGAAGTCCGCGTCGAACTCCCCCGCCTCATGCAGGAAACCCCCCTCCCGCACATACGAACGCCCCGCAACACCCGGCTCAGGATCGAACAGCGACTCCACGTCCCAACCCCGGTCCCCCGGGAACCCCGACACCGCGTCCACCCCCGACGACACCAGGTCCCACAACCCCTCCGGAGACACCACCCCACCCGGAAAACGGCACGCCATCCCCACGATCGCGATCGGCTCGCTGCCCCGCTCCTCGACCTCGCGCAGGCGCGCCCGGGTCTCGTGGAGCTCGGTCATGGCACGGCGGAGGTACTCGCGGAGCCTGGTTTCGTTGCCCGTGGCGTCCTGGTTGGTGTCGTGAGCGGACACGGCTCTCCCCTGGAGGTGTCGGTGCGGGGCTTCAGACGGAGCGGAAGCCGCTGTCGAGCAGCTGGAACAGTTCGTCGTCGGAGGCGGAGTTGAGCAGTTCGGTGACCTTGCCCCGGTCCTCGGCGGGCCGGTCCGGGGCTTCGCCTCCCGTCCCGCCCGCCGGGTTCCCGGCGGGCGGGACGGCGGCCGGGGCGGCCCCGGTGCCGAGGTCCGCCAGCAGGGCGGAGAGGCGGTCGGCCACCGCGCGGCGGGCGTCCTGGTCGAGGGCCGCCTGTGCGGTCGCCGCGCCGAGCTGCCCGATCAGGGCGAGTACGGCGGCCTCCGCGCCCGGGAGTTCGCCGTCGAGGTGTTCGGCGAGGGCTTGGGGGGTGGGGTGGTCGAAGACGAGGGTGGGTGTCAGGCGCAGGCCGGTCTCGGCGGTGAGCCGGTTGCGCAGTTCCACGGCGGTGAGCGAGTCGAAGCCGGCCTCGCGGAAGCTGCGGTCCACGCCGACGTCGGCCGGGCCGGCGAAGCCGAGGACGGCCGCGACCTCGGTGCGGACGAGGTCCAGCAGCAGCGCCGCGCGGTCGGCGCGGGACAGGCCCGTGATCCGCTCGGCGGCGGTCGCCCGCCGGGGCGGCTCGGCCGGTCCGGTCGCCCGCGCGGGGGTGGCCCGGCCGGCGGCGGGGCCGGTCCGGTCCGCGGACGTCCGCAGGACGGGCGGCAGCCCGGGCGCGGCGGGGTCCACGCGCAGCGGCAGCACGGCGGGCAGGCCGCTGCCGAGGGCGGCGTCGAAGAGGCCGAGGGCCTCGTCCTGGGCGAGCGGGACGAGCCCGGTGCGGCGCAGCCGGGCGGCGTCGGCGCCGTCCAGGGCGCCGGCCATGCCGTCGCCGGCCCAGGGACCCCAGGCGAGGGAGACGGCGGGCAGGCCCTGGGCGTGGCGCCGGGCGGCGAAGGCGTCGAGGTGGGCGTTGGCGGCCGCGTAGGCGGACTGTCCGGCGCTGCCGAGGAGTCCGGCGGCGGAGGAGAAGAGCACGAACGCGTCGAGCGACAGGGCGGCGGTGAGTTCGTGGAGGACGCGGACGGCGTCCGTCTTGGGCCGCAGCACGGCTTCGAGGCGGGCCGGGTCCTGGGCGGTGAGGAGGCCGTCGTCCAGGACGCCGGCGGTGTGCACCACCGCGCTGAGGGGGTGCCCGGCCGGGATCCGGTCGAGGAGCGCGGCGAGGGCGGTCCGGTCGGCGGCGTCGCAGGCGGCGACGGTGACCTCGGCGCCCAGGGCGCGCAGTGCGGCGGCCAGTTCTCCGGCTCCGGGGGCGTCCGCGCCGCGGCGGCTGGTGAGCAGCAGGTGCCGTACGCCGTGTGCGGTGACCAGGTGGCGGGCGACGGCCGAGCCGAGACCCCCGGTGCCGCCGGTGACGAGGACGGTGCCGTGGGGGTTCCAGGCCGCCGGGGCGGCGGCCTCGTCGCGGACCCGTACGACGCCGGGGGCGTGGGCGGTGCCGGTGCGGACGGCGAGTTCGGCGGCGTGGTCGGCGCGGGTGAGGGCGGCGGGCAGGGCGGCGTACGAGGCGGGGTCCTCGTCGGTGTCGACGAGGACGAAGCGGCCGGGGTGCTCGGCCCGGCCGGAGCGGAGCAGCCCCCAGGCGACGGCGGCGGCGGGGTCGGTGACGGGTGCCCCGGTTCCGGTGTCGACGGCGCCGTGGGTGAGGACGGTGAGGCGGGCCCCGTCGGGCCGGCCGGCGGCGAGCCAGGCCCGGGCGAGGGCGAGCGTGCGGCGGCCGACGGCCTGCGGGTCGTCCTCGCCGCGCAGGTCGGCGACGGCGTGGAGGGCGTCGGCGGGGACGCCGTCCAGGGCCGTGGCCGGGTCGCCGGGGTGCGTGCGTACGGTCGCGCCGGCCGCGGCGAGGGCTTCGACGAGGGCCGGGGCGGGCGTGCCGAGGAGGTGCCAGACGGCCATGGCGGGGGCGCCGGGGTCGGCGGGGAGCGGGGTCCACGAGGGCCGGAGCAGCGGGGTGCGGCCGGTGGCCGCGGCGGCGATCCGGTCGGCGGCGACGCGGCGCAGGGCCAGGGAGCCTGCGGCGAACACGGGACGGCCCTGGGGATCGGCGGCGGTGACGGCGTAGGCGTCGGGGCCGGCCGGGGAGATCCGGACGCGCAGGGCGTCGGCGCCGCGGGAGTGCAGGGCGGCGCCGGTCCAGGAGAACGGGACGAGGCCGTGGGCGTCGGGCCGGGCGGCGGTGACGGCGTGCAGGGCGGCGTCCAGGAGGACCGGGTGGAGGCCGTAGGCGGCGGCTTCGGCGGCCTCTTCGGGGCGCAGGGCGACGGATGCGAAGACCTCTTCGCCGCGCCGCCAGGCGGCCCGCAGCCCCTGGAAGGCGGGGCCGTAGGCGATGCCGGCTGCTGCGAAGCGCTCGTAGGCGTCGTCGACGGCGACGGGTTCCGCGCCCTCGGGCGGCCAGACGGCCGCGGTGAGGGGTCCGAAGTCCGCGTCGGCGGGGGCGGCGGTGCGGCCGGTGGCGTGCGGGGTCCAGTCGGCGGGGCCGGTGGCGGCCGGGGCGGAGTCGACGCGGACGGGGCGGGTGCCGTCGGCGTCGGCGGCGCCGAGGTGGACGCGCAGCCGGACGGGTGCCGTGTCGGGCAGGACGAGGGGGTTTTCGAAGGTCAGTTCGGCGATGCCGTCGGCACCGGCGGCGGTGAGGGCCAGTTCGAGCAGGGCGGTGCCGGGGACGACGGGGCGCCCGGCGAGGGTGTGCGCGGCGAGCCAGGGGTGGGTGGCGGTGGACAGGGTGGCCGTCCACACGGCGCCCTGCCCTTCGGGGAGTTCCACGTGGGCCGCGAGAAGCGGGTGTCCGGCGGTGTCCACGCCGGCGGAGGCCAGGGGGGCGGCCTGCCGGGCGGGGGCGTCGAGCCAGTACCGGGTGCGCTGGAAGGCGTACGTGGGCAGGGTGGCGGCGAGGCCGGACGGGGCGGCGTGCGGGGCGAGGGTGACGGGTACGCCGTGGACGTGGGCGGCGGCCGCGGCCCGGGCGAAGGTCTCCGTCTCGGGCTTCCCGCGCCGTATGACGGCGGCGGTGAGCACGCCGTCGGAGGGCTCCTCCTCCGCGTCGAGGACGGTGCGGGTCATGGCGGTGAGGACGGCGTCGGGGCCGAGTTCGAGGAAGGTGTCGATGCCGTCGGCGCGCAGGGCGCGCACCCCGTCGAGGAACCGTACGGGCAGGCGCGCATGGCGGACCCAGTGGTCCGCGGTGCGCAGCGCGTCGCCGGTGGCGAGCTGTCCGGTCAGGTTCGACATGACAGGAATCCTGGGCGGGTGGTGTTCGACGCTGCGAGCGATCTCCGCGAACTGTGTCAACATGCCGTCCATGTGCGGTGAGTGGAAGGCGTGACTGACGGTCAGGCGCTTCGCGGCGCGACCGCGGCTCTTCCAGTACTCGACCAGTTCGTCCACGTCGGAGGCGTCCCCGGCGACCACGACGGCCTGCGGTCCGTTGACGGCGGCGAGGCCGGTGCGGGCCTCCCGGCCGGCGAGCAGGGGCAGCACCTCCTCCTCGGAGGCCTGGAGCGCGGCCATCGCCCCGCCCTCGGGCAGCTCGCCCATCAGGCGGCCGCGCGCGGCGACGAGCCGGGCGGCGTCGGGCAGGGTCAGCACCCCGGCGGCGTGGGCGGCGGTGAGCTCGCCGACGGAGTGCCCGGCGACCGCGTCGGGCCGTACGCCGCGGTCCGTGACGAGTGCGAACAGGGCGGTTCCGAGGGCGAACAGGGCGGGCTGGGTGTACTGCGTGCGGTCGAGCAGCGCTGCGTCCGGGGTGCCGGGGTCGGCGAACATGACGCTGCGCAGGGGGCGGGGCAGGTGGGGGCCGAAGGCGGCGCAGACCTCGTCGAGGGCGGCGGCGAACACCGGCTCGGCGGCGTACAGCTCCCGGCCGGCGGCGGGGCGCTGGCTGCCCTGCCCGGTGAAGAGGAAGGCGGTGCGGCGTCCGTCGCAGGCCCGTCCGGTGACGACGGACCGGGGGTCGGGGCGCTCGTCGCGCGCGAGGGAGTCGAGTCCGCGCAGCAGGGCGTCGGGGTCGGCGCCGAGGACGACGGCCCGTTCGGCGAAGGCGGTCCGGCCGTGGGCGAGTACGGAGGCCACGGCGCCGGGCGCGGCGGGCGCGGCCCGCAGGTGTGCGGCGAGCCGGCGTGCCTGCTCCCGCAGCGCGGGCACGCTCCGCGCGGACAGCGGCCAGGCTGTGGGGGTGGCGGCGCCGGCCGGGGCGGGCGCGGCGACCGACGGTGCTCCGGCCGCGGGGCGGCCGCCCGGGGCCGGTGCGCCCGGTGTGCACGCCGTCGCTCCGGCGGGGCTTCCCGCCCCGCCCGGGGCGGGGACGGCAGGGGGTGGCACGGCGGCTTCCGGCAGGGCGTCGGCCTCCAGGATGACGTGGGCGTTCGTGCCGCTCGCGCCGAAGGCGGAGACGGCCGCGCGGCGCGGGGCGCCGGTGCGGTCGGGCCAGGGGGTGCGTTCCGTGAGGAGGGCCACCGCGCCGTCGGCCCAGTCGATACGGGTGGACGGGGTGTCGGCGTGCAGGGTCTTCGGCAGGATCCCGTGCCGCATGGCCAGCACCGTCTTGATGACGCCCGCCACCCCGGCGGCGGCCTGCGCGTGGCCGATGTTGGACTTGAGCGAGCCCAGCAGCAGCGGGGCGTCCGCGGGCCGGGCGCGGCCGTAGGTGGCGAGAAGGGCGCCCGCCTCGACGGGATCGCCGAGACCGGTGCCGGTGCCGTGTGCCTCGACGGCGTCGACCTGGTCGGCGGTGAGGCCGGCGTTCTTCAGGGCGGCGCGGATGACCCGTTGCTGGGCGGGCCCGTTGGGGGCGGTCAGCCCGGCGCCGCCGCCGTCCTGGTTGACGGCGGAGCCGCGCAGCACGGCCAGTACCGTACGGCCCTCACGGCGCGCGTCGGACAGCCGCTGGAGCAGCAGCATGCCCGCGCCCTCGCCGAAGCCGGTGCCGTCGGCCGCGTCGGAGAACGCCTTGCAGCGGCCGTCGGCGGCGAGCCCGCGCTGCCGCGCGAAGTCGATCAGCATGGTCGGCGTGGACAGCACGGTCGCCCCGCCCGCGAGCGCCAGGTCGCACTCGCCGGCCCGCAGGGCCTGCGCGGCGAGGTGGACGGCCACCAGCGACGAGGAGCAGGCGGTGTCCACGGTGACGGCCGGACCGCGCAGTCCGAAGGTGTAGGAGATCCGCCCGGAGGCGACGCTGCCCGCGCTGCCGTTGACGAGGTAGCCCTCCAGTCCCTCGGGGAGGGCCTCGCCGGGGGTGTGGGGGACGCGCGCGCCGTAGTCGTCGTACATGACCCCGGCGTAGACGCCCGTGCGGCTGTCGCGCACCGCGTCGCGGCCGAGGCCGGCCCGTTCGAAGGCCTCCCAGGCGGTCTCCAGGAGGAGGCGCTGCTGGGGGTCCATGGCGAGGGCCTCGCGCGGGGAGATCCCGAAGAACTCGGGGTCGAAGCCGGCGCAGTCGTGGAGGAAGCCGCCTTCGCGGGCGTAACTGGTGCCGGGGGCGTCGGGGTCCGGGTCGTAGAGGGCCTCGAGGTCCCAGCCCCGGTCCTCGGGCAGGCCGCCGATCGCGTCGGTGCCGGTGTCGAGGAGCCTCCAGAGGGCCTCGGGGGTGTCGGCGCCGCCGGGGAGGCGGCAGCTCATGGAGACGATCGCGATGGGCTCGCGGGCGCTCTCCTCCACGGTGCGCAGCCGTTCGCGGGTGCTGACGAGTTCGGCGGTGACCCGCTTGAGGTAGTCGCGGATCTTCGCCGAGTTGTCGGAGGCGCCGGCGGTGGGGGCGGGGGCGGTGTCCGTCACAACTGCTCCTCGATGAAGGCGAAAAGTTCCTCGTCGTCGGCCGACGCCAGCAGCACATCAGCGGCCGCGGCCGGGTCCGGCGCCGGGGCCGGGAGGCCGGACGCCGCGCCGGCCGGGTCCGCGGGCGGGCCGTCGGAGCGGCCGTCGGCGGCGGGACCGGCGGCCAGGGCGGCGACGAGGCCGGTGAGCCGGCGGTGCACGGTCTCGCGGCGGATGTCGTCGGCGGCGAGGACCGCGAGAGCGGCCTCCAGGGCGGCGAGCCCGGCGAGGGCCGCCTCGCCGGCCTCCCGGCCGCCGGACGCGGCGGTGTGCAGTTCCGCGCCGACGTGCTCGGCGAGGGCCTGCGCGGTGGGGTGGTCGAAGACGACGGTGGCGGCGAACCGCAGTCCGGTGGCGGCGGCCAGCCGGTTGCGCAGCTCGACGGCGGTCAGGGAGTCGAAGCCGGCCTCGCGGAACGGCCGGGCGGGGTCGACGGCTTCGGGGCCGGTGAAACCGAGGACCCCGGCGACCTCGGTCCGCACGAGCGCGAGCAGTTCCCGGCTCCGGGCGGCCCCGTCGAGGCCGGCCAGCCGGTCCGCCAGGACTCCTGCCGCGTCCCCGGCGGGGGCCGGAGCACCCGCCGGGACGGCCGGGGCGCCGCCGGGACGGGCGGCGCGCGGCGCGGCGCCGGCGTCCGGGACCAGCGCGCGCAGCAGGACGGGTACGGCCTCACGGCCGTGGGCGGCCTGCTCCCGGCGCAGGGCGGGGACGTCGAGGCGGAGCGGGACGAACAGGGCCTCGTCGGCGCGGCCGGCGGGGGCGGCGAGGGCCCGGTCGAAGAGGGCGAGGCCCTGGTCGCTGTCCATCGGGGCGAGGCCGGAGCGCCGCATGCGGCGCAGGTCGGCCCCGGAGAGGTGCCCGGTCATTCCGGTGGCCTCGCCCCACAGGCCCCAGGCCAGGGAGACGGCGGGCAGTCCCGCGGCGCGGCGGTGCTGGGCGAGGGCGTCGACGAAGGTGTTCGCGGCGGCGTAGTTGGCCTGGCCGGGGCGGCCGAGGAGGCCGGCGGCGCCGGAGAACAGGACGAACGCGGACAGGGGCAGGTGGGCGGTCAGTTCGTGCAGGTGCAGGGCGGCGTCCGCCTTGGGCCGCAGGACGGTGTCCAGCCGGCCGGCGTCGAGGGCGGTGAGGGCGCCGTCGTCGAGGACGCCCGCCGCGTGGACGACGGCGGTCAGCGGGTGTGCGGACGGGATTCCCGAGAGCAGTGCTTCCACTGCGGATCGGTGTCCCGTGTCGCAAGCGGTGATCTCGACGTGGGCGCCCAGCGCGGTCAGTTCCCGTTCGAGCTCGGCCGCCCCCGCGGCGGCGGGCCCGCTGCGGCTGACGAGCAGCAGCCGCCGCACGCCGTGCGCGGTGACGAGGTGGCGGGCGAAGAGCCGGCCGAGGGTGCCGGTGGCCCCGGTGACCAGGACGGTCCCCTCCGGGTCGAGGGCGGCGGCCGCCGCGGGCCGCGCGGTGGTGTCCGGGCGGGCCAGGACGGGGGTGCGGACCTCGCCGTCGCGGAGCGCGAGCTGCGGAGCGCCGCCGGCGAGGGCCCCGGCCAGTGCGGCCGCCGAGGCCTCGGTGCCGTCGGTGTCGACGAGGACGAACCGGCCGGGGTGCTCGTTCTGCGCGGAGCGCACGAGCCCCCACAGTCCGGCGGCCGCCAGCCCGGGCAGCGCCTCCCCTGGCCGGGTGGCCACGGCGCCCTGGGTGAGCACGACCAGACGGGTCCTGTCGTACCGCGCGTCCTGCCCGAGCCAGGCGCGGAGCAGGTCCAGCCCCCGGGCGAGGGTCTCCCGCACCGCCCCGGGCGAGGGCGCACCACCGGTGCCGGCGGCGCCGTCACCGGCCGCGTCGGCCGGGAACTCCACGACGACGGCGTCCGGGACGGGGCCGCACGCCTCCGGGGCAGCGCACAGCGCCCCCAGGTCCGGGTGGACCTCGGCCCCGGCGGCCCGGGCCACCCCGAGCGGGTCGGCCCCGGCCACGGCGATCCGTACCGTGCCGCGGCCCGCACCAGTGGCGGTGGTGTTCCGCCAGTCGATCCGGTAGAGCGGCAGTGCGGTGCCGGACGCGCCGAGCAGCGCGTCGAGGTGCTCGCGGGCGACGGGCCGCATCACGAGGGCGTCGAGGGTCAGGACGGGCGCCCCGGCCGGGTCGACGGCCTCCAGGGAGACCGCGCCCTCGCCGGTGCGGGCGATGCGGACGCGCAGGGCGTCCGCGCCCGTCGCGTACAGGGCGGCCCCCTGCCAGGCGAAGGGCAGCAGCACGGACCCGTCGGGTACGTCGAGGAGCCCACCGGCCAGCCAGGGCTGGAGCGCGGCGTCGAGCAGCGCGGGGTGCACCCCGTAGTGCGCCGCGTCCGCCCGGACCCGGGCGGGCAGGGCGACTTCGGCGAATACCTCGCCGTGGCGGCGCCAGACGGATCCGATCCCGGCGAACGCCTCCCCGTACTCGTAGCCGAGGTCCGAGAAGCGGGCGTACACGTCCTCGGCTTCGACGCGTTCGGCGCCGGCCGGCGGCCAGGCGGCCCCGTCCGCCCAGTCGGCCGGGGCGGGCCCGGGCCGGCCGGCGGCCGGGGTGAGCGTCGCGGTGCCGTGCCGGGTCCAGGGGGCGTCCCCGTCCTCGGCGCGGGAGTGCAGGGTCAGTGCGCGGCGGCCGCTCGCGTCGGCCGGCCGGACCCGCACCTGGAGCTGGACGGCTCCGCGGCGGGGCAGCACGAGCGGGGCCTCCAGGCCGAGTTCCTCCAGGCCGCCGCTGCCGGTCGCGGCGGCGGCGTGCAGGGCGAGCTCGACGAAGGCGGTGCCGGGCAGCAGGGCGCGTCCGGAGACGGCGTGGTCGGCGATCCACGGGTGGTCGGCGAGGGAGACCCGCCCGGCGAACACCGTCTCGCCGCTGTCGGCCAGCGGCAGCGCACCGCCCAGCAGCGGGTGGGTCTCCCAGGCCATCCCGAACCGGGCGGCCGCGGCGTCGCCCACACCGGCGGGAGAGGTGGGCGCCCAGTAGTGCGTCCGCTGGAAGGCGTACGTCGGCAGCGGGACGCGGCGGGCGCCGGTCCCCTCGAAGAGGGAGGCCCAGTCGATGTCCGTCCCCCGGACGAACAGTTCGGCGGCGGAGGTCAGGAACCTCTCCAGGTTCCCCTCCTGGCGCCGGAGCGAACCGACGGCGGTGACGTCCGTGCCCGCCGCTTCGGCCGTCTCCTGGATGCCGATGGTGAGGACCGGGTGGGCGCTGGACTCCACGAAGGTGGCGAAGCCCTTGGCGAGCAGGGCGCGGACGGTCTCCTCGAAGCGGACGGGCCGGCGCAGGTTGCGGTACCAGTACGCGGCGTCGAGGACGGGTTCCCGGAGCAGACCGCCGGTCACGGTCGAGTAGAAGGCAACCTCCGGCCGGCGCGGGACGACCGGCCCCAGAACCTCCAGCAGCTCCGCCTCGATCCGCTCCACGTGCGCCGAGTGCGAGGCGTAGTCCACGGGCACCTGACGCGCCCGGATCCCCTCCCCCTGCGCCTGGGCGACGAAAGCGGCCACGGCGTCCGCGTCACCGGCGACCACCGTGCCGGACGGCCCGTTGACCGCAGCCACACCCAGACGTCCCGTCCAGCCCTCCAACCGCTCCTCGACATCGGCGAGCGGCAGCGGAAGGGAAGCCATGCCCCCGAGCCCGGCCAGCTCACGCCCGATCACAGCAGCACGCAAGGCGACCACCCGGGCCGCGTCCTCCAACGACAGCGCACCCGAGACGGCAGCAGCCGCGATCTCACCCTGCGAATGACCGACCACCGCATCCGGCACCACGCCCAGGGAACGCCACACCTCAGCCAGGGCGACCATCACCGCCCACGTCACCGGCTGGACCACATCCACCCGGTCCAGCGACAGCCCCTCCCGCACGACCTCCACCACATCGAAGTCCACGAACGGCGCGAGGGCGTCCGCGCACTCCCGCAGCCTGGCAGCGAACACCGGCGAGGACTCCAGCAGCCCCGCACCCATCCCCACCCACTGCGTCCCCTGACCCGGGAACACCCACGCCACCCGACCGGCGTCGGCCGCGACGCCCTCGACGGTGACGGCGCCCAGGGTGACCCGCCGGTGCTCGAACACCGAACGGCCCACGGCCAGGGTGAACCCGGCGTCGAGCGTGCGCAGCCCCTCCAGGCCGCCGCGGAGCCGGTCCGCCTGCTCCCGCAGGGCGGGCGCCGACTTCGCCGACAGCACCAGCGGGACCACCGGGAGTGCGCGCGGTGCGCCGGGGGCGGTCTCCTCGGCCGGGCCCGGGGCCTGCTCCAGGATCACGTGCGCGTTTGTCCCGGACACGCCGAAGGCCGAGACGCCGGCCCGCCGGACCCGGCCCGCTTCGGGCCAGTCGCGGGTCTCGGTCAGCAGCTCGACGGCGCCCGCCGCCCAGTCCACTTGCGAGGACGGCGCGTCCACGTGCAGGGTCCGGGGCAGCTTGCCGTGCTCCAGCGCCTTGACCATCTTGATGACGCCGCCCACACCGGCGGCCGCCTGCGGGTGCCCGATGTTGGACTTGAGCGAGCCCAGCCACAGCGGCCGGCCGTCCGGCCGCTGCCCGTACGTCGCGAGCAGCGCCCGGGCCTCGATCGGGTCGCCGAGCCGGGTGCCCGTGCCATGCGCCTCGACCACGTCCACGTCCGCGGCGCCCAGCCCGGCGTTGGCCAGCGCCTGGCTGATGACCCGTTCCTGGGAAGGGCCGTTGGGGGCGGTGAGGCCGTTGCTGGCGCCGTCCTGGTTGACGGCGTCGCCGCGGACGACGGCGAGCACCGGGTGTCCGTGGCGGCGGGCGGCGGAGAGACGCTCGACGAGGAGCATGCCCGCGCCCTCGGCCCAGCTGGTGCCGTCGGCCGCGTCCGCGAAGGCCTTGCTGCGCCCGTCGGCGGCCAGACCGCGCTGGCGGGAGAACTCCACGAACAGGCCGGGCGCGGCCATGACGGTGACACCGCCCGCGAGGGCCAGGTCGCACTCCCCGGCCCGTACGGCCTGCGCGGCGAGGTGCAGCGCCACCAGGGAGGAGGAGCAGGCGGTGTCGACGGAGACCGACGGGCCCTCCAGGCCGAGCACGTACGAGATGCGGCCGGAGACCACGCTGGCGGACTTGCCGGTGAGCAGGTAGCCCTCGTGTTCCTCGGAGGCCTCGTGCAGCCGGGAGGCGTACTCCTGGTGGGTGAGGCCCGCGTAGACGCCGGTCCGGCTGCCGCGCAGGGAGCGCGGGTCGATGCCGGCGCGTTCCAGTGCCTCCCAGGAGGTCTCCAGGAGCAGGCGCTGCTGCGGGTCCATGACGAGGGCCTCGCGGGGGGAGATGCCGAAGAAGTCGGCGTCGAACCCGGCGGCCCCGTGCAGGAAGCCGCCTTCGCGGACGTACGTCGTACCGCGCCGGCCCGCCTCCGCGTCCGGCTCGTACACCTCGTCGAGGTTCCAGCCGCGGTCGGCGGGGGCGGCGCCGATGACGTCGCGCTCGTCCATGACGAGGTCCCAGAGCGCCTCGGGAGTGTCGGCGCCGCCGGGGAAGCGGCAGGCCATGCCGACGATGACGACGGGGTCCTCGTCCGGGGCCGGTACGGGCGCGGACGGCACGGGGGCAGGGGCGGCGGACGTGCCGTCCCCCGTGCCGAGCAGCTGGTCCAGCAGGTGCGCGGCGAGGACGGCCGGGCTGGGCCGGTCGAAGACGACGGTGGCGGCCAGGCTCAGTCCGGTGGCCCGGACCAGGCGGTTGCGCAGCTCCAGGGCGGTGAGGGAGTCGAACCCGGAGTCCTTGAACGCCCGGTCGGGCCGGACGGCTTCGGTCCCCGGGTGCCGCAGCACGGCGGCGGCCTCGGTGCGGACCAGCTGGACGAGGAGCCGGGTGCGCTCGGCGTCGGACAGGGCGGCGAGCCGCCCGGCGAGCCCGTCGGCAGGTCCGGCGTCCGTCGCCGTCCGCTGCCGGGCGGCTTCCAGCGCGCGGCGGGCCTCGGGCACGGTGTCGAAGACGGGCCCGGGGCGCAGGGCGGCCGTACGGGGGGCGAACTCCGCCCAGTCGACGTCGATGACGGTGAGGCAGACGTCGGCGTGGCCCAGGGCCCGGTGGAGGGCTTCGATGCCCTCGTCGGGGTCCATGGCCCTGATGCCCCGGCGGCCGAGGCTCTCCTCGCCGGCGCCTTCGGCCATGCCGCCGCCGCCCCACAGGCCCCAGGCGAGGGAGGTGGCGGGCAGGCCCTCGGCGCGGCGCTGTTCGGCGAGGACGTCGAGGGAGGCGTTGGCCGCGGCGTAGGCGGCCTGGCCGCCGTTGCCCCAGGTGCCGGTGACGGAGGAGAAGAGGACGAAGGCGTCCAGCTCCAGGCCCCGGGCGCGGGTGAGTTCGTGCAGGTGGCGGGCCGCATCGGCCTTGGGGGCGCGGACCTCCCGGAAACGGTCGGCGTCGAGCGCGGCGATGACGCCGTCGTTGAGGACGCCGGCGGTGTGGAAGACGGCGGTGGGCGGGTGGGCGTCCAGGAGGGCGGCGAGCGCGTCCCGGTCGGAGACGTCGCAGGCGGCCACGGTCACCTCGGTGCCGAGGGCGCGCAGTTCGGCGGCCAGCGCGTCGGCGCCGGGCGCGCCGGGGCCACGGCGGCTGGTGAGGACGAGGTGCCCGGCACCGTTGCGGGCGAGCCAGCGGGCGACGTGCGCGCCGAGGGCTCCGGTGCCGCCGGTGACGAGGACGGTGCCGCGGGCCCGCCAGCGGGCGCCGCCGGCCGGGGCGGCGGGCGGCAGGGCCCGGGCGACGCGGCGGGCATAGGAGCCGGAGGGACGTACGGCGATCTGGTCCTCGGCACCGGGACGGCCGCCCTGGGCGAGGGCGTCGGCTACGCGGTCGAAGGCGCGGTCGTCGGGCTGCGCGGGCAGGTCGACGACGCCGCCCCACAGGTGGGGCAGTTCGAGGGCGGCGACCCGGGCGAACGCCCAGACCTGCGCCCCGAAGTCCTCGGGCAGTTCCCCGGGCGCGGCGGCGACGGCGGCGCGGGTCAGCGCCCAGACCGGGGCGTCGGTGCCGGCGTCCCCGATGGCCTGGACGAGGGCGAGGGTGGCGGGCAGGGCGCCGGGGGTGCGGGCGAGTGAGAGGAGAGAGAGGACTCCGCCCAGGTCCTCGTACGCGGCGAGTGCCTCGGCGAGTCCGGTACGGGTGGCGGTGGCCGCGTCGACGGTGAGCCGCTCGGTGTCGGCCCCCCGGCGGGCGAGCGCGGCCTCGGCCGCGTCGGCGAGGGCGGTGTCCGTCCCGCCCGGGGCCACCACCAGCCACCGCCCGTCGAGCCGCGCCGGCGCCCCACTGCCGCCCAGCCCCTTCCAGGTGGTGCGGTAGCGCCAGCCGTCGATGCCGTCCGGCCCGGCGGCCGGGGCGGCGGCGGGGGCGGAGGGCTCCAGCCAGTGGTGCTCGCGCTGGAAGGCATACGTCGGCAGGTCGACGCGGCGGGCGCCGGTCCC
>NZ_JBIAWQ010000023.1:0-105532 GCF_042895815.1 Streptomyces sp. NPDC001373
GTTGAGTTCTCAAGGAACGGACGCTTCCTTTGTACTCACCCTCGCGGGCTTTCCTCCGGGCTTTCGTTCTTTCCTGCGTTTCCGACTCTATCAGATCCTTTCGGGCCTGACCCCCAGTCAGCGGGGTTTGCCTTCCGGGCTGTTGGGCCCTTCCGACTCCTGAACTCTAGCGGATTTTCCCGGCAACCGATAATCGGGCCTTCGGAAATGAATTCGGGCATGCCGAATTCGTTCCCGGTGGGGAGATCGTACTGAGTAGGTTGCCGCAACGAGGCGGCGGATTTGTTGACCTCAGAACCTTCCGGCGCTGGGGCAACTCGAAGAACCTTACGGATCCGCGAGGGGTGTGTCAACCCGGCGGGTCGACGCCCGTCGGGGGCCGCTCAGGTGCGGGACTGGAGGTCCTCCACGCGGTCCAGGACACGGGTGAGCATGTCCCCCAGGACCCCGCGCTCCGCCGTGGAGAGGTCCTGGAGCAGGTCCTCCTCGAACACCGTCGCCGCGCGCATCGCGTCCAGCCACTTGCTGCGGCCCTCGTCCGTCAGCTCCACGATCACGCGGACCCGGTTGGACTCGTCCCGTTCCCGGGTGACCAGGCCCTCGGCCGTCATCCGGTCGATCCGGTGGGTCATGGCCGCCGGCGTCAGGCCCAGCTGCTTCGCGAGCTCGCTCGGGCCCATCCGGTACGGGGCACCCGAGAGGACGAGGGCCTTGAGGACCTCCCACTCCGCATTGCTGATGCCGAGCGCGGCCGTCTGGCGGCCGTACGCGACGTTCATGCGGCGGTTCAGGCGGCTGAGTGCCGAGACGACCTTCTCCACCTGGGGGTCCAAGTCCCGGAATTCGCGCTGGTAGACGGCGATCTGCTCGTCGAGGCTCGGCTCGTGGACCGGCGTCGCGCCGTCGGGGGTGTCAGCCATGGTCCGAAGTATCCCATGACGCGTTGGCGTCTAACTCCTTCGATGTGTAAAGTTAAGCATCGAACTTTAGGTATGAAGTCTTCAGACTTTAGCTATCAGGGCAGGTGAGAAGTGACCAAGGTGATGGGCGCTGCGATGCGGCGGATCCAGGCCGGGAACGCGCTGACCGCGTTCGGCATCGGCTTCACGGTTCCGTTCCTCTACATCTATGTGGCGCAGGTGCGGGGGCTGGGCTCCATGGCCGCCACGAGCGCGTTCGTGGCGTTCGCCCTGGGTGCTCTCGTCGCACTGCCCTTCACCGGCCGGGTCATCGACCGGCGCGGTCCGGTGCCCGTGGTCATGGGCGCGGCCGTGGCCGCCTCCGCGGGTGCGCTCGCCCTCGGGCTCTCCACCGGCGTCGTGCCGATCCTGCTGTCCGCCCTGACGCTCGGTGCCGGACAGGCCGTGATGCAGCCGGCGCTGGCCACGATGATCGTGTGGTGCTCGACGCCGTCGACCCGCACGCGCGCCTTCGCCCTCCAGTTCTTCATGCAGAACCTGGGTCTGGGCATCGGCGGTCTCGCCGGCGGCCAGATCGTCGACGTGACCCGGCCCGGGAGCTTCACCCTGCTGTTCGGCATCGAGGCCGTGATGTTCCTGGTGCTGGCCGGGGTGATCGCCACCGTGCGGATGCCGCAGGCGCCGAGCATCAAGGACGCGCTGCCCAAGGATCCGTCCCGGACGGCCGGCGGCGGCTGGAAGCGGCTCCTGCGCCACAAGGCCATGGTGCAGCTGTGCCTCCTGGGCTTCGTGCTCTTCTTCGCCTGTTACGGACAGTTCGAGTCGGGTCTGGCCGCGTTCGGTACAGAGGCCGCGGGGATCTCGCCGTCCACGCTGGGGTTCGCGCTGGCCGCCAACACGGGTGCGATCGTCGTGGCGCAGTTCGCGGTGCTGAAGCTGGTCGAGAAGCGCCGCCGGTCGCGGGTCATCGCGCTGGTCGGGCTGATCTGGACCGTCGCGTGGCTGATCGCCGGGTTCTCCGGGCTGGGGCACGGCAGCGCGACGATGGCCGCCGCCGCGTTCGTGAGCACGTACGCGCTCTTCGGGATCGGTGAGGCGATGCTGTCGCCGACGCTGGCCCCGCTGGTGGCCGACCTGGCTCCGGAGGGTTCGGTCGGGCAGTACAACTCGGCGTTCGCGCTGGTCAAGCAGATGGCCCTGGCGCTGGGGCCGCTGGGCGTGCCGCTGGGTGCGAGTGCTCCGATGCTGTACGTCGGAATCTTCGTGCTGGTCTCGCTCGGGATCGCGGGTCTGGCGCTGCGGCTCGGCAGGCAGCTGACCCCGGTGCAGGACAACCCGTCGCTGCTGCGCGGCAGGGTCGTGGCGCAGGGGCCGGTGGCCGCCGCCCAGGGTGCGGAGCGGGCGGAGCCGGTGTCCGCGTAAGAAGAGGTGCAGGTGTGGGAGAGGCCCCGGTCCGGGTGGACCGGGGCCTCTGCCGTCGTCGGGGACTACGCGTCGGGGAGGGCGAACTCGCACCAGACGGCCTTGCCGCCGCCGGGGGTGCGGCGGGAGCCCCAGGCCGAGGCGATGGTGGCGATGATCGAGATGCCGCGGCCGGTCTCGTCGGCGGGTTCGGCGCGGCGGCGGCGCGGGAGGTGGTCGTCCCCGTCGGTGACCTCGATGATCAGGCGGCGGTCGGTGCGGCGCAGGCGCAGGCGCATGGGCGGGGTGCCGTGCTGGAGGGAGTTCGCGACGAGTTCGCTGGCGGCGAGGACGCCGAGGTCGCAGAGCTCGACGGGGAAGCGCCAGGAGGTGAGGACGCCCTGGGCGAAGGCGCGGGCGCGCGGGGCGGCCTCGACGCCGCCGAGGAGTTCCAGGGCGGCGTTGTGGAAGAGCTCGGCGTCGGCTCCGGTGCGGGCGGGTTGCTGGAGGACCATGACGGCGACGTCGTCGTCGTGGTCGGCGTCCACGCCGAGGGCGCGCATCAGGCGGTCGCAGATGATCGCGGGGGTGCCCTGGGCTCCGGCGAGGGCGCGTTCGAGGGCGGCGACGCCTTCGTCGATGTCCTCGCCGCGGCGTTCGACGAGGCCGTCGGTGTAGAGGACGGCGGTGGAGCCTGGGCCGAGGGCGATGGTGCCGGAGCTGTGGAGCCAGCCGCCGGTGCCCAGAGGGGGGCCGGTGGGGTCGGCGGCGCGGCGGACGATGCCGTCCTCGTCGCGGACGAGGATGGGGAGGTGGCCGGCGGAGGCGTAGGCGAGAAGGCCTTCGTTGGGGTCGTGGACGGCGTAGACGCAGGTGGCGATCTGGCTGGCGTCGATCTCGGCGGCGAGGCCGTCGAGGAGCTGGAGGACCTCGTGCGGGGGCAGGTCGAGGCGGGCGTAGGCGCGGACGGCGGTGCGCAGTTGGCCCATGACGGCGGCGGCGCGCACGCCGCGGCCCATGACGTCGCCGATGACGAGGGCGGTGCGGCCGGCGCCGAGGGTGATGACGTCGTACCAGTCGCCGCCGACGGCGGCCTCGGTGCCGCCGGGCTGGTAGGTGGCGGCGATGCGGAGGTCGTCGGGCTGTTCCAGTTCCTGTGGGAGGAGGGAGCGCTGGAGGGTGACGGCGGCTTCGCGCTGGCGGCGTTCGCTGGCGCGGAGGCGGTCGACGGCTTCGGCGTGGTCGGTGACGTCGGCGAGGTGGACCAGGATGCCGGTGTGGTGGGGGTCGGGGCGGCCGTCGGCGTCGGCCTTGGGGAACTGCACGGGGGTGCAGGTGACGGTGTAGGAGCTGCCGCCTCCGGGGGCCTGGCGGTTCTTGGCGGTGCGGGGTCGGCCGCTGCGCTGGACCTGGTCGAGGAGGGGGAGGAGGCCGAGCTCGCCGAGTTCGGGGAGGGCGAGGTGGGCGGGGGTGCCGGTGGTGCGGGGGCCGAAGCCGGCGGTGTAGGCGTCGTTGACGTAGGCGACGCGGTGCTCGGGGCCGTGGACGAGGGCGACGAGGGCGGGGAGGAGTCCGAGGACCTCCTGCACGGAGAGCTCGTCGAGGGCGGGTGCGGCGGGGAGCGGGGCGGTGCCGGTGCCGGTGCCGGAGACGGTGGTGTCGGCGGGGCTGCCGTCGGTGGGCGTGACGGGGTGGGGGGCGGCGCCGCGGGCTGCCGGGACGGAGCCTTCACCCCGTTTGGCCTGGGCTGCGGCGTGCTCGTTCCGGGCGGCGGCGCGGCGCTGCGTTCCGGGGAACCGGGCGCTCCATCGCGTGAAGTTCACTGCGTTCAGGCCTCGTGGTGTCGCAAGTGGTCGCGGTGTCTCCTCCCGGTGGTGCCGGGAGGTGCCCCGTGTGGTCGGTCGCTTGCTGCTGGTCACTCCGTGGGGCGTCACTCTGTGCAGGTGTGAGCCCACCTATGGTCACACGTCCAGTGTGGCGGACCGCACTGACAACGTCAGCCCTTGCTGTCTTCCGGGGGGTTGGAGGCGGGCTGCTGGAGGTGGTGCCGGGGGCCGCCACCGGCGGCGAGTTCGAATTCTGCCCTGGGGTGTTCGAGTGATCCGAGGGAGACGATCTCGCGGGTGAAGAGTCCGGCGAGGGTCCATTCGGCGAGGACGCGCATCTTGCGGTTGAAGGTGGGGACGCGGCTGAGGTGATAGGTGCGGTGCATGAGCCAGGCGGGGTAGCCCTTGAGCTTGCGTCCGTAGACGTGGGCGACGCCCTTGTGGAGGCCGAGGGAGGCGACGGATCCCGCGTACTTGTGGGCGTATTCGGTGAGGGTCTCGTCGCGGAGGGCGGCGATGAGGTTGTCGGCGAGCTGTTTGGCATGGCGGACGGCGTGCTGGGCGTTGGGGGCGCATTCGCGGCCGGGTTCTTCGGCGGTGATGTCGGGGACGGCGGCGGCGTCGCCGGCCGCCCAGGCGTGTTCGACGCCCTCGATGGTCAGGAAGGCGGTGCAGCGCAGGCGGCCGCGTTCGTTCCGGGGGAGGTCGGTGGAGGCGAGGAGGGGGTGCGGTTTGACGCCGGCGGTCCAGACGATGGTGCGGGTGGGGAAGCGGGAGCCGTCGCTGAGGACGGCGACCCGGTTCTCGCAGGAGTCGAGGCGGGTCTCCAGGCGGACGTCGATGTTGCGGCGGCGCAGTTCGCGGACGGTGTAGACGCCCATTTCGGGGCCGACCTCGGGGAGGATCCGGTCGCTGGCCTCGACCAGCACCCATTTCATGTCCTCGGCCTTGATGTTGTGGTAGTACCGGGCCGCGTAGCGGGCCATGTCCTCCAGTTCGCCGAGTGCCTCGACGCCGGCGTAGCCGCCGCCGACGAAGACGAAGGTGAGGGCGGCGTCGCGGACCGCGGGGTCGCGGGTGGAGGAGGCGATGTCCATCTGTTCGATGACGTGGTTGCGCAGGCCGATGGCCTCTTCCACGGTCTTGAACCCGATGCCGTAGTCGGCGAGGCCGGGAATGGGGAGGGTGCGGGAGACGGATCCGGGTGCGAGGACGAGTTCGTCGTACTCGATCTCCAGGTCGCCGGTGCCCTCTTCGGGGGTGGCGAGGGTGGTGACGGTCGCGGTGCGTTTGGCGTGGTCGATGCGCTGGGCCTGGCCGATGACGATGCGGCAGCGGTCGAGGACGCGGCGCAGGGGGATGACGACGTGGCGCGGGGAGATCGCGCCGGCGGCGGCTTCCGGGAGGAAGGGCTGGTACGTCATGTAGGGCTCGGGGGTCACCACGGTGACCTCGGCTTCGCCGGGTCTGAGCTTCCGCTGGAGGTGCAGGGCGGTGTACATGCCGACGTATCCGCCGCCGATGACGAGGATGCGCGTGCGGGGCGGGGTACCGGGGGCTCCGCCCCGCGAGTTAGCAGCCTTCACCATCCCATGACGCAACGTGGCCAGGAGTTTGTCCACAGGCCCGACAGATTGTGTGACCGGTGGGGAGGGCGGGGCGAGGCTGTCGAGGAGGTCGGAGGGTGTGAGAAGTTCGCAGGTCAGACCGCGCGGAGGGGGTGATTCCGGAGGCTTGCGGCGGAAAAGTGGGGGTGAATGCTCCGATCGGGCGGTGCTCCGTCGGGGGCTGCCTCTTCTGAATTGACTCTGGCTCAACTATGTTCGTATCTCGTCGAGGAGTAGGACCAGGGCCCTCATGACCGTGGCCCCCCTCGGCGCGAAGGCGGGGAGTGTCTCCGGGGGGAGACAAATGATTACCGGGGGATACATATGCATATTTCCGATTTCCATGGTTCTGCCACCGCTCTGTCCGCAGAGAGCGGCGGCCGTGTGATCGCGGGCACGACCACCCACGGCACCGGCCGTTCGACGCCCCTGCGCGTCGATGCGCAGCGCAATCTCGAGCACGTCCTGCGCGCCGCGCGCGAGGTCTTCGGGGAGCTGGGCTACGGGGCTCCGATGGAGGACGTCGCGCGGCGCGCGCGGGTCGGCGTCGGGACCGTCTACCGGCGGTTCCCCAGCAAGGACGTGCTGGTCCGGCGCATAGCCGAGGAGGAGACCGCCCGGCTGACGGAGCAGGCGAAGTCCGCTCTGGGCCAGGAGGAGGAGCCGTGGCAGGCGCTGTCGCGCTTCCTGCGCACCTCCGTGGCCTCGGGCGCGGGCCGGCTGCTTCCGCCGCAGGTGCTGCGGGTCGGCGCGGCCGAGGAGGACGGCGCCGAGGACGAGGGCGCGGTGCGCGTCCCGCACCAGCGTCAGGCCGTCGCGGGCGGGGCCCCGGAGCTGCGCGTCGTGGGCTCGCGGACCCCGGCCGAGGACGAGCCGTCGGAGGACGCGGGCGCGGGTGCGCTGCTGGAGGTCGTCGGCCGGCTGGTGGACCGGGCGCGGGAGGCCGGCGAGCTGCGGGCCGATGTCACGGTGGCCGATGTGCTGCTGGTGATCGCGACCGCCGCGCCCGCGCTGCCGGACCCGGCGCAGCAGGCCGCGGCTTCGGCCCGGCTGCTGGACATCCTGCTCGAGGGGCTGCGTTCCCGTACGGCGTGAGCCGCGCGGGGCGGCGCGCCCGCCGGTGGTGACGGTCCGCCCGGCCCCCGCAGGGGTGGGGGCCGGGCGGACCGGCCCGGGCGGGTCCGGTCGCCGGCCGGTCAACGGGACGCCCCGTCCGGCCGGTCACCCGAACGGGTGAGGGGCGGCGCCGCGGTCCGCCGGACGTTCCCCGGACGGGTGGACCGTGCGGAAGGCGGGCCGGGGTACCCGTGCCGTGTGACACGCTGGGCCGGTGTACCGGTCTGAGTGTGTCGTGCGGGGGCTTCCGCGATGAGCGTTGAAGGACGGGACGAGTCTTCCGGTGGCGCGAGTGGCGAGGCCGCGGCGGACAGCCCGCCCGCCCGGCAGGTTCCGGCCCAGCGCGAGCCCGGACGGCGGCGGCACGCCGCTCCCGGGCCGGGCGGCGCCGAGCTGCCCCCGTCCGACGGGGACTTGGTCGCCCGCACGCGCGCCGGTGACGACGGTGCGTACGAGGAGCTGTTCCGTCGGCACGCCGAGGCCGTACGGCGCTACGCGCGCAGCTGCTGCCGTGACGGGCACACCGCCGACGACCTGACCGCCGAGGTGTTCGCGCGGACGCTCCAGGCGGTGCGGGGCGGGGCGGGTCCGGACCAGTCGGTGCGGGCCTATCTGCTGACCACCGTGCGGCGGGTCGCCGCGGCCTGGGCGAAGACGGCCCGGCGGGAGCATCTGGTCGAGGACTTCGCGGTGTTCGCGGAGCAGGCGGCCACGGGCGAGAGCGGCGGCGCGCGGGCCGGGCTGTCCGGGGACGACACCCTGGAACTGGGCGCGGACGTCCGGGCGATGCACGAGGCGGAGCGTTCCCTCGCGGTGCAGGCCTTCCGGAGCCTGCCGGAGCGGTGGCAGGCCGTGCTGTGGCACACCACGGTCGAGGACTCCCCGCCGAGTGCGGTGGCCCCGCTGTTCGGGCTGAGCGCCAATGCGACGGCGGTGCTGGCCAGCCGGGCCCGGGAGGGCCTCAAGCAGGCCTACCTCCAGGCGCACGTGAGTTCCGCGCTGCGTGCGGGCGGGGACTGCGCGCAGTACGCGGACCGGCTGGGAGCCTATGCCCGGGGCGGGCTGCGGATGCGGGCGGAGCGGGGGCTGCGGCGGCACCTGGAGGAGTGCGCGAAGTGCCGGCTGGCCGCCGGGGAGCTCAAGGACGTGAACGCGGGGATTCCCGCGCTGCTGCCGGTCGCGGTCATCGGGTGGTTCGCCGCCGGGTACGCCGCGAAGGCGGCCGGGGTGGTGGCCGGCGGGGTCGTCGCCGCCGGCGGCGCGGGGGCGGCCGCCGCGGCGGCCGGCGGGTCGTCGGCCGCCGGGGCCGGGGCTGCCGGCGTCGCGGGGGCTGCCGGTGGCGCTGGTGCCGCGGGGGCTGCCGGCGGCGGCGGTTCCGCCGGTGAGGCCGGGGGTGCGGTGGTCTCGGAGGGGCTGGGGCTGCCGGCGAAGGCCGCCATCGCCGCCGGGATGGCGGTCGCGGCAGCCGCCGGGGTGGTGTTCGCCCTGACCGGGGACGAGCCCGAGCCGGAGGCGAGGCCTGCGCCCAGTGCGGTGGCGCCGGTGGTGCCCCGGGCGCCCGTGTCCGCTGCACCGGAGCCGGCCCCGCCCGCGGATCCGGCGCCGGCGGCGGGTGGCCCCGTACCGCCGGCGCGCAGTGCGTCGCCGTCCGTGGTGCCGCGGCCCGCCCCGCCGTCGGCGGCCGCATCCGCTCCGGCTCCGGCGGGCCCGTCCGCTGCGGCGTCCGCGCGGCCCACGCCCACGCCCTCGCCCACCCCGTCCCGGCCGGAGCCCACGCCGTCGTCGCGGGCCGCCCAGGCGTTCCCGCTGGCCCGGCTGGAGCACGCGCCACTGGGCCGGCACACCGGTCCCGAGCTGGAGACATGGAGCAGCAGCTGGGTGTGGCAGCGGTGGGGGCTGGTGGCCGGGGGGCAGCGGTTCGGGCAGGGGATCACCGTCCCCTCGCGTTCCTCCGTGGAGATCACCCTCAACCGGCGGTGCGCCTCCTTCTCGGCGCGGGCCGGGGTGGACGGGCTGTCGCTGCTGACCGACGGAAAGCTGCGGTTCTCCGTCTACGCCGACGGCCGGCGCCTGTGGCGCTCGGACGCGCTCGGGTACGGGGATGCCCCGGCGTCCGTCGAGGTGCCGCTGGCCGGACGCTCGACCCTGCGGCTGGTGGTGGAGCAGGCCGGGCAGGGGCACCTGCCGACTCTGGCGAGCTGGGCCGACGGGGTGATCAGCTGCCGCTGAGCGCGGTGTGCCGGGCCACCTCGGCGGCCACCTCGGCGGCGACCTCGGCGGGGGTCAGGCCGCGGCCCTCTGCCTCCGCCACGGCATGGGCGGCCTCCCCGAGGGCGGCACGGGTGCGGGCCGGGAGCCCCTCCAGGACGGCTTCCTCGGGCACCGAGCGGGGATGGTCGGCCCGCCAGGTGGCGGCCGCCGCGAGGACCCGTGCGCTCGCGGCCGGCCGGCCCGCGCCGGCCAGGAACAGGGCCGCCGCCTCGGCGAGGCATGCCAGGACGCGTTCGGCGCAGTGGGCGGCCACCGCCTCCGCCAGGGCGGCCCCGATCCGGTCCAGACCCGCCTGCGGGCCCTTCTCCCGGGCGGTGAGGGCGGCCTCGACGACGCCGAGCCCCGCCGCGAGCTGCGGGGGCGGGTTGATCTGCGCGGCGTCGGCGCGGGCGCGGGCGCACTCGGTGCGGGCCCGTTCGGTGTCGCCGCGCCGCAGGGCGAGCATCGCCGACAGGAGCCGGGCGAAGGAGCTCATGTCGTACACCCCGCCGTACTGGTCGGCCTCGCGGTCGGCTTCGGCGAGGAGCCGTTCGGCGGTGTCGTAGTCCCCGGTGCAGTAGGCCGCCTCGGCGATGCGTGCGAGGGCCAGGGGCGCCTCGATCTGGGCGCCGACCTCCCGGGCGAGGCGCAGGCACTCCTCGTACTCGGTGCGGGCGGTGTCGTACTGGCCGCGGGAGAGGGCGGCCTCCCCCGCGGCGCTGGCCACCTGGGCCCGGATCCAGCGGTCCCCGCAGCGGCGGGCGATCGCGTGGAGTTCGGCGAGGTCGGCGTCGACGGCGTCGAGGCCGCCGGTCCTGTCGATGGCGGTGTGGGCGCGCATCAGGAGGGCGACGCCGAGTTCCCAGTCGCCGGCGTGCCGGCGGCAGTTCTCCACGGAGCGGGACAGGTCGGGGTGGAAGCCCGCGACGTCGCCGGTGAGAAAGGACGTGGCGGGCCAGAGCATGCCGGGGAAGCGGGTGGTCTCCGGGGAGCCCTCGCGGAAGACGTCCCTGATGCGGACGGCGAGGGCGGCGAACTCGGGCGTGCGGAAGCCGGCGGCGCCCTTGCTCTCGGTGAGCAGGAACATGTGGAGGACCTGGAGGCGCATGGACCGCCAGTACGCGGCCGAGCCCTCGGGGACGTCGGCGGGGGTGGCGTCGAGGATCCGGCCGGCCCATTCGGCGCCCTCGGCACGGTAGTTGCGCAGCCACAGGAACCAGGCGAGGGCGGTCACGAGCCGCTGGGCGGTCTCCAGGTCCGGGTCCGCGACGGCGGCGGTGTGGAGGGCGGAGCGGAGGTTGTCGAGCTCGGTCTCGACGCGCCGGATCCAGGGGAGCTGCTCGGCGGAGCGCAGCAGGGGTTCGGCGCGCTCGGCGAGGGCCAGGTAGTACGCGGCGTGGCGGCGGGTGGTGGCCCGGGCGTCGTCGGCGGTGGCGGCGAGGCGCTCGGCGGCGTACTCGCGGATGGTCTCCAGCATGCGGTAGCGCATGCCGTCGGGGTCGGGGACGGCGGTGACGAGGGATTTGTCGACGAGGGAGCCGAGGGTGCCGGCGACGTCGGCGTCCGGGCCGCCGCAGACGGCCTCGGCGGCGTCCAGGTCGCAGCCGCCGGCGAAGACGGACATCCGGGCGAGGGCGGTGCGTTCGGCGGTGTCGAGCAGGTCCCAGGACCAGTCGACGACGGCCCGCAGGGTCTGCTGGCGCGGCAGGAGGGTGCGGGCGCCTCCGGTGAGGAGGCGGAAGCGGTCGTCGAGGCGGTCGGCGATCTGGCGCGGGGTGAGCAGCCGCAGGCGGGCGGCGGCCAGTTCGATGGCGAGCGGCAGTCCGTCGAGGCGGTCGCAGATCTCGGCGACGGCCGCCGGGTCCTCCTCGGGGCGGAAGTCGGGGCGGGCGGCGGTGGCGCGGTCGGCGAAGAGGCGGTGCGCGGGGCCGGGCGGGAGCGGTTCGAGGGGGCGCAGGAACTCGCCGGGTACGCCGAGGGGTTCGCGGCTGGTGGCCAGGATGCGGACGCCCGGGCAGTGGATGAGGAGCTTCTCGGCGAGTTCGGCGGCGGCGTCGATGACGTGCTCGCAGTTGTCGAGGACGAGGAGCAGCGACCGGTGTGCGCAGTACTCGACGAGGAGGGTGGTGGGGTCGTCGTCGGCGGGGGACTTCTCGCGCGCGACGAGGCTGTTCTCGCGCAGGCCGAGGGCGCTGAGGACGGCTCCGGGCACGGCGGCGGGGTGGTCGAGGCGGGCGAGTTCGACGAGCCAGCCGGATGCCGGCTGGGCGGCGGCCGCGTGCTCGGCGAGTCGGGTCTTGCCGGAGCCGCCGGGGCCGGTGAGGGTGACGAGGCGGACGCGGGCCAGGTCGTCGGCGAGGGCGGCGAGTTCGGGCTCGCGGCCGACGAAGGAGGTCAGGCGGGGGCGGAGGTTGCCGCGGGGCGGCGCGGGCGGCGCGGGCGGTGCCGGCGGGGGACGGAGCAGTTCGGCGTGCAGGGCGCGCAGCTGCGGGCCGGGGTCGGTGCCGAGGCCTTCGGCGAGGTCGCGGCGGGTGCGTTCGTACGCGGCGAGGGCGTCGGCGGGGCGGCCGGCGGAGCGCAGGGCGCGCAGGCGGAGGGCGTGCAGGGGCTCGTCGTACGGGTGCTCGCGGATCAGTGCCTCGATCTCCGGGAGGAGTGCGGCCGGGGCGGTGGCGCCGCTGCGCAGGTCGGCTTCGAGGCGGTCGCGCAGGGCTGCGGTGCGACGGGCCTCGGGGGCGGCGGCGTGGATGGTGCGGGCGGGTTCGGCCAGGTCGGCGAGGACGGGGCCGCGCCAGAGGGCGAGGGCCTCACGGAGGGTGGTGGCGGCGGTGGCGGGGTCGGTGCGCAGCTGCTCGGCGCCGAGGGCGGCCAGGCGGGTGAAGCGGTGCAGGTCGACGTCGTCGCGGGCGGCGGCGAGGCGGTAGCCGCCGGCGGGGTCGGTGCGGATGCTGTCACGGGAGCCGAGGGTGCGGCGCAGGCGGGCGACGAGGGCCTGGAGGGCGGCGGGGGCGTCCTGAGGCGGGTCGTCGCCCCAGACCTCGTCGGCCAGGTCGGCGACGGAGGCGGCGGCGGGGGCGCCGGCGCGCAGGGCGAGGGCGGTGAGGAGCGCGCGCAGGCGGGCGCCGCCGGGGGTGAGGGGGGCGCCGGTCGTCTCGTCATGTGCCTCGGTGCCACCGAGGATGAGGTACCGCACCGGGTCATTCTGCCGTGCCGCCGCGCTGGGCCGCGGGGGGTTTTCTCCCCGCCCCGCCCTTCGCCCGTTCCCCTGGGGCTGCGCCCGGGGCCCCGATACCGTGCGCTGCGCGCCCGGTGCGCTCAGACGCCGCGCGGGCTGATCACGGCCCCGCCCAGGGGGAGGGGCGGGCGGGGGGTGCCCGTCAGGCGGGGGAGGGGCGTCGGGAGGGGTGGGACCGCGCGGCGGCGTGGGGTGGAGGTGCCCGTCCAGCAGGTGCCGCGGCGGGACATCAGGCGGCGGAGCCACAGTTCCATGGAGACGAGTTCCGCCAGCCCGTCGAGCGGTACGGGCCTCCCGTCGGCGGCGTCGGTCAGGGCCTGCTGCACCACGCGGGCCTCGACCAGTCCGGCGTCGGCCAGCAGCGGTGCGGTGAACAGGGCCAGCAGCGAGGCGAGGGCGGCGCGCAGCCCGAGCCGGCCGGCGGTCTCGTTCGGTCCGGGGGCGGTGACGCCCCAGCCGGGAGGGAGTTCACGCACCCCGGCGGAGGCCAGGACGCTGCGCAGGATCTCGGCGCGGGCCCCGGGCTGCACGCGCAGGGACTCCGGCAGGGCGCGCGCGGCCCGTACGACCTGGTTGTCGAGGAAGGGCGCGTGCAGGCGCTGGCTGCGGACCTCGACGGCCTGTTCGAAGACGCGGTGGTCGGCGGCGTGGCGGGCGAGCAGGGCGCGGGCGCGGGCCTCGCCGGGCCGCAGCGAGAGCGGGGGACGTCCGGCGGCGGCCCGCAGGCGGATCGATACTTCCGCCAGCGCCTCCCCGGTCAGCCAGCCGGCCGCGGGGCCGGGGCGGGACCAGGTCAGGGCCGCGAGCGAGGCGTCGACGGGCCCGGAGACGGCGGTGGCGACGCCGCCCTCGCGCAGCCGGGCCGCCGCCGCTTCGATGCCCGCGCGGTAGGGCGTACGGGCGAGGCGGCGGGCGGCCGTATAGACGGAGAAGGGGACGAGGAGGGGGCCCTCGGGCGCGGAGCGGGCGAGGGCGGCGACGGGGCGCAGCAGGTGGCGGCGCCTGCGGTCCAGGAGGAGGTCGGCCATGCGGGCGGGGTGGGCGTCGAGGACCTGGCGGGCGCCGTGTCCGGTGAAGTGGTCGGCGGAGCCGGCGGCGAGGCGGCGGCGGTCGCGGGCGGCGGTGACGAGGCAGGGGCCGGGTTCGTCGGTGAGGGGTCCGTCGAGTTCGGCGTACGGGAGGGCCTCGTCGGCGGCGGCCACGACGACGTGGTGCAGCCGGGGGTCGGCGGCGAGGGCGTGGGCGCGTTCGAGTTCGCCTTCGCGGCCGCGCGGGGTGGCGAGGTCGTTGAAGGTGACGGCGAGGAGGCGGGATCCGGAGCCGGGGAGGGTGCCCGGGGCGCCGGGGAGTCCGGCGGCGAGCAGGGCGAGGGTGGCGGAGGCGGTGCCGCCGGAGAGGTCGGCGCCGACACCGGGGGCGGGGGCGCCGCGGGCGGCGCGCCGGTCGGCGGGGCCCATTCCGGGCACGGGTCCGGGGTCGGGGAGCGGGGTGTCGGGAGCATGCCGGGGTGCCGTGAGCCGGGCGCGCACCGCGGCCGTCAGCGCTTCCCGCACGCCCTCGACCGCCCCCTCCGGGTCGGCCTCGGGGGCGGCCACGGCGAGGGAGGCCACGGGTTCGTACCCGGTGATCTCGCGGGAGCCCTCGCGCAGGATCAGCGTGTGCCCGGGCGGGATGCGGCGGACACCGGCGTACGGTGTGCCGTCGCCCAGGGCCTCGGGGCTGTCGGGGCAGGCCAGCAGGGCGGCGAGGTGGCCGATGTCGAGCTGGGCCCCGATGAGGTCGGCGAGGGGGAGGGCGGCGGTGGCGTACGCGGTGCCGCCCGCCCAGGGGGTGTAGAAGACGGGCCGGGCGCCGGCCAGGTCGCCAAGGACGGTGATGCGGCGGCCGGCCTGGACGACGGCGGTGTAGCTGCCGGGCCATTCGGTGAGGTGGCGCAGGGCGCCGCCGCGGGCGGCGTAGAGGGCGCGGCGCAGTTCCTCGTCGCCGGCGCCGCAGCAGCCGAGGACGGCGAGCCGGGTGAAGGGGTCGGCGGGGTCGGCCGTGACGGTGCGGATCTCGTCGGGGCGCCAGTCGCCGACGGCCCAGAGGGGGTCGGGGTCGCCCCACAGGAGCTGGGCTCCGACGGGGTGGACGGTGCGTTCGGCGTCGTGGCCGGCGGGGTCGTCGGCGTGGGCGGCGTCGGCGATGCCGCCGCGCAGGGGGTCGCCGTGGGGGGAGCCGTACGCGGTCCCGGCCGCTTGGCCGGCCACGCGTCCGGCCGTGCCGAAGCTCGCGGCGATACTGCTCCACCCGACCAACCAGCGCACCGCCGCCTCCCCCAGCCCGTGGGCACATGACCCGGGGCAACGGGCGGCACGGACGACGTGGTCGGCGCTGAGGGCGCGGCCGGCGGGACCCCGGTGGCTCGGGATCCATGCTGCCACGAGTCGGGCGTGCGGGAGCGGCTTCGGGGGCGCACGGGTGAACGAACACGCCACGGCAACACGGTATTTGGCGTTCCGTTCCCACCGCCCCATAGGTCGGTTTCGGCCATTCTTCGGCCGTACTGAGCAGCCGTGCGCGGTCTCGCGCGGGACACTGCGGGGGCGCGGTCCGGGAGGCCCGATCGCGCCCCCCGGACCGTTCCGCCACCCGCGGGGATTGAGGCAGCGGCATCCCCCGGCCTGCCGGATCCACGCGGCGGGCCGACCCACGCACGGCACATCGAATCGCCGGGTCCCGGGTGCGGCCAGAGCGCACGGCCGGGCGCACGGCCACACGGCCGGAGCACGGTCCGAGGCGTGCGCCCCGGGGAGCGGGCCCCGGCGGACTGTGCGCACGGACAACAATCCCGCCATACGGAAGGCGGGGCCTTAACGCTTGGGAGGCGGGGAACTACGCTGGGTTTACGAATGCCGGGCGCCTATGCCCCGGCGGCGTCTGCGTTCCGCGTGTGACGAGGGGTGGCGCATGTCCAGGGAGCTCCGCGAGCCCAACGAGAAGCTCGGCGCCGTCCTCGCCCTGGCGGGCATCAGCAACGCGGGGCTGGCCCGGCGGGTCAACGACCTCGGAGCGCAGCGCGGTCTGACGCTCCGGTACGACAAGACCTCGGTCGCGCGGTGGGTGTCGAAGGGGATGGTGCCGCAGGGCGCCGCCCCGCACCTGATCGCCGCCGCGATCGGCGCGAAGCTGGGGCGGCCGGTGCCGCTCCACGAGATCGGGCTGGCCGACGCCGACCCCGCCCCCGAGGTCGGGCTGGCCTTCCCGCGCGACATCGGCGCGGCCGTGCGGTCGGCGACCGACCTCTACCGGCTGGACCTCGCCGGGCGGCGCGGCGGTGGCGGGATCTGGCAGTCGCTCGCCGGTTCGTTCTCCGTGTCGGCGTACGCGACGCCGGCCTCGCGGTGGCTGATATCGCCCGCGGACAGCTCGGTGGCCCGCGAGCCGGGGCCCGCGTCCGACCCCGGCGCGCCCAGCGGCCCGGGCACCGCCGCCCCCGTGAGCGGCGGCCCGCGCACGGCGGCTCCGGTCCGCGCCGCCTCCGCGCCCCGGCGCACGCCCGAACCCCCCGCGGAGGGCGTTGTGCCCGCCCGCCCCGCGGCCGAAACCGCCGCTCCGGCCCCTGCCGCGGCTCCGGCCCCTGCCGCGGCCCCCGCCGCGGTGCTCCCGGACGCCTCCCCGCAGCGCGTCGGCCACAGCGACGTGGCCAAGCTGCGCGAGGCGGCGGAGGACGCGCGCCGCTGGGACTCCAAGTACGGCGGCGGGGACTGGCGTTCCTCGATGGTTCCCGAGTGCCTGCGGGTGGACGCGGCCCCGCTGCTCCTCGGCTCCTACACGGACGAGGTCGGCCGCGCCCTCTTCGGGGCCACCGCCGAGCTGACCCGCCTGGCCGGGTGGATGGCCTTCGACACGGGCCAGCAGGAGGCCGCCCAGCGCTACTACATCCAGGCGCTGCGGCTGGCCCGCGCCGCCGCCGACGTTCCGCTCGGCGGGTACGTGCTGGCCTCCATGTCGCTCCAGGCCACCTACCGGGACTTCCCGGACGAGGGCGTGGACCTCGCCCAGGCGGCCGTCGAACGCAACCGCGGCCTGGCCACCGCCCGCACCATGAGCTTCTTCCGCCTCGTGGAGGCCCGGGCGCACGCGAAGGCGGGCGACTCGGCGGCGGCCGGGTCGGCGCTGCGGGCCGCCGAGGGCTGGCTGGAACGCTCCCGCCAGGGCGATTCCGACCCGACCTGGCTGGGTTTCTACTCCTACGACCGTTTCGCGGCGGATGCCGCGGAATGCTACCGGGACCTCAAACTCCCCCGGCAGGTCCGCCGCTTCACCGAGCAGGCCCTGTCCCGCCCCACGGAGGAGTACGTGCGCTCGCACGGCCTGCGCCTGGTGGTGAGCGCGGTCGCCGAGCTGGAGTCGGGCAACCTCGACGCGGCCTGCGCCGCCGGCACCCGGGCCGTGGAGGTCGCGGGCCGCATCTCCTCGGCGCGCACCACCGAGTACGTACGGGACCTGCTGCACCGCCTGGAGCCGTACGGCGACGAGCCGCGCGTCGCGGAGCTGCGCGAACGGGCACGGCCGCTGCTGGTGACTCCCGCGTAGCCCCTATTGTCGGTGGCGGGGTGCAAGATGCAGGGGTGGGAGGTGTCAGCGTGGGCGGCGTGGACTGCGATGTGCTGGTGATCGGTGGCGGGATCGTCGGCCTGTCGACGGCGCACGCCCTGTCGAGCCTGGCTCCCGGGACGCGCGTGACCGTACTGGAGAAGGAGTCCGGCCCCGCCCGGCACCAGACGGGCCGCAACAGCGGGGTGATCCACAGCGGCATCTACTACCGCCCCGGCTCCCTCAAGGCGCGCTTCGCGGTGCGCGGGGCCGCCGAGATGGTGAAGTTCTGCGTGGAGCACGGCATCGCGCACGAGGTGACCGGCAAGCTGATCGTCGCCACCGACCGCTCCGAGCTGCCCCGCCTGCACTCCCTGGTCCAGCGCGGCCGGGAGAACGGCATCCCGGTGCGCGAGCTGGGCCCGGCGCAGATCGCGGAGTACGAACCGGAGATCAGCGGCCTGGCCGCGATCCACGTCGGGACGACCGGGATCGTGGACTACGGCCAGGTGGCCGCCCGGCTGGCGGAGTCCTCGGGCGCGGAGATCGTCTACGGGGCGGAGGCGGACCTGATCTCGCGCCGCCCCTCGGCGGTCGCGGTGCGCACCACCTCGGGCCGGGTGGTCCGGGCGCGGGTGCTGGTGAACTGCGCGGGCCTGCAGTGCGACCGGATCGCCCGGCTGGCCGGTGACGACCCGGGCATGCGGATCATCCCCTTCCGCGGCGAGTACCACGACCTGGCCCGCCCCTCGCTGGTGCGCGGGCTGGTCTACCCCGTCCCCGACCCGGCGTTCCCCTTCCTCGGGGTCCATCTCACGCGGGGCATCGGCGGCGGGGTCCACGTCGGACCGAACGCCGTGCCGGCGCTGGCCCGCGAGGGCTACCGCTGGGGCACGGTCCGGCCGCGCGACCTCGGCACCGAGCTGGCCTGGCCGGGATCCTGGCGGATGGCCGCGCGGCACTGGCGGTACGGAGCGGGCGAGATCCACCGCTCCCTGTCGAAGACGGCCTTCACGGAGGCGGTGCGCAGGCTCCTGCCGGGGGTCACGGAGGCGGACCTCACGCCCGCCGCCTCGGGGGTGCGGGCGCAGGCCGTGCTGCGGGACGGGACGCTCGTGGACGACTTCCTCATCCGCGAGGCCCCCCGCACGGTGCATGTCCTCAACGCCCCCTCGCCCGCGGCGACCGCGTCGCTCCCGATCGGCCGCGAGATCGCCACCCGGGCCCTGCGCATGCTGCGCTCGTCCTGACCCGGCCCCGTCCCGCCCCGCCGGAGCCGCCGCCCGCCGCACCACCCGCCCCGCAACCTGCCCCACGGACCCACCGCCCGGCCCGCCACGCGACCCGCCCCACGGAGCCACCCCAGGGAGCCGCCGCCCGGCCCGCCGCGCCCGTGCGTCGTTCCCGCCCCGGTCGCCGGCGCGGCCGGAACGGCACGGACCGTTTTCTGCGGCTCCGCCCCGGAGGCCCCGCGCCGTCGGCCCCGGCCGAGGGGCGGCCCACGGCGTAGAATCGGCCGCATTGTGTCTGAGTCCCTGAACCCCCAGCCCAGCCTCCCCGACGCCGCGCCGGAGGCAGCCGCGCCGGAGGCAGCCGCGTACGTGCCGCCCAAGTGGCGGACCGAGCCCCGCTTCCCCGACGGCCCCGCGCCCGACCCCGCCGGCTCGCACCACGAGCGCCGGATCCGCAGCTTCCAGCCGCGCCGCAGCCGGGTCACCACCGGCCAGGGCGAGGCGCTCAAGCGCCTCTGGGGCACCTGGGGCCTCGACATCGACGGCCGCGAGGTCATCGACCTCGACCGCCTCTTCGACGGCCTGCCCGTGGTCCTGGAGATCGGCTTCGGCATGGGCGAGGCCACCGCCCAGATGGCCGCCGCCGACCCCGGCACCGGAATCCTCGCCGCGGACGTGCACACCCCCGGCCAGGGCAACCTCCTCGCCCTCGCCGAGCGCGGCGGGATGACCAACGTCCGCGTGGCGAACGGCGACGCGATCATCCTGCTCCGCGAGATGCTGCCGCCCGACTCGCTCGCCGGGATGCGCGTGTACTTCCCGGACCCGTGGCCCAAGGCCCGCCACCACAAGCGCCGACTGATCCAGCCGGAGTTCCTCGACCTGGCCGCCACGCGCATGGCACCCGGCGCGCTGCTGCACTGCGCGACCGACTGGGAGCCGTACGCCGAGCAGATGCTCGAAGTGCTCACCGCGCACCCGGCGTTCGAGAACACCCAGGCCGACGGCGGCTACGCCCCGCGCCCGGAGTTCCGCCCGCTCACCCGCTTCGAGGGCCAGGGCCTCGACAAGGGGCACGTCGTGCACGACCTCCTCTTCACTCGCACAGAACCCAACGCAGAGCCCAAGAACGGATAAACGTCACTCCGTGTGTCCGGGCGACTCGGTAGGGTCATCATGTGCTCCGAGCGCTCTCCCGTGTGCTCGCACGCCCGTCGGGTACGGCCCGCGCGTGCGTGCTCGTCGTCCTGCTCGGCGCGACCGGGGTGGCCATCCTCGAACTCGTGCGGGAGCAGACCGGTACGGCCGGCTTCTTCGTAGGCCTGGGCCTGGCCCTGCTGCCGGTGCCGCCGCTGCTGGCGGCGTTCAGGTGGCTGGGACGGGCCGCGCCCGGCCCCTGGCGGCAGCTGCTGCTCTGCTTCGGCTGGGGGGCGTGCACCGCGGCGCTGATCGCGATACTGGCCAACAGCTTCGCCACGGAGTGGATGGCCGAGGCCGCCGACCCCTCCGCGGCCGACCTGCTCGGCTCGGTGGCGGTCGCCCCGGTCGTGGAGGAATGCGCCAAGGCAGCGGCCCTGTTCGCCGTCTTCGCCTTCCGCAGACCGCCGTTCGCCGGACCGCCGTACGCGGGCGCCGCCGACGGCTTCGTGCTCGCCGGGTTCACCGCGACCGGCTTCGCCTTCACCGAGAACATCCTCTACCTGGGCAACGCCTTCGAGGAGGACCTGGCCAAGGGCACGGGCGTACTGGACTCGGTGACGGCGGCGACCTTCTTCGTCCGGGTCGTGCTCTCGCCGTTCGCGCACCCCCTGTTCACCGTGCTGACAGGCCTCGGCTTCGGCGCGGCCGCGCTCAGCGCCCGCCGCTCCCGCCGAACCGGACTGCCGTTGCTGGGACTTGCCCTGGCCATGGCCGCGCACGCGCTGTGGAACGGCTCCTCCCACGTGGGACAGTACGGGTTCTACTGGGTCTACGGCTGCGTGATGGTCCCGGTGTTCGGGCTGCTGCTGTGGCTGGCGGTGCGAATGCGGCGCGAGCGCCTGCGGGCTGTCGCCGCCGAGCTGTCGGTGTACGCCGCCGCGGGCTGGATCGGCCCGGCGGAGGTTCCGGCCCTGGCCTCGATGCCGGCCCGCTCCCTGGCACGGGCCCTGGCCCGCGGCACCGGGGGCCGTCCCGCCGCCCGGGCGGTCTCCCGGTACGCGGCGGACGCCGCCGCCCTGGCCCTGCTGCGCCGGCACGCCCGGTGCGCGGGCCCGGACGGGGACGCCGGATTCGCCGGGCGGGAGCGGGAGTTGCTGCACCGGCTCTGGCTGCGGCGGGCGACGGCCGGGCCCGTCCTGGCCCGGGCGGCGGTGCTGGAGGAGTTGCTGCCGCCGCGTTCCGACCCGTCGGCCGGGAGCCGCGGCCGCCACGCACGGCCCGCCGCGCCGGCCCTGCCGTTCGCCCCGGCCGCCGTACCGGCCCCGAGGCGGCCGGAGTTCTCCGCCGCCCGGGGGTGACCCCGGACGGGGGCGGGCTCAGACGTCCAGGCCCCGGGCGGTCAGCCAGGCCAGCGGGTCGACCGTCGACCCGCCCTTGCGGACCTCCAAGTGCAGGTGGGCCCCCGTGACGTTGCCGGTGGCGCCGACCCGGCCGATGGTCTCGCCCGCGCCGACCGAGCCGGAGGTCACCGCCATCGACGACAGGTGGCAGTACCAGACCTCGGTGCCGTCGGCGAGCTGGAGCACGATCCGGTAGCCGTAGGCCCCCGACCAGCCGGCCGAGACCACCTTCCCGCCGCCCACAGCCTTGACCGGGGTTCCGGTGGGCGCGGCGAAGTCGAGGCCGGTGTGGTGGCCGGAGGACCACATGGAGCCGGAGTCGCCGTAGTGCGAGGTGAGGGTGTAGGAGGAGGTAGGCAGCGACCAGCCGCCCGAGGACTTCACGGTCGGGCCGCCGCCCGACCCCGTGTCCGCCGCGCCCTTGGTCTCCGCCTGCGCGGCGGCCGCCCGGTCCGCGGCGGCCTTCTCGGCGGCGGCCTTCTCGGCGGCGGCCTTCTCGGCGGCCGCGCGTACCGCCTCGGCCTCCTTGTCGGCCGCTTCCTTCTGGCTGCGGGCCTCCTGCGCGGCGCTCTCGCGCGCTACCCGCTCGGCGTCCGCCCGGGCCTGGCTCTCGGCGGCGTCCTGCTGGGACTCGGCCTGCTGGAGGATGCGGTGGCGCAGCGCCTCGCCCGCGTCGGGGTGGCCCTGGGTCTGGACGGCCTGCTGCCCGTGCTGCGCGTCGGCCTGCCGGGGCACGCCCGCGGAGTCGGCCTGGGCGGCGGCCTCGCCGGAGTGGTCGCCGCCGCCCAGCAGGTCGGGGATCGAGGGCATGGATATGGCGACCTGGGGGCGGTCCTGCGCGGTGGCGATGCCCCCCGCGCCGACCGCCGCGATCACGCCGACGCCGAGCACGGTCGAGCTGCGGGCGAGTCCGCCGCGCGGCTTGAGGACCCGGTGCTTGCCGCGGAGCGAACGGGCGGAGTCCTCCGTGGGATTCCACTCGCCCCAGGCGCCTGCACCGGGTGCCTCCTGGACGTCGATCCCTTCAGGGGCAGGCGAGTTGGAGGCCACCGGGCACACTCCTCAAGGGCGAGAACGCACACGGGTGCCATCGTGGGCGAGGGCTGGACGACCGCGCTGCGTTATCAAACGGTAATAGACGCAGGGGAGTGATTCCAAGCCGACGCGAATGATCGTTGACGCCAATCAGCCACCCTCCGAACAACTTTGGCCGCCACATAACCCCCAAATACTCACAATTCAGCCAAAAAGCCCGTACACCCTCCACCACTTCAGCCACAACGCCCGAATGACTGGCCGTCAACCCACTTGCGCACAGCTCTCCATGGGCTACACGCGGTCACCACTCCCGTCCTCACGGCGCACCACCGGGACGGTCCGCCTGCACGCCCGGCTGCCCCTCCCCCGCCCGCCCCACGGCCGGCAGGGCCATGTCGTCGGTCGCCCAGCCGCCCGTGTGCCGGCGCACGTCGCCGCTGAGCGCGCAAGGCCCCCGTCCGGTCCCGGGCCTCGGTCAGCCCGTCCGTGAACAGGAGCAGGGTGCTGCCCGGCGGGAACGGCCACTCCTCGGCCCGGTCGGGCCGGCCCTCCGCCAGTTCGCCCAGGCCCAGCGGAAGCGCGGGCTCGGCCGGGGCCGGCGCCGCCACTCCCGTCCGCGTACAGCAGCAGCGGCTCGGGGTGGCCCCGGTTGGCCAGGCGGCCTCGTACCGGGCGGCGACGTGCAGCCCTCCGATCCGCGCGGCCGGGGTCGGCAGCACGGCCGGGGCGGCGGAGAAGAAGGGTGGCCCGGCGACCCTGCCGGACCGGTCGGGTGACGGCGTCCGCACCCCGGACACGACGAAGGCCCGGATCCCAAGGGATCCGGGCCTTCGCCTCTAGTAGCGGGGACAGGATTTGAACCTGCGACCTCTGGGTTATGAGCCCAGCGAGCTACCGAGCTGCTCCACCCCGCGTCGGTGAATACAACTCTACGTCATCCGGGGGACGTGTCTCGCCAATTAACCGGCTCCGGAGCCTCCCGCACGACATCACCGCAGGCCAGAGCCCCAAAAAGAGCTCGTGCCCATGCCCGGGCGACCCCGGGCATGGGCACGGTCAGCGGGATCCCGAGCGGATCAGGATCCCTTGCCGCTCTTCGAGAACCCCTTCTCCGCAGCAGGGAAGCCGGGGCGCGCGGGCGCCGCACCGCCGCCGGCGAGGAAGGGGCCGGAGGCCACGAACTGAGGCGGGACCACGTTCCAGGGCCGCTGGTCACCGGGGGCGGTGGACCCACAGTTCAGAGTGACCCCGTTGGACGCGCACTGGAGCTCGTACAGGAACCCGGTCGAGGTCAGCACCTTGAAGTTCGTCACCTGCCCAAGGGACGAAATGGTGGCGGAGCAGACGATGGAGGGGTCGGGGTACCCGGGGTTCTGCGCGGGGTTGTTGAGGGGCTCGAACTTGTAGGGGCCCGTCTGCGGATCGTCCCGGTGACCGGCGTACGCGATGCCGTTGTACAGCACGACGGCGAACTCCTCCGTGCTGTTGGACAGGATGGAGTCGACGCCGATGCCACACCCAGTGGCTCCGGTCGCGCCCGTGGCACCCGTCGGGCCGGTCGGGCCCGTGTCGCCCTTCGGGCCCCTCGGGCCCCGCGGGCCGCGCGGGCCTCGCTCGCACTCGTCGTCCCCGTGCCCGCCTCCCTTCAGGACCTCGCGGGAGGCGGCGGCGCGGTCCCCGTCGCCGTCGTCGTCATGGTCGCGGTCGTGCTCCTTGCACCGGTCGCCGCCGGCCACGCCCGCCGACGCCCCCGCCGGCAGCGGGCTCCCGCCGTACGCCAACGCCGGGGTGGCGAGGCCCAGCACCACGACGGCCAGCGATGCCACCGCACCGGCTGCGAGATACCGGCCCTGCCGGGGGAGCGGGCCGAGACGAGATGCGGTCCTCTGCTCAGGACTCATGCGTGTTGCTCCTTGTGGAACCGAAGAGGTGGAACCGAAGAGATGGGCCCGGAAGCACCTGATTGAGCCTCCTTTCACATGATCTGACCGGCATGTCCACGATCGACCGCAGGCACGCTGCCCCATCAGCGCGATGGCCCAGCGCGAATGGCCCGAAAGGGTGTCTCCCCGGCGTGTCACACGGCCGGCCCGTCGCGTTCCGGCCATCGGCGCCTTCGGCCCGAGGGCCGTTCACCGCCGGCGGACCCGCTACCGTCGACGCCGTATCCCCCGTCCCGTCGCCGGATCAGAAGGATCTTCCTCATGCATGACGCCCGCGCCCTGATCGACATGGGTGCCGAAGCAGTTCGTCGGCTCGCCCGTCGCGGCTACTCCCTGGACCTGTCCCGGCTGGAAGACCTCCAGTCCCGGCGCAACCAGGGCATCCGCTCGGCCGACGAGCTGCGGGCGGAGGCCAAGCGGGTGGCGAGCGAGGTCCAGCAGACGGCCAGGCAGGGCGGCGACATCTCCCGGCTGAAGGAGCGCGCCCGCGAGCTGAAGGACCAGGTGCGGGACATCGACGCCGAGCAGGAGAAGGTCCAGGAGGAGCTGCGCGACCTGCTCCTGACCATCCCGAACCTGCCGGACGACGCGGCCCCTGACGGCGACTCCGAGGAGTTCGCGGTCGAGGTCCGGCGCGTCGGCACCCCGCGGGCCTTCTCCTTCGAGCCGAAGGACCACGTCGACCTCGGCGAGAGCACGGGCATCCTCGACTTCGGCCGGGCGACGAAGCTGTCGGGCCCCCGGTTCGTCGTCTCCCGCGGGGCGGGCGCCGCCCTGGAGCGCGCCCTGGCGGCGCTCTTCCTCGACCTCCACACCCGTCGGCACGGGTACGTGGAGCACGCGGTCCCGTACCTGGTCAGCCGGAAGACCATGACGGGCACCGGACAGCTGCCGAAGTTCGAGGAGGACCTGTTCAAGACCGGCGTGGCCGACCGCGAGCTGTTCCTCATCCCGACCGCCGAGGTGCCGCTGACCAACCTCTACGCCGACGAGATCATCCCGCCGGCCGACCTGCCGCTGGCCCTCACCGCGCACACCCCGTGCTTCCGGTCCGAGGCGGGCTCGTACGGCCGCGACACCCGGGGCCTGATCCGTCAGCACCAGTTCGCCAAGGTCGAGATCGTCAAGATCGTCGACCCGGAGATGGCGGACGCCGAGCTGGAGACGATGGTCGGCCACGCCGAGGCGTGTCTGCAGGAGCTCGGCCTCGCCTACCGCGTCGTCAGGCTGGCGGCCGGCGACACGGGCTTCTCCGCCCGGCTCACGTACGACATCGAGGTCTGGATCCCGAGCCAGAACACGTACCGCGAGATCTCGTCGGTCTCGAACTTCGGCACCTTCCAGGCCCGCCGGGCGAACATCCGTACCCGGGGCGAGGACGGCAAGCCCACGCTCGTCGCCACCCTCAACGGCTCCGGCCTGCCCATCGGCCGCACCCTGGCCGCGCTCCTCGAACAGTGCCAGCAGGAGGACGGCTCCCTCGTCCTTCCCGAATCCCTCGTGCCGTACCTCGGCTTCCGCCGCATCGCGGCCGACGGAACGCCGCAGGCCTGAGCTGGGAACGACGGAGCGCCCCGGCCGGACGAAGCCGGTCGGGGCGCTCAGTAGCAGGTCAGAGGGATGAACCCTGCCGATTAGTCCGCCACCGACCCAGCCGTTCCAGCACGTCCGCTCACGCATCGCTCACGCATGCTGTCGCCCTCATCGGGCACTCGCGCTCGGTTGCAGCCAGCTCTGCCGGAGCAGCCGCCCACTATGCAGAACGGAAACCTGCCCTGCTCGGCCGACCGGCCTCGGGTACCACCAATCAGGCGGTGGCGGATGGCGGGCGATCATCAATAACGATGCGAGTCCTTGTGGCGTTGCTCTGCAAGGGAACCGCATCGTGGATGACGCTGACGATCCGACTGCAGTACGTCGCCGCGAGTGCGCGGTCCTCAAGCGAGGTCTTTTGCGAGTGCTGGGTGGTGTGCAGTGCGCTGAGGATGGCGATCAGGGTACGCCCCGAGATCGTCACGTGGGTCTGTTCGTCGTCGTCGCTGGCGGCGATCCCAGGTAGGCGGAAGTGCGAGTTTTGGGCGGCTTGTTCCACAATGAAAGCCCACGCATCACGGTGGCAAATAAGATCGGCTGCACTGATGCCAGCAGCTTGCTCCAGTACGGTTTCCAACGTCCGCTGCCCGATAGTCACGGAGGGTTGCCCTTCAGATCCTGGGGCAGAATCACGTGCATCCGGCATTTCCTCGCCTGGGACCTGCAAGTATGCGGCAGGTGCAGCTGTGGGCCCTGGGATGATTGGGAAAGCAGGCCGACTCGGGTATCCAGCTATTTTGCCAGAAGGTTCGACTCTCGCTTCGGCGGCCTCTCGGCGGGTTGCCTCTAGCTCAAGGCGCAGAGATTCTGATTCCCGGCGGGAATCGGCGATGGTCTTGTGGGCATCATTGAGCTCACGGCGGAGCTCACGGAGGTCATCTCGTAGGTCTTGCAAACCACTCTCTAGGCTGGTGCCGAGTTGCTGGCGCAGTTCGGCGTTGAGCCCTCGGAGCTCGACCAGTCCGCTCCGCAACTCCTGCCCGAATTCAGTGCGCAGCAGCGCAAGCTCGTCGGCCACCTCATTTCGCTGTTCATCATCGGAACGGCGGAACATAGCCATGCCGGCCCTCCTCTTTTGGTGTGTAATTCAGCAAGCATCCAATGGTCGTGGAGCCTGGCCCGGGCCGGCTCGGACCTTTTGGGGCGCTGGCCTGTTTAGGCCCGTTGAATAGCCAGGCCGGCCCTCCCGTCTACTCAGTCGCCGCACGGCAGGGCGCATGACTGGCCACCTACGGGTCGAGAATGACGGTCCATCTCTCGGCCAGCCCATGACTCCCCGACGGTGCACGAGCAACTATGCCGAGGCCGGTTTGGGGACGGGCGTCGAGGATGCGGCCGAGTTCTCTGGCAGTGTCGCCAACCATCGTGTGGCCAGCAAGAATGATTTGGGGCTTCCAGAGGTCGTTCAAAGGGTCATGCATGCGGGCGTCCCGGGGATGCTCAAATCCCAGGGCGTGAAGTGCGGAGCGGACCTGGGCGGCATGAGCCCGGACATTATCGATTGCATCCTCAACGGTGTTGTGCAGGGTGCCGTCAGCTAGGTGACACAGGTTTCCAGGGACGCCCGTGACATGGAGGTGCGGTCCGTTTGCATGGGATCTATGGGTGAGCTCGAATGCCAACTCGCCGAGCATGGGATGCACGTGTGCAGCAGCTCCCTTGAGATGAACGAGTCCGACATGCTCGAGGTCGACGAGCGTGATAGCCCCGTTGAGTTCCCACCCAAGGTGCACTAGAGCCGGGTAAGCATGCGTTAGCGCACCCATATCGATATCGGCTGGCAGCACTTGGTCACTACTACATCGCCATACTCTGCCGGATCCATTCGCACGGAACGGTTCGATGGCAGGTGCAGCAGTGGAGAGATGCAGTTCGACAGAATTGTCCAGGCCAAGGTGAATCGTGCTCACGGCAGGAAGGAGCTGATTGGACCGCCGAGCTTCCTCCGTGAGGCACTGCAACGCCTGATCCATCCTCTGCTGCCGCTCCTGGTCAATCACTGCACCACTCGCGAAGTGAAACCGGGCGGTAATCGGTTCCCGAGCGCCAAGGTGTGCCCGCGGAGGGAGGAGGAGGACGAGATCCGCCGGAGGCTCCGGTGAGGGCGGCTCCGGCCCCATTGGCTCCAGCTCAGCCACTTCCGGTCCCGTGGGCTGAGGCTCTACCGACTCCGGCCTCGTGGGCTCCGGCTCGACCGACTCCGGCCCCGTGGGCTCCGGCTCGACCAACTCGGGGTCCGTGGGCTCCGGCTCCGCCGACTGGATGCGTGCACCGAACCCTGATGTGATCTCGTCCAGCAGGTCATCTAGCCGTTGGAGCTGATCCGCTGCATCGTGCTCACCAGCGCTCACCCGAGAGGTGGCAACCGGTTTGAGCGCGGTCAGCCAAGTGGCAGCGTCCCTCGGGGCAAGCCCGGTGGCAACATCGAGCGCCGTGGTGAGGAGTACGTCTGGCGCAGCCGCTACGCCACGGGCGACGCTGTCCGTGAGGGTAGGTTGATGCGTTGTGGCGCGTGCCAGGACGGACATGGCGCGGTGCTGCTGGGCGACGGAAAGAGCAGTGTCGGGGAGAATGTGGGCGACGAGTTCGCTGTCGCCTTCACGGTCCGCCTGGACGATGAGTTCAGCAGCCAGAACGTCCGGACTCATGGCCCCCCAGCGCGCCCCATCCGTCGCCGGATAGAGGTCGGCAAGCATCAGCTCGATTCGGCGCACATTGTCGCGGTCTGGTGGCTGCGGCGTGTCGAAGTCACGGTCATGGAAGCGAAAGGCTGCCATGACCGCGTGCAGGGCATCTCGGCGTTCTGTAGCGCCGAGAATGCGCTGCACAGCTACCAGCTGACGTAAGAGGTCCTGCTGCTTGCGGAAGAGGCCATCCAAGCCGTGCGATCGGGCGCTGTGCCGCCAGTAACGGCTCTCGTGGGCCAATAGGACGTCGACCGGGCGAACGGCGCTGGCTGCGGAGGGAACGGTGACGTCTTCCAATACCTTCGCAAGAGCAGCCATGTGGACAGAGACGACCAGCTCATCGGGGGGATCAGCCAGATCAGTACCAGATGCGGGCTCCTTCGCCAGGCTCTCGAATCCGCCGGTCTCCGGCACCCCCTCAAGTGAGATGAGATGCTCGATACGTTCGCGGAAGGCGTGGGTGGCGAGACCAAAACTTCGTTCGCTGCCCATGCGCGAGTGCGTCGACGCGGGGGTCAACTGGACGACGGTGCCTCGCTCCATCACCGTCGTGCCCTGCCAGCCCACTTGGAGGTCCTTCCACCATCTGTGCACCGTGCGCGCAAGGAGCAGGATGCGAACAGGGTCATGAGCATGACGTGCGCCTGAGAACAGGCGCAGCACTTCTTCAACCTGTTCAACGCGGGTCTCGGCGTAGTCGAGAACCAACAGGAGCGGCCGGATGTTCGTCGTCAATGATTCCAGCGACACCCCGGCGTGGGGGACATCCGATAAGAAACCGGCCGTCCAGGGCGAGCGTCGCTCGGTCATGCGCCGTATCAGTTCAGTCGCTAATCGCGTCTTTCCCACACCTCCAGGGCCGAAGGCCACCGCCACATCCACCACACGTCGACTGGTGCACCAGGAGGTCAGGTCGGCGATCTCCTCCACCATGCCCATGAACGGCACGACCTCAGCCTGAGGTGAGAGCAAGTAGGACGGCGATAGGTGCGGAACAGGAGGGGCATGGAAGAGAGGGCCTTGGTCGGCCGATTCCAATTGGGGTGAGATGCCCGCAAACGCAGTGAGTGCGGTCTTGAAGTCCTCGAGCGCAAGAAGACGCCTCACTGGTAAGGCCCAGAGCGTTCGACCTCTCCAAAGGTCCGGGACGGCCTCCACTAGGCCGATCAGGATCTCATTGCAGAACAAGCCGGCACCCGAAAGACCGCTCCAGCCGCTCCCCCCGTCCGCGTCGTCTGGAACGGCATTGGAGACGTCTACGTCATACTTCGCGGCGTTCAGACCCGTCGCTGGACTGACGTGGCCAAGCACGAGGCGACTGTCATGCACAGCACCAAACCTCGCTGCCCTTGGGAACCCAACAGCCGAGCACTCCGCGTCAACCTTCGGACTCGAACAGGTCAGCTCACCCCACCTCACAGGAGCCAGGTCCCGACCCAGACGGTGCGGGTCACCCCGTAAGAGCACCGCATCCAGATCCCGGTCACCTACCCACACAACCTCAACGGAATGCTGTTGCCGGTTGCGCAGCACCCGTACTCGGATGCGTCCTCCGAGCTCCGGCGGTCTGCCATCTGCTTCCGTGACGACGTGCAACGCCGTAAGCACCAGACCCGGGGCGATCAGGGTGCCTGAACCGCATCCGCCACCGGCACCAAGCACCTCTACAGTCCGTGGCCAGCTCGCAGCCTCCACCGCGCGCCTCGGCTACTCGAATGGGCTCTCGCCGACCGTATCCCCAAAGGTGGATGCCTCCCCACCAATCAGCACATGGTCCGCGCCATTCACCTCAAGGTTCACCGTCAACCGGTGCGTCCGGGACCTAGACCACTCTCCCTTCGCGTCCGTGGAAACGACGAAGGCCTTCACCCCACCCGAGGCTGCCCCACTAGCCCGAAGCTCGATTCCCAGGTCCAGGGTCACCTCCTTCACCTTGAATCGGATCGCGGCCCCGTCTCCTTCCTGCTGGGCAGCAGCAAGGCCGGCCCTCACGGCCATGAGTGCCTCAGCCAACTCAGTCCCGTCCTGATCCACGAGTCCTCCCCCTCTGGTCGCTTCGTGATCGAGTGTGTAGCAGCAGGTGTACGCGCCGCAGACTTTTCCCGTATTCCTCCACCGTCAGCTGCCGAGATCCCTACCCATCGAACCTGCATCCTGCCCCTGCGTCACCGGCGGCCGAGCAGGAGGTGCATGAGTGCCACCGCCCCAAGGCCAACCACGAGGGCAGCGCCTACCCCTGGATGAAGGAACACGACCGAGTGTCCCTGTTGGCGCCAGGAAATTGCGGCCCCGCCCATGCTCGCGCAGTACGTGCGCGCAGGGTAAGCGGGCACCTCTGGTACTACACCAATACAGCGTGCCGGCGACGAACTCCTGTGCAGGATTCGGCTTAGGCGTAACGTGCTTGGGGTGACGGATACGACCCGAGAAGACGATCTTCCGGCGGCTCTCCCAACCCTGTCCCGTGTGTTCGGGCTGGGCGAAGTCCGCGGTCGGCAGTTCCTTGCCCATGGCCTGATGAACCGGAACTGGCGGCTGGAGACGGCTGCCGGGACGTACGCCCTGAAAGAGGTCACCGACGTTCCTCTGCCGAAGGTCCGCAGGAACCTCGCGGTCCTGGTAGACCTGGCTCGCGAGAGCATCCCGGTCCCCGCGCCGCTGTCTGCCAACGGCGGGGATCTCGTGGTCGAGGCTGGCGGTCACGGCTACTGCGTCTTGCCTTGGGTGGATGGCGAGCACGTTCAGGGGACAGACCTCACGCTCGACCAGGTTCGCGATCTCGGAGCTCTCCTTGCCCGCCTTCACGAGGGCTTGCGCCGGCACGGTCCCGGTCCGGTCCCGGAGCAGGCGCCGGTTGCGAAGGTCCGCGATGTGGCCGAGGCCGACCGGGCCGCTGTCGCTCTCCTGGGCCGCCTCCCGGCCGATCCGGTGACCGACTTCGACAAGGCGGCCTCTGAGGCCCTGCACGACCGACGCGGTCTCCTGGCGCGGCACGCTGGTGCCCGACCGGAGGGCGAGGTGCCGGTTGGGCCGTACGGGTGGACGCACGGCGACTTCCAGTACCGCAACCTGTTGCGGCAGGACGGCCAGGTGGTGGCGGTCCTGGACTGGGACCGGCTGGGTGTCCGCCCGTACGGGGAGGAGGTCGCGCGGACCGCGCAGGTGCAGTTCGGGGTGGGTGGCGTCTTCGACCTCGATCGCATCGCCGCCTTCTGCGCCGGCTACCGGTCCGTGATCGATCTGTCCGAGGGGGACCTCGCCGATGCCGTGAAGCGGTTGTGGTGGAAGCGGCTGACCGATTTCTGGCAGCTGGAGTTCTACCTCGACCGCCAGGACCCCACCTTCGGCGTGATGTTCCTGACGGACGAGGCACTACTGAACTGGTGGACCGACTGCGCCGACGAGGTCCAGGCCGCCTACGCGGCCCGCTAGCCAGCGGCTGCCGCCGGGATCAGCCCGGCGGCAGCCAGCTCGGGCAGGCACGGCCGGACCAGCGGCACCGCCCCTGTGCGGGCCTTCGCGCCGAGGCCGGTCCGGTCGGCGGACTCGATGGCCTTCACCCAGGCGTCCGTGTCGTCCGGGTGGAGGATCACTCCACCGTCCCCGATAGCCTCGGGAATCCCGCCCCGGGACGAGCCGACCGTGGCGACGCCGTGGAGCCCGGCCTCCACGATCACCCTGGGGAACGCGTCCTCGACCTGTGAGGGAACCAGCAGCAGGTCGCTTCCGGCGTACAAGGAGCCCATGGCGTAGGTGCGCGGCACCCAGCGGACGTTCGGGTATCCGGTGAACTCCCGGGCGGTGTCCCACCACCCTTCGACGAGGGTGAACCGGCGGCCGGGGAGCCGGTGGATCAGCTGGTGAAGGAGGACCGATCCCTTGGCAGGGATGGGGTTGACCATCAGCACACCCCCCGGAGCGTGATCGAGCCCGGCGAGTCTGGTGGGGAGGGTCAGGTCACTCTCCGCGGGGGCGAAGGGTGGATAGAAGACCACGATTTTTGTCCGGGCCGGGGTCTGCGCCCGTCCGGCGACAAACTTCGACGTGGCGAGGGCGACGTGTGGCCCACCGTGCAGGACCCCGTGGCTGTTGGCGGAGACGGAGTGCAGCCACCCGGCCACCCTGGACGTGCGGCGCGCGAGGGCGGCGATGTCGGCCGCCCCTTCCTGTGACGTCACCACCAACTCTGGTCGTACTTCGCTCAGGACTTCCCGCAGGGTCTTCTCCAGTCGATCCTGCGGCACGTCCCGGCACGAGACGCCGTTCCACCGGTAACGGACTTCCCCGCCGGCTTCCTCCCACTGAGTGCCGTGGGCGAGGAGGTGGGCACGCAGGTTCCCGATCTGCGCGGACCCGTTCCAGGGAGCCTCGTGGCTGCCGAGATAGACGACCCGCCACCCGGCCCGGACGAACTCTTCCGCCAGGAGCTGCTGGGAGACCTCCGCGCCGCCGATCAGCAGCGGTGGCGGGGTCCGCCGCCACGCGAACACCACCGTCGGTCCGCTCACCGGCCACCCGCCCAGTACGTGAAGAGGGCCTGCACGACCGCGGCCGTCTCCTGCCGGTCGCCGTCCCCGGAGGCTACGGCTATCTCCCCGGCCGCCGGGCGTCGGCCAGGGCTACAGAAGTAGTCGCGGAAGTGCGAGAGGAACGCGGGGTCGTGGAGGAAGTACTCCGGCTCCACGTCGTGGTGTCCGGCGGCCTTGCGCCGCAGGTGCAGCAGCTCTGGTGTCACGTCCAGGTACAGGGTGTGGTCCGGCCACAGGTGCGGCATCTCCTCCACCCGCTGGGACAGTTCCGGCAGGACGCCGAAGCCGTGGATCTCGTCCATGGCGTGGGCATGGGCGAGGAGGGTGTCGACGGTCCGGTCCAGGACCACCAGTCCACCGTGCTGGCGGGCGGCACGAACGCGCTCGCCCTCGATCTCCATGAACGTCATGAACGCTTCGACCTGCTCGGCGGCCGACTGGGTGGAGGGAGTGGGGATGTCCTCGCGGCGCGCGAACGACTTCACGTAGCAGGAGAAGAACATCGCGTCCTGCATCGCTGGCACCCGGCCGCCCCAGGGCGGAGGTCTTGCCCCCGTACGAGGGGCCTTCCAGGCCGAGGATCATCACGACCCCCCGAGCCGGTAGAAGCGCTCGGCGAACTGGCCGCGCGGACGGCCGTCCGGGTCGGGCAGCAGGTTGACGGCGACGGTGTGGGCGTGGCGGATCGGCCGGTACATCTTCCGCGCGGGGTGCATCTGGGATCCGTGCATGTGCAGCAGGGTCACCTTGTCCAGGACGGTGGCGGTGATGTCCTCCAGCTCCGGGTCGAAGACGTCGCCGGTCCGCTGCTGGAACAGCTGCCGGTCGCACCCGGACAGGCCGTAGGTGGACCAGAAGGCGACGTCTTCCCAGAACCACCGGCAGCCCAGGCGGCGAGCCGCCTGGTGGACGGCGAGGTGGTCGGGGTGGCGGGTGACGGCGGCCGGGGCGAGCAGCTCGGCGTCCGCGATCCCGTCGAGCACCTCCGCGAGTTCCGAGGTGATCTGGTCCACCTGTGCGGGCTCGGGTGCCCGGTAGGGCTTCTCGGCGTCCTTGTGCCCGAGCCCGACCCGGGCGGCCCCCAGGGGTAACAGGGACTGGGCGGCCTCGCGGTCGCGGAGTTCGGAGACCGTCTCCACGCTGTTGTAGGTGTTCTCCAGGGAGGGGTGGACGCTGCGGGAGCGGGTGAAGACGGTGACCACGGTCAGCGGCCGGGGACGGACGAGGAAGGTCCCGGAGGCGGACAGGACGAAGTCGTCGTGGTGAGGTTCGATGACGACCACCGGCCGCCCGGACGGCTTGCGCGGCTCGATCCAGTACGGCGCGAGGGTCAGCGGCGCGGTCAGCGTCGTGATCTCTTTCCCCCCGGTCAGGGAGTCCATCCATGCCCGGTGCGCGGCCAGGAGGTCGGTGGGGAAGGTGTAGATGCCGTCGGCGTCCGGCAGGGGAAGGCGGGTCACCTGGGGTTCTCCGATCATCGGACGGTGGTGGTGTACCAGTTGCGCCAGAAGCGGGGCGAGGTCAGGCCGAGCCGGACGACCACGGGGTTCTGCCACCAGAGCATCCGGGCCGTGGACCAGGCGTCGTAGCGGCGGGTGGAGGGCCGCACGCGGAGGTCTTCGAGGACCGCGACCGGCCCGCCCGTGCTGCGTCCGTATGCGGTCAGGCGGGCGAAGAACTCCATGTCCTCGCTCATGAAGTAGTCGGGGCGGTAGCCGTGCACGGCCTTGAAGGCGTCCCGGGTGCAGAACTGGTTGACGCCCTGGGCGCCGCCGTGGCGGGAGCGGTGGTAGTCCCAGTAGGCGCAGAGCAGGCGGGCCGCGAACCGGGCGGGGGTGTAGAGCGGCGGGATCGCCCCGCCGACGGCCCCGGCGTCCATCGCGGCGACGGCGGCCGTGATCCCCTCCAGCGGCAGGGCCACGTCGGCGTCTACGAAGAACAGTATCCGCCCCTCGGCCGCGCGGGCTCCGGTGTTGCGGACCAGGCCGATGCTGCGGACCAGCTCCGACACCACCCTGGCCCCCAGCTCCTTCGCGACGGTCGCGGTCTCGTCGGTGGAGGCGTTGTCCACCACAATCACCTCTCCGACGAGGCCGGAGACGGATTCCCAGGCTCGGAGAGAAGCGAAGACGGTGGGCAGGTAGCGAGGCAGATACTTGGCCTCGTTGTACGCGGGGATGATCACCGACAGATCGGGATCGGTCACAGCACGGTCCTTCCTGGTTGCGGGGACAGGGCAAGGTGCAGGCGGGCCGCCCAGGCTTCGCGGTCGCGGCCCTCCCGCTGGGCGGCGTAGGTCCAGCCGCGTACGGCCTGGAAGGCCACGTAGGCGTCCAGGAGGCGGGTGTCGAGGGGCCGTCCGTAGGCGGCGGCCATGAACATCCGGTCGGACGGTTCCAGGGCGTCGCAGGTCACGAGGGTCTGGGCGAAGTCGTATTCGGGGACCTCCACGGTCGCGGCCTCGAAGTCCACGACGTACTCGGGGAGGTGCGGCTCGCCATGTGTGCCGGCGATGAGGCGTCGGTCGCCTTCGCGGATCACGTTCTCCAGATGGAGGTCTCCGTGGCACCACACCAGCCGTTCCCGGCGAGCCCCACGCGCGATGACCTCCAGCGCGGGCGCGAGCCGGACGAAGACGTGCCGGGGGCAGTGGGCGGCCACGGCACTGACCTGCTGCCCGATCCCCGGGGCCAGGCGAATCCCGGCTGGGGCCTCCATGGCGTGGAACGCGGCCATCAGCAGCGCGAGCCGCAGCAGGGCCGCCGGACGCGGCATCTGCCCGGCCCGCACGGCGTCGCGGAGGGTCCTGGTCCCGGCATCGGCGGTGATCAGCGCGGAGACGGTCAGCCCGGGGACGGGGCCGTGCCCGATCACGGCCGGTACTCGCACCCGTCCGGCCTCCGTCACGGCGACCAGGAGCCGGGCCTCGTCGGCCGCGCTGTGGGAGACGTCAGCTGCGAACAGCTTCACCACCACGCGACGGCCGTCGGCCAGCCGGACCCGGTAGACGGCCGTCTTCGGCCCGGTACGGACCCGGACCGTCTCGGCCGGAGTCGACCCGGCCAGCTCTGTACAGGCCCGCTCAACCGCCAGAACCGTGCCGCCGGTCACCGGGCACCCACACCCACCCGGCCCAGGTGCGCGAGCGTGCGGCGCATCTGCCGCCGGTAGACCCGGACGTCCTCCGTGCCGGGGCACGCGCGCATCCACGGCTTCTGCGAGCCGACGAAGTGCACCACGTGCCCGTCGCGGCGGGTGACCGGCCGACGAAGGACCCGGCGGACCCAGTCCCCGCGATCGAGGAACCGGTCCACCTCGAACCTGTTGAAAACCGGCTCCACCGGGTGGGCGGCACCGGAGGACAACAGCCACAGGTTCAGGGCGCACTGGTCGTTGTGCTTGATGTACTCCCGGCCGCCGATCAGGGCCCGCTGGACCCCCGCCCGCATGGGGGCGAGCATCACCGTGGGCGCCCACAGCATCCCAGCGTTGAAGTAGGACCGCCCCACCAGGTGCGGCCACCGTTCGGCGAGGCCGGGCAGGGCCGGGCACTGGCCGACGGCCGGGTTGAACTCGTCCTGCACCGCTCCGATCCGGTGCTCAGGAAGCCTGGCCAGCGGCGCGGAGATGTCGCCGCGTACGTGCACGTCGGCGTCCACGTAGATCAGGAACGGCCGGTCGAGGAAGCCTGGGGTGAACCCGAACCTCAGGTAGGTCGCGACGGAGATGTAGGCGGTGTCCGCCATGACGCTCTCGCGCGGCGGGGCCTGCCAGCGCAGGTCGAAGGAGCCGAACCCGCAGCGGCGGGCGAAGGACTCCATCACCGCCGCCTGCCCCGGGGACAGGCCGTTGGTCAGCACCCGTACCGCGCTCTCGCGGCGGTCGGCCACCGGTAGATGGCCGGCGACCGAGCCGAGCGTGACCAGGGCGGGCAACAGGTAGCGGGCATCGACGCACATGCCGATCGCGTACACGAGGGTGCCTCCAGGAGAGGATCGACGGGATCCGGCGCCCGGCCGGGCAGATGAAGAGCTCCCGGTACCGGCGCCCCCAGGGCAGACCGGTACTGGAAGCGGCTCAGGCGGACCGCAGAAGGTCGGTGTTGCGTGCGAGGTGAGCCACCGACTTGGCCAGCAGGCGCAGCGCTATGGCGGGATCGCTCCCGCAGCCGCCGGCGACTTTGCGGGCGAACCGCACGGTGTTGGCTGCGATGTCCTTCTCCCGGCTTTCCGGCAGCAGATCCGCGTACCGCTCGGCGGGTACCGCCAATGTCTGGATGTGCCCGCGGAGCCGCTCCCGCAGCTGTACGGCGACCTGCCCGCGCAGATCAGGCTGGAGGGCATCAAGGCACGCGCGTACGGCCAGCTGAACCGGGCCGGTGACGCCCTCGCCGCCCTTGATGCCGCCGACCGCCTGCGTGAGCGCCTCGCTGAGGGGGACGAGCTGCCCGGCGGCATGATGGCCTTCCCGGTCGAGAAGCAGCTCTTCTACGCCAGCAGCACCCACCTCTGGCTGGCCGGGGCCCAGCACCTGGCCGACGCCGAGGCCCGTGCCGACGAGGCGGTGGAGATGTTCCAGGCCGCCCCACCGGAGCGGCAGCGGCTCGGTGAGATGTCCCTGGCCCGCATGGACCTGGCCATGGCCCGCCTCGGCCGGGGCGACCTGGACGGCGCGGCGGCCCAGATCCACACGGTCCTCGCGACCAACGCCCGGCGCCGCACCGAGAGCGTGGACCGCCGCATCGGCCACTTCACCCGCCAGCTGGCGCTCCACCCCGCCGCGGGTGCGCCTGTCGCGATCGGCCTGCGAGAGTCGATCATTGCCCATCAGGAACGCACCATCGCCGAACTCCCGCCAGGAGGCCACCTGTGACCACCGTGACCGTCTTGCACCCCGGCGCCATGGGATCCGCCGTCGCTGCCCAGGCCGCGGCGGCGGGACACGAGGTGCTGTGGGTGCCGGTGGGCCGGAGCGAGGCCACCCGGGAGCGGGCGCGCATGGTGGGAGCGGTGCCGGTCCACACCCTGGCCGAGGCCCTGGAACGCAGCGCCGTCGTCCTGTCGGTGTGCCCGCCGCAGGCCGCCGAAGAGGTGGCGGAGCTGGTCAGCGCTCACGGCTTCGCAGGCGTCTACGTCGACGCCAACGCGATCAATCCGCAGCGGATTCGGCACATCGCCGAAGCCATCGCTCCCGGGACGTCCGTGCTGGACGGTGCGATCTTCGGTCCGCCTCCAGGCGGGGCTCGGACCGCCCGTCTCTATCTGGCCGGGGAAGGCCCAGCGATCCACCTGGTGGAGGGCCTGTTCAAGGACACGGCCCTGCACACCCGCCAGTCGGGTGGCGCCATCGGCTCCGCCTCCGCACTCAAGATGGCCTTCGCCGGCTATCAGAAGGCCGCCCGCACCCTGGCCGGCGTGGCCCACGCGCTTGCCGACGCCCACGGCGTCGGCGAGGAGCTGACCGCAGAGGCCCAGGTCATGGCCTCCAACATCCTCTCCGACCCCGAATACCTCCCCAGCGTCGCGGCCCGCGCCTGGCGCTGGGCGCCGGAGATGCAGGACATCGCCGACACGCTCCGCGCGGCCGACCTGCCGCCGGACATGGCCGAGGCCGCGGTAACTGTGATGTCGCGCTGGGAGCGGGACAAGGACCGGTACGACCTGTCGGTCGCGGACGTCCTCGCCCATCTGCGGAGGCCCGGCATCTGATTTGGTGGCGGGCGCGGGATACGGGAGCGGCTGGCCCGTTCGAAGGCCGCGTCTCCGGCTGCCGGCCTCTTCCGGGAGATGCTGCACAGCAGGCACCTCAACAAGGGCACGACTTGGCGACCGAACGACCTGACAGACATGGTCTACCTGTCCTGTGCCGCTGCGTACGCGGACTTCGTCGTCTGCGAGAAGCACATGCGCGATCCGTTGCAGCACGGCCTGAAGCGCCTGGGCCGCCCGGCACGGGTCTACCGCCCGCCTTGCTGAAGCGGTGACGGTCATCGAGGAGGCCCTGGAAGCCTCTCCCGTCCCTGTTAAGCCCACGCAGTAGCCCTGAATGACGCTCCGTCCCAGAGCGTCCGCTCACGCATCGCTCACGCACGGGCCCGGAAACGACTGAGCGCCCCTCCTGGCCGAAACCGGGTGGGGCGCTCAGCAGCAGGTCAGAGGGGTTAACCCCTACCCGCGAGCGGTAGGCCATGTCGGACTCGAACCGACAACCAACGGATTAAAAGTCCGCTGCTCTGCCAATTGAGCTAATGGCCCTCCATGTGCTCACCCCAGAGCATAGCCGCAGAGCGGCTGCTGACCGATCGGGTATCGCCGGGTGTGGCACCGGCGGTTTCCCGCCAGGGGGTGCGGGTGGGGTGAAAGCGGCCGGAAAAGGGCTCGGCCCCCACCGCACCGGGGGTGCAGTGGGGGCCGATTCCTCGTCAGAGGGCGCTCAGGCCTCAGCCGTTGCGCTTCCAGCGGGGCTTGTCGTCACGACGGGCGCCGAAGGAGCCGCCGGAGGGGCGGTCGTCACGACGGAAGCCACCCGAGGGACGGTCGTCACGGCGGTCGTCACGACGGAAGCCACCGGACGGACGGTCGTCACGACGGAAACCACCACGGTCACCACGGTCGTCACGGTTGAAGCCACCCGACGGACGGTCGTCACGACGGAAACCACCCGAGGGACGGTCGTCACGGCGGTCGTCACGACGGAAGCCACCGGACGGACGGTCGTCACGACGGAAACCACCACGGTCACCACGGTCACCGCGGTTGAAGCCACCCGACGGACGGTCGTCACGACGGAAACCACCCGACGGACGGTCGTCACGGCGGTCGTCACGACGGAAGCCACCGGACGGACGGTCGTCACGACGGAAACCACCACGGTCACCACGGTCACCGCGGTCATCGCGGCGGTTGTCGCGGCGCTCGTAGTTGCCCCGGTCGTCGCGGCGCTCGAAGCTGCGCTGCTCCTGGGCGGCGGCCTGCGCGGCCTGCTCGGCCACGGCGGCGGCGAGCTCGGCCTCGGCGGCCTCGACGACCTCGGCGACGGCGGCCTCCGGGTCCTCACCGCGCTCGCGGGCGGAGCGGGCGACGAGGCGGTCGGCCTCCTCGCGCAGTTCGGCGGCGCGACGGGTGGCGCGCTCCAGCTGCTTGGTCAGGTCGGAGACCTCGCGCTCGGCCTGCTTGGCGGCGTTGTTCGCGGAGTCGGCCTGGACCTCGGTGAGCGAGCGCGCACCGGTGATCTCGGCGACCTCCGGGTCGAACGCGCCGGCACCGCCGACGATGTGGCGCGAGGCGTCGACGCCCGCGTCCTCCATCAGGCGGAAGATCTGGCGACGCTGGTGCGGCAGGGCCAGGGAGACCACGACGCCCGACTTGCCGGCGCGGGCGGTGCGGCCCGAGCGGTGCAGGTAGTCCTTGTGGTCGCCGGCCGGGTCCACGTTGAGGACCAGGTCGATGCCGTCGACGTGGATGCCGCGGGCGGCGACGTCGGTGGCGACGAGCGCGTTGACGTAGCCGTCCTTGAAGTCGGCGAGGACGCGGGTACGGGCGCCCTGCGTCATGCCGCCGTGCAGCGCGTCGGCCTTCACGCCGGCCTCGACGAGCTGCTCGGCGATGCGGTCGGCGCCCAGCTGGGTGCGGACGAAGATGATGGTGCGGCCCTTGCGGGCGGCGATGGCGGCCGTGACCGGGGCCTTGTCCTTCGGCTTCACGACGAGGACGTGGTGGGTCATGGTCGTGACGTTGCCCTGGGCGCTGTCGACCTCGTGGCTGACCGGGTTCGACAGGTAGCGCTTGACCAGGGTGCCGATCTCGTTCTCCATCGTGGCGGAGAAGAGCATGCGCTGGCCGCCGGCCGGGACCTGGTCGAGCAGCTCGGTGACCTCGGGCAGGAAGCCCAGGTCGGCCATCTGGTCGGCCTCGTCGAGGACCGCGACCTCGACGTTCTCCAGGGAGCAGGCGCCGCGGTTGATGATGTCGCGCAGACGGCCCGGGGTGGCGACGAGGACGTCGACACCGCGCTCCAGGGCGTAGATCTGGTTGCCCATGGAGGTACCGCCGCAGACGACCTTCATCTTCAGGCCGAGGACGTCACCGTACGGCTGGAGGGCGTCCGCCACCTGCATCGCGAGCTCGCGGGTGGGGGTGAGGATGACGGCGCGGGGCTTCTTCTTCTCCGTGTGGCCGTCGGCCAGGCGGGCCAGGGTCGGCAGACCGAAGGAGAGGGTCTTGCCGGAGCCGGTGCGGCCGCGGCCGAGGATGTCCTTGCCGGCCAGGGCGTCCGGGATGGTCGCGGCCTGGATGGGGAACGGGGTGGTGACACCGTTCTGGCCGAGCTTGCGCACGACACCCTCGGGCAGACCGAGGTCCGCGAAGGTGACCGTGGGCTCGGCGTCGGCGCCGTCCTCGTCGGAGTCGGCGGCGGCGTCGGCCGTCACGTCGGCTTCGAGCGCCTCGATGATCTCGTTCGCCTCCGCGGCCTCCATGGCCTCGGTCACCACAAGGGCCTCAACAGCGTCGACGATCTCGGTGGAGTCGTTCTCGGGCATGACGGAACGGTCAGAACTGGAAATGGACATGCGAAATGCGAAACCTTCCGGAGTCTCGGCACGCGCCCAAACTCCGTGAATCGCAAATCGACCGCCTCAATGCGGTCAGCCACGGCTAGGGAGAGTACGCGCCACACGGCGCTCTTCGGATTCGGCGCCGGGCAATGGGATCAAACGATCTATAACCATACGCACCCTCCCGGGGGTCTGGCAAGTCGTTCCTGCAATACCCCCTCCGACCTGCGACGGGATCCTCGGCGGCGACCCGCCTCCGGCCGCTCAGGCGATGCTCGGAGCGGGGGTCGCCGGGGTCGTGTCACTCGGCGTGGGTTGCGTCACAGGAGGCGTGCTCTCCCCTCCACCGGGCGTGGTGGTCGACCCTCCGGAGCCGCCCGACCCGGACCCGCCGGCCCCACCCGCCCCGCCCGCACCACCGGACCCCGACGCTGAACCGGAGCCCCCGGCTCCCGAGCCCGAGCCCGAGCCGGATCCCGACCCGGAACCACCCGCCCCGGACCCCGGGCCCGATCCGGAACCGCCCCCGGACGGCACCTGGCCCCCCTGACCGCCGGCCCCGCCCCCGGGGCCGGCCGACGGCGAGGGCGGGCCCGGCCGTGCCGCGGGCGCGCCGGGACCGGGGGAGGCCCCGGTCGCCCCGGAGGCCTTGCCCGGCTCCCCGGACTTCACGCCCTGGGGCCCCGTGCCGTCCTTCACGCCGTGCCCGTTGCCGTGGATCCCGGAGCCGTGCCCGGAGCCCGCCGCCGCACCGGCCCCGCCGGCGCCCCTGCCGCCGACCGAGGCGGAGGGCCCCGGCCTGGCGGCGTCCTCGCCGACGCTCATGCAGCCCGCCGTCGCGGCCACCGCCAGGGCGGAGACGGTCAGTCCGAGGGTCGCGGACAGGGAAGGGGGCAATGGGCGCACGGGGGCACCTCCGGAGCGCGGGGCGGGGTCCGCGATGAGCGGGTCAATGAGCCCAACTCCCTTTACCCCGTAAGAGACACGCCCCTTGCGCGAGTTGCGCGAACGGCCCGCGGGTCAGGCGAACAGCGCCTGCGCCACCTCCGAGCCCAGCGTCACCGCGCCCAGGCCGACGAGCACGGACGCCGCCACGTTCGCCGCGGCGAGGAACTTCCAGCCGCGCTCGGCGAGCCGCAGCGTCTCGTACGAGAACGTCGAGTAGGTGCTCAGCGCCCCGCACAGCCCCGTCCCCAGCAGCAGCGACAGGCGCGAGGAGCCGGCGCCCGTGAGGGCGACCCCGGCCAGCGTCCCGAGCAGCAGGCAGGCCCCTGCATTGACCACCAAGGTCCCCCACGGGAAGACGGAGTCGTGCCGCGCCTGGACGGCCCGGTCGGTCAGGTACCGCAGCGGCGCCCCGACGACCGCGCCCGCCACCACCAGCAGCCAGTTCACACGGCCCCCCGTGCCCGTACCGCCAGCCGCGTCAGCGAGGCCGCCGCCCACACGCCGCCCAGCGCGCCCACGACGGTCACGCCGGCGTACACCAGGGCGAGCCCGGCACGGCCGGCGTCCAGCAGTCGCGAGAAGTCCACGGCGTAGGTCGAGAAGGTGGTGAACCCGCCGAGCACCCCGGCGCCGGCGAAGGGCCGCAGCAGCGGGTGCGGGGAGCGCCGCCCCTCCTCGCTGATCAGCGCCATCAGCACGCCGATCAGCGCACAGCCCACGACGTTGGTCCAGAAGGTCGCCCACGGGAAGCCCTCGGACCCGGCCGGCCACAGCAGCGCCAGCGCGTAGCGCGCGGTCGCCCCCAGTGCCCCGCCGACGGCCACCGCCGCGATGACGCGGGCCTGCGGCTCGGCCCGCTGGGCCGGGACGTGGAGGTCGACATCGGGGTCGATCGCCTCCGCCCCCGGCACGGGCCGGGTCACCCGTACCCCAGGGCGTGCAGGCGTTCGTCGTCGATGCCGAAGTGGTGGGCGATCTCGTGGACCACCGTCACCTCCGTCTCGACGACCACGCTCTCCCGGTCCTCGCACATCCGCAGGGTGGGGTTCCGGTAGATCGTGATGCGGTCGGGGAGCACGCCGGCGTACCACTCGCCGCGCTCGGTGAGCGGGGTCCCCTCGTACAGGCCGAGCAGCTCGGGATCTCCGGCCGGCGGCTCGTCCTCGACGAAGACCGCCACGTTGTCCATGAGTCGCGTCAGCTCCGGCGGGATCCGGTCCAGGGCCTCTGCGACGAGCTCCTCGAACTCCTCGCGCGTCATCTCCAGCACCCGGCCATTGTCGCCCCGCCGGGGACGGTTCCCGCGCCCGGGCGGAACTCGTTTTGGCGTTACCTCCTCCGATCCCATATGCTTCTCACGTCCCCGACGCGCTGAAAAGTGCCCGGCGGGCCTTTAGCCCTCATCGTCTAGTGGCCCAGGACGCCGCCCTTTCAAGGCGGTAGCACGGGTTCGAATCCCGTTGGGGGTACGCAACACCATGTGCGAGACTTGCTCTTGCACACACCAGGTCCTGTGGAGCAGTTGGTTAGCTCGCCACCCTGTCAAGGTGGAGGTCGCGGGTTCAAGTCCCGTCAGGATCGCTGAGGCTGGAAACAGCCTCGTGGCTGGGTAGCTCAGTTGGTACGAGCGATCGCCTGAAAAGCGATAGGTCGCCGGTTCGACCCCGGCCCCAGCCACAAGAGGAAGGCCCCGTCTCCGGACGGGGCCTTCCGCGTTTCACTCCTGCTTCTCCGCCTCCTTGCGGGCCGCGCGCCGCCGGTGCAGCAGCCCGAAGGCCACGGCCGCGACGCCGACCAGTCCGAGCAGGGCCCAGTCCGGGACGGCGTCCGCCACGGCGCCCACCTTCTCCTCGACGGCGTACGAGTCGTCCACGTCCAGCAGCCCCGGCAGCGCGCTCGCGCCGTCGTACAGCAGGAACAGGGCGCCCAGGGTGATGAAGAACAGCCCGGACAGCAGCGAGGTCGTGTGCAGTTCCAGGCGTCCCACCCGTACGGCTCGGCCGCGCAGCCAGCGCCGCCGGCCGAGGTCGAAGCGCTCCCAGAGCAGGGCCAGCACGAACAGCGGTACGGCCATGCCCAGCGCGTACACCGCCAGCAGCAGGCCGCCGTAGACCGGGCTGCCGCTGACCGCCGCCACCGTCAGGACGCTGCCCAGGATCGGGCCCGCGCAGAAGCCGGCCAGTCCGTAGACCGCGCCGAGCGCGTACACCGACAGGGCGGTGGTCGGGCGGATCCGCCCCGAGAGCTCGGAGAGCCTCTTCGGGGCGAAGCCGAGGCCGAGGACCTGGGCCAGGCCCAGCGCGATGATCAGCCAGCCGCCGACCAGCACCAGCTGGTCACGGTGGGAGTGGAAGAACCGGCCCGCGAACGAGCCAGCCGCGCCGAGCGGGACGAGGGTGGTGGCGAGGCCCGCGTAGAAGATCCCGGTCCGGGCCAGCAGCCGGGAGCGGGAGTCGATGGAGTAGGCGAAGAAGGCCGGCAGCAGCAGGGCGCTGCACGGGCTGAGCAGGGCGAGGAGGCCGCCGAGCAGGGCGGCCGCGTACCCGATGCCGGTCACTGCCCGGCCCGAGCCTGCGCCTTGGCCCGGGCGATGGCCGTGGCGAAGGCCTCGAAGGGCTGGGCGCCCGCCATGGGCCGGCCGTTGACCAGGAAGGAGGGGGTGGACTGCACGCCGATGCGGTAGCCCTCCTCCCGGTCGCGCCGCAGGGCGGCCGCGGCCTGCTCGCCGGCCATGTCGGCCTTGAACCTCTCCAGGTCGGGGACCCCGGCCTCGCGGGCCAGCTCGACCAGCCGCTCCTCGCCGAAGCCCTTGGCCTTGGCGCCCTCGGCGTAGGCGGCGGCGTGGAAGGCGGTGAAGCGGTCCTGCTGCCCGGCCGCCCAGGCGGCCTTGGCGGCGGCCTCGGACTCGGCGCCGAAGATCGGGAAGTTGCGCCACTCGATGCGCAGGGTGCCGTCCTCGACGTACTTCTTCACCAGTTCGGGCTCGGTGTCCCGGGCGAACTTGGCGCAGTAGCCGCACTTGAAGTCGGAGTACTCGATCAGGACGACGGGCGCGTCGGTGCGGCCCACGGCGAGCTTGTCGTCGCTCTCGCGGCGGGCCAGTGCCTTCAGCTCGGCGGCGGCGCCGGTCTCGGGGGCGTCGGGGGCGGAGGCGCTGGCGCTGGCTCCGGCCGATGTGCCGTGCTCCTTCTCCGGGGGCGCGGTGGCCTGCCAGGAGGCGAGGCCGAGGCCGACCGAGGCGACGGCGACCGCGGCGGCGTACAGGAGGGGCTTGCGGGAGGTCTTGCGGGACGTGGGCATACGCGTGCTCCAGAACGGGATGTACAGGGGTGATACCGGCAGACCGGCTCCCCTACACCCGCATCACGGACAGCTCCACCGGTCCGGGTGTCCGCGGGGCGGGCCCGCGCACGGGCACCCGTACGCACGCCGCCCGGTACGGCCGCACCCCCTCGGGCGCGGGGCGCGCGGCGGGGGCGGAGGCGTGCTCCTGCCCGGCCCGGGGCGGCACGGCCGGGGCGGGGCCGAGCCCGTCGGAGCCGGGTGCGCAGGACGGCGCCCGCTCCGGGAGGGCACCGGCGGCCGAGGAGGCCGGGCGCTCGACGGGGGCGGCACCCGGACGGGCCGCGTCCGCGGCGGCCGCCCGCGGGGCGGGAGCGGGGTCCGCCGCCCACAGGCCGCCGGCCAGGGCGAGGGCCAACACCCCCAGGACCAGCACGAGCACTGCGGCGGCCGACGGACACCACACGTGACGACGGCCTGACAAGGTGGGCTGCCTCTCACTCGCTCGGCTGGGGGACTCGTCCCGAAATGGTACGGGGCGGGGCACAAATGCGTTCGCCACCCGCCGGGCCCAGGTGAGATCCTCGACCAGGTATGTCTACTTCCTTCGCCGCCCTGCAGACGCTCCTCGGTGAGATCTCCCTCCGGGAAGCGCACCGCCTCGGCCGCCGCCTCGAGGGCGCCCGCCGTATCCGCAAGCCCGAGGCCAGGCAGGCCGTGCTCGACGAGATCGCCGCGGAGGCCCAGAAGGCCGCCGCGCGACTGGCCGGCCGCGCCTCGCGCATGCCGGAGGTCACGTATCCCGAGAACCTGCCCGTCAGCCAGAAGAAGGACGAGATCGCCGAGGCGATACGCGACCACCAGGTCGTGATCGTCGCGGGCGAGACCGGCTCCGGAAAGACCACGCAGATCCCCAAGATCTGCATGGAGCTGGGGCGCGGCGTCCGGGGCATGATCGGGCACACGCAGCCCCGCCGGCTCGCCGCCCGCACGGTCGCGGAGCGCATCGCCGAGGAGCTGCGGTCCGAGATCGGCCGCACGGTCGGATGGAAGGTCCGCTTCACCGACCAGGTGAACCCGGACGAGACCTTCGTGAAGCTGATGACCGACGGCATCCTGCTCGCCGAGATCCAGACGGACCGCGAGCTGCGCGCCTACGACACGATCATCATCGACGAGGCCCACGAGCGCAGCCTCAACATCGACTTCCTCCTCGGCTACCTGTCCCAGCTGCTCCCCAAGCGCCCCGACCTCAAGGTCGTGATCACCTCCGCCACCATCGACCCGGAGCGCTTCTCCCGCCACTTCGGCGACGCCCCGATCGTCGAGGTGAGCGGCCGTACGTACCCGGTCGAGGTCCGCTACCGGCCGCTCCTGGAGGAAGATTCCGAGGAGAGCGACCGCGACCAGATCACCGCGATCTGCGACGCCGTGGACGAGCTCCAGGGCGAGGGCGCGGGCGACATCCTGGTCTTCCTCTCCGGCGAGCGGGAGATCCGCGACACCGCCGACGCGCTGATCAAGAAGAAGCTCCGCTTCACCGAGGTCCTGCCCCTGTACGCCCGCCTCTCGCACGCCGAGCAGCACCGGGTCTTCCAGCCCCACACCGGCCGCCGGATCGTCCTGGCGACCAACGTCGCCGAGACCTCCCTGACGGTCCCCGGCATCAAGTACGTGATCGACCCGGGCACGGCCCGCATCTCCCGCTACAGCCACCGCACGAAGGTGCAGCGGCTGCCCATCGAGCGGATCAGCCAGGCCAGCGCCAACCAGCGCAAGGGGCGCTGCGGCCGCACCAGCGACGGCATCTGCATCCGGCTGTACTCCGAGGACGACTTCAACGCCCGCCCGGAGTTCACGGACGCCGAGATCCTGAGGACGAACCTGGCCTCCGTCATCCTCCAGATGACCGCCGCCGGGCTCGGCGAGATCGAGAAGTTCCCCTTCATCGACCCGCCGGACCACCGCCACATCCGCGACGGCGTGCAGCTGCTCCAGGAGCTCGGCGCGCTCGACCCGGCGGAGAAGGACCCGAAGAAGCGGCTCACCCCGATGGGCCGCCAGCTGTCCCAGCTGCCGGTGGACCCGCGCCTGGCCCGCATGGTCGTGGAGGCGGACAAGAACAACTGCGTCCGCGAGGTCATGGTCATCGCGGCGGCCCTGTCGATCCAGGACCCGCGCGAGCGCCCGTCCGACAAGCAGACCCAGGCCGACCAGAACCACGCCCGGTTCAAGGACGAGACGAGCGACTTCCTCTCGTTCCTGAACATGTGGCGCTACATCCGCGAGCAGCAGAAGGAGCGCGGCTCGTCCTCCTTCCGCCGGATGTGCAAGCAGGAGTACCTGAACTTCCTGCGGATCCGGGAGTGGCAGGACATCTACGCCCAGCTGCGCTCGGTCGTCAAGACGATGGGCATCCACGTCAACGAGGCGGACGGCGCCGAGACGAACATCCACGTCTCGCTGCTGGCCGGCCTGCTGTCGCACATCGGTCTGAAGGACACGGACAAGAACGAGTACCTGGGCGCGCGGTCCGCGAAGTTCGCGGTCTTCCCGGGGTCGGCGCTGTTCAAGAAGCAGCCGCGGTTCGTGATGTCGGCGGAGCTGGTGGAGACCTCGCGGCTGTGGGCGCGGGTCAACGCCAAGGTGGAGCCGGAGTGGGTGGAGCCCCTCGCCCAGCACCTGATCAAGCGCACATACAGCGAGCCGCACTGGGAGAAGGACCAGGCGGCCGTGATGGCGTACGAGAAGGTCACCCTGTACGGGGTGCCGATCGTCGCCCAGCGGAAGATCAACTACGGCCGGATCGACCCCGAGGTCTCGCGCGAGCTGTTCATCCGCAACGCGCTGGTCGAGGGCGACTGGCGCACCCACCACAAGTTCTACGCGGACAACCGCAAGCTGCTGACCGAGGTCGAGGAGCTGGAGAACCGGGCGCGGCGCCGCGACATCGTGGTGGACGACGAGACCCTGTTCGACTTCTACGACCAGCGGATCCCCGAGCACGTGGTGTCGGGGGCCCACTTCGACTCCTGGTGGAAGCACAAGCGTCGCGAGGAGCCCGAACTCCTCGACTTCGAGCGCGAGATGCTGCTGACGGAGAAGGCGGCAGGGGTCACCAAGGCCGACTATCCGGACTCCTGGCGGCAGGGGCAGCTGAAGTTCCGGGTGACCTACCAGTTCGAGCCGGGCGCGGACGCGGACGGCGTGACCGTGCACATCCCGCTCCAGGTGCTGAACCAGGTCGCCGACGAGGGCTTCGACTGGCAGATCCCGGGTCTGCGCGAGGAGGTCGTCACCGAGCTGATCCGCTCGCTGCCGAAGCCGATCCGCCGGCACTACGTGCCCGCGCCGAACTACGCCTCGCGCTTCCTGGCGCAGCAGCCCGCACTGCGGGAGCCGCTGCCGGCGGTGCTGGCGCGCGAGCTCCAGCGGATGGTCGGGGTGCCGGTCTCGGCGGAGGACTTCGACCTCTCCCGGATCCCCGACCACCTGAAGATCACTTTCCGGATCGTTGACGAGCGTCGGCGCAAGCTCGCCGAGGACAAGGACCTGGAGGCCCTGCGGCTCCGGCTGAAGCCGAAGGCCCGCCAGGCCCTCTCCCAGGCCGCGGCCGCCACCGCCGAGCGTGCGGGCGGGGAGTCGGTGGAGCGCACGGGGCTGACCGACTGGACGATCGGCAGCCTGGTGAAGGTCTTCGAGACCCGACGGGCCGGCCAGCCGGTGAAGGCCTACCCGGCGCTGGTGGACGAGGGGGCGAGCGTCTCCGTCCGGCTCTTCGACACCGAGGCCGAGCAGCAGCAGGCGATGTGGCTGGGCACCCGGCGGCTGATCCTGCTCAACATCCCGGTGAACCCGGCGAAGTTCGCCTCGGAGAAGCTGACCAACCAGCAGAAGCTGGCTCTCTCCCGCAATCCGCACGGCTCCATCCAGGCGCTGTTCGACGACTGCGCGACCGCCGCCACGGACCGGCTGATCGCCGACCACGGCGGTCCGGCCTGGGACGAGGCGGGTTTCCGGCGGTTGTTCGACGCGGTGCGGGCCGACCTGGTGGACACCACCGTGCGGACCGTCCAGCAGGTCCAGCAGGTCCTGGCGGCCTGGCAGGCCTGCGAGCGGCGGCTGAAGGCCACCGGCAGCCTGGCCCTGATGGCGAACGTCGCGGACGTGAAGGCGCAGCTGGCGGCCCTGATGCCGGCCGGTTTCGTGACGCTGACCGGGCTGAAGCGGCTGCCGGACCTGATGCGCTACCTGGTGGCGATCGACCGGCGGCTCCAGCAGATGCCGACGGGCGCCCAGCGCGACACCACGCGCATGGAGAAGGTCCACGAGATGCGGGACGAGTACCTGTGGCTGCTGGAGCAGCTGCCGAAGGGCCGGCCCGTGCCGGAGGCCGTCACCGAGATCCGCTGGATGATCGAGGAGCTGCGGGTCAGCTACTTCGCGCACGCGCTGGGGACGGCGTACCCGATCTCCGACAAGCGCATCGTGAAGGCGGTGGACGCGCTCGCTCCGTGATCCGGTTCGACCTCACCCCCTGACCTGCTGTACAGTCTGAATCGCAGCCGAGCAATCGGCAGCGATCGAGGACCTGTGGAGCAGTTGGTTAGCTCGCCACCCTGTCAAGGTGGAGGTCGCGGGTTCAAGTCCCGTCAGGTTCGCAGAAACGTCAGGGCCCGTACCCCGCAAGGGATACGGGCCCTGACGCGTTGCGGGGTCCGGCGCCGGCCCTCACGGACGCGCTCCGCCACCTCATGATCACGCGGGGCTCACGACACCCCTGGAAGCCTCTCAGGCGGCTCCGGCCGACCTCCCGGACCTCCCGGTCCGCCGCGCACGCCCGCGGCCCCTCCAGGGCCCTTCCAGCCGACCCGGGGTGCACATCGCCCAGAGGGGAGAAATCCCCCGTTCACGCGAGGCACTCCGCGCGGGACGTCCCTATACGGGGTGCATTGCCGGATGTACAAGAGTTATCAGCTGTGACGGGAGTCACCCCACGGGTTTTTGGGACTCGTACGTTTATCGGAGCCCTACGCATGCTCGATTTAATATGTGCAATGGCACCCACCCGTCCGGGACCCCGGTCCGGTACCCGGCGGTAGCCTCCAGGCCCCCTGGACCCCCAAGGCCCCCGAGACTCCCGAGCCCGCCCCTCCGGGCACAAAAAAAATCGCGCTGGACCCGGCGGAGTCCAGCGCGATCGACGACGGTTCCTGTTGGGGCAGGCCCCGCCGCATGAAGCTGTGTGGGTTCATCGGATTGGGGGATCCGACACGCACCCTTTAAAGCGGTGGTGCTGCGGGACCTCAGGCCTCGCTGCGCTGCTGCGGAATTCCCGCGAGCAGCGCGCGGACCTCGGCCTCGCGGTAACGGCGGTGTCCACCCAGGGTGCGGATGGACGTGAGCTTGCCGGCCTTGGCCCAGCGGGTAACCGTCTTCGGGTCCACGCGGAACATGGTGGCAACCTCAGCCGGGGTCAGCAGCGGCTCGGCATCAGGGGTGCGAGCGGTCATGAGCGGCCTCCTCGGGAGAACCGAACCATCTCGGTTCTTTCCTCTAAATTCTGCACCTTGGCCTGCGTTGCCCGAAATGGACATACGCAGGCCGAGTCGGTTATAGGACGAACGGCTTGTCCTCGGCACTACAACTACACCATCCGTCCAGCCTCGACGGCCAAACCGATGGAATTGCCCTCCGAGGTGTTCATCAGCGGCGGAAGCCGATGGACCGCCCCATAACGGACAGTCACCCCACTGTGACGATCAGTCACAGAGCGATCAGGAGTCGTCAGACCCCCCATAGAGTGCAATACCGAGCATTCCGCCCGAAGTTGGGCGGAAGGAACCCTCCCCGGACTCCTTGTCCTATTTTGGCATGAGGATAGGGGATGGGCGCAAGGGTGCGGATAGTGCGGTCCGTCACGCTTGAGCCAATGGCCCGGATCGGGACGTAGGTCCTGGAACAAAGACCCTAATACCGTGATCAAGCCCCTGATCTGCGACTTGTGGGCCATTCAGCCGATCATGACCGATACGGGCGATACGCGTAGCGCCCGAACGGGTTCCGAACAGGTACGTCCATGATCTACGCAGACCCCGGCTCCGGAAAGGGTCAAGGCTGCCTCTAGTTCGCGAAAAGTCTCTCCCTCACCGCCCGCCAGCGCCGCGCCAGTTCCTCGTACACCGCCGCCGCCCCGTCGTCGTCCCCCTCGCGCAGGGCCGCGATCCCCTCCGCGAGGTCACGGGCCGACCGGTCACCGGCCAGTCCGTCGGCCGGGAACGCGTGCAGCAGCCCGCCGTAGTCCAGTTCGACCATCGACCTCGGGTGGAACTCCTCCAGCCAGCGGCCGACCTCCGCCAGCCCCTCCGCCAGCGGCCCGTACCCCTGCCGCCCCCGCTCCTGCGCCTGGCGCAGGGTCCGCAGACCCCTCGCGAGCCGTCGCCGCGCCTGCACCATCGGCGTCCGGTACCGCAGCCGCTCCCCCGGCAGGTACTCCCGCTCCTCGTCCGCCACCAGCACGAACCATCGCAGCGGCACCTGCCACACCCCGGTGCGGATCCACGGGCGGGCATCGGGGTTCCGCTCCCGCCAGTCCTCGTACTCGGCGGCGGCCCGCCGGCGCGCCGACGGCGGGAGCGCCGCGTCCAGCACCGGCGCCGGGAGGTTCGCCACCAGCTCCTCCAGCGCCAGCCAGCCGCGCAGCCGCGTCCGCCAGGGGCAGACGAGCAGTACCCCGTCCAGCTCCGCCGTGAACGCGTCCCCGCTCTCGTGCGCCAGCACCCCGACCACGGGCACCCGCACCAAGTCGGACAGGGACCGGCGCAGTTCGTCCTGGGCCGTCGGCGCGGGCCCGCGCCGGGCGTACGCCGCCCAGTGCGTGCGCTCCGGTTCCGGGAAGGAGGCCAGGGGTTCGTAGACCCGCAGGTAGGAGGCGTAGGGGACCGTCGGCGCGGGGCGCGCGGACGGCGGCCGGAGGTCGGGGGATTCGCTCACCCCCTCGTCCTCCCCGTTCCGGGGGCCGGGTTCACCTCCGACTCGGGGCCCGGAAAAGGAATCCGGCCACCGGCGGCGGAGGGGTACGTGACCCGGGAGTGTTCCGATCCCCGGACAAGGGCTACCCGTACCCGCCACAGGTCTTACTCTGCTCCCAGTGCGCCCTCCCCCACCCGCAGGGCGGGCGTCTTTCCGCCGCATCTCTTCCATGGGAGTCACCACCGTGACCGAAATGACCGACGGCGTCCTGCACACCCTGTTCCGCAGTGAGCAGGGCGGCCACGAGCAAGTCGTGCTGTGCCAGGACCGGGCCACCGGACTCAAGGCCGTCATCGCCATCCACTCCACCGCCCTGGGCCCCGCCCTCGGCGGTACGCGCTTCCACGCGTACGCCTCCGACGAGGAAGCGGTCCGTGACGCGCTGAACCTCTCGCGCGGCATGTCGTACAAGAACGCCCTCGCCGGTCTCGACCTCGGCGGCGGCAAGGCCGTGATCATCGGTGACCCGGCCGTCCTGAAGACCGAGGAACTCCTGCTGGCCTACGGCCGCTTCGTGGAGTCGCTCGGCGGCCGCTACGTCACCGCATGCGATGTCGGCACGTACGTCGCCGACATGGACGTCGTCGCCCGCGAGACCCGCTGGGCCACCGGCCGCTCCCCCGAGAACGGCGGGGCCGGCGACTCCTCGGTGCTCACCGCCTTCGGCGTCTTCCAGGGCATGCGCGCCAGCGCCCAGCACCTGTGGGGCGACCCGACCCTGCGCGGCCGCAAGGTCGGCGTCGCGGGCGTCGGCAAGGTCGGCCGCCACCTGGTCGAGCACCTCCTGGAGGACGGCGCCGAGGTCGTGATCACGGACGTCCGCGAGGAGTCCGTGCGCGAGATCCTCGACAGGCACCCCGGCGGCAAGGTCACGGCCGTCGCGGACACCGAGACCCTGATCCGCACCGAGGGCCTGGACATCTACGCCCCCTGCGCGCTCGGCGGCGCCCTGAACGACGACTCCGTCCCGGTGCTCACGGCCTCGGTCGTGTGCGGCGCGGCGAACAACCAGCTGGCCCACCCGGGCGTGGAGAAGGACCTCGCGGACCGCGGGATCCTCTACGCCCCGGACTACGTGGTCAACGCGGGCGGCGTGATCCAGGTCGCCGACGAGCTGCACGGCTTCGACTTCGACCGCTGCAAGGCCAAGGCCTCGAAGATCTTCGACACCACCCTGGCCATATTCGCACGTGCGAAGGAAGACGGCATCCCGCCGGCCGCCGCGGCCGACCGGATCGCCGAGCAGCGGATGGCCGACGCCCTCGCCGCGCGCGCCGCGGCCCGCACGGCCTAGCCCCGCCGGGGTCCCGCTGGACCCCCGCCGGAGCGCGGCGAGACGGAACTCACTGCGCTTCGGCGGGTCGGCGGCCAGGAAAGCGTTAAAATCGCAGCTGACCAGCGAGTACGGGGTGTCCCGCTGGTTCTGTGGAGAGGCACGTCATGCGGGCGGCGTACCGTATGGCCGCGGAAGCAGGTACCGTTAAACCCCTACGGACGGTCTCTCCACGGAGAGCCCGATCCGAACCATGAACGCGTGTCAGACTCTGGGGCCGTCGAGCCCCGTCACCGAGGGGGTCGAGCCATGGGGCGCGGCCGGGCCAAGGCCAAGCAGACAAAGGTCGCCCGCCAGCTGAAGTACAACAGCGGCGGGACCGACCTGACGCGTCTGGCCAATGAGCTGGGCGCATCGCCGACAGAGCCGCTGATCAGCGCGCCGGTCGAAGTCGATGACGATCTGGACGACGACGACCCGTACGCCAAGTACGCGGATCTCTACAACGATGACGACGAGGACGAGGACGACGAGTCCGGTCCGTCGGCGCACCGTCGCGGGGCTTGACGCGCAGCAGCTCTGCATCGAGCGTCTGCACAGCCCAGCTCTTGCTGGCTGACAGCTGAAGAATGCTAAAACCCGGTCCGGGGCCTTGCCCCGGACCGGGTTTTAGCGCTGCTCAGCCCGCGTAGCTGCCGGTCAGGGTGGCACCCTCGGTACGGTCGCCGCGGTCCAGGATCTCGCCCGCGACCCAGGCCTCGACGCCCCGGTCGGCCAGCGCGGTCAGGGCCACGTCCACCGACTCCTGCGGGACCACGGCCATCATGCCGACGCCCATGTTCAGGGTCTTCTCCAGCTCCAGCTGCTCGACGTTCCCGGCCTTGCCGACCAGGTCGAAGACGGCACCCGGGGTCCAGGTGGAGCGGTCGACCGTGGCGTGCAGGTGGTCCGGGATGACCCGGGCCAGGTTCGCGGCGAGGCCGCCGCCGGTGATGTGCGAGTAGGCGTGGACCTCGGCCGTACGGGTGAGGGCCATGCAGTCGAGCGAGTAGATCTTGGTCGGCTCCAGCAGCTCCTCGCCGAGGGTCCGGCCGAGCTCCTCGACGTGCTGGTCGAGGGACATCCCGGCGCGGTCGAAGAGGACGTGGCGGACGAGCGAGTACCCGTTCGAGTGAAGGCCGGACGAAGCCATCGCGATGACGGCGTCCCCCGTACGGATGCGATCGGCGCCGAGGAGGCGGTCGTACTCGACCACGCCCGTGCCGGCGCCCGCGACGTCGAAGTCGTCCGGCCCGAGCAGGCCCGGGTGCTCGGCGGTCTCGCCGCCGACCAGGGCGCAGCCGGCGAGGACGCAGCCCTCGGCGATGCCCTTGACGATGGCCGCGACGCGCTCGGGGTGGACCTTGCCGACGCAGATGTAGTCCGTCATGAAGAGGGGCTCGGCCCCGCAGACGACGATGTCGTCCATCACCATGGCGACCAGGTCGTGGCCGATGGTGTCGTAGACGCCCATCTGGCGGGCGATGTCCACCTTGGTGCCGACACCGTCCGTGGCCGAGGCCAGCAGGGGGCGCTCGTAGCGCTTGAGGGCGGAGGCGTCGAAGAGGCCGGCGAAGCCGCCGAGGCCGCCGAGGACCTCGGGGCGCTGCGTCTTCTTCACCCACTCCTTCATCAGCTCGACGGCGCGGTCGCCCGCTTCGATGTCGACGCCGGCGGCTGCGTAGCTGGCACCGGTGGTCTTCTCTGTCATGACAGGCGAGAGCTTTCGTGTCGTTGCTGCGTGTGGTGCCGGGTCCCGGGAGAAGCCTCAAAGACAGGGCTCGGCGCAGGTGGAGCCGGGCCGGCCCGGGAAGGGCCGGCCCACGGGCCTACGGGCGGCGGAGCGCGTCGGCGGCGTCGGTGCCGCCCGCGAGCTCGCTCTCCAGGAGCTGCTTGCCCAGGAGCTGCGGGTCGGGCAGCTCCATGGGGTACTCGCCGTCGAAGCAGGCACGGCAGAGGTTGGGCTTCTGGATGGTCGTCGCCTCGATCATCGAGTCGAGCGAGATGTACGACAGCGAGTCCGCGCCCAGCGACGTGGCGATCTCGTCGACCGTCATGCCGTTGGCGATCAGCTCGGCCCGGGTGGCGAAGTCGATGCCGAAGAAGCACGGCCACTTCACCGGCGGCGAGGAGATCCGGATGTGGACCTCGGCCGCGCCGGCCTCGCGGAGCATCTTCACGAGGGCGCGCTGGGTGTTGCCGCGGACGATCGAGTCGTCGACGACGACGAGGCGCTTGCCCCGGATGACTTCCTTGAGCGGGTTGAGCTTGAGCCGGATGCCGAGCTGGCGGATCGTCTGCGAGGGCTGGATGAAGGTCCGGCCGACGTAGGCGTTCTTGACCAGGCCGGAGCCGTACGGGATCCCGCTGGCCTCGGCGTAGCCGACGGCGGCGGGCGTGCCGGATTCCGGCGTCGCTATCACCAGGTCGGCGTCGACCGGGGCTTCCTTGGCGAGGCGCCGACCCATCTCGACGCGCGAGAGGTAGACGTTGCGGCCGGCGATGTCGGTGTCCGGGCGCGCCAGGTAGACGTACTCGAACACACAGCCCTTGGGCTTCGCTTCAGCGAAGCGCGAGGTGCGCAGGCCGTTCTCGTCGATCGCGATGAGCTCGCCCGGCTCGACCTCGCGGACGAAGCTGGCACCGCAGATGTCAAGGGCGGCGGTCTCGCTCGCGACCACCCAGCCGCGCTCCAGGCGGCCGAGGACCAGCGGGCGGATGCCCTGCGGGTCACGGGCGGTGTAGAGGGTCCCCTCGTCCATGAACACCAGCGAGAAGGCGCCCTTGACCTGCGGGAGGACCTTGGCGGCCGACTCCTCGATGGTCAGGGGCCTGCCCTCGTCGTCGGTCTGGCCGGCGAGGAGGGCGGTCACCAGGTCGGTGTCGTTGGTGGCCGCCACCTGGGTGGCACGGCCGTCCTGACGGGGGAGGTCTGCGACCATCTCGGCAAGCTCGGCGGTGTTCACCAGGTTGCCGTTGTGACCCAGGGCAATGGAGCCGTGGGCGGTCGCCCGGAAGGTGGGCTGAGCGTTCTCCCAGACGGACGCTCCGGTGGTCGAGTAGCGGGCGTGACCGACCGCGATATGACCCTGGAGCGAGCCGAGAGAGGTTTCGTCGAAGACCTGGGAAACGAGGCCCATGTCCTTGAAGACGAGGATCTGGGAACCGTTGCTCACAGCGATTCCCGCGGACTCTTGTCCGCGGTGCTGCAGCGCATACAGTCCGAAGTAGGTGAGCTTGGCGACCTCTTCACCCGGAGCCCAGACACCGAAGACGCCGCAAGCGTCCTGGGGGCCCTTCTCGCCGGGGAGCAGGTCGTGGTTGAGTCGTCCATCACCACGAGGCACGCCCCCGAGTGTAGGCGAGATCGACCACTGGTCCGAATTGAGGACGGCCGGGAAATGTCACAGCACAGAGGGTGACCGAATGCCTCCGTCTCGGTATTCGATCTTTTGTGGACATCTACGAGGCGACTCGCTCAGGCTCTCGCCTCATGCAGCCTCCCGGTGACCGTTCCGTCACCCTCGTCGAGCGCCGGCGCGTGGGCCTGGTCCGTGTCGCGAGCGCCATCCGCCGCTGTTGCGCGCAGCCGCAACTCCACTTCCCCCTCTCACCATTCCGCTTCGCCCCGGCCTGCCCCGCCGCGCCGAGCGCCGTGCCGCGCCCCGCCGGAGACGGGCGGGTGAGCCGCGCCCCGAAGTACCTGTGCCTTCGTACAACAGCGGGTTTTCCCGCCGTGCCTTCGGAGGCCGCCGTCGGAGCGCCCGCGGCGGCCTCCGCCGCGGGCTCGGAGCGGCTCCCGCCCGGTCGGCCGACCGGTCCGCCGGCGCCCGTGGGACCGCTCCCGGGTAGAGGTACCACGGGGGAAGTCAGGCCGCGACCAGCTCTTCGGCCTGGTCGGCGCCCTGCGCGAACAGGCCGGCCGCGCGGCGGCGGGCCGCCCGGGAACGGACGGACGCGGGGCTGCTCCCGTACGCGGCCTGACCGGGGATCCCCCGGGGCCCGCGTCTGGTCATTCGGCCGCCGAGGCCGCCTCGGCGGTCAGGGTGCGGCCGTCCGGGGCGGCGAGGGTGAGGGTGCGGCCCCGCACCGTCCAGGTGAGCGGGCCCGTGCCGAAGAGGCCGGTCAGGGCCCGTTCGACCTCGCCCGCCGGGCCCTCGCAGGCCATCCGGGTGCTGGTGACGGGCCCGAAGGTGACGGTGGCGCCCTCGACGGCGACCGGGGCACTGAACCGGTTGCAGCCGAGGCTGCCGCCGGCGGTGCCGTCGGGGGCGAGGCTGAACCGGGCCCGGCCGGCCGCCCCGGCGGGGACCGGCACGCCGTCCAGGGCGGTCACGGTCCATTCGGTCGCGGTCAGCGGGGCGTCCGCCACCGGGGGCGTGGCGGAGCTCTGCACGGTCGCGGCGGTGTCACTCCCGTCCTGCGGGGCGGCGGTGCAGCCGGCGAGGGCCAGCAGGAGGGCCAGCCCCGCTGCGGCGGGCCCGGCGGGGAGCCTGGGGATGCGCATGCCCCTGGGACGGTCCCGGCCCCCGTCGGGTTCCCCCCTCAGCTCATCAGCGGCAGCAGCCCGGACAGGTCGGCCCGGTCGCCGCTGGCGCTGACCCGGGCGTCCGCCAGGGCCTCGGCCCAGCCGGTACGGCCCGTGGCGAGCCGGAGCCAGGTGAGCGGGTCGGTCTCCACCACGTTGGGCGGGGTGCCGCGGGTGTGCCGGGGGCCCTCCACGCACTGGACCACCGCGAAGGGCGGGATCCGCACCTCCACCGACCCGCCGGGCGCCTTCACCGCGAGGGCGTCGGCGAGCAGCCTGGTGCAGGCGGCCAGGGCCTGCCGCTCGACGGGGATGTCCAGGCCGGCGGCCCGGTTCAGGTCGTCGGTGTGGACCACCAGCTCCACCGTCCGGGTGACCAGGAAGTCGGCGAGGGTCATGTCCCCGATCCACAGGTCCATCACACGGCTGCCGGGGTTCGCCTCCAGGGCCTCGGCCAGCCGGGCGCCGGCCCGTGCGAACAGCTCGGGAACCGGAGCGCCCGTGAGGGTCTCACGGGCGGCCTCGGAGATCTTCCCGGCGAGGGAGGCGGTGGCGAAGGGCCACTCGACGGCGCTCAGCTCGGCGACGGCGGCCGGCGGCCGGGCCAGCCCCGCGGCGAGCGAGTCCGCGATCCAGGCGATGTGCCCGGCGAGGTCCCCGACGCTCCAGTCCCCGAGCCCACTGGGCAGCCCCAGCTGCTCGGGCCCCAAGTCCCCCACACCTTCGGCGACATGCCCGAACTGCGCGGTGACGGCCGCACGGATCTTCGCCTGGTCGTAGGTGCGCTGCTTCTTCTTGGCGGGCGACATGCCCCGACCCTACTGGGGCGGGGCGGCTGCCCGGCACGGCTGCCGGCACACGCGCCGAGGCCCCGCCCACAGGGTGTGGACGGGGCCTCGTACAGCCGGGGCGATCAGGCCAGGAGGGCCGGGATGGTCGCCTCGTGGGCCTCGCGGAGTTCGGCCAGGGGGAGGGTGAACTCGCCCTGGATCTCGATCTCCTCGCCGTCCACCACACCGATGCGGGTGGCGGGCAGGCCGCGGGCGCCGCACATGTCGGTGAAGCGGAGCTCCTCGCTGCGCGGGACCGACACGATGGCACGGCCGGCGGACTCGGAGAACAGGAACGTAAACGCGTCCAGGCCCTCCGGGACCACGATCCGCGCACCGTTGCCGCCCTTGAGGCAGGACTCGGTGAGCGCCTGGATCACGCCGCCGTCCGACAGGTCGTGCGCCGCGTCGACCATGCCGTCGCGGGAGGCGGAGATCAGGATCTCGGCGAGCAGCTTCTCGCGGCCCAGGTCCACCTTGGGCGGCATGCCGCCGAGGTGGTCGTGGACGACCTGGGACCAGGCCGAGCCGCCGAACTCCTCGGAGGTGTCGCCCAGCAGGTACAGCAGCTGGCCGGCCTCCTTGAACGCCATCGGCGTGCGGCGGTTGACGTCGTCGATCACACCGAGGACCGCCACGACCGGGGTCGGGTGGATCGCGGTGTCGCCCGTCTGGTTGTAGAGGGAGACGTTGCCGCCGGTCACCGGGGTGCCCAGCTCCAGGCAGCCGTCCGCCAGACCACGCGTGGCCTCGGCGAACTGCCACATGACGCCCGGGTCCTCCGGCGAGCCGAAGTTCAGGCAGTCGGAGATGGCCAGCGGCTTGGCACCGGTCGCGGCGACGTTGCGGTACGCCTCGGCCAGGGCAAGCTGCGCGCCCGTGTACGGGTCGAGCTTGGCGTAGCGGCCGTTGCCGTCCGTGGCCATGGCCACGCCGAGGTTGGACTCCTCGTCGATGCGGACCATGCCCGCGTCCTCGGGCTGCGCCAGGACGGTGTTGCCCTGCACGAACCGGTCGTACTGGTCGGTGACCCAGGACTTGGAGGCCTGGTTCGGGGAGGAGACCAGCGCCAGGACCTGCGCGCGCAGCTCCTCGGAGGTCTGCGGCCGCGGCAGCGCGTTCGCGTCGTCCGCCTGGAGGGCGTCCTGCCAGTCCGGACGGGCGTAGGGGCGGTGGTAGACCGGGCCCTCGTGGGCGACGGTGCCCGGGGGCACGTCCACGATCTGCTCGCCGTGCCAGAAGATCTCCAGGCGCTCGCCTTCGGTCACCTCACCGATGACGGTGGCGATGACGTCCCACTTCTCGCAGATCTCCATGAAGCGGTCGACGTGCTGCGGCTCGACGATCGCGCACATGCGCTCCTGCGACTCGCTCATGAGGATCTCCTCGGGCGAGAGCGTCGCGTCGCGCAGCGGGACGGTGTCCAGCTCCACGCGCATGCCGCCGGAGCCCGCGGAGGCCAGCTCGGACGTGGCGCAGGAGAGCCCGGCGCCGCCGAGGTCCTGGATGCCGGCGACCAGCTTCTCCTTGAAGATCTCCAGGGTGCACTCGATGAGGAGCTTCTCCTGGAAGGGGTCGCCGACCTGGACGGCGGGGCGCTTGGTGGGCTTGGTGTCGTCGAAGGTCTCGGACGCGAGGACCGAGACGCCGCCGATGCCGTCGCCGCCGGTGCGGGCGCCGTAGAGGATGACCTTGTTGCCCGGGCCGGAGGCCTTGGCGAGGTGGATGTCCTCGTGCTTCATCACGCCGATGCAGCCGGCGTTGACCAGCGGGTTGCCCTGGTAGCAGGCGTCGAAGACGACCTCGCCGCCGATGTTCGGCAGGCCCAGGCAGTTGCCGTAGCCGCCGATGCCCGCGACCACGCCCGGCAGGACGCGCTTGGTGTCGGGGTGGTCGGCCGCGCCGAAGCGCAGCGGGTCCACGACCGCGACCGGGCGGGCGCCCATGGCGAGGATGTCGCGGACGATGCCGCCGACGCCGGTGGCCGCGCCCTGGTAGGGCTCGATGTACGAGGGGTGGTTGTGCGACTCGACCTTGAAGGTGACCGCGTACCCCTGGCCGACGTCGACGACGCCGGCGTTCTCGCCGATGCCGACGAGCATGGCGTCGTTCTGCGGGACCTTCTCGCCGAACTGCTTCAGGTGGACCTTGCTGCTCTTGTAGGAGCAGTGCTCGGACCACATGACCGAGTACATGGCGAGCTCGGCGCCGGTGGGGCGGCGGCCGAGGATCTCGCGGATCCGGGCGTACTCGTCCTCCTTGAGGCCGAGCTCCTTCCAGGGCTGCGCCGCGTCCGGGGTTTCGGTGGCGTTCTTGACGGTGTCGAGGCTCATGCGCTGACCAGCTTCTTCAGGACCGACGTGAAGAACGGGAGGCCGTCGGTGCGGCCCGTCCCGATCAGCGGCTCGACCGCGTGCTCGGGGTGCGGCATGAGGCCGACGACGTTCCCCTCGGCGTTGGTGATGCCGGCGATGTCGCGCAGCGAGCCGTTGGGGTTCACGTCCAGGTACCGGAAGGCCACTCGGCCCTCGGCCTCCAGTTCGTCGAGCGTGCGCTCGTCGGCGACGTACCGGCCGTCCATGTTCTTGAGCGGCACGGAGATCTCCTGGCCGGCGGTGTAGTCGCCGGTCCACGCGGTCTCCGCGTTCTCCACCCGCAGCTTCTGGTCGCGGCAGATGAAGTGGAGGTGGTTGTTGCGGAGCATCGCCCCCGGCAGCAGGTGGGCCTCGGTGAGGACCTGGAAGCCGTTGCAGATGCCGAGGACGGGCATGCCGGCCCTGGCCTGCTCGATGATGGTCTCCATCACCGGCGAGAAGCGGGAGATGGCCCCGGCGCGCAGGTAGTCCCCGTAGGAGAAGCCGCCCGCGAGGACGACCGCGTCGACCTGGTGCAGGTCCTTGTCGCGGTGCCACAGCGAGACCGGCTCCGCCCCCGCGAGGCGGACGGCGCGCAGCGAGTCACGGTCGTCGAGCGTTCCGGGGAACGTGACGACACCGATGCGAGTGGTCACCCTCAGGCCTCGACCTTCACGGTGAAGTCTTCGATGACGGTGTTGGCGAGGAACGTTTCGGCCATCTTGTGGATGCGGTCGAGGGCGGCCTGGTCGACCGGTCCCTCCACTTCCAGTTCGAAGCGCTTCCCCTGGCGGACGTCGGCGATCCCCTCGAAGCCCAGGCGCGGCAGTGCACGCTGCACCGCCTGGCCCTGGGGGTCGAGGATCTCCGGCTTGAGCATGACGTCGACTACGACGCGTGCCACTGGCACTCCCGATGAGGTGGTTGGTGCAAGGCGGTTCCCTCAGCGTACCCGTCCGAAATTTCTACGCGGGTAGATATCGCCCGGGGTCACCCGGGCCGCGGTTTCGGCTTCACCAACGCTTCGCAAAATCCACCGGAAAACCACTCGCCCGGCATTGCGGCGGGACACGCGGGAGGAATTAACTGGGCTTCGCAATTCAATGGGAATCGCGGTACAAAGGAATCAGCCGGGGCCGTAACATTTGCCGCCTCACGGCGGGGACGGTTTGCCGTATTCCGCCGAAACCTCCACACAGGCGACATCACCGCACGTCAGCGCGCGGCGAGGCGCACGAAGGGACCGATATCCGTGGCGCAGCGCGTAGTAGTCACGATCTCCGACGACCTCGACGGCGGGGAAGCGGCGGAAACGGTGACGTTCGCCCTGGACGGTAAGTCCTACGAGATCGACCTCAATGTGGCGAACGCAGAGAAACTGCGGAAGAGCCTGGAGCCCTTCGTGGCCGCCGGCCGCCGCCAGTCCCGCTCGGGCAAGGCCTTCAAGCACACCACCGTCGCCCCGGACCCGGCGGTCGTCCGGGCCTGGGCCCGCTCCCACGGTCACGACGTGCCCCCGCGCGGGCGCATCCCGAAGGCGGTCTACGCCGCCTACAACGACGCCCACTGACCCCGGATTTGCCATGCACCCCCTCTGATCGGCTAGTGTGTGGATCACGCCGAGGGGCCAGGCCGAAAGGCCGGGAACCGAAGTCGTGCGGGTGTAGTTCAGTAGCAGAACACCCCCCTTCCAGGGGGGAGGCGCAGTGTGCAATCCCTGTCACCCGCTCTGCATCGCTTTACCGACCACGGTCGTGGATCAGGTAGAGTGAGGCACACAGTGAACGGCCCACAAGCCGTCGCTGGACATGCGGACGTAGCTCAGTTGGTAGAGCACCACCTTGCCAAGGTGGATGTCGCGCGTTCGAGTCGCGTCGTCCGCTCAGACGACAAAGGCCCCGATCTCCGATCGGGGCCTTTGTCGTTGCGGCGTACGGTCACGCCGATGTGGCGCAGCCCACTCCCGATGACAAATGTCATCGGGAGTCGTGACAGCGCGCACTGCTCCCCCGCCCGGCCCGCCGGGAGCCTTGGAACATGACCACCGACACAGTGATCCAGGCGCGGGGCCTCCGCCGCGGCTACGCCGGGGGCTTCGAGGCCGTGCGCGGCATCGACTTCTCCGTCGCCCGCGGCGAGGTCTTCGCCCTGCTCGGCACCAACGGCGCGGGCAAGACCTCCACCGTCGAACTGCTGGAGGGACTCGCCGCCCCCACCGGCGGCGAGGTCCGCGTGTTCGGGCTCGACCCGTACGCCCGCCGGGGTGAGGTCCGCCCGCGCACCGGGGTCATGCTCCAGGAGGGCGGCTTCCCCTCCGACCTGACCGTCGCCGAGACCCTGCGGATGTGGGGCGGGGTCACCACCGGCGCCCGCCCGGCCGGGGAGGTGCTGGAACTGGTCGGACTGGTCGCGCGGTCCTCCGTGCGGGTCAAGCAGCTGTCCGGCGGCGAGCGGCGGCGGCTCGACCTGGCGCTGGCCCTGCTGGGGCGGCCCGAGGTGCTGTTCCTCGACGAGCCGACCACCGGAATGGACCCCGAGGGCCGCCAGGACACCTGGGAGCTCGTCCGGGAGCTCCGGGCCCAGGGCACCACCGTGCTGCTGACCACGCACTACCTGGAAGAGGCCGAGTCCCTCGCGGACCGGCTCGCGATCATGCACGAGGGGGAGCTGGTGCTGGCCGGCACCCCCCGGGAGGTCACCGCGACCCGGCCGTCCCGGATCCGCTTCACCCTGCCCGACGGGGTGCCCGCCGGACGGCTGCCGCTGGCGCTGCGCGCCGCCGCCGACGGCCCGCACGTGGAGATCCGAACCGGCCGGCTCCAGGCCGACCTCACCGCGCTGCTGCGCTGGGCCGAGGAGGCCGGGGTCGAACTGGCCGGGCTCGACGCCCGCCACGCCTCCCTGGAGGAGGCCTTCCTGGAGATCGCCCGGAGCCGTCGCGGCGCGGCCGCCGGCGCCCACCGCACCGACGACACGACGGCGGGGACCCGATGAACGCGCTCGCCCTGGACCCCCGCCGGCTCGCCGCGCTGGGCCGGTCCGAACTGACCCTGCTGGTCCGCAACCGGGCCACGCTGAGCGTGGCCGTGCTGATGCCGGCGTCGATGGTCCTCGTCCTGCGCACGATCGCCGGCGGGGACACCGCGGCCGCCGTCGCCGAGGCCACCCTCACCGGGGGCATCGGGATGGTGCTGGTCCTCGTCGTCTACATGAACCTGGTCTCCGCCTACGTCGCCCGGCGCGAGGAGCTCGTCCTGAAGCGGCTGCGCACGGGCGAGGCCGGCGACCTGGAGATCCTCACCGGGACGGCGCTGCCCTCGGCGGTGATCGCCCTCACCCAGATCGCCGTCCTCGCGGTGGCCGGGGCCGCGGTGCTGGGCGCCCCGATGCCGCAGCACCCGGCGCTGCTCGTCGCGGGCGTCCTCGGCGCCCTGCCGCTGCTCGCCGGACTGGCCGCGCTGACCAGCGCCTTCACCCGGAACGTGGAGACCGCGGGACTGACGACGCTGCCGCTGTTCCTGGTGACGGCGATCGGCTCGGGGCTGTTCGCGCCGACGGACTCGCTGCCCGACGTCGTGGCCTCGGTGTGCGAACTGCTGCCGCTCAGCGGGGCGATGGCGCTCGTCCGGGCCGGCTGGAGCGGCGGGGCCGGGGGCTACGAGCTGCTGGGGGCCGCGCTCACCACGCTGGCCTGGATCATGGTCACGGTGTTTGCTGTCCAGCGGTGGTTCCGCTGGGAACCGCGCCGTTAGACGAGGGAAGAGCCGGGGGGACGGGCCGTGTCGAAGCTGACCGGGTGGTGGAAGAACCGCAGCAGTGCGGGCAAGGTCGAGGTGTACACGCGCTGGTCGTTCCACTTCTTCGTGCTCGTGGAGATCCTCTCCTTCGGGTCGATGGCCTTCACGGTCCGCGACCCGGCCTCCCCGAAGCCGCTGGCGCCCGCGGTGGCGGCCTTCCTCGCGGTGTGCGCGCACGCCCTGCTCGTCGGGTTCCTGTCCTCCAGGGCCCTGGACGGGGTGACCGGCCGGCGCGAACGGCCCGTGCGGCTCGCGGTGGCCACCTCGGTCGTCACGGCCGCCACCGTCCTGCTCCTCCTCGGCCTGCGCCGGTTCGGCTGGCTCCACGAGGCCGCGACGCCCGGACTGGTGGTCGGGGTGAGCTGCTTCGGCTGCGGATCCCTCGTGCTGACCCTGCAGAAGGTCCGCCACATGAGGCTCGTCCCCCTGGCCGCCGCCGTGGGGACCGCGGCGGCCGTCGCCGCGCTGGGCCTGCCGCTGGAGGAGGCCGTCGGGTACTTCATCGGGGTTCTGCTGACCTGCGCCTTCCTCGCCTTCACCTGCGGCTTCTCCGGATGGCTGCTGCGCACCGTCTACGAGCTCGACCAGGCCCGCGAGGTCCAGGCCCGGCTGGCGGTCGCGGAGGAGCGGCTGCGGTTCGGCCGGGACCTGCACGACGTGATGGGCCGCAACCTGGCGGTGATCGCCCTCAAGAGCGAGCTGGCGGTGCAGCTGGCCCGGCGCGAACGCCCCGAGGCCGTGGACCAGATGATCGAGGTGCAGCGGATCGCGCGGGAGTCGCAGAAGGAGGTGCGCGACGTCGTGCGCGGCTACCGCGAGGCTGACCTGGCCGTGGAGCTGGAGGGTGCGCGCGGGGTGCTCAGCGCGGCCGGGATGGACTGCCGGGTGGAGTTCGCGACGGCCGGGCGGGAGCTGCCGGGCGAGGTGCAGTCGGCGCTGGGCTGGGTGGTCCGGGAGGCGACGACGAACGTGCTGCGGCACGGGGACGCCCGCAGCTGCCTGATCCGGCTCACGGACCGGGAGGCTCCGGGCACCCTGACGCTGCTGGTGGAGAACGACGGGGTGCCCGACGCCCCGGCCGGACCGCCCGGATCAGGGCTCGCGGGCCTGCGGGAGCGGCTCGCGGCCGTGGAGGGGATCCTGCACGCCGGACCGGCCGGGGGCGGCCGGTTCCGGCTGCGGGCCGAGATACCCCTGGACGCACGACGAGTGGAGGTGCGGGCGTGAGCCCCGTACGGGTACTGCTGGCGGACGACGAACACCTGATCCGGGGCGCACTGGTCGCCCTCCTGGGTCTGGAGGACGACCTGGCGGTCGTCGCCGAGGCGGCCTCCGGGCCGGAGGCCCTCGCCATGGCGCGGGCGCACCGGCCCGACGTGGCGGTGCTGGACCTGCAGATGCCGGGGGCGGACGGTGTGAGCGTCGCCACGTCGCTGCGGACCGAGCTGCCCGACTGCAAGGTCATGATCGTGACCAGTCACGGGCGTCCAGGGCACCTGAAGCGGGCCCTCGCGGCGGGGGTGCGGGCCTTCGCCCCGAAGACGGTGTCGGCGCAGCGGCTGGCCGAGCTGATCCGTACGGTGCACGCCGGAGGCCGTTACGTGGACCCGGAGTTGGCGGCCGACGCGATCAGCGCGGGGGACTCCCCGCTGACGGCCCGCGAGGCGGAGGTGCTGGAACTCGCGGCCGACGGGGCGCCCATCGCGGAGATCGCGGAGCGGGCCCGGCTGTCGCAGGGGACCGTGCGGAACTACCTGTCCTCGGCCGCCATGAAGCTCGGCGCGGAGAACCGTCATACGGCAGTGCGTCTCGCCCGGTCCCGGGGTTGGGTATAGTAGGCATCGCGCTGAGGCGCACAGGCGGACATAGCTCAGTTGGTAGAGCACCACCTTGCCAAGGTGGATGTCGCGCGTTCGAGTCGCGTTGTCCGCTCAGTGAACGAAGGCCCCGATCGGTTGATCGGGGCCTTCGTCGTATCAGCTCCAGGTCTGGCCGGTGAGGCGCTCGTAGGCCTCGACGTACTTGGCGCGGGTCTGCGCCACGACGTCCTGCGGGAGGACCGGCGGCGGGAGCTCGCCCTTGGAGTCCCAGCCGGAGGCCGGGGAGGCCAGCCAGTCGCGGACGTACTGCTTGTCGAACGAGGGCTGCGTGCGGCCCGGCTGCCACTGGTCGGCGGGCCAGAAGCGGGAGGAGTCCGGGGTGAGGACCTCGTCCGCGGCGACGAGCGTGCCGTTGTCGAAGCCGAACTCGAACTTGGTGTCCGCGAGGATGATCCCGCGCTCGCGGGCGATGTCGCGGGCGCGGCCGTAGACGGCGAGGGTGGTCTGGCGCAGCAGCGCCGCCGTCTCGGCGCCGGTGGTGCGGGCGACCTCCTCGTAGGAGACGTTCTCGTCGTGGTCGCCGACCTCGGCCTTGGCGGCCGGGGTGAAGATCGGGGCGGGCAGCTCGGAGCCGTCGACGAGGCCCTCGGGAAGGGCGAGTCCGCAGACCGTGCGGGACTGGACGTACTCCTTGAGGCCGGAGCCGGTGAGGTAGCCGCGGGCCACGCACTCGACCGGGACCATGTCGAGGCTCTTGCAGACCAGCGTGCGGCCCTCCCAGTCGGCGGGGGCGCCGGCGGGCAGGTCGGTGCTGATGACGTGGTTCGGGACCAGGTCCGAGAGCTGCTCGAACCACCAGAGGGAGAGCTGCGTGAGGATGCGGCCCTTCTCCGGGATCTCGGTGGGCAGCACCCAGTCTGCGGCGGAGATGCGGTCGCTGGCGACCATGACGAGGTTGCCGTCCTCGCCGCGGTAGAGGTCGCGGACCTTGCCGGTGTGGAGGTGGACGAGGCCGGGCACCTGCACCGGCTCGGGCTTTTCGACGAATCCGGGCACGGGGTCTCCCTGTGGTTCTGTACGAGCGCGGGGCGCGGGACCATTCTCCCGCACGGGGTGCCGTGCCCGGGGCAGGGGGGGGTGGGCCGGTCGTGGGGCCGGTCCGGCCGCTCCGGGGTCGGGGCGTCCCGTCAGTCCCGCTTGCAGATCCGGTCGAGGAGGTTGGCGGTCGCCCGCTGGATCCGCTCGTCCACGTGTCCGGGGCGGTCCAGGGCCGGGGACCAGGCGAAGGTGCCGGAGGCGAAGACGAGGGCCCCGCCGGGGGCCCGGTAGAGGGAGGTCTCCTGGTGGCGCTTGGCGCCCTCGCCGTCGAGGTACGGGGAGTGGGCGAGCAGGATCCGGTCCTGGTGCTCGGGGAGCTGGGTGCGCGGGAAGTACCGGTCGGCCTCACCCGCGACCAGGCCGTCGAGCTCGTCGTTCTCGGCGGCGCCGGTGGAGTCCCAGAGCCAGTGCGTGGCGTTGCGGACGATCAGGGGCGCGGGTTCCGGGACCCGGCCCGCGTACTGGATGCCGAGCAGCTGCTGTTCCGGGCGGTCCACCTCGCGCCACAGGCTGGGGCGTCCGGGGCCGCGGCGTTTTCGGCAGGTCAGGAGCCGGTCGGGCACCCCGGAGGGGGAGGGGGCCAGCTCGACCTGCCAGTACATGGTGTTGGCGGAGAGGAAGACGAGCGAGGTGCCGCGGTCGCGGGCGCGCTCGACGGTGCGGCGCATGGGGAGCGACCAGTACTCGTCGTGCCCGGGGAAGACCAGGCCCCGGTAGCGGGTGGGGTCGACGCGGCCGGCGTGGAGGTCGCGGGTGTCGGCGTAGGCGAGGTCGTAGCCGTAGCGCTCGGCCCAGCGGATGAAGTCGTAGGCGTGGCCGACGTGCAGGGGCAGCCCGGCGCCCGCGTAGGGGCGGTCGAAGGAGACGGTGATGGCGGCGTCCCGCTCGCCGAGCAGCCGGCCCTCCTCGTCCCAGGCGTGGTACAGGCTGGCGCCGGTGTGACCGTCCTCGGGGTAGAGGTTGTAGGCCTGCCAGGTGATGTCGGGGAGCAGGAGGAGCAGGTCCGCGGGATGGTCGTCGCGGACCGTGAAGGGGATGTGGGAGCGGTAGCCGTCGGCGGTGGTGAGGACGGCCACGTACGCGCCGACGCTCCAGTACGAGGGGATCTGGAGCCGCCAGGACTGCCACCAGTGGTGGCAGGAGACCGTGCGGTCGGCGGTGAGCGGGGGCGGCTGGACGATGCCGGACAGCCGGGGGCTGGTGGTGATCTTCGAGGCGCCGTCGCCGCCGTAGTGGCCGATGCGGTAGACGTCGACCTGGAACTGCTGGGGCGGGTCGACGGTGATGTGGAAGTCGATGGCCTCGCCGGGGGCCACGGCTCCGGTGGAGCTGAAGCCCTTGATCTGCCGGCGCACGTCGTCGGCGGTACGGGGGCCGCCGCCACGGTGGGCACCGGGCTTCTGGCCGGGCGCCAGGGCGGGGTCCACGTACCAGGGGACGACGTGGCCCGTGTCGTCGAAGTACAGCTCGCTGCCCCGGAACCAGGGCAGCGGGCCCTGGCCGAAGGGGTCGTTCACCGCGTGCGCGAGCGCACCCGACTCCCAGCGCCGGATCTGGTCCGCACCCATTCCGCTCCCCTCCCTCGCTCCCCCGAACGCGTTCTCGACACGGTGGCGCGGGCCGGGTTCGGACACCCGCGTCGCGACCGGTCCCAGCACATCACATAACGCACTCACTCCGTCACCGTTCGTCGTGAATTGACGGGAATGGAACCTGAGGCGCCGCTTTGCATGGCGCGGCGGGTTGGCGCCGGGGTGGCCCGCGGTGGCGCGGAGCCCTTGCCCGGCCGGGCGTGCCGGCGGGCTCGGCGGCGTACGGGGGCACCTGCCGCCGGAGCGGTACGGCGGGCGGGCAGGGCGGGGGGATGGCCGGGACCGGCGCCGGGGCGGGGCGACGGGCGGCCGGGCCGGGGGATGACCGGGACCGGCGCCGGGGCGGGGCGACGGGCGGCCGGGCCGGGGGCTGACCGGGACCGGCGCCGGGGCGGGGCGCTCAGACGAGGCGGACGGGCTTCTCCGGGCGGACGCCGAGCTCGGCGAGCCATTCCCGCAGGGGCTCCGGGTCCCCGTCCTCGACGAGGGAGAGCACCCGGGCGGCGAGGTCGGCCCGCCGCTCGCCGCCGACCAGCAGCACCGGGCCGTCCAGCCAGTCCAGTCCGGGGTCGGCCCCGGCCGAGTCCACGGCCGCGCAGCAGACCAGCGCGGTGACGTGGTCGGCCAGCAGGTCGCGGCCGCTGCGCGGGGGCTGGAGCGGGAACAGGGGCAGGGTGTCGGCGCCCCCGGACCGGCCGCCGGTGCCTGCCGTACGGGCTCCGGCGGTACGTTCCTCCCGCGCGAGGTCCCCGCTGAGCCGGCCGGCGAGGGCCTCGCCGGCGGCGCCGTCCCCGGCGGGGTCCGTGAGGTAGCCGAGCACCCGCTCCAGCGTCGGCCCGCCGAAGGCGTCGGCGGTGGCGGGCGGCTTCGCCGGGGCGGGCGCGGAGGGGGCGGAGTGCGTGGAGGGCGCGGGCCGGGCGGCGGCCGGAGCGGGGGCCGCCGACTCCGGGCGGGGCGTGCCGGAGGCGGCGGGGAGGCCCGGGCCCGCCGGGACGGACAGGGCGTCCAGGGCGGCGTGGAGGCGGGCCGCCTCCGTACGCCACTTGCGGTCGACGACCTCCTCCGGGTAGGCCGCCCAGTCCACCGGCGACCAGTCCGGGCCGGCCTCGGCCGGACCGCCGTGGAACAGCCGGGCCGCCAGCAGCGAGGCGGCCTCGTCGATCATCCCGGGCTGCTCCAGCAGGTCGCAGGCGGGACGCTCCCCGAGCCGCGAGGCGAAGCCTTCCGCCAGCCGGTCGCGCCGGGACAGTTCGGTCAGGGCGGAGACGACCCCCGCGTCGAGGTGCGCGGGCCAGCGGCCCATCCGCCAGGCGGGCAGCGCGACCCGGGTCAGCAGCCGGTCCCAGCCCGCGTAGGCCAGGCCGACCTGCTCCTGGGCGACGGTGCGCATCCCCTGGTCCACCCCCTGTGCGCGCTCCGAGGCGGCCGCGGCCACCCCGCGCTCCATCTCGGCGGCGTCCTGCCCGCACAGCCGCAGCAGCAGCCGGGCCGGGCGGCCGACGAGCCAGCCCAGTCCGGGCCGGCCGCCGACGTCCGCCGCGGCGTCGAGGCCTCGTACGAAGCCGCGGGCGTCGGCTATGTCGGGGTGCGCGGAGGGGCCCGTACCGGCGACGACGGGGGCGAGGAGGGCGCGCAGCTCCGCGACGCGCATCCACCACAGGAACGGCGAGCCGATCACCAGCACGGGGGCCGCGCCGGGCTCCGACTCCGGGCCGGCGGATATCCCGCCCCGGCGGTGCGCGCCGTGGCTGCGGTCCTCCAGCCAGCTGTCGCAGTCGGGGGTCAGGGCTATCGCGGAGGGCGCGGGCACGCCCATCCGGTCGGAGAGGTCCCGTACGAGCCGGTACAGGTCGGGCGCCGCGGCCTCGGGCAGCGGCACGGTGGGCGTCACGGCGGGGCTCGCCCGCAGCACCACGGCGCCGAAGATCCCGCCCGCCAGCAGCACGAGCACGGCCACCGCGCAGACGGCCAGGGTCACGGAGGGCCAGGGGTCGCCGGCCAGCCGACCCGTCAGCCGGGCGGTGACCAGTACCACGGCGAGGGCGGCGGGCAGCAGCACGGCCGCCATCGCCCGGCTGCGGACCCGCAGCACGGCGAGGGCCCGGGAGCGCGCGGACGGCACGCCCACTTCTGCGATCGAACCGGTTCCGGACATGGCCGGACCTCACCCCCTCTGCCCTGCGGCGGCTTTGCTCACTCCCCCACTGTGACACCCGCCACTGACATCGCAATGCCGGTGGGCCATGTGCCGGAATGCTTGCGCCGCACCCTAGTTGGGGCGCACGCGGCCGTCAGGCGGACAAGGGGACCATCACCCGATGGAATGGCTTTGGGTAAAGGTGGGTGCACTCGAGCGCCGCTGGAGGCAGGCGCACGCGGGCGCACGCGAGGGCCCGGCGCGCGCGGTCGCGCACCGGGCCCCCGGTGGCCCACAGGCCTGCTGGTCAGCGCCCCTCGGCCGCCTTGGCGGCGATGTCCGTGCGGTGCTGCGCACCGTCGAGGCGGATCCGCGCGACGGCCTTGTACGCCCTCTCGCGCGCCTGCGCCAGGTCGGAGCCGGTCGCCGTCACGGACAGCACGCGGCCGCCCGCGCTGACGACGGCGTCGCCCTCCTGCCGGGTCCCGGCGTGCAGCACGTAGGCCTCCGGCCCGTCCTCGGCGGCCACCTCGGCGAGGCCCTCGATCGGGTCGCCGGTGCGCGGGGTGCCGGGGTAGTTGTGCGAGGCGATGACCACCGTGACGGCGGCCTCGTCGCGCCAGCTCAGCGGCGGCAGCGCGTTCAGGGTGCCGTTCGCGGCGCCCAGCAGCACGCCCGCGAGGGGGGTCCGCAGCCGGGCGAGGACCACCTGGGTCTCGGGGTCGCCGAAGCGGGCGTTGAACTCGATCACGCGGGTGCCGCGGCTGGTGAGGGCGAGGCCGGCGTACAGCAGCCCGGAGAAGGGGGTGCCGCGGTGGCGGAGCTCGTCCACGGTCGGCTGGAGGACGGTCTCCAGGACCTCGTCGACCAGCTTCGGGTCGGCCCACGGGAGCGGGGAGTACGCGCCCATGCCGCCGGTGTTGGGGCCCTCGTCGCCGTCGAGCGCGCGCTTGAAGTCCTGCGCGGGCTGGAGCGGCAGCACGGTGACGCCGTCGGTGATGGCGAAGAGGGAGACCTCGGGGCCGTCGAGGTACTCCTCGATGACCACGCGGTCGCATCCGGCGGCGTGCGCCCGGGCGGCCTCGCGGTCCTCGGTGACCACGACGCCCTTGCCGGCGGCCAGGCCGTCGTCCTTGACCACGTACGGGGCGCCGAAGGCGTCGAGCGCCGCATCGACCTCCTCGGCGGTGGTGCAGACGTAGCTGCGCGCGGTCGGGACGCCGGCGGCGGCCATCACGTCCTTGGCGAAGGCCTTGGAGCCCTCCAGCTGCGCCGCCGCGCCGGACGGGCCGAAGACGGGGATGCCGGCCGCGCGGACGGCGTCGCCGACCCCGGCGACCAGCGGCGCCTCCGGGCCGACGACGACCAGGTCGGCGCCGAGTTCGCCGGCGAGCGCGGCGACCGCGGCACCGTCGAGGGCGTCGACCGGGCGCAGCTCCGCCACCTCGGCGATGCCGGCGTTGCCGGGGGCGCAGTACAGCGCGGAGACGTCGGGGTCGAGGGACAGAGAGCGGCACAGGGCGTGTTCGCGGGCGCCGCCGCCGATGACGAGGACCTTCACGCCGCCCAGGGTAGCCCGGACGGCGTGGCCGGTTTCGTGCGGCCACCCATATACCGGGCGTCTACTCGTTCGTGTATTCCTCCACAACGGTCGCTCCGAGCTCGCGCACGATCAGGTCGTGTCCGGTCAGGGCGCTGTCGACGAGGTCGGGGTCGTCCGCCTCGGGTACGTCGTCCTCGGGGGCCACCGGCGGGGGCGCCTGCTGCGCAGGGGGCTGCGGCGCGGGGGCCGCCTGCGGGGGCGGCGGCTGCGGCGACTGCTGCTGGGGCGCGGGGGCCTGCGCCGGCGGCGGGCTGTACGCGGGCGCCGGGGGCGGGCTGTAGGCCGGGGCCGCCGGGGCTCCGTAGGAGGGCGCCGACGACGCGGGGCCCCCGCCGCCGACGACGGCGTCGATCTTCCAGTGGACCTGGAACTGTTCGGCCAGCACCGCCTTGAGGACGTCCTCGCTGCCGCTGCTCGCGAAGTTGTCGCGGGCGCCGGGGTTGGGGAAGCCGAGCTGGAGGGTGGTCCCGTCGAAGCCGGTGACCTGGGCGTTCTGGCTGAGCAGGATCCAGGTGAAGCGGCGGCGGTTCTTCACGGCCTCCAGTACGCCGGGCCACATCGCCTGCACCTGGCCGACCCCGGCCGCCATCTCGGGTGAGGGCGCGGCGGGGGCGGGCGCGGCGGGACCGGCCTGCGCCGGGGCCGGGGCGGGCGCGGGGGTCCGTACGGGGGCACCGCTGCCGGGCGCGGCCGCGGTGGGCCAGGCCCCGGCGGCGGGCGCGGCGGCGCCCGCACCGGCGCCCGGCCAGGCCCCGGGAGCGGAAGCGGAGGGAGCGGGAGCCGCAGCGGGGGGAGCACCGGCGCCGGGCTGTGCCGCCCCGGGCCACGCCCCGGGCGCCTGCGCGGGGGCACCGCCGCCCGGCTGGGCGGCGCCGGGCCAGGCGCCGGCCGCCTGCGCGGGAGCGGCCGGAGCCGGGGCCTGTATGGGCGCCGGGGCCGGTACCGGGACGGAAGCGGGGGCGGGGGCAGGAGCCGGAGCCGGTACGGGCTCTTCCGCGGACGGGCGGACGGCGGCGCGCGCGGCGGCGACCCCGCCCGCCGGGCCGGCCGGGGCCATGCCGTGCGCGTCGGGCGCGGGCACGTAGCCCATGGCGGGCACGGCGGCCGGGGCCGCCAAGGCGGCGCCGGCGCGCGGGCCACTGCGCTCCAGCCGGTCGAGCCGGGCCTGGACGGACCGCTCGTCGTCGAAGGCGGCCGGGAGCAGCACCCGGGCGCAGATCAGCTCCAGCTGGAGGCGCGGCGAGGTGGCTCCGCGCATCTCCGTCAGGCCGGCGTTGACCAGGTCGGCGGCGCGGCTGAGCTCGGCGGCGCCGAACACCGACGCCTGCGCCTGCATCCGCTCCACCACGTCGGCGGGGGCGTCGATGAGCCCCTTCTCCCCGGCGTCGGGCACGGCGGCCAGGATCACCAGGTCGCGCAGCCGCTCCAGCAGGTCGGCGACGAAGCGGCGCGGGTCGTTCCCGCCCTCGACCACCCGGTCGACGACCTCGAAGGCGGCGGCCCCGTCCCCGGCGGCGAAAGCGTCCACGACGGAGTCGAGCAGCGACCCCTCCGTGTACCCGAGCAGGGAGGTGGCCATGGCGTATGTCACACCCTCCTCGCCCGCGCCGGCGAGGAGCTGGTCCATGACGGACATGGAGTCACGCACGGAACCGGCACCGGCGCGCACGACGAGCGGGAGCACCCCGTCCTCGACCGCCGCCCCCTCGCGCCCGCACACGTCCCCGAGGTACTCGCGCAGTGTCCCGGGCGGCACGAGCCGGAAGGGGTAGTGGTGCGTACGCGACCGGATCGTCCCGATGACCTTCTCGGGCTCGGTGGTCGCGAAGATGAACTTGAGGTGCTCCGGCGGCTCCTCGACCACCTTGAGCAGGGCGTTGAAGCCCGCCGAGGTGACCATGTGGGCCTCGTCGATGATGTAGATCTTGTAGCGGCTGGACGCAGGCCCGAAGAAGGCCTTCTCGCGCAGGTCGCGGGCGTCGTCGACACCACCGTGCGAGGCGGCGTCGATCTCGATCACGTCGATGGACCCGGGGCCGTTGCGCGCCAGGTCCCGGCAGGACTGACACTCGCCACAGGGGTCGGGGGTGGGACCCTGCTCACAGTTGAGGCAGCGGGCGAGGATGCGCGCGCTGGTCGTCTTTCCACACCCGCGCGGCCCGCTGAACAGGTACGCGTGGTTGACCCGGTTGTTCCGCAGGGCCTGCATCAGAGGGACAGTGACATGCTCCTGCCCGATGACCTCGGCGAACGACTCGGGGCGATAGCGGCGGTACAGCGCAAGGGACGACACGTCTACGAGGTTATCCGGGCCCACCGACAACAGCCGCCCGCCGCCGCCCCCGGAACGCAAAGGGCCCCCCACGCACCCGCCAGAGCCCACTTACCCTTGCTGCCTTCCGGCCCTGGGGGAGTTGGGTGAGATAGCGCCACGTGAGGGGCTGGGCCCCACAGTAGCGGATGGAACCCCCCGGAATCGAGCCCGCCCCGGCCGCCCTCCCCCGACCCGACCCCTGATCCGGATCGTGTTCGCGAGCACCCCTCAACGTCTTGTATTGTTTGCGGCGGAGGATTCGCCTAGAGGCCTAGGGCGCACGCTTGGAAAGCGTGTTGGGGGCAACCCCTCACGAGTTCGAATCTCGTATCCTCCGCACTCGCCCGCCAGGGCAAACGAAGGACCCGACCGCTCAGCGGCCGGGTCCTTCGTCGTTCCGTGGTTGCAGTTTTGGTTGCAGTTCCCGGCTAGCGCCCGTCGAGGACAGCCCGGCACACGTAGCAGTACATGGCGGCGTTCCGCCCGTAGCGCCGCATCAGCTGGCCGCAGCCAGCGCACAGCCCGAGCTCCCACGGCGGACACCCCAGCGCTGCGGAGGCGGCGGCGCGTTCCACGGTGGTGATCCGCATCGGGTCGCGGGAGCGCTGGACCGGCATGCGGGGAAGCGTGAAGCCGCCGGTCGGCTGGTCGAGATAGCGGACGGGTCGGCCGTCGCTGACGAACCAGCCCTCCTCTCCGGCTCGGCAGGCGCGGTCGATCTCCTGCTCGGCGAAGGTGATCACGTCGTCCTCGTCCTCGGCCGGGGCCGTCGGGAGAGGAGTCTTCTCACCGATGAGCTCCTGCCACAGCGCGCGGCCATCGGCCGAGACCCACATGTGCCGACCGGCGCGGCCTCTCCCTCGGTTGGGCACGTAGACCGGGACGCTGTCGCCCGTCGCGCTCTGCAGGACCAGGTCCTCGATGTGGACGGGCTTCCGCTGCGGGAGACACAGCGCGGGCACAAACCAATCCGCGTGAATCGCGCCACAGTGACCGGCGCCCTCGCTGATGACGCAGTGGCGCTCGCTGCTCGGGACACACTTCTGACTTCGAGGTGCCTGTAGCCACCGCGGATCACCATCTCCTTGCCGTCGGCGATGTCCTTCCACGGCATGTCGTCGACCCGCGCCCAGGGAGCCCGGTCGATCAGGGAGACCGTCCGGTCCTTCGCCACCCAGAGCGGGGTGATGCCGTGCTCCCTGGCGTTGACCGAGCGCCGGTGGACGCTGCTCGGACTGAGGTGGTGGTACTGGATCTCCCAGCCGATCCGTATGCCGCCGGGCCCGACGACGACGGCGTCCGAGACGCTCCGCCGGTTGGCCATGGGAACCTCGGCCTCGGCGCCCAGGCCGTACCGCGCGGCGGTCTCGACGACCCGTTCCTTGGTCGCCTTGTGTTGCGCGCTCTCCGCCGGGGTCGCCTTATGCGTGATCGGCAGGTGCGAGGCCACGAGCGGCCGCCGACCCCCGACCCGGCCTCGGCGGATGAACATCCACGGCGACTTCCCGCCGGTCTCCGACAGGCATTCCCGCCCGTCGTGGTGCGCGAGACATTCGAGCAGCTGCGGGTCGCGGTCAGAGACCCTGGCGGTGATCTCCCGCAGCAGATCGGGACGCCCCGGGTGACCGAGGTCAGGCAGGGACAGATTGATCTCTAGGCCATATCCGGTGTGCCACACCCCATTTGCCATCTCTCCACCATAGGAAGGACCACTGGTACTCCAACAGGGCGCATGCTCAGAGGTGTTGGCAGCACTTGCCCTGCACTACCGACCAGCCCGGAGGCGAATCGAGCAGCCGGAAGGACCTTCGAACTCCCAGGTGGACAAAGGCTCCGCGACAACCTGCCTCAATCCCGCCGAGTCGTGCGTGCGGATGTCCGAAACCAGCCGCAATGACTCCACGAGCGTGAGTAGGATCACGCTTCATTCGCGCGGCCAGGCAGGGCCGCACGTAGTGTCTGCTCACCCGCTCTCCAGGTCGTGAAGGTGGATGGATGACGGCTCCCACAATCGGGACGTTGCTTCTGCAGAACAGGTACGAGATCACCGCGGGTCCGCACACAGGTGATGGCGAATCCCAGGTCTGGGAGGCTTTCAGCGACGGCTACACGTACCTGCTCAAGACGTGGACGTACGAGGGTGACCAACCGGACAGGGTGCAGCGCGCCCTCTGGGACCACGAACTGCGCACCCTATACAAGATCGCGAGCAGTCCCAGGGCAGACGACGCCCTGGTCGTGCTGAAGGACGCCGGCCTCGACCGGGGACACAACTGCTTCGTCATGGTCCTGGAGGCGCCGGGCTACGAGCGCGTCGCCACCGCGCTGCGACGCCGGGCACGCTACCCGTGGCTCTCGAACCGCGGGACAGCCGCCCGCGAACAGTTGTGGAACGGCTTACGGCGCGTCGCCACAGGGCTGAACCTGCTGCACGAGCGACAGGTCCTGCACCGGGGCGTGGACCTCGACTCTCTCTTCTTCGACGAGGACCTCGGTGCCGAGTCCCTGCGACTCGGCGGCTTCGAGTGGTCCGTCAAACTGGGCCGTCCGGTGGGGACCCAGCCCCCTGTCGGCTGGCCGGTTCCACCCGAGCGCACCACGGGGGGCGTGACTGCCTGGCGTCAGGACGACGACTGGTTCGCCTTCGGCATCCTCTGCGCACGGCTGCTCCTCGACCTTGAACGCTTCACCACCAATCCCCCGCCCGAGCGTCACGCACGGGTGCTCAAGACCATCGACACCGCCAAGGCCGAGCTGACCGAGGCCGAACGTAAGCTGCTGCTGGACCTCGTCGCCGAAGACCCGCTGGAGCGCCTGACCGCGCCATACGACATCATCGGCCGGATCCAGGACATTACGCGGGCCCTGGCGAACCCCCTGCGCACCCAGCAGGAAGATGCCCAGTACGTCCTGGCCCTCGATCTGCGGCGGCCGGAGTTCATCGATCACCTGATGGACAGCGGGCTGCGCGACCACCTGCGCCTCGACCCCATGGGGACCTTCATCCCTGGGGACCCGATCCACCGGAAGGAGGCGTGCGAGTTCGTCCGTCAGGACCTGCAGAAGCCCCTTCTGTACGCCGTCCCCAACAGGCCGTACTTCATCCTCGTCGGCGGCAGGCTCAGCCTGAGGATCACGCCGCACCGGGGGAAGGACGGCACGTCCAGCTGGCAGGTCGCGGACTGCCGGTCCGCCCAGCCGCTGCTCTACAGCGAGGGCGACGACAGCTTCCGCGAACTCCCACCCGGCCGCGTGTTCGCCTATGCCAGAGACGAGGTGGCCCGCGACCGTACGATCGCGCAGAACGCCACGTCGTGGGAGCTCGCGCTACCGAAGATCGATCGCAGTGCCCAGGTCTCGCGCGAGCTCGGCCGCTTCCACGAGTTCGTCCGAGTGAGCAATCAGATCGAGCTGCTCCTCCTCGACTCGCAGATCTTCCCGTACGAAGTCGTCCGCGCCCCGTGGCAGGAGGACGGCGTGGAGCGGGCCGTGGTCAAGGAGCGCGCGCGCCCCGAAGGACACGAGATCTTCGAGCCGTTCCGCGTGGACCTGATCGACTTCCTGCAGAAGGAGGTACGGGGCAGCGACCGCAAGGTGATCCTGTCGGGAGCCCGCGACGGCGCCCGCCTCAAGCTCCCGCCCCGGGACCCCCAGTCCGACGACGACGGCAACGTGTGGCAGGTCGACGACATGGACCAGGCAACCGAGTGCATCACCCTCAGCCGCCCGGGCCTGAGCAAGGGTCGGGTGAAGCTGGAGAAGGAGGGGTTCCTCCGCAGCGCTGGCATGCCCGGGCAGATCAGTCTGTTCCGGCGTCGCAAGAAGGCCATCGACGCCCTCGACCAACACGGATACCTCCTGCGCTCGCTGGCCACCCCGAGCCACGTCCGCATGGACACCGGCGCCTCCGAGCTTCCCGTCGAACTCGATCACGAACGGGTCGACGAGCCCAAGCGGGCCAGCATCGAGGACATCCTGCGGGTTCGCCCCATCTACACGCTGCAAGGGCCGCCAGGCACGGGCAAGACCACCCTCGTCGCCTGGCTGCTGCGCGAGATCATCACCGAGGATCCCGTCGTCCAGGTGCTGGTCACGGCCCAGGCCCACGGAGCCGTCGACGTGCTCAGGTCGAAGGTGGGCGAGGCGTTCCAGGACGTACCCGAGGCCGACAGGCCGCTACAGATCCGGCTGCGGGGCCCGCACAAGGCCGGAACCACCCTGCCGGAGGACGGCGTCGAGGGCGTGGCCAGGCAGGTGCTCCAGCGCAGCATCTCCCAGCTCGAAGCCATGAGTTCGCCCAGCGAGGTGCAGCTCGCCTGGCTGGACGACGCGAAGGCCATGGTCAGCGAGATCAACATGATGCAGGAGCAGGGGGACCTCGGCCCCCGTTCGTCGGACTTCGTCGAGCTGGTCAAACGCGGCGCGAACCTCACGTACTGCACCACCAGCGCCGGCGACCTGGTCGCCCTCGCCGCTGGTCAGGCGTTCGACTGGTCGATCGTCGAGGAGGCGGGCAAGGCGCACGCGTTCGACCTCGCGCTGCCACTGCAGGCAGGTCATCGCTGGCTGCTGATCGGTGACCACAAGCAGCTGGACCCCTACCGATACGAGGACTACCACAAGGGAATCGACAAGCTGGACCCGGTGGCGCACATCCTCGGCCGCCTCAAACCACGCGCGTCCGGCATGCTCGACCAGGAATGGCTCGACTCGTGGGAGCGCCGCAGCCAGGCGGACCGGGACGAGTTCCGCGAGTACTCCAAGGAATGGCTGAAGACCTTCCACCGTCTGTACGAGTACTGCGCCGTGGCCACGGGTGCGGACCGTCTCGTCACGGACACAGAGGCGAAGGGAGCGTCTGCGGGGCAGTTGATCGGCCAACACCGCATGCACCCGGACATCGGCCGGCTGATCTCCGAGGCGTACTACCAGGGGCGGTTGATGAATCGCACCCTGGACAAGCAAGGCGAACCGGTCGAGCGGGTGCGTCACGGTTTCCACACCCCGAGCGGCCTTCGTGACCGTGCCGTGGTCTGGCTCGACGTGCCGTGGTGCCGCGACGATGCCACCACCCATGAGGTAGGTCCGAACAGCGGCCAGTCGAAGTACACCAATCCTTCGGAGGCGCGCGCGCTCGCCAACTTCCTGCAGACCCTCGGACCGGACGGCGGGTGTCAGGGCAAGCTCGCGGTGCTGGCGCCGTACTCACGGCAGGTGAGCCTGCTCAGCAAGCAGTTGCGGGACACGCCCCTCCCCGCTGGACTGCAGGTCCAGCTGGGTCTCAAGGCCGAAGCGGACAACAGCAACCGGTTCCCCGCCCACACGGTCGACTCCTTCCAGGGCAACCAGGCGGACGTCGTCGCCATCAGCCTGGTCCGCAACAACGAGAAGGAGATCGGTCACGGCCTGGGATTCCTCGACGACCCGGGCCGGATGAACGTGCTCCTCTCGCGGGCGGAGCGCCTGCTGATCCTCGTAGGGTCCTGGGACTTCTTCCTCCACCAGGTGCAGGCAGTACGTCTCGAAGACGAGTCCCAACCCCTGTGGTCCTTCAAGAAGATCGTCACCCTGCTCGACGAATGGTTCCTGGATGGCAGGGCTCTACGTATCCCGGCTGACCTCAGGGAGCACTCGTGATCGTCCTCGTACCCGTGAGCATGTTCAGCGTCAACTTCAGCGTGGCCCGGGGCCGCCCGTACAGCCGTCTGGAGCGGCGGGTTCTGGAAGAGATCGCCGCACAGGCAGGTGTCGCCCCCAACCAGGGCGCGACACTGACCTCTCTGTGCGACACCTTCCGCGTCCACGAACGGCTGATGGTCGAAGCCGTGGTGACCCTGGTCGGTGCGGGGTGGGTCGCCGTCACCAGCGGCCGGGAGGCCACTTTCGTCCTCACCGACGAAGGGCAGCAGGCGTGCTTGTCCGGCAAGGACCCGGCATCGGTCGTCGTGGCCCCTGCCGCGCCCTGCACCGTGGTCCTCGATCGCACGGCAGGACAACTGGCCAGGCGAGGTGAAGTGCTGACCGTCTCGAAGCAGGAGGCACGGCCGGACCTCAACCCGTCCACACCCTTGCGCATCGTGCGCAACGCACTGGACGAGTCCCAGATCCAGAAGCTACTGCCCCGAAATAGCGGCGAGTGGGTGCGCAGCATCGGACGGCCCCGGCTCGTGACGGTCGACCGATTCCTCCCCGTGCGCGTCGACCTCGTCGACCGGTTCATCACGGGGCTCCCGCGGGGCTGGCACCAGGCTCTGTCAGCCGAGATCCTGGCAGTGGCACAGGCCAGGAAGGAGGAGTTGGAGAGCGTCCCGGACGTCCAACCGGCGCCACAGGCGATCGCCGTGAAGGTGGCGCCTCCGGCACAGGCCCAGGTGCCGGCCACCGGCCCCGGGCGCCGGCCGACACCGCTGAGCATCCCGGGGCGAAAGCCTGCGGCCGCCGCGCTCGGGGCCGCAGCGGTACCCCAGACAAGCGCCTCCTTCCCATGGCTCTACGGCACCGAACCCTTCGGAAGCAGCGATGACGGCCCCACGGACCAGTCGACCGAAGCGGCCCTGTTCTCGGAAGTGTCCGGCGAGGAGGCCCACCAACTCGTGATCGCCGAGGCACTGGCCACGGCGGCGAACCACGTCCTGATCGCCTCACCCACGGTGAACATGGAGAGCCTGTCGAAGCTCGGCGACGCCATCCAGGCTGCGGTGGCGCGCGGGGTGCGCGTGGACATCCTGTACGGCGACACGGACGAGGGAACCAACGCGCAGAACATCGTCGAGCTGCTACACCGGATCGGCTACCACGCCGCAGAACGACTGGGCAGGGATCTCCTGAAGCCGGCCAGGGAACGAACGGGCAGCGGTGCGAGCCTCCTGATCTTCGATGGGAGGGACGGAGCGCTCGAAGCGGTCATCGGTAGCTACGCATGGGTCGGGTCACCCGGATCGGGGCAGGCACGCTCCGTTCACATGGGCGGAACCGAGTTCATGGCCCAAGTGGCACGGGCAGCCGCAGGTCTGTGGACGTGGAGCGGCGATCCGGATTCCGCCGACCGCTGGCGACATGTGGCGGACCGCTGCCAGGACGACACCGCCGTCTCCGCCGCCCGGGGAGACCGTTTGAAGGATCACGTCCTCGCCGAACTGATCGTGGACGACGAGCATGCACGGGTCGCGCAGGGCTCCGACGACGGTGCCTTGCGGGTTGGCGGTGCTCGCCGACACAAGAGTGGGTTCGCTGCAGGCTTCCGCGGAATCTCGGCGGTGATCCGCCGCCCGGATACCTTGGCCATGCCGTAAGAGCGGTCTCCCACGTCGCTGTGCCATCACGGAGGCGTTGGGGCTCCTCACGAGGGGCGGCGGCCCGCGAAGTCGCATGCCTGGGAGCTGATCTCCCCCCACGGAGGGTGCCGGAAGGAAATCCGGCACCCTCACGGGCACGGCATTGGCTTGTCCAACATCACCACTCGTCGGTGTCGCCGTACTTCCCCGGGTTCCGGGCGCGGTCCACGGCCTGTGCACACGCCTCGGCGAAGGCCGCCTCCACAGCGGTCTTGTCCGTGCCGCGCACCTGGGCCTCGACCTCCTGGCCCGTGCCGGGCCGTCGGGCCGTGCGCCAGGCTGAGGCGCGATCGGTGTAGCGATCGGTCTCGAAGCCCCAGGCCGGCACCGACCACTGCTCCGGGACCCCGGTCGCCGCGCGTTCCCCGCCAGGGAGAAACAGAGCTCGGGCGTGGAAGACCACCGCCCGCTCGGGTACCCGGTCGCGGATGGCGCTCGCACCGCCGGGGCCATGTTGTTCCCAGCGCCAGCGATCCCATTCCTCGACCTCGGCAGGGTGGTCGGGCCAGTCCTCGCTCCACCGTGCGACGACCTCGTCGGCGTGCTCGCGGTGGAGGAAGGGCACGGGCCGCTCGCCGAGGCGGGCAACGTGGACCACCAGCTCGGCGGGAACGGGGCTCTGGCCGGCCTTCGGCGCGGCAGCCGCCTGGCCCGTGCCCCACAGGAGGCCGCCGATCTTGTCTGCGGTGTCCTTCAGGACGCGGCTGGTTAGGTGTTGGTAGCGGCGGCGCATCCGGGCGGACTTGCCGGGTTCCCAGCCCATGATGGCGTCGACGACCGCGTCCGGAACGCCGAGGATGAGCAGGACGGTCGCCGCGGTGTGGCGGGCGTCGTGGAGGCGAGCGTCGCGAACGCCTGCGGCTTTCAGCAGCTCCTTCCACTTGTGGTAGTCGGTGTTCGGGTTCAGGGGCTCGCCCGTGGGCGACGTGAAGACGTACCCCTTCTCGGTCCACAGGTCTCGGGCAAGGGCACGCTCGCGGGCCTGTTCCTCCTTGTGCTGGCGCAGAAGCTGGAGCAGCTCGTCGGGGGCGCCGATGGGCCGCTGGCCGGCGCGGGACTTCGCGTTCTTCGTCTCCCGGCGGGTGTTGATCTTCTGCGGGCAGAAGCCGGGCTTACGCCCGCAGCGGTCGCCGCAGCCGTGCTTATACCGGGGCCGCAGCCGGCCACGGCGAACGCGGATCACGCCGAGCTTGAAGTCGACGTCAGTCCACTGCATGCCCAGGACCTCGCCCTGGCGAAGGCCGAGCGCCAAGGCGATGACCCAGCGGGCGGTGTTGCGGTGCTTGGCGGCCTCGGCGAGCAGGCGCTGGACCTCCTCGACCGTGTAGGGCTCGACCTCCTCCTCTTCCAGCCGCGGGGCCTTGGCGATCGTGGCCGGGTTGACCGTGAGGTGGGCGCGGCGGACCGCTTCGTTGAGAGCGGTGCGGACGGTGCGGTGGACCTGGTGGGCGGTGCCGGCGGCGCTGCCGGACTCCTGCATCTTCTTGTAGAAGCGCTCCAGGTGCTCGGGCTCGAGCTTCGCCAGACGGTGGGCACCGAGGCCGGGTATGAGGTGGTGGTTCACCGCGACGCGGTAGCCGTCGATGGTGTTCTCCGAGACGTGCGCGGCGGCTATGTTCTCCACCCAGTGCATCAGCCACGTCTCCAGCGTCCAGCTCTGACCGACCTTGCGGACGGCTCCCTTGTCACGCTGCCGTTCCAGCTCGCGTACGAGCTTGGTGACCTCGGTGCGGGTCTTGCGGCTGACGTGGCGCCGGTCGGGATTGCCGTTGTCCTTGGTCCCGACGGTGACGTAGCCGTGCCATCGGCCGTCCTTGCCCTGGAAGATCGACGAGGCGCCGTTGGGCTGGCGGGACTTCGGTGCGGAGGCTCGCGTCACGCGGCGGCCCCGAAGTCGGTCGCCGACAGACGACAGGCCAGGAAGTCGTTCACCGCCTCTGCTGGGATGCGGCGCAAGCTGCCGATCTTGACGGAGTCGATTGCCCCTGACGAGACGTATTCGTACAGCTTGGTCCGGCCAATGCCGAGGCGACGTGCGGCTTCGGCGACGGTGAGGCCGACGAGGGTGGTGTCGCCCTGGTCGCTGCCGCGTGCGGCTATGAGCGCGCGGAGCGAGTCCTCGGGGACGTCGAGGAGCTGAGCGATCTGTGCAAGGGGCAGGGAGTGCTGGGGCAAGGGTGTGCTCCTCCTCCGGCGCACGCGGTCACAGGGGCGGCAACCCTCGCGGACCAGGCCGGTGGTGATGTTCAGGGATGGGCAGTGCTGATGCGGTAGGGCATGGGGGCACGTTTCTCGGCCACTGCAGCCCCGAGGCGTGTCCCGCCGAAAGCCGGACGTCACGGGCCTACCCGCGCGCTCGGCCTCGTGGCCCCGCTCATTCAGGGGTGCTGGCGCCTCCACGCGTCTTCTTCGCGGTGCATCAGCTGTTCGAGTTCGGCCTTCTGCTCATCGCCGTAGCTGGCGAAGTGCTTCAGCTCGAACTCGATGTGGTCGAGCTCGCGTTCCAGGATCCGCGCGTCACGCTGCACACGCGTGAGCGCAGCCCGCTTGGCAATGCGCTCGCGGACAAGACCGCGGACCACCGCGTCGGCATGCTTCATGGGCGGCGCGGTCAGCTCGTCCATGGTGAGGCCGAATACCTGGCAGAAGCCGAGCGCCTCGTCGAGATTGACCCGGCGTCGCGGCTTGCCGCTCTCGATGCGCCAGATCGCGGCCTGGTTAACCGGGTGACCGGCCTCGGACATCTTCTCGGCCAGGGCGACCGTACTCCAGCCTCGCGCCTCACGTTCCTGCTTGATGCGATCGGCGACGTAGTCCTCAGGCACAGGCCGGTCCGGGCCCGCTGCGCGCGCCGTGCCGTCTTTGCTGCTCATACCCACCTCCTCCCTTCAGGGTGACCCCAGGAGCCACTGCGACCACGGTCAAGAGTGAACACCGTTGCGGAGCCGAATGCAAGTCATTGCATTATCGAAACTCCTGGGTATGCTGTCCGTCCACCCCCGAACGCCGGGGAACGCAGACGAACATGAAAAAGCCCCCGGTGCTGCGAAGCACCGGGGGCAAAGCATGAACCCTCGAAACCGCCCATCCCTGAACGATCGAACCGGCCCGCCGGGGTTGCCGCCCCATATGGCCAGCCGGGTGAGGAGCTCTATGCCCCAGGGTACGACCCTGCCTCCCCAGACGCCATCCCACTTCGACGAGGACCCCTCGCCGCTGGAGCCGCCCTTCAACGTCGACGCCGAACGCGCGGTCCTCGGCGCCTGCATGCACAAAGCCGACGTCATCGACGCGGTCCGGCCCATCCTGGGCGACGACGCCTTCTACCGGCCCGCCCACGAGACGATCTGGCGCGCGCTCCTCGCCCAGCGCCGCGAGGACAATCCCACCGACCCGATCGTCCTCACCGAACTGCTCCAGCAGCAAGGCGACCTACAGCGGGTCGGCGGTGCCGCCTACGTGTTCCAGCTCGCCGACGCGCCCTACGGCACCGGCAGCGCCGAGCATCACGCGGAGATCATCCGCCGGAAGGCCAACCTGCGCCGCCTGGTGACCTCCGCCGTACGCACCCTCCAGCGGGCCCAGGAGCCCGGCGCGGATCCCGAGGCGATACGCGCGGAGGTCGAAGCGGAAGTACGCGCCGAACGCGAGCGCGCACTCGCCTCGGGGCAGGGACGGCTGTCCCGCTTCGCCAAAGACGGATGGTCGTTCGTCAAAGAGACCGGCGCCGACACGGAGCCCTTGTGGGGCACGCGCGAGAAGACCGCCTGGGCCTCCGGCGAGAGCCTGATGATCGTCGGCGCTCCGGGTGTCGGCAAGACCACGCTGGCCCATCAGGTGGTCTTCGCCCGCCTCGGCTTGCAGGAGACCGTCCTGGAGATGCCCGTCGCTCCCAGCCGACGGGTGCTGTACCTGGCGATGGACCGTCCCAAGCAGATCGCCAAGGCCATGGCCCGCCGCGTCTTCCAGACCGACGAGAAGATCCTTCGGGAGCGGCTCGTGGTCTGGGAGGGCCCGCTGCCCGCCACCCTCGACAAGGAGCCCGACCTCCTCGCCGACCTCGCCGCCGCCCACCAGGCCGACACCATCGTGATCGACAGCCTCAAGGACGCGGTCAGCACGATGGTCGACGACAGCCTCGCGGTCGCCTTCCACAACGCCCGAAACCGGGCCCTGCGCGGCGGCGTGGAAATCATGGAGCTGCACCACCAGCGCAAGGCCAGTGCCGACGCGCCGCGCGGCCAGCGCCCCAGCCTGGACCAGGTCTACGGCTCCACCTGGTACGTCTCCGGCGCGGGCAGTGTCCTGTTCGTCACCGGAAAGGCCGGCGACCCCGCCGTCACCCTGCACCACCTCAAGACCCCCACCGGCGAGATCGGCCCCTTGGACGTCACCCACGACCACGTGCGCGGCACCACCATCGTCGACCCCACCAAGGACCCCGCCGTCCTGCTGCGCAACGCCCCGGGCGGGCTGTCCGCACGCGACCTGGCAACCATCCTCATCGGCGGCGGCGACCCCGACCGCGCCGACATCGAAAAGGCACGACGCCACCTCAGTCGGCTCGTCGACAGTGGCCTGGCAACGAAGGCCGACGGCATCGCCGGAGGGACCGGAGGCGGCCAGCAGGCCCGCTACTACCCCTCTGCCCGCCACCTCACCGCCGTCGGCTAACCCCCGCGCCGGCCCTGCTGAGCGTTCACGCGGGCGTACACGCACCCCTCCCGGACGCACAGGCCCACAACCCGCCCCAGGCGTGCACGCTCACCACAAAACCGCAGGTCACACGATCACGGAGGCGTACACGCCGTACACGCACCCAGGCGTACACGCGCGAGCCCCCCTTTAGAAGGGGGCTCGCGTGAACGCCCCCCGCGTGAACGCCGTGAACGACCCCAACACAAGACCCGCTTCCCCACCCTGGAGCCCCCCGCCTTGCACTCCCCTGCCCCGAGCACCCCGGCAGCCACACACGGCAACCGCCGCATCCGCGCCGGCATCGCCCCGCTCCCCGCCCACCCCGGCGGCCAAGGACGAGACCCTCACCAAAGTGACGGTGCTGCCGGCGCCCGCCGAGCAGCCGCACCCGCCGGGGGCCGTCACGTGAACCGCAGCGGACGCATCGCCCTCGTCCTCGGCTTGGTGGCCGTCGTCCTCATGGCCTTCCGGGTCTCGTGGAACGCGCTGTCCGACGTGGCCCGCGCCATTGGCGCAGACTCCACCGCCGCCCTGCTCTACCCGATCGTGGTCGACGGGCTGATGGCCCTCGCGCTGGTCTCCGCGCTCGTCCTGACCGGCACCGACCGCATGTTCGCGCTGCGGGTCTTGGCCGCCTACACCATCGCCAGCCTCCTGCTGAACTACGTGCACGGCCTCGTCCCGGCCCTGCACACCGCCTCGGTCCAATGGGGCCGACTGACCGACTGGGACACGGCGAACTGGGCCCTCGTACTGCTGGCGACCTCGCTCCCGGTCGGGTCGATCTACTTCGGATCGGACCTCGTGGCCAAGGTGCTGCACCACAACCCCGAGTCGGCCGACCCCGCAGAAACGGCCGCCGACCAGTCGGGCGACCCGCAAGCCGACAAGTCGGCCAGCGAGGAGGCCCCACAGTCGAGGTCTGACCAGGCCGAACCAGACCCTGGGCAGCCGACCGAGTCGACCGCCATGAAGGTCACCGAGCCACCTGCGACGAGGCCGACCGAGCCCGACACACCGGCCCCCGCTCCTGCTGCTCGAACACCCCGGTCGGCCGCCGTGGCTGAGTCGACGGGATCGGCCCCGCGTCGGGCGACCGGCCGGGTCCCCGCCGCCGCCAAGCCGACCGCCCACCGCAACCGCACCGACGCCGAAGTCCTCCACGAAGCCCAGCTTCTGACCGCCGACTGGAGCGACGACCAGCTGACCGCCGAGCGGCTGCGCACCACGCTACGGATCGGCCAGAAACCCGCCCGCCTCCTGCGCAACCAACTGCAGGCCGAGCGCACCGGCCAGACCCAGCCCGTCGTGGACGGCGGCATCAAGGCCGGGCCACTCGACGAAGCCGCCGCCCCCGCCGACACCGTCTGACCCCCGCAAACACACCGGCCCCGTCCTCCCGGCGCACCCCATGCAGCCGAGCACGGGGACACGAGTGCCGCACACAGCCAAGCACCCGGCACCAGCACCCCACGGAGAACCGATCCATGCACGACCCGAACCACGAACTCCCCACCCCCCAGCAGCACATGACTACCGATCCCAACAGCGCAGCAAGTTGTACCCAGAGCATTGCTCCCGTCGGGAGCAATGCTCTGGGCTCCCCCGCCCCCAGAGTGGCGGGAGGGGACCCGCGCCAGGGGCCGCCGGTCCTTCGGGATGCGGCCGAGGGCGGACCGCACCCGGGCAGGGACGGACAGCACACCTGCCACACCGCCCGCTGCACGCACACCACGTCGACCTCGTCGCACGTGCGCCAGCGTGAACGCCTGCGCGCCGAGAACAAGCGCATGCACCAGCCCAGCTGCCGCCTGAACGACGACGAATACCGGCTCCTCACCCACGCGGCGTCGGTCTGCCGGATGAGCGTCGCCGGCTTCCTCGCCCGCGCCGCACTGAAGGCCGCGCGCGACCTCGACCGCACCGAAGCCGAGATCGCCACCCGCCGGGAGATCGTCAGCGAGCTGTTCGCCCTGCGCCGGGCGCTCGGCCCAATCGGCAACAACCTCAACCAGGTCGCCACCGTCCTGAACTCCGGCGCCGACGCCCCGCACGCCAAGGCGGTCCTCGACGCCGTCCAGCGGACCGCCGAACGCGTGGACGCCTTCACCCGGCGCTACCTGGAAAGCGAGACCCCCACCGGATGATCCCCTCCATTCACAAGATGGGCACCCGCACCATCGGGCTGATCGGCTACCTCTACGGCCCCGGCACCCACGAGGAACACACCGACCCCCACCTCGTCGCCGCCTGGGACGCCCTGGCCCCCGACCCCGGCCGCGACCCGGCCGCCACCTACGAGGACCTGCAACAGCTCCTCGACCAGCCCGTCGAAGCCCTGCCCAAGTCGAGGTGCCCCACCGAGCACGTGTGGCACCTGTCCGTACGCGCCGCACCCGAGGACCCGATCCTGTCGGACGAGCAGTGGGGTGACATCGCGCGCCGCATGGTCGCCGCCACCGGCATCGACCCCGGCGACGGCGCCGGCTGCCGGTGGGCGGCGGTCCGGCACGCCGACGACCACATCCACATCATCGCCACCACCGTCCGCGAAGACGGCCGCAAACCCCGCCGCCACAACGAAGCCAAGCGCGCCCAAGCCGAGGCCCGCCTCATCGAGGCCGACTACAACCTGCGCCGCCTCAACACCGGCGACGGCACCGCCGCCCGCCGCCCCACCAGCGCCGAACGCCACAAAGCCGACCGTCACAACCAGGAACGCACCCCGAGGGAGACATTGCGCGAGACCGTCCGCCAGGCCGTGGCCGGCGCCCACAGCGAGGAGGAGTTTTTCGCCCGCCTCACCGCCTCCGGCCTCCTCACCCGGCAGCGCGTGGCACCGTCCGGGGACCTCCTCGGCTACACCGTGGCCCTGCCCGACGACCGCAACAAGCACGGCGAACCCGTCTTCTACTCCGGATCGAAGCTCGCCCCGGACCTCTCCCTGCCCCGCATCCGCGAACGCTTCACCACCCCCGCAGAAGCCTCGGGAGACGACAGCGGGCCCGGGCAGCCCGCCCTGCCGCCGGTGACCGGCCCCGCGTTCGCCCGGCGCAGGGCCAGCGCCGCCACATGGCAGGCGCTGCTGATCATCGACCAGGGCGACGACGGCGCGGCAGCAGCACAGATCGCCGGCGCCGCGGAAGTCCTCGACGCGCTCGCCAAGACCTCCGCCGCCCACACCCGCAAGGAACTCCGCGACGCGGCCTTCGCGTTCGAACGCGCCAGCCGCTCCCACGTGAAGGCCGTACGAGGGCACGACCGTGCCCTTCGGCAGGCAGCCCGCGACCTCATCCACAGCGGACCCGCCCTCGGCCGCGGCGAAGACGGCGCCACCACCGCCATGCTCATCGACATGGCGTTCTTCCTCGCCACCACAGCGGCGAACTGGCACGCCAAGAAACACCACGCCCAGCAGGCAGCCGCCGCCCGGCAAGCCGCCGAACACCTCCGCGCCGCCTACCAGGCAGCCGCCACCCAGCCCATGGGCGCCCTCCGGCAGCGCGGCCAACGCCTGGCCCTGCACGTTCAGCAACGACAGGCCGCATTCGTCCACCAGGCGGTGCCGGAGCTGGCCGAACGGATCCTGGCCGAGCCCGGCTGGCCCGCCCTGGCCGCCACTCTCACCGACGCACGGAAGGCTGGATACGACCCGGCCGCCTTGCTCGCCGAAGCCAGCCGACGGCGCGAGCTCGACACCGCTGACTCGATCAGCGATGTCCTCGTCTGGCGGCTGCGGCGCAGCGCCCACCTGCCCGCCGCCCCCGAAGCTCCGCACGAGCGGTCTGCCCGAGGCGGCAGGGGCACACCGCCTGCGGCACCCGCCGCACAGCCGGCAAGCAAGGCCGCAAGCGACTCAACGCGACGGCGCTGACCAGACAAGAGCGGCTGAAGGTAACCGACGATCCCCGGTTAGCCAAACCGGGGATTCTCCAGACCATTGATGCACACCCACCCCACCCCTTCGAGGAGCACCTCTATGCCCGCAACTCCCCTGCGCCCCCACATCATGGCCCTGCTGTTCGACATGGACTTCGCCCAACCCGGACGCGCGCCTTCCACCACCTCGACGGGCGCCCCTTCACCAAGGAGGAGCAGGCCCTCGCCAACGAAGCCACCCTGGAAGAGTTCCAGGCCGCCGGAGCCAAGATCCACACCGAGGTGACCCAGGAGATCGCCGATCAAGCCCTGAACGACGCACTCGATCTCCTGCGCAAGTACTTCGCCCAGAACCCCGAAGTCGTCATTCCCTACATGACTGACGAGGACCGCGGCCAGTACGAGAGCCTCCTCACCATCGCCGCCGCAGACGGCGGCCGATTCCTCCCCCGCAGGAACTGACCACACCGAGAAAGCGCCAAAGCAGAACCGGCGGCCGGGCCTCTGCCCGGCCGCCGTCTTGCTGCACGAGGCACCGGGCGCCTCACACGGATCTGCCCCGACGGCCTCCGGTTGGACGGGGCTCGAGGAGGGTCGTTGTGACGCAGGAGGGCGGCGCCGGCACAGGAGTGAGGTTCCCCCGAGATGCGGGGATGGATGACAGAGGGTCAGATGGGTCTCATGAGAGGAGCCCAGACGATGCCTGCCCCGAGGAAGTACCCGCTGGAGTTGCGTGAGCGTGCGGTCCGGATGTATCGGGCCGCCGAGCCGAAGCCGGTGATCCGCCGTATGGCCGAGGAGCTTGGCGTGCACCACGAGGCCCTGCGGAACTGGATCCGTCAGGCCGAGGCCGACGCCGGTGAACGGGACGACCTGCTGACCACCGCCGAGAAGGAGGAGCTGACCGCCCTGCGGAAGGAGAATGCCCAGCTCAAGCGGGCGAACGAGATCCTCAAGTCCGCCTCGGCTTTTTTCGCCCAGGAACTCGACACGACCCGGCGAAGGTACTGACGTTCCTCGACGAACGCGGTGACCTCGGTGTCGAGCCCGTACTCCGGGAACTGTCCATCCCCTCCTCCACCTACTACCGGTGGCGCCGGGCCGAGAGGGAGCCGTGCGAACGCCGCCGCCGGGACGCCGAGCTGACCGGCCAGATCCGGCAGGTCCACGCCGACTCCGGCGGGATCTACGGCTCCCCGCGCGTGCACGCCGCCCTCACACGCGAGGGCACCCGCGTCGGCCGCAAGCGCGTCGAACGGCTCATGCGCCAGGCCGGCCTGGCCGGGATCAGCCCCCGCCGGGGCAAGAGCTTCACCCGCCGCGACCCCGATGCGGAACTCGCCCCTGACCTGGTGCAACGCGACTTCACGGCGGACGTGCCGAACCGGCTGTGGGTCACCGACCTGACCGTGATCACGACGCTGGAGGGCCCGTTGTGGCTCTCCGCGATCCGCGACGCGTTCTCCCGCCGGGTCGTGGCTTGGGAGACTTCCGCCCGCGCGGATGCGGACCTGGTCCTGACCACGCTGGAGTACGCCCTGGCCAGCCGCGAGCCCATTGCCGGCGAGCTCGTTCACCATGCCGACCACGGCTGCCAGTACACATCCGTGAAGCTCACCACACGCCTGGTCAGGGCCGGTATCCAGGCATCCATGGGATCGGTCGGCGACTCGTTCGACAACGCTCTCGCCGAGAACCTGTGGATGGTCATCAAGACCGAGTGCGTCCGCGGCCGCGTCTTCGCCACACGCGCCGAGGCGAACCTCGCGCTCTTCCAGTATCTCGACGGCCTCTACAATCCCCGCCGCATTCAGAAACGGCTCGGATACCTCAGCCCGATCGAGTTCGAGGAGAAGCACTACGCCAACCAGGCAGCGGCCGAACAAGCGAACCTGAAACCACGTCAACCCGCCCTGACCAGCTAGTCAGCACCTCCCGCGCAGCGGGGGAACCTCAGAGGCGTCACGGGAACACAGTCAGGCAACAGCCGGAAGAGCCTGAAGCCGGTCGCGGAACTCAAGGACCGACGGCACCCCGGCGTACGGCTCCAGATAGTCGCTGAACTTCGTCAGCCGGACATATGCCCGGTCGGAGCGGACGCGGTTCTCCAGCAGCTCCAGGCCGAGGTTGGCGGCGTCCAGGGCCCCGTCCAGGTCCCGGGCGGCCAGGCGTGCCGTGGCGAGGCGGCCAGAGCGTACGGCACGGTCGCGCGGGACCGCTTGGTCCACCGCGATCGCGAGGGCGCTGGTGGCGCGCTCGGGGAAGCCGGAGCGGAGCATGATCTTGCCCTCGGTGGACTTGAGCTGTGCTTCCCCGTACCAGCCCAGCCAGTCGGGGCGGTCGCCTTCGTGGTGGGCGCCCCATAGGTCGTAGGCCCGGTTGAGCGACTTGCCGGCCGCCTCGTGCTGGGTGTCTCGGGACAAGGCTTCGGCCTGGTGGAGGTAGAGGTACGAGGCCGCCGCCGGCGGGAGGGCCGTGGGGGCGTTGCCGATGGCGGTGTCGATGAGCTTCACGCGCGCGGCCGTGTCGCCCGAGTCGGAGATGTGGATGCCCATCTCGGCCAGGATGAAGGCGCCGAAGCCGTCGTCCTTCGCACTGTGTGCGCTGCGGAGGGCGCCGACGTAGTAGCGCTGTCCGAGGGAGCGGAGGCCCTTGTCGTAGGCCATCCATCCGGCGAGGTACGACACCCGGGCGGCTATCGCGTACAGGCGGTGTTCGACGGCGTCGGTGTAGCGACCGTGGTCGAGGAGGCCGCTGATCAGTGCAAGGTCGCTGGTGGCCTGGTCCAGGAGGCGGGCGCCGCCCATCTGGTCGTCGAGCGTGCGGAGGGTGTCCACGCGCGCTTCGATAGTGGTCACCATCGCGTCGGTGACGCGGTCGCCGTCGAATGCCGAGGCGAACGCCTCTGGCGCGGCTGCCCAGTTGGCCGCGACACCCGTCAGCGCAGCCCCGGTGATGGACAGGAATCCCCGACGATCCATGTGGCCGCTCCTGACCAGATCGGCAAATACCTTCACGGTACCGGCCGGAGTCCATGGGGCCACCAAGGCCGTTGACTCCCAAGCCGGTAGCCATCGGGGCCAGACCGCCGAGCGTACGTGGTCCTCGGGAACGCCCAGCAGGTCGGCGAGCACCAATTGCGCGTCCACGTCAGGTTCCTGCCCCTGCTCCCACTTCCAGACCGTCGTCCGGTTGGTGGCCAGTGGTACGCCCAGCGCGCTCCCGCGTTCGCACATGAGTCGGGCTAACTCGGCCTTGCCCCAGCCCTTGCCTTCTCGCACGTAGGTCAGCGGGTGCAGAGCCATCGGGTCAGACATCCCACCTCTCCCCTCAGGTCGGTAGTCAGGAGGCTACTCCCCGTGTGAGAAACGGGGGTTTCTCTCGCTGGAGAAACCCCCGGGAAACGTTCCGGGCGCGTGGTCCACGACCGTTCACTGGGCCTCACGCCGTTCGGAGTTGAGCACCCGGGCAACCGGCTTTCCCGCCCCGCTCCGGACGGCTCCCAGGACCGCAGCCCGTCATCGGCGCCCCTCACGCGGGTGACGGGCTGCACCACCCCCGAGGAGGTCGTGATGAGCCAGTCCCTGCCCGTACGCGCGCCCGGCACCAGCGGACGCCAGCACACCGTTCCCGAGTCGCCGGCCGGTCCGAGCCCGGCCCTCCGTGCCCGCGCCGAATCCGGCTGGGCGAGATTCCTTCGTCGCGGAGCAAGCGACCGCGAGGAGTCCGAGCGGTGAATCCGGTCGACTCCGAAGGCCGGGAAGACCACCCCCTCCTTCACCGCCGGGTCCGCGACATCGCGAGCCGGTGCGAGGGGGAGCTGACGGAAGTCATGCACGAGTGGCACGGCGGCCGGCTCATCCGCATCGCCTACATCCAGCCCGCGAACGGCATCGGCTGGTCGACCGCCGCCGACAACATCGGGCCCGCCCGATGAGGCAGCGCCTCGCTGTCGTGGCCTACGTAATCGCCGTTACCGCGCTCGTCGTCACGTTGGCCATCGCCGGAACCCCGGACCACTAAGAAATGGGAGGAGCACCATGAGACGTACCGCGAACCGCGGGTTCAACCACCGCCAGGCCGTGACCGAGGAGTGGTTCCGCACCCGGGTTCTTCCCCGCGTTTCCGGCGCGCGGTTCCTGCCCTACCAGGTGCGGCAGCTGCGGAGCGAACACGTCCCCGCGATGCTGCGCGACGAGGACCGCAAGAGCACGGCCCGAATCGCGGTGGACCTGATGAGGGTCACCACGAGGTGGCGCTGCCTGCCCTTCCACTACTTCCGCTACGGCGGCTACCAGCGCGAGGTGTCCGCCGAGCGGGCCTGCTCGTACCTGCCGGAGTCAGCCCTGTTCCACCGGCTCCTTCCCCGCGTGAACCGCGACACGATCGAGCTGGACGACAAGACGTCCTGCAAGAAGATCCTCGCCTCGGCCGGCATCCCGCAGCCCGCACTGATCGCGAGCGGCGACCACCGCGCGGGTGTGACGTCCGACGGCGAGGCGGTGTCGCTGCCGGACGTCCTCGATCGCCTCTCCGGCTTCGGGCGCGTGGTGGTCAAGCCGTCCCGCTACTCCAGCGGTGGATCCGGCGTCGTGATCGTGCGACCTGGCGAGGACGGCTTCGACCTGCCGGCCTATGCGCAGCAGTGGGGTACGTGGCTGGTGGAGCAGCACGTGCCGCAGCATCCCGACCTGGACGTGTTGAACCCGTACGTCCTCAACACGTTCCGCGTGATCACCCTGCTGCGTGAAGGCGCAGCCGAGGTCCTGTACGTGATGTTGAAACTCGGCGGCACCGAGAGCACCACGGACAACTCGGCCTCCGGCGGCATGCAGATCCGAGTCCACCCAGACGGGCGACTCGACCGCCAGGGCTACGACCGGTACCTGAACGCCCACACCCGCCACGGGGGCAGTTCGGTGCCGTTCGCCGACCACCGGATCTCCCGCATGACGGAGGTCCGAGAGCTGGCCGAGCGTTGTGCCCGCCTGTTCCCGCAGGTGCCCTTCATCGGCTGGGACATCGCACTCACGCCCGGCGGTCCCGTGGTCATCGAGGGCAACAGCAGCCCTTCCCTCGCACACATCCAGCGCACCCACGGCGGCGTCGCGCTGGAGCTCGTCCCCGCGCTCCGCTCCGTGATGGATCGCCCGATCATCTGACCAGGAGTTCTCGTGGAAAACCTGAAAATGCAGGCCCGTGCCGCAGCCGGGGGTCTGCTCAACACGCTCAAGACGATGCCCGAGGTCCAGGCGCTCTACGTCCTTTCCTCCTCGGCCGTCGCGCCGCGCAACGTTACGCGGTTCAGCACTGACTCCGACTTCGACCTGGCCGTCGTCCTCGACGTCCCGATCAAGGAGGACGAGTGGAGGCCGCGGCCGGCGGACACGTACGCCCTGGTCCGGGACCGGCTCCCCGCCTGGGTCCCGGAGTTCAGCTTCCACCTGCCCGTGCCCTGGGGACGCATGGAGGTCAACGTCCATCAGCTCCTCTTCCAGTACGAGGCCGACCCGCGCACGACGTGGAACAGCGACAAGTGCGACGCCTACGGGAACAAGGGCGAGCCGCTGTTCGACCGCGAGAACGCCTTCGAGGCGCTGATCTCCCACAAGACGCGGGAGCAGCTCGAACGGCTGGAGGGCGAGACCCACCGGCTGTACAACCGGATCACCTGGGACGTGCGTGAGATCCCGCTGCGCATGGCCCGGCGGGTCGGCGTGCCCACGGGCCACTTCGTCCTGTCGGGCGCGCTGGACGAGGTCGTCGACTGGATGTACGCCCGCTCGGGCCGGCTGCTGCCGAACATGAAGTGGAAGCTGTACTCCCTCGGCGCCCTCGGCCTGATCAGCGGCGAGCAGGAGAACCTGCTGATCGAGGCCCAGCAGTGCGACCCGCTGTCGATGGTCGACCTGGAGCGGCGATGCGAAGCCCTGGGGGAGTTCTGCCAGTCCGCCGGGGTGGACCTGAGCACCGGCGCGATCGCGACCGTGCGGAAGGCTTACCAGCAGGCCAACCACCACCTTCTCGGGGACGAGGCAGCGACTTTCGCCACCCTGCCATCCCCGGGATTCGTACCCTTCGGCGGGCGCGGCGGTTCCAGTTAGACGCTCATGTCCGGGCGTCAGTACGCTGCGTGATCCGCTTACACAGGAGGCATGATGTCGATCAAGGTCCACAACACGCTCACCAACCAGTCGGAGGAGTTCCGCCCCGAGCGGGAGGCCGAGGTGCGGATGTTCGTGTGCGGACCCACCGTCTACGGCCCGAGCCACGTCGGGCACGCGAAGACGTACACGCAGTTCGACTTCATCGCCCGGTACCTGGAAGTGAGCGGGTACAGGGTCACGTACCTCCAGAACATCACCGACGTCGACGACAAGATCATCCGGCGGTCGGCAGAGGAGGGCGTCCCGCCGGAGGAGATCGCGGCGCTCTTCGAGAAGCAGTACCTGGAGGACATGGCCGCGCTGGGGAACACTCGCGTCGACGTCCACGCGCGGGCCCACGACCACATTGACGGGATCGTGGACCAGATCAAGCGGCTGATCGAGCGAGGCCACGCCTACCAGCTCGACGACGGCTGGTACTTCGACCTGGCCTCGTTCCCCGCGTACGGCAAGCTCTCCGGCCGCACCGACCTGCGACCCGAGGACTCGGTGTCGCGGATCGACGACAACTCGAAGAAGCGCAACCCGGGCGACTTCGCGCTGTGGAAGGGCCGCAAGGACGGCGAGCCGTTCTGGGAGACCGAGCTTGGCCCGGGCCGGCCGGGGTGGCACATCGAGGACACCGCGATCACGGAGACGTTCTTCGGACCCTCGTACGACCTGCACGGTGGGGCCGTGGACCTCATCTTCCCGCACCACGAGGCTGAGGTGGCCCAGATGGAAGCCGCCTCCGGGATCGAGCCGCTGGCCCGCTACTGGATGCACACCGGTCTGCTGCGTGTCGACGGCGAGAAGATGTCGAAGAGCACCGGCAACTTCCTCACCATCCGGGACGCCCTCACCCGGACGGACTTCCGCACCCTGCGCCACGCCTTCCTCTCCCAGCACTACCGCTCCTCCATGGAGCTGAACGACTCCACGCTGGAGCAGGCCCGAGGGGCACGCCGCCGGATCGAGAACTTCGCCCGGACCATCGACCCCGCGCACACGGACAGCCAGGCGAACGCCGCACGCGCCGCCGATGCCTGGAAGGAGATGCGTGAGCGCCTGGACGACGACTTCGACACCCCCGGCGCCCTCGCCGTCCTGTTCCAGTACATCCGCGAGCAGAACCGCATGGAGGAGCCGGCCGGCCCGGCCGCTACGCGGCTGATCGAGGACGTGAACAACCTCTTCGGCACCTTCGACATCACCGGCCCCACTCAGAGCGACGCCGCCGTCGACGAACTCGTGAAAGAGCGCGACCGGCTCCGTGCGGCGAAGAAGTTCGCCGAGGCCGACGCGATCCGAGACCAGCTCACCCAGCAGGGCGTGATCCTCGAGGACTCGCCCGAAGGAACCCGTTGGTGGAAGGAGCACACCTCATGACCTGGAAGAGCCGCTTACCGCTCGTCGTAGAGAGCGCGATCCCCCTCAGCCTCTGCGGAGCGCTGATGGACCACGTGAAGAACCACACCGCCCGCCCGCGTACCTACCAGGGCGTCATCGACGAATCGCTGCGCAAGAGCGAGTACGTCGAGATCCCGACGCACCTGGAAGAGGCGGTCATCTCGCACTGCGCCGCCCAATTGCGTGGCCACTTCGAGATCGCCCCGCAACGGATACCCACCCAGCCGGCGGTCGTCTACCGCTACGGCCCCGGCGTCGGCTTCGTAGCCCACCACGACGAGGTCACCGACATCGAACGCGAGCGGGCCCGGACCAACGGACAACCCGTCGTCGGCGGCGACCTCACCCTCGTGATCTGGCTCAACACCCCTGACTCCTACGGCGGCGGCGAGCTGTTCTTCGAGAACCCCGCCCGGGAGATCAAGCCGCCCTGCGGCACCCTGGTCGCCTTCCCGGCCACCCGCGACCACATCCACGGCGTACGGCCGATCACGAGCGGCGAACGCATCACTCTCGTCGTACGCATCGATGCCGAATGCCTTTGAGCACGGCCCACTTGCCCTGCCAGAGCGGGCAGCCAAGATGCCAGGATGAGCGGCATGACGACGATCGACGGTGAGGTAGCGCCCGGGTTCGAGCCGGTCCGCAAGGCGTTCATGGAGAACTTCACCCAGCACGGGGATATCGGCGCGGCCGTGTGCGTCTACTGGCACGGCCGGCCGGTGGTCGACCTTTGGGGTGGCGTCGCCGACCCCGAGACCGGCCGTCCCTGGACACGGGACACCCTGCAACTGGTCTACTCGGCGACCAAGGGAGCCACCGCGACCGCGGCGCACATGCTGGTCGAGCGCGGACTGCTGGACCTTGACGCGCCGGTGGCGAAGTACTGGCCAGAGTTCGCGGTGAACGGCAAGGCGGACATCCCCGTCCGTTGGCTCCTGTCCCACCAGGCCGGCTTGGTCGCCCTGGACCAACCGCTGCCGCTGGCAGAGGCACTGTCCTGGGGGCCCATGGCAGCAGCGCTGGCGGCGCAGCGTCCCCAGTGGACTCCGGGCACTGCACACGGGTACCACGGCCGAACCTGGGGCTGGCTGGTCGGCGAGGTGATCCGCCGGGCCTCCGGCCGCTCACCAGGCCGCTTCTTCGCCGACGAGATCGCGCGCCCGCTCGGACTGGACTTCTTCATCGGCCTGCCGGCGAGCGAGCGCGACCGGGTCAGCCGCATGGTGTACCGGCGACCGGCGGTAGACCTTACGGCGGTGCCGGCCGAGTCGGTCCCCGAGGAACTCCGCGAACAGGTCGCCGCTTGGCGGGACCCGAACTCCTTCAGCAACCGGGCGTTCGCCGTCACCGACCCGGCCGCGATCGACTTCGACTCCCCCGAGGTGCAGGCCGCGGAACTCCCGTCCTCCAACGGCATCGGCACCGCACGGGCCCTCGCGCGCATGTACGCCGCGCTGATCGGCGAAGTGGACGGCGTGCGCCTGCTCGCCCAGGAGACCCTGTCCTCAGCCATCCAGGAGCAGGCCAACGGGAAGGACCAGGTCATGGTGATCCCGAGCCGATTCAGCACCGGATTCATGCTGCCCACGGAGGGCAACCTCATGACCGGCCCGAACGCCTTCGGTCACACCGGCCGCGGCGGCTCGCTCGGCTTCGCCGACCCCGCCCACGGCATCGCCTTCGGCTACGTCATGAACCACATCGTCAGCGGCTCGGACGATGCGCGCGCGGCTTTGCTGACCGAAGCAGTCCGGAAGTCGCTGACCAGATCAGCCACACCCCGGGAAGATCATCTGGGTGGAGGCTTCCACTCGTCCCAACAGCGCCCTGAGTGAGACCGGCTTCGGCGGTAGTCAGGCCACTCCGATACCCATCGGTCGGGTCCTGACGGGCCTACGCCAGCTGTAGCTTCATGACCCGGTCCCACACCTCAGGCGAGCCTGAGGTGTGGGTATCGCGCCGAGCCTCGTCCCCCGATGGCCGGTATTGGCCGGGAAACCGTTGATCTGCCCATTCCCGGGCATCGGCCAGGCGGCTAGTGAGTAGAGTTTGGCCGGTTCGGGTTCAATGCCCCCGCACCAGACGGCGCACGGGGGCTGGCGTTGGCGGAATGGTGGTTGCCGTGAGCATGGAAGAGCTTGCCCAGAAGGGGTACCTGACCCCGGAGGGGGTTCGAGGCAAGCGGTTTGGTGACTTCGAGGTCCTGGAACTGGGGGCCACAACGGTCGCCAGGCTGTCCAAGGCGGGCTTGGAATTCACACCGGCCAGCAGCGTGTCTTTTCCCTGCGAGCGGTACAAGGCGCCCAAGCGCGTCAGCCTGTGCAAGCCGGACAATGTATATGTCCATCGAGTTGCCGGCCGACTTGTTCCGATTGCGGTGGCAGAATGGAAGGACAAGTCGCGCCTGCGCAAGGCTGGCGATGAAGTAGCGGCAGCCGAGCAGGCAATTATCGGCGCCCTTGCCATGGGTGTGCGATTGGCTCTCACCACGGATGGCGAACGGTTCCGCTACATCGACGCCGCCGCTTCTGCCACAGCGGGAAAAATCGTGGAGATCCCGGAAGTCCGAGACTTCACTCCATCCGTCCTCTCCGACCTCTATCGAGGCGAATCGGATGTGGAACGCGATCCCCGGCCTCTTTCCGAAAAGGTCTGGCAGATTATTTGGCAGGCGACGAAGGCGGAGCCTAAAGACTGCCTCCTGACGTTCGTCGAGATCTTCATGCTGAAGTTCCTTTCCGACAATCTTCCGCTCTCGGTCCTCCCGGCAGATTACCGGTTCGACGTCCTACTGACTGCGCCTGACGAGTTCGCTCGCAACAAGGGATGCAGCCAGATCGAGTACTACGTAAACAGCATCCGCCCTCGAATCAAGCAGATCTTCGCCGAGCGCCTGATCGTTGACGACGATAAGGTTCGCAACGTATTCGGACTGGCCACGATCACGTCGTACACGTCGATCATCAATGGCTTTGCATTCCTCCGCTCATCGGTAACCACAACCATCTCGTCCTACAACAGAACCTTCTGCGAGATCCTCGACGAGTTTCAGGGGTTCGGTGCGCTCACAAACATCGACCCGGAATTCAAGCTCCGCCTGTACGAGACCTTCTTGAAGCGCTCGGCACGCCAGCAGCGCTTGGGGCAGTTCTTCACGCCGCGGAACATCGTCAAGCCGATGGTCAAAATGGCAATGCTTAATACTCTGCCCGATGATTCGATCGTGCTGGACCCTGCAGCCGGCGTAGGCGGCTTCCTGCTCGAGCCACTGCTCTTCCCTGACGCACTTCCAGGAAATGTCACGTTTTCTGATGGCCAGCCCCGCCAGAGGGTCAAGCTCATCGGAGTGGACGTAGACGCGTCCACGAACATACTGGCCAAGGCCAACATGTTGCTGCACCTTGCCGAATCGGTTCGCGATCCGCAGACGACGCCAGAGGCACTGAACCAGGCGCTGGTAAACACGTTCCTCCTGATGAATGATAACGAGACCCTGGGGGGATTGCTCTATCCTCCGCGGAACTCCGTGGATGTCATCCTGACGAACCCTCCCTATGTGACACAGGGGTCATCGATCTACCGAAAGGAGATCGAGCATGTGGATGGCAAGAAGAATGGCGTATTCCTGGAGGAGTACTACGACACCGGCGGCCTCGGAGTCGAGGCTCTTTTCCTTCGATACATTTCCGGAGCACTCAAGCCCGGGGGTCGGGCTTTCGTAATCGTCCCCCTAGGCTTGCTCAACCGCACGGCACAGAGGATGAAGAAGGCTCTGCTGAGCGAGTGCAACATTCTGGCCAGCATCCAGCTACCGCGAAACGCCTTCTTCAACACCGCACAACCGACGTACATTCTCGTGCTTGAGCGGCGCAGGGTAAAGACACAGTCTCGCCCTCCTGTTTTCTGCGGAATCGCTCGCAGCATCGGTGAAACGCTCGACTACGAGCGAGTCCCCACCCCCAAGGAAAATGATCTCGCTGCGCTGGCTGACTTGTTTGTCCACTACAGCAATAACGGGACGACTGAAACCGTCTCCCGCCCCACCCGCTACGAGGACTGCCCGTTCGCGAAAATCGTCCCCGCCAGCGCGTTCGACCCCGACGAACGCTGGGACGTTATCCGTCACTGGACCGATGCGGAGCACGTCGAGCTGGGCGAGCGCTCAGACACAATCGACCGCGCCGAGTTCATTGACCTCGCGACCGAGACCCTGCAGGAGCTGATCGACGATCTCGGCCAGGCCAAGGCAGAGCTGGCCCTACTGCAGAGCGGGAATTCCGCAAAATTCGCCTTGTCTGATTCCTCTCGATTCCAGGTTAGGTCGGGAATTAGAATCAGGAACGTCGACCTTCGCGATAATCCGGGTGACGTGCCCGTCTATTCGGTTTTCACCCGACCCGAAACCGTCAAGGGAATGATTGACCGCGACTGGCTGGACGAGCGCGGGGTGGAACCGGAGCCGTATCCATCGGTCACCGTGATGGCCACGGGCGCCTCGGCCGTCGGCATGGTCTTCTACCGCGAGGCTAACTGCGTGATGACGGATGACGTTGTCATCGTCCAGCCGTGGCCGAAGCCGGCCGAGGATGGGCAGCTCGAGCTCGGCGAAGAGGACGGGCAGCTAGAGCTCGGTGATGGGGCACAACAAGAGTCCACGACCTCGGATGCTGAGGGCACCGAGCCTCAGGACCGGGACGGTGAAGCGGCAGAACCCCCAGAGCATGACATCGACCTCGGCTACCTGGCAGTCGCCTTGGCTCAGACGATCGCGCAGGGGGGCTATCTCTACGAGGCGAAGCTCTACACGAAGCGCGTCGCCCAGCTGACGATCGAGGTGCCTGTAGACGCCGAGGGGAAGCCAGACATCGAGCGCCAGCGCCAGATCGCTGCCGTCGTCAAACGGCTGGACCAAATCCGGTCCAAGCTGCAGGAGACGGGCATCTGGAGCAAGGGCGTCCGCCTGGCCTGACGGCACCCCACGAGAGCAGCCCCTCCGGCTGACCGGTCCTCCGCCTCAAGCATTGGCTCTGTTCCAGCCGCCTCTGCATCCTCGGCCAGCGCCCGAACCGTCGGAGTACTGGTTGCAGTTCTGGTTGCATTCGCCTCCGTCCGGAGCCGTCCAGAGGGAGGCGATGCACAGGCTCCGCCACAGGTCAGGACGGGTACGACCCTAGCCGGACGGCCATACGAACATTTGGAAAGCGTGTTGGGGGCAACCCCTCACGAGTTCGAATCTCGTATCCTCCGCCAGTGCCTCACCGGGCACTTGAAGGCCCCGACCGGGAAACCGGCCGGGGCCTTCTGCGTTGCGTGGTCTCAGTTCCAGTCTCGTTTATTTGCCTCGTAACCGGATGTTTCGTGCGTTCCGGCCTCTATGGCCTATCCCTCGTACTCCCAAGGGTTCAGCAGGAGTGCGCCCGATCGCGCCAGATGCTTGATGTTGCGGCTCACCAGCGTCCAGCCGTTCGCCAGGGCGGTGGCGGCGATCAGCGCATCGGGGGGGATCGATGCCGGTTCCGGCACTCTTGAGCCTCCGGTGAGGAGCGAGGTAGGCGAGTGCCTCCCGCTCGCCGACGGCGGCGATCCGGTCGCGGTACTGATCGCGGATGTCCGTGAGCGCCCGCTCGAAAGCCGTACGCCGCACCGGGCCAGGTGTTCCCTCAACGCCTGCTTCGATCTCCGCAACCGTGATGACGCTCAGGTAAAGGGCAGGAGACGGAACCGATCGAGCCCATGCGACGACGGCCGGGGCGGGCTTCGGCCGGGTGGTGATCTCGGCGACCACATTGGTGTCGAGTAGATGGATCACTCGCCGTCCGCCGCATCGTCGTAGGACCGCTGCCCGAACGCCAGACCTTCGAACGGGGCCGCCGTAAGCCGCTCAAAGAATCCGTCGCTGCCCAGGGTCGCCCAGCGGTGAAGCACGTCAGGCAAGGCATCGATGTCGGTGTCGGCCAGCTCGGCATCGAAGTGCCCGAGCTGGTGCTCGGGCAGAGACCCCCGGATCTCCCGGATCGTCCGCACCGGATGGGACTGAGGATGGGACTGCTCGGGTTTGCGCGGCGGGAGCGGCAGATTCGGGGCAGTGCTCATGATCGGCTCCTCCACGCTGTGGTCACGGGCTCACGCCTGAAGGCCACCCTAGGCCGGGCGGCCCTGGAGAAGGTCGGAACCGACCCGGATCCAAGCTTCGACGGGACCCATCCGCCGAGTCGCCGCCGACTGCATCTGGCAGTCGCCGTCCAATACGTTGAAGGCCCCGACCGGAAAAGGCGGTTTCTAGGGGTCGTTGCAACACGTGGTCGTGTTGATCAGGCCGCGAGCAGTTTATGCAGGCGCTCGGCTGGGGTTTCCCAGCCGAGCGTT
>NZ_JBIAWQ010000024.1:0-93587 GCF_042895815.1 Streptomyces sp. NPDC001373
AACCAGGCAGCGGCCGAACAAGCGAACCTGAAACCACGTCAACCCGCCCTGACCAGCTAGTCAGCACCTCCCGCGCAGCGGGGGAACCTCAGAGGACCGCCTGCCGCAGGGCGGCCTGCTCGGCCTCCCCGAGCACCTGGTGCACCCCGACCGGCTTGCCCCGCGGGCGCATGACCAGCGCCTCCCGCCCGCCGGCCTGCCACTTCGCCCACCACTTGTCGACGGCCTTCAGCGACACCCCGAAGACCGCCGCCACGTCCTCACGGTCCCGGCCCGCCACCAACGCGGCCACCGCCCGCAGCCGCAGGGCCTCCTGCGCCGACGGCGACAGATGCCGCGCGTCCCCCACCAGATCGCTCACACCCCACCAACGACCCAGAACCCAAACCGTTTCGGATCAATAGAACCGCCCCGCCTCGGCGATCTCCGCCTCCCACCGCCCACCTTCCTTCGGCATGGTGATGAGGCCCCGCTCTTTCAGGACCTGTGCAGTGCGGGCTAGGTCCGGCGAGTCAGACGTGACGGGTTCAGCGCCCTCCCCGATGCGTGTGAGGAGGGCGAGCTGGCGAGCGTTGAGCGGCGACCAACGGTGCATGTGATCGTCGTACCGTCCATGGCGCGGTCAGTACAAGCCGTAGGTGGATCGAAGCGTTAGGTCGGCTAGGCTGACTCCCCGTCTTCGTGGCCCCCTTTTGATCCATGGGGGCCACAGCGTGTCAGGTGTTCGAAGTTCTCCACCCAGAACCCGCTTACCAGGTCCCCGTGAAGAGCCAGCTTCGGGTTGATCACCACACGCATGCCGCGCGTCATCGCTATGCGAACAAAGCGGTCAAACTGTTCATCGGTCAAAATTGCCGACACGGTGAACTCGGGCAGTTTGATGCCGCACCGTTCCCAGTTCCTGAGGTACGACTCCAGCTCGAGCGGATTGTGGAGAGAGAGATTACGCCGTCTACCACGATGGGGTCGCCCGTCTCCACATCCACAAGGTACGCGAGCGGGGCGTAATACTGCTTGCAGTCAGAGTAGGCGTCCCCAATGGCCCGGGTGTACCGCACAGCCTCCGCTCCTGTGCAGGGCACGGGGTCATGCCCCAGGCCGAGGAGCTGTGAGTAGGAGCCGAACATGGAACCACTGGCCGAATAGCAGAAGGGATCCCCAGCCTCCCGCGCCTGAGAGATGTGATCATTCATCACTTCTGCGCCACGGGCGGCGTGGTCGGCGGAGAAGCGCTTCACGCGCCCACGGTCAGTTACATAGTTCGCGCCGCCGTCTTCCAGGGATGCCTTGACGCACCAGCCACCCTGGGAGAAGTCGTCGTACTCGGACTTCCAGGAGATGGGGGCAAGCTTCATCGACGACTCCAGAAGCCCACCGAACAGCCATTGCCCACCCTGGACCGCCGTGATCCATCCCTTGTAGTCGAAGTTGCGCAGTCGCCGGTTCTCCCGGAACAGGGCCGCGTCGATCCCGCCGAGAACGCGGTCAGTGGGGGTGCGGCATGCCTCGTGGACCAGACCGATGTCTGCCGGAGAGCCCTCCTCGTCTACCTCGACCAGGGGTGCCCCGTCCTCGGAGATGTGGTCGCCGCAGTGCCTGCACAGGAAGGTGTTCTCGATGCGCGCGGCCAAGTTGGCGCAGTGGGCTCCGTGGGCCAGTGCCGCTGGCGCCGTGCTGGGATCATCCGTGAAGTTGGCGGCCAGGACCACCACCTGCTTGTCCGCGTATTCTTCGACACGGTCCTGCATGTAGCGTTCGAGCCCCGCACTGGTGGCCCATCGGCCGATGAGCTCCCACCGCTGCCCCTGTGCCAGTTCTACGTAGCCGTTGGCGAAGTTCAGACGCTTCGCCCCCGTGTCGTCGAAGCGCTTGAAGTCTGCGATGACGAAGTCGTACTCCTCGAAGGGCGACCTCGCCAGTACGATCTCCCGCCCGTACGAGAGTCCGGCGAGGAGATCCCCTGTAAAGAGTTGCGACTCCTCGCTGTCTCGGTCTCCCGGACGCTCGCTCATGTACATCCCCATACGGTCCTGCAATCCGGCGGTGCTGATCGAAAGCCGATCCCGGGCAAGCGAGACTGCCAGCGCAACCAGACCGCCCCAGAGCAGCCGGGGAGGAACCGTTGCCTTGCTGCTCAGCAGCAGGAGCGCAGCCGCCTCAAGGGAGCCGCCTTCCCTGATGTCCAGCGAACAGATCCGGATCCTGGCCAGGACGCGCTGGACCCCCTCCGGCGAGATCGCGTCCCCTGCCAAGGCTTCATGGTGATGGCGGATGATCCCCTCAGTCTTCTCCAGGACATCCCTCTCTTCAACGGTGAGCGGGATGCTCCTGCTGTCGGACTGATCGAGCCGAGCGGACTCAGTGAGTTTCCGGAGCACCTTCCGTACGCGCGAGGAGGCCTCAACCGAAGTAGCCAGCACGTACACGTCGCCGGGGCGGTTGTCGGAGACGTATTGGCCAACAAACTGGGCCAGGACGGATCCGAATTCCGAGGTGGGGTCTCCCGACACGCTGATCGTGTTCTTGGCCTGGACGAAGTGCCGTCCGCCAGGACCGACCAGGACGAGATCGTCGATTTGGTCCTCCGTCTCGAAGCGCAGCTCATCGACCTGCATGCCGGAGCCGAACCCCAGAAAGTCTAGATCCGTGATCCCGCATAGCATGTGGATCATGGCGAGAGCTGCGATGCGCTGCTGGAAGTCGATCCCAGAATGAGTAGCAGCACCCCCGCTGTTTCCCATGTAAGCCCCTCCCCTGGCGGATGAGAGATCCGCCGGTCGTCTGGAAGAGGGTACGTCGGCCACCTTCCGCACTTGAGCCAACGGATGCCTGAGCCCGTAGGGCCGCGGCCGAGCGCGAGGCGGAACCCCCTGACGGACAGGCGACACGACCGCCCATATAAAATAACTGGCTCGGTCTTGAGTGGAAGCCAGTCGGCCTGAGAGGCGTCGGCGAGCACTCAGGAGCTGTCTCTACGCGTCTTGGACGCTGTCGGTGGCGGCATGGATCAGGCCCGTGAAGTGCTGTTCGCGGCGGTCGACAGGGTGGAGTTCCGTAGCGTTTTGGACACCACCGTGAGTGGCACACCGACGGAGGTCGTGGTCGCCAGGTGGCGCGGGCGTGGCCGGTGATCCTGGGGCGCCGGCTTCTTCGACAGCTGGTGGAGCCGGTCGGGGACGTGGTGCGGTCCGAGCGGTCGGCCGTCGGGTCGGCAGACCACGAGTTCGGCGATCGGGTCGTCAGGATCAACCAGCAGTTTCCCTTGCCTCTGCGCCAATGGCCCCGGGTCCGGAGACCGGCAGCAGACTCTTGGTCTCCTGGGGTACAGCAGTTGCACCCACGCTGACCTGTGGAAAGGACAGTTGGAAAGGCCCATTGGCGGGGGCTGGTCCGGGAATGGGCCGGATCTTGGCCTGGCGGGCGCCCATTCGGGCTGTGCCTCGGCGGCAGGGGGAGCGGTCTCGACGACGCTTCTCTCGCTGATACCAGCTGCCGGCCGTGTCAGAGGTGTGAGGGAGAATCCGCAGCTGTACGGCAAGCGCCGCAGAGCGGAGCCGAGATGGGGGCGGGGCTGTGACGGAGAATGAAACCCTCTTCCGGGGGCCGCTGGGGGATATGGCGCAGAGTGAAGCGAGCCCTGTAGGAGTCCATCCGGCAGACCTCTACATGGCGGCGGTCAGCTGGTGGTCTGCGGCCGTGGCCCCTGCGGTCTCGATCGCTTCGTGGCCGAGCGCCCCGGTGACGGTATGGGCGTCTGTGGTGCGGCGGGAAGGTTCCGAGGACGATTCGCTGCATGGTCTCCTTCAGCGGCTTCTCAGCGAGTCGGCTCCGTTGGCATTCCACCACGATGTGACGAACCGCAGACTTCTGGGTGCGGCCTGCCACGCAACCCGGCGTGCCGAGAGGGCCGGCGTCGGTGCGCCCAGCTTCCTCCTGACGGGTTCACCGTTCACAGCAGGTCGTGGGGGCTCCAGTATCAGCATGTCGTTGGAAGGACCCATACGGCAGGCGTGGGACGGCCGGCACAGTCTGCCGACCCGCGGAGTCGGACGCTACCGGGCGGGCAGACCCGGACCTCAGTTCGGATCACTGTGGGAGGTGTCTGCGCGGGAGTGGCGCGGTTTCCTGGCGACCGACGCGGCCACGTACTCGCGCCTCCTGCACTTCTCCCGCCGGTCAGCGCCTGCCCGGTGCACGGACCCAGAGCCGGGCAGCTGGCGCCACGAGCTGGCAGCGGCATACGGCTGGGCCTTCAACACCCGGCCCGAACTGACTTACACGCGCCGTGCGCGCCGGCAGTGGCACATGATCCGCACGGCCGTACATCATTGGGAAGACCTTCCCGAGTGGCAGGCCGACTTCTTCGTCCGGATCGGCGATCACGTCTCCCGCATAGCGGGAACTCTCGCCACCACCGAACGCACCGCCATCCACAGTGCCCACGTGGAGTCGGCCTGGTCGCTGACCCGCCGTGCGGTCCTGGACACTGCAGACCTCGCCGCGATGGACCGCAGCGCGGTGGAGCAGTTCATCATGGACCTGGACGAGATGCTTTCCGACATCGAGCCGGAAGAAGGGCAAGCCGCGCCCATCCCCCCGGTCGAACCTGAACACAGTTCCTCGCGGCTGCGAGGCAGTGGCCGCCACGGACAGCAGCAGGCGACCGGCAGCAGCAGTGTGCGCAAGCTCAAGGAGTGGTACCAGGACCAGTGCCAGATGTGCGCGGCGGTGTTGGTACTGCCCTCACCTCGGCACCGGTACAGCGAAGCCGCTCACATCCGGGCGAGGGAGGACGAGGGCCCCGACGTGGTCGAGAACCTGTTGTGTCTCTGTCCGAACTGTCATGTCCTCTTCGACGCGGGCGCACGGATTCTGACCGACGACCTCGAAGTCGTCGACACCGTGACGGGCCGGCTCGGGGAGCGGATCCGGCTCCACCGATGGCACTTCATCGACCTCGAGTTCGTGCGCCACCATCGTCGGCGCTGGACCGGCGACGAGCGTGGCGGCACTCCCTTGGAGTAAGAAGGAGGTGCGATGGCAGGCACCTTGACGACTCCGCCGCCATGTCCGGCTGCCCCGTCTCGCCACGGGCGATGCCGGTGCGCCGGCCGACGTGCTCGCCGATCTCGGTGACGTGGAACGTCATCAACTGGCGAAAATGCCCCGGAAGGCGGCGCGATTGAGAGAGCCGGCCGAGTGGTCCCAGACGGCGAAGGTGATGCGGACGAACGGGGCGCCGTGGGTGTTCAGGGCTTCGGCGAACGCGTCCGCCACCTCGGCCGGGTCGTTGCCGAACACGCTGCAGCCCCACCCGCCGAGGACGAGCTCGCGCACCCTGTGGTGGGCGGCCACGCCGAGCACACGGCGGGCCCGTTCGGTGAGGGTGCCCTTGACGTCGACCCCCTCACCCGAGCAGCAGGTCTGGCGCGGCGCCGGGCTCAGGCGGCGTCGCTTGCGACGGACGGATTCCTTCGCGGGCCGAACGCGGTGTTGAAGGGGCGGCAGTGCGTCGTAGGCACGAGCAAGTACGGCGCGCCCGAGCCGTTTCGGACTGGGCGGGGGCCGGTCTGCCCCGCTGTGAGGGCGTCGTACGGGGTGAGGACGTCGAGGTTGTCGAACACGTAGTAGAGGGGCAGCCTGGTCCACGCGACGAGCTGGAGGTGCGCGTCGACCGCGGCGCTCTCGATCGCGTGGCGGTGCGTCGCCCGACTGGTCATGCTGCTCTTGCAGTCGATCATTGCGACATGGCCCTCTTTAGCGGCAAGGAGGTCGGGCGTCCACCGAAGAGAGCTGTCGGTCTTTCGGAGTGCGGCTTGAACGGGCTGGGTGAGGACTCCCTGCCCCCACGGGTTGACCGCCCATCCGCGCGCGGTCAGTTCCTGGGCGATGCGCTGCTCGTGGGCGTCCCCCACGGCTTTCCTCTGCTGAAAGCTCGGCATGACGTGAAGTCTTGCGCAGCACGCTCTCGTCGAAACGAGAGGCAGACACAGACCGGCCAGGCGGAACGCCGCAGAAGCTGTCTCACTGCGTCCCGCTGTGTCCGCCTGAGTCCGGCTGTGTCTCACTGCGTCCGGACAACAATGGCCGGAAGTCATCCACGTCTGGCCCTCTTCGCCCACAGAGCTGTTGGCGCCCGGCAGGGCCCGGTGGCCCGTGTATCCACGCGTTGACCGTTTGGCTTCGGGGAGCTGTCCGGCTCCCCGAAGGCCTGACAGGAGTGGTGATCAGCGGAGGCGGAGGCGGCGCAGGGCCATGACGGTGCCGTCGGGGTGGATGGAGACGGGGCCGCGCCACTTGGCGTCCCAGGGGTCGGTGGGCCAGGAGTCGCGGAGGGCGTTGGTCTCGTGGCGGTACTGGTCGACCCTGCCGTCCCGGAGGTGGTCGAAGAGGTTCTCCGCCAGACCGGAGAAGGCCTCCACCCGGACGCCGTTGAGGCGGAAGACATGATCGGTGCCCACGAACTTCCTGCCGTGGATGGTGTGTGTGACGTCTTGGACGATGCCGGTGCCGGCGTGGGTGAACGTCTCGAAGTGGCCTTTGCCCTGGCGCTTGGTGAGGTACCGGGCGGTGGGCTCGCCACCTCCGGTGAAGGCCATCAGGCCGGCGGCATCCGCCTGGGCGAGGACTCGGCCGAACCAGCCGCACTCCTCGGGACGCACGTGGTAGCCGACCGGTGGTTCCTCGTTCGGATTGGTCGGGGCGTCGATGCCGGGCCGGATGCTGCGGTCCTCGACGGGAGGGTCGAGATAGAGGTCCTTCGCATCTGCCAGGGTGCCGTCGCCTGGGGCGTGGAGCAGGTAGAGCGTGATGCTCTCGCTCTTCTTGGGGAGCGTGGTGCCGAAGACGAAGGCCGGTGTCTCGTTGTACGCGCCGATGTGGATGCCTTCCACGTCGGCGGAGGCGGTGGCCAGCTGCTTGTGGACCTGGGCGGCGTTGCCGTGCGTGCCCTTGCAGGTGACCGGCATGACCCGGGACGGCTCGCCCGGCTTCCACACCTCCAGGAAGAAGCCCGGCCGGCGCGGGGCACTGCTGCGTCCCGCCTCCCTGCCGGTCAGCTCCCAGCCGGCCCGCATGGCTATCTCGGCGTCGATGACCGAGACCGAGTGATCCGGGTACTGAGCGGCGAGTACGCGCCGGGCGAGGGCCAGGGCGAAACCGATGCCGAGCTCGCCCGACTGTGTGGCCGCGTAGTGGCGCCTGGGGTTACGGCCCTCGCTGGACAGTGCCATGTAGCGCCCGTCGTTGCCGGTGAGGGCCTGGCAGTACTTCAGGCTGGCCCAGTGCTCGGCAAGTCCTCGCCCTGCGCCTTGGCGGGCGAGGACGTTGGCCCGGCCCAGGGCGTGGAGTACGTCCCATGGAGTCAGTTGGAGCGACAGACCGAGTGACTTCACGGGCAGCGGCCGAAGCTCTGGTTTGCGGCGCAGAGGGGCCTGGTTCTTCTCCCGCTTGGCCTTGTCGTCCGCGGTCGCAGCCTTGGCAACGCTGCCCGCGAGGTCCGATGTCGAGTGAACGGCCACGTTCCACGGCTGCGCGAGATCCCTCAGCACGTCTGCTCGCTTCAAGCTGCTTCCCCCTACGTTCGTACGGGTGGTACAGGCCGGTGTCGCAAGTTACGTGGGGGAGCAGGGGCGCATGAAGGGCGTAAGCGCGCACATCGTCGGCGTCGGCCCCACCTTGGTACGGGGGCCAGCCAGTCAGGCGTTGACCTGCGCCATGCCGGCGTCCGTGCTGCTGTCGCTCATGGCGTCGAGGCAGCGCTCGGCGTCCAGGGCCGCTGCGCAGCTCGAACCGGCTGCGGTGATGGCTTTGGCGGTGGGTGTGGTCGACGAAGTCGCCGGCGGCGAAGACGCCAGGGGCGTTCGTACGGGTTGAGGGGGAGGCAGGCACAGGGACCGGTCCTGCAGGTTTTGGCGGTCGGCCGCTGGGGGATCGGCATGTCTGAGTGACGTGCCGTCAGGTAAGTCAGCATCTGGTCAGCATCAGTCCCCCACGTTCCGGAGAGTCTGGCCGACGCGAAGCCCGGTCCGGCAGCGTCACGACGGCCTGATGCCCACGGCAGTGCAGGCCAGAAGCCTTCTCGTCCGAGGGGGTGGATTTTCCTTTAGATCTCCGACCCGACGCCTCCCGGTGTAGAGTGCAGAACGCCCTTGACCTGCAAAAAGCTGGCAGGGAGCCGTCTTCTAGGAGCTCAAATTGCTGCGCACCATGATCAAGTCCAACATCTGACATTTGGTCATCTGCGCAGGTCAGGGCCATGATGGCCGGGCCCAGGTCAGCAAACACTCAGCATGAGACCGGACCCCGTTCCGCCGATGCTGACCCCCGGGCGAGACAGCGGGGGGCCGGGCCAGCGGTCGCCCGCACGGCTCCGGAAGGCTCCCACTCATGGCTCGACAGCTCGCCCGCGGCATGGGCACGTTCTTCAAGCCCTGCGACTGTGCGAGGCAGACGCGATGCGCGCACACGTACACGATCCGCTTCCGGGACGCGCTTGGGAAGCAGCGCGAGGAGACCGGTTTCAGCACGCAGGACGACGCGATAGAGCGCCTCACGGTGCTCTATGCGGAAAAAAAGCAGACGGCCCCAACCGTGGCCGAGGCGCGTCGTGAATTGGGGCAGAAGACGGTCAAGGAGTATGCAGAGACTTGGTTGCCTCGGCAGCGCAAGATGACGGATTACTCTACCGCACAGCATGTTGGTAGCTATATCAAGGTTCATATCAACCCCGCCCTCGGCTCCCGAAAGCTGAACTCGGTCACCCCGAGTGTGGTTGAGCGGTTCCTTGACAACCTTGAGGCTAATGGGGTGGGCCGGGGAAACCAAATGAACATCTATCGCACCCTGAAGTCCATCCTTAGAGATGCGTACGACAAGGGGGCGATGGCTGAGGATCCGGTGAAGGGCGTCCAGGATCCGGAGTATGTTCGGGACAAGGTAGTCATCCCTGCGCTGGACTACATCACCAAGGCCCTGGCGGTGGCAGACACAGACCTCGCCCTGGAGATCACGATGATGGTCGGGTGCGGGCTCCGCAATGGTGAGGCTCGGGCAGTCAACGTGAACAACGTGGTTGCGGACGACGTTTATCGAGTGCACGAGCAGATTCATTCGAATCTACAGAAGCCGGCCAAGCTTAAGCATCGCAAGGCGGGTGAATTCAGAGAAGTGCCCCTACCTCGCGCCGTACGAGAGGCGATGGAGCGTTTCGAAGAGAAATATGGCACGACGAAGGACGGCTATCTCCTCAGGGGGCCGAGCGGCTTCTATACCGAAGGAATGGAGCGGCGGCGCGTGCAGAAGCTGTTTAAGGACCTGCCCCCGATGGAGGGGATGAGCATGTACGGATTCCGTCACTACTTCGCTTCAAATGCCCTGGGTAAAGGCATACCGATCACTGATGTGGCGGAGTGGATGGGACACAAGTCCATCGAGGAGACGTATCGCACCTATCGGCACCTCATGCCTGGCAGCATTACAAAGGCCGCTCGCATCCTTGACGCCGGCCTCTGGGAGACTGCTTGACCGCGAATCGGGCCAAAACTTGCGCTCGCGACCCTTTTGGGGATCTTAGACACTGCTGGCCTGCCCTGCTGCACACCTAGTTCCGCCCCTCAACCGGGTCGACTGGTTGGCCGAGGACCCCGTGTGGTTCCGAGGGGAAAAAGCGGAGTCGACAAGTCTCAGCCGTCACCTGGTATAGCGGCAGCCCTTGAGGGCTGAACGGGTTAGGCAGGTGCGTCAGGAGACGTGCTTCTTGGTCCCGAACATGGGAGATGTAGAGGACAGAGTAGGTCTCATCCTTCGCCAGCCTGCGTGCGCGGCGCACCTGGGTGGCCCCGAGTTCGAATTCGTACCCGTCCCCTTCGGACGCCTTGACCTCGAAGTAGTGACGTGTGTCGGCCGTCGTGATCATAAAGTCGTAGCCGAGGCTGTCATCGCCCCGGTCGTCACCGAGCACTGCGGCGCGGAAGCCCGACACCCAGCTCTCTTCCAAGGGCACCCCGAACTTCTGCCGCAGCCACTCGCCAGCGACCATCTCCCCGGCGAGGCCGATGTGCTGGGCGCTCATCGCGTCGTGGTCAGCTCCGGTCGCCGCGTACCGGCGTGGACCGCCGGAGCGTGGAGCCGCGGTTACAGGTGGCGCGATGGTGAGGCCGGTCGTTGTCCGGATCGGCCCCATTCGGCGGGCGAAGTCCTCGGCGAACGTGGGCAGGGTGTCGGCCACGGCAGGTGTAAGCGCTGCGGACCGCACGCCCGCACTGCCCTCGGACCCGGCCGCAAGGTCGGACGTTGACGTTGAGGCCCCGAATGAGCGCCGTTCGGCAGTGAGATCCTCCACCGTCCACAGGCCGAGTCGGCGCAGCAGCACTGCGGTGGCCTGCGGCGTCAGTTCCTCGAAGTCGAGCAGGCCGTGGGCGCTGAGTGCCCTGAGCGCCTGGGCTGCGGTCGGACGGCGATGGCCAGGGGCGGGGGCGGGATCCAGATCGTGAGGGGGGAAGTGGGAAGGAGGGTCGGTCAGCCAGCGGCGGATGTTCTCGCGGTTGAGCCGTCGCAGTTCAGCTACCTGGGGCAACCCGGACACAGGTACCGGGGCAACCGGTGCGCGTGATCCCAGCCAGGTGTCGAGATGGGCCTGCAGCAGGTCGTCGGGCAGTTCCCAGTACATGTCGAGCCAGGCCGGATCCGGACCGAGGACAGACAAGGCCGCGCAGCTCTCTATGTAGTCGAGCGAATCGCCGCTGGTCGTGTAGTCCGACAGGAAGGCGTCCCGGATCTGGTCACACAGCACGGCGCGGTTGCGTTGCAGCCAGGCCTCCAACTGCCGGGCGTGCCCGTCGGCGTCGTGCAGCGGCGGGTAGCCGTGAGCGCGCCACAGCGTGTTCGCCTGTTGCAGGGAAATCTCCAGGGCGGCGAGGGCAGCGCGCCGGTCGTCGGAATCGGCCAAGGCGAGCAGCAGCCCGGTGCCCGTGTCAGTACCCACCAGCCGGGAATCGAGCCAGGCTTTCAGGTCCGCGACGCCGCACAGGGACGGGCCCTCGACGACGAGCAGGGCGGCGGCAGCGGCGTTCACACAGACGAGCAGCGGCAGCAAGCGCTGCACGGTCGACTCGATCAGAGCGTACCCGGGTGTCAGTTCAAGCAGTTCGGCCACGTCCAGGTCCAGCACGCCGGCGATCGCTTCCACCGTGACCGAGGTGGGGTCGGGGCACCGGCGCTCCAGGTCGATGAGGTGCAGACGCAGCGAGTCGTCGAGACCGGGGACGCCCAGCAGGCCCACGATCGCGCTGCTCGCAGCCTGGAGCGCCGCCCACATGGCCTCGGCCGGGCTGTTGTGTGCGGTGCCGGGGACACTCACGATGAGGGGGCCGACCGGGCTTTGATGCAACAGGGCGTGCGGCCTGTCCGGCACGGAGGCGGGATGCCCCTCGATGACTGGCTGCACGTGCCGGGCGAGCGTGAACGTGGCTTCACCCAGCTTGTCCATCACGTCCGCGAACCTCAGTCGCGGGCCGGGCTGTGGGTGCAGTTCCAGAAGCCCCGCCACGGCCACCGGAAGCCACGGGCCAACCGTTTCGAGGAGGGCATGCCGGGGAGCACGGTGGAAAGGCTCGCCGTCGATGGTCAACTCGATGTCGGTGCCGCTGGCAAGGCGGAGCGCCGTCGCTCCGTGACGGGCCAGGTATTCCCGGACCCGGACGGCCAGTCCGGCTCGGCGCAAGGGCAGCAGTGCTGCCTGAGTCTGTTTCAGCAGTCCGTATTGCGATGCGCCCTGGCTGTCCAGTACGTAGATGCTCTCGTGGCCGTCTGCAGGCAGGACGCTGAGTACCCCGGAGCGCTGGACGAGCACGTCGAGATGGAAGGGACCTGCCGGGGGAGCCTCGGCGCGGCCACTGGGCAGTAGATCCGCCCACGCTGCCTCGTACGCCGCCCGGATGCCCGGCATGGACCTGATGTGACGGACGGACGGAGCGTCCCGCAGCAGCTCGACGAGGTGGCGCAGACGGTCTGTGGCGGACGAGGGGTCCTTCCACATCCTGACACCCAGGGCACCCAGGCGTAGCTGGACGCGGTCATTCAGATGAAGGTTCACGCCGGACGGTTGGGCTGCCAGGAAGTCGGGGACACGATCCTGGGCAGGCACGAACCAAGCGTCCTCCGGACGCCGGAAGGCCACGGCGGAGCGGTTTCCGGGTGTGGTCTGCGGGAACCAGGCTGCGGTGGACAGGAACCCGGCCACCGGAGAGGGCCATTCGACCGCGGTGCCGTTGGCTCCCCGGAACACCACGGACGACTTGGGCCACCTCCGCAGGCCGTGTAGTACAAGCTCCGCGTACATGGAGCGGCTCGTGTCATCGAAGGTCTCGAAGGCTTCCCGGCCGGGGAGTTGGTAGAAGACGCTCTCGCAGGTGTACGAGGCACTTGGGAAGGGCTTGCCTCTCGCCCACAGGTTGTCGATGCCGTGGATCCACTGGCGGAACTCCTCGCGGGACACGCCCCATCCGGGTTCCCAAGGTGTGCTCGACGGGCCGGCCAAGTTACTGCCGAGCACCCGCACGTTCGTATGTTGCACGGGTTCCAGGGGCAAACCGTGCTGGACGCCGCACCGTTCCAGGAAGCGGTACAGCCGGGCAACCGGAGCCTCGGGAAGCATGTCGGCGGGGGAGTGTAGGAGACGGCGGCGTACGCCGCTGAGGGAGGCGCACTGCGCGTCACCACGGCTCAGGAACCGAGTGAGTACGGCGTCGATCCCGCTCCCGGACGGGTCGGTCCAGCCGTCGCCGAACACGGCACGGCTGGAGAGGGACCATCCTCCCGCGGTAGGCACCAGCAGCTTCGCCGTGATGGCGCTGCCGGCCGAGTCCAGCACGCTGCCGTTCCACGTCCGGAAGGCCCCCGCGAGGCAGGCGCGAAGCTGCTCTTCGTCGCTGCCCGCCGACGCCATGGCGGCAGCGATGAGTTCCAGGACGGTCTCGGTGCTGTAGCTCCGGACCAGTCCGTTCTCCTCGAGCCACCGCTTGGCGTCCGTGGGGTGACGCGTCCCAGTGACGGAGAGGGGGATGTCGGGGCGGAGGAACACGACGTGCTGCTCCAGGCCCGGAGGAAGCGCGACGTCCATCGTCCCGTCGGCGTCGGGCTCAGGGGCGAAGAAGACGTGCCTGCCGTCGGAGGAGGGAGGTACGAGCACACCCTCGTGGCCCATCAGTAGGGCCCGGCCGGCGCACAGTTCGGCGGAGACGGTCCGCGAGAGGTCGCTGTAGAACTCGGTCCAGGCTCTCGGGGGCACGTCCTGAGCGGCGAGTGACGCGGCGCACCGCTCCGCCCACGCGACGAGTGTCCCAGCAGTAGGCCTGAGGTCGCGCTTGCGGTGTGCGGCCAGACGTTCCAGACGCTGCAGCCGTTGGGATCCGATGGCGTAGTGATCGACCATGTCGGGAACGCCCGTCAGCGCGACGGCCAGGGGTGTGAAGCGGGTGCACTGCGCGGACTGCTTCCACATCCGGGCCCGCTCCAGGGACGTGCGGCTGGGCACGGAACGGAGTACTGGAACGAAGGGGACGGTGTCGATGTCGGCGCCCGTGCGGGCGAAGGCCTCGGACAGCCGTGGAATGTCGCTGACGTACCAGCTGACGAGGTCGAGCAGGGTGCCGTCGGGGAGGGGCAGCCGATCGGCGGCGGCGAGCTGCGCAACGCGGGCGCACGTGTCGGCCGCCCGGTCGAGGAGCATGCCATTCCACGGCATCTCCTGGTTGAGCGTACGGCGATCAAGGCCTGCGGAGAAGGGGGCGTTGAGGTAGCCGCCGAACGGTGCCTTCGCTGCCGCGCCCATGGGCAGGAAGGTGTACATCCTGCTGGTGGTGATGGCCTCGTCCAGTGAGACAGCGATGCTGACGGAAGCCTCTCCGCTCCAGGACTCCCATGCCGTGCCCATGGTGCGCTCCGCGCGGCCCTCTGCGATCGTGCGCAGGACGGTGGCCTCGTCGACCCGGCTCGTTGCGATCAGGAGGCGCGGGCCACGGCTGAGGTGGACTTCTCGGATCTGAAGATCTTCATGGCTCAGCAGTTCGGTGGTCTTCCGGCTGTACTCCGCCCGGGTCTCGGACAGACCGGTCCCGTACGCCAGCGTGACGGTTTCGAGTCGATCGAGGAAGAGTTCGAAGGGGGGAGCATTGCGGTCGCTCAGCGCTTGCAACTGCTGTACGACTTCCTGCCTGGCTTCGCGAGAGCGTAGTGGCAGCCGGATGACGGTGGAGTAGCCGGCGCGGGCGTAGGCCGCCACGTCGCCTGGGACCTCGTCCACGCAGACCGGCACCTGGAGGGAGGAGACGTTGTCACGGAGTTCCTGTGCGAAACCGTGACGGTCGACGGCGACCAGGGCGGCGAGGGCGTCGAAGTCCGCGGGCTGGGCGAAGCGGAAGCAGTAGCCGTCGAAGCGGGCGGAGAAGGGGGTCGCCTTGCTGAAGATCTCGGGGGCATCCGTCAGATGCAGAACGCTCTTGAACCCGACTCCTTTGTGGCCGATGCCCTCGTCGGGCCTCTTGCTCGACCGGGCGATGCGGCACAACGCCGCGAAGTTGGCATCGGTCAGCGGGAACCCGCCGTTGGCCGCGTACAGGACACCGTGCTCGCCCTCGTCCGGGCGCAGCGCCAGTTCGACGCGGCCGTCCGAGCGGTCTGTGGGGTGGGCGTCGTGGCCGTTCTGCAGGAGTTCGACCAAGGTCCGACCGCGGTAGTCGGGGGCGATGGTGCCTTCCGTGATCTCTTTGAGCTCACGGGTGAGAGGCTGGCCGTATGCGGCTGCCGCCAGGTACGCCCGGGCGATGCCGGACGCCTGCGCCTGGACGCGCTGACGCCAGTCGGCAGCGGCTGCGGCGTGGTGCTGGCCGCCACTGTTATGGCTCAGGCGTGCGTCTGCCATGATCCCCCCGGTTCTGCGGGCTCCCCAGCCCGGTGTGGTGCGCGTCCGGTGGCCCGGACGAGTCCGGGCGATGCGCGGACATGGCTACTGATGGGTGGTCACGTTACCGGCGGTCCAGCCTGAGGAAGGTTGCTGCTCACCCACTGGACAAGCGATCTAGACACGCGGACGCGCCTCGACCGAGGCTGGGTTGCGGTCTCAGACGGTCGAGGGGGCCGGCCTCGCGGTCTGATCGATTGGTCCATGCAGCAGCGGGACCGTGTCAGCCAAGGCCGCAGCATGCGCGTGTCGGCTGTTGGTCGCGTTCACCCACGGGGCGGTGTCTGGGAGCGGACCTTAAGCCCGAACTGTCGGGGTGTAAGTCCGAGGCGGGCCGTCTCCTCGATGCTCTGGTGCAGCTCGCCGGCCACAGCGGCGACCTCTGCGTAGGCACTCTCGAGCTCGGGAGTGGTGTAAAGGCGGCATAGGTCCTCGTACCCAACGCGATACCCAAACCACCTGCCCAGGTGGAGCAGGGACTCATACGTGCGTGAGGAGCGAAGGACGTAGCCGACTGTGAGGCCTTCGAGCGTAAGCCCCAGAGGGAGCTGGGTGCCAGCGATGGCGATGACGCTCAAGCCCACAGCTCGGTTCTCGAAATACGCTAGGAGTTCATTGGATCCGCCGTTCACGGTGCCGACGCGGATTCTCTCTATTGCGGGCCTTAGGTGTTCCGCAACCTCCTCCCATGAAACTCTCGCCGCCTCGGCTGAGGGGAAGGCTTCGCTCGTTGGAGAGAAGTCCGACAGCCACAGATCCCGGAAGTCGGCTAGCTGTCGGATCGCAGCAGCGTTGCGTCCGTCCCGCAAAGTGTCCATGATGAACCGCACACGAGCCTCGACCTGTTCGCGCACGTGGGCCTGCACGTTAACGAAACGGCTGACCGTGACGAGCATGGAATTGTGCACCGAGATCTGGCCTCGTGCGCGGCGTGCGGCACAAGAAAGGATGAAGGCATCGATCGCTTCGCGTAGCGAGGCGGGCAGTTCTGCACCCGGAACGTGTTTCGATGGATGCTGTGTAGGCATCCAGCCTTCGTAGTCCGTGACATGCCGCACGAGGGGTAGTCCTTCGGTTGATGTCGCGGCCCCTTCCTCGCTCCGCGTGCTGAACAAGCGCTCCGGACCCAAGTAGTTCGACGGTGCGCGGAGGCTATACATAAAGCTGTCTGGGAAAAGGCTGGGACTGGTCGCCTCGCCGTGCTCGTCGGATTCGAGGTACATTCCGGCGATCGGTGTAGAGGCGTATCCGATGTATGCAGACCTATTGAAACGTGCCAGGATCCTGCGAATGCTCTGACCTGTGGCTGACAAGCTGCTGTTCGGGGCTGACGTCAATGGGCCGTAGGACCTATCTACGTCGTCGTCCACGATGAGAATCGGGAGATCCAGGACGACGGTATCTCCCGTGGCAGGGGACAGCGTTCCGTACTGCTCCGTGAGCCATTCCTGAAGATTCTCCACGACCCGTCGGTTCTTTTTGATCACGAAGACGACAGGAACCCGGCTCGATCGAAGGTTCAGCTGCCGAAGGAGCCTCGAGTTAAAGTCCCCCTTTTCGCTGCTGTTGGTCATGGAGATAATGTGCAGCGCTTTGGAGTGAGGCAGGGAGCCGGCGCCGAAGCGGTGTCCGACGGCGTTGCGACGCGTTTCAGAACGCATCTGATATTGGGAGTCGAATCCCAAGAGTCCCTCGTCAACACGCATTTGTGTCTGCGCCCGCAGGGCATTGTTAGGGCCGGTGATGATCACGATCAGGCGGTAGCCCGCGTCGATGGCCTTGGCGGCCAGGCCGATGTAGTGGCCGGTCTTGCCTGACTGGGGTTGCCCAATGACCAGGCCAGTACGCCGCCAAGCCCCGGGTCGCCGTGGGTCCTCGAGACGGGCCAGTACGTCGTGCGTGCTCTCGTCGAGGCGTTGAGCCACAAGGGGCGGAAGACCCCGGGCCTCCCGAAGAAAGCGCACATACCGCTCCCAGAAGTCCCACTCCCGGTTGTCTGCAGCATCCTCCAGCCACGGCACGTGGCCTTGGCCGTTCTCCAGCACTGCCGCAGATTCCTGAAATACAGTTACCTGGGCCTCAAGGCTTCTCAGTAGGGCCGCACGATTTACGCTTGCGCCCTGACCAGCGAGCATCCTCTCGGTCGTGTCTACGGAGGCCGCTACTTCCCGTGGAGTTGGTTGGCGGTCCGTGGGCAGCAGAGCCAGAGCGAGACGCAGGGCGAGTTCCGTCCCCGGCTGGGCGTCATGCGCGGTTGGCGGTAGCAGGCGGGACTCATCGTCCGGCGCGCTAGCCGCGTTCTCCAGAACACGGACCACCTGTCCGGAGGCGACGTCACGGGGTGGGACAGCGGGCAGTCCGCGTGAGGGCGGGTCCGGGCGGTGGGGGGGCGTCGGGGGAGCGGTAACCTGCTCCGGCGCGGAAACGCCGAGCAGTTCCAGGGTCTGCCGCGAGGCGCGGGCGAATGGGTGGAGCTCCGCGTGTAGTTCCCGGGAGGCGGACGGGTCGGGCAGTACGGACATCAGCCCCTGGCCGCCGCTGCGCTCGGCGACGCGGCGGTCGAGAGCCTCTCGCATCCGCCAGACATCGTCCACGGCCAGCCGTTCTCGTAGAACTACCTGCGCAGCCCTGGTGAGTGACAGTCTGACGGAATCTCCATCGCCGCTGATCTCGAATAGCCCGCTCGTCACCACCTCTGCCACGTCCGCCGTCGCAGCCTCCTGAACCAGGGCGTCCCGGATCAGGTGCAGCACGGCCAGGGGCAGTGGGTCGAAGGTGGAACACAGAACAGCGAGCCGGACCGCCGCCCTGCTGGCGGTGCGGAGGAACCCGTGTGCGCGGACTTCGGGCGGTACGGGCTTGGTAGCTGGAACGGAGTGCGCGGGCAGGCGCCCTGTGGGCGGCACGAGGACGGCGGTGCAGCCCGCGGGGTCGTTGCGCATCATTGCGCGTGACCAGCGCCCAATGGAATGGGCGGACAGGGACAGGACTGGGACCGGTTGCCATGAGCCGGGGCCGCCGGACGCGTCCCGGTCGAGCAGCGGCGGGGCGTCGTAAGGGAGCCGGGCGCCGTACGGGCCGGGGACGGTCGGGGTGACCCGCACCAGGGGAAGGTCGAGTCCGGTGCCACGCCACAACCGGGTGGGCAGCGGGTTGAGCAGTGCGATCGGTGTCGTGCCCGCCCAGGTGTGCAGCAGCTGCCACACCTCGGGCCGCCTCCAGGCGCCGGCCGCGCAGTCGGAGACGAGGACCACGAGCATCCGGCCGTCGGGGGAGCCGACCTGGCCCGGCGAGATGGGGCTGCCGTCCGGCCGGAACAATAGGTCGCGGACCCTCAGAGTGCGGAAGGCGCCGGTTCGGGAAACCAGCGCAATGAGCTCCCTTACCGTCTCTCGCCACACTCGCATGCCAGGGGAGCGATCGACGACGAACGTCACGTCGAACCACCGCTCGGGGGCAGGGGCGAACACGGGGATCAGGTGCCCGCTGCGGGCGTAGCCAGCGACGGTCAGGTCGACGTCGAGCTCGCTCCGCCGCCCCTCCCGCCACCGCCGCTTCCATGGCCGCAGCGCGTGGGTCACGTCGAGGGCGTGCGGGAGCGCTGCCGCACGGGGTACCGAGACTGTGGTGCCGCGGAGCCGGTCCGGCCCGCCAGCGCGGGGTGCGTGCAGGGCGTGGTCGGCGGCCCGGGCGGTCCCGGCGATGTCCGGCTGAGGGGTGCTAGACCGCACGACGGGCGTGGCAACCGTGGGCGCCGTTCCGGCACGGTCGGGTGCACGGGTCGGCGGGACCGCGGTGGATACCGATAGATCGCCCCGCGGCTCCGCCAGGTCCGGGCCCGCGGCCGCGTCGCGGGCCATCCGCGAGGCGAGCCACAGAACTTCGGCCAGGGCGGTGCCGTCCAGGTCCGGCGCAGCCGTCTGCAGCGCTGCCAGCACCCGGGACAGGTCCTGGGGCACCCCAGGCATCTCAGGCACGGGACAGATCTCGCAGCAGCAGCTCTTCGATGTCCCGCCGTCGGTCCTCGTCGGGAGCGTTGTCCGTGCTCAGTAGGTGGACGGCGTTCAGCAGCTGGTCGACCGCCAGGTTCTCGCCCTGCTCCAGACGGGTGACGAAGGTGGCGATCAGCTGCTGCGAGTTGGCCGCCCCGGCGGTCCCCTCGTCGAGGTGCGCGGCGACGACTCTGGTCAGCGTCTCGACCGTGGGCCGCGGCATAGTGAAGCGGACGCAGCGACGTAGGAACGCCGCGGGGAAATCGCGTTCGCCATTGCTGGTCATCACGATGAAGGGGAACTCGGTGCATTGCACCCTGCCCCGCGCGATCTGGTGCCGCCGGTCGCCGTCCCACTCGCGGATCGCGACCACGTCTTCCGTGTACCGGGCGAGCTCGGGGATCTCGAACTCGCCGCGCTCCAGCGCGTCCAGCAGGTCGCTGGGGAGATCGAGGTCGCTTTTGTCGATCTCGTCCACCAGCAGGGCCCGTGGGTGCTCCGAGGGCAGCAGGGCGGTGCCCAGCGGGCCCATGCGGAGGAAGGGGGCGATGTCGTCGCTGCCCTTGCGGCCTTCCAGCCGCTGTGCATGGATCCGGCCGAGCGCGTCGTACCGGTAGAGGGCCTCGCCCAAGGTGGAGCGCGAGGTGATGTGCCACCGCAGGACAGGTCCCAGGCCGAGCTCGACGGCGACCTGCTCGATCACAGTCGACTTGCCAGATCCGGCCGGGCCAGTCAACAGCAGCGGCCGGCGCAGCAGCAGTGCGGCGTTCACGGCCTCTACTAGTCCGGGCAGCGGCACGAACTCTTTGTGCAGGGGTCGGCGGGGGAACTCCCGCCAGGGCGGAGCCGGGTCGAGCCGGCGGGCCTGCTCGGGAGCTCGGCCGTGCCCGGCGTAGAAGGGCTGCCAGGTCATCAGGGTGTCTCTCCCTCGGTCGTGTATTTCTTGAACCAACGGCAGAAGTCGAGATAGTCCAGGTCGTCCCAGACGGCGCGCAACCGGTGTAGGCCGTCCCGGACTAGCGGACTGGAGCTTTCGCTGGCTTGTTCGGAGCTGGACTGCCGTCTCTCGCGGTACGCCGTGGAGAACTTCCCCGGCAGTTGGTGCCAGCTCTCGTCGACGTAGCGGCGGGTGTCCTCGGAGACCTGGCCGCTGCCTCCCTCCGGCCACAGCACGATTGGGGAGGCGGCCAACAAGGTCACCATGATGTCGCCGAGTTTCGCATGGTGATGCCCAAGGGCCACCGCCTGGCCCTTCGGGCGGCGGTCCAGACGGACCTGCAGCTCTCCGTCGGGGCGGGTGTCGCTTTCCTCAAGCCAGTGGACGCGCTGCCCGCATTCTGCGGCTTCCATCGTGCGCAGATTCTCCCGGGCCTCGTCGTTGATCCAAAAGAGGTGCTCGGGCGGCTGCATTCGGTCGCTCCAGCGTAGGACCACGTCGTGCCGGTCGCCGAGCCGCCGGCCGTAGTAGGTGTCCTCGGGCCGCCAAAGGACTAGCAGTTGGGCCGGGGCCGCGATCTCGACCCGCTTCAGCGGGACGTCGAGGGACTCGGCGAGATCGGACGCCCAGCGCAGTGCTGAGCCGATCTGCTGTTCCACTCCACTGCGGTCGGGTCGGCAGGGGAACTCTTGGTGCTGGTAGTGGATGTTGCCGTCGAGCAGCCATGCTGTGAGGGATTCAGGCCACTCGTCGCTCACAGCAGCGTGCAGGGAGACGATGAGCCGAAGTCGCATGTCGCGGGTACGTTCCGCCCACCCTTCCCAGGCGTCGTTGAGGTCGATGTCCGCTCCTACGTCAGCGGCCCACTGCCGAAGGTCCGGGTGCCCGACTGGTACGCCCGTCGCCGCGGCGAGGGATGTCACGAAGCGCACCAACGGGATCACCAGACCCTGGCCCACGAGTGGTGCGCGCAGTCGCAGGTACTCCACCGCGTCCCGCAGCAGGTCGTTGCCCGCGGTGGTAGGCAGCTCGTCGGCTTGCGGAGCGGCAGCGACGAGCGACCGCTTCAGCAATTTCGAGGTCAGTTCACTGCCTGGCCAGGCGCCCAGCAGGGCACGGGTTCGCATGCAGTGCCGGATGGCGTCGATCAGCGCACGCGCTTGTGCGCCGTGCTGAGGCTCAAGGGCAACTGTCTCCTTCTCGACCGCGTCGAGCTGCCGTACATCGTCGAGGGCGCCGGGGGCGGTCCCCCAGGCGGGGAACACTCGGGCCAAGGCCGTATGAGCCATGGGGCCCAATAGCCGTTCTGCCTGGCGGACCGTGTGCCGCTGGTTGTACGCCAACCACAGCCCTGTCTCCTCGAACTGGGCGCCGTCCCATTCCATACGGTGGATGTCTTGACCGACGGCGCCACCGTCCAGGCGGACGGCCTCCAGGACAGCCTCAGGAGACAGGCGTTCTGCGGCCCGCTCGACGCCCTTCTGGAGGATCTTGGTGATGGTCCTGCTAAACCGGAGGTCGAACGCCTCTTCGGCGACGCCCGCGCCCATGAGCAGGGACAGCCGTGTGTTGCCCTGCCGGATGCCGGTGGCGATCGCCTTGACCTCGGGTGCGGCGCCGGCCGCATGGCAGGTGTCCATGATGGTGATGATCCCGGAGAGGCCGGGCGTCTCGACGACCTGTTTCAGCATGGATGCCACGTCGACTGTAGTGGTGAGTTCACCGCACCGTGAATCACCAGCCATGAAGTACAGGTTGCCGCCGGACGTTATCCCGTGGCCGAGCAAAGCGAGGACGAGCACCCCGCTCGCTGTCCCCGCCGCCCGTGCGGCAGCGCGGATCGCCTGTTCGATCTCGGTCTGGCCGATCTCGCCGTACAGCAAGGTCCGCGTCGAGTGCGAGGTCGCACAGGCGCCCCCATTGGGCTCGGTGAGTACGGCGTGGAAAGACCGTGCGGCGTCCTCGAGTTCGGCCAAGAAGTCCAGATCGGGGCACTGTGCCGCGATCACCAGGGCGTGACGGCTGCTGGTCACTGACCCGCGAGGGTGTCCAGGGCCTCGACGACAGGGCCGGCAACGGCGGGGTGGGCGAGATACTTGGCGGCGGGGTGCACCCAGAGTCCATCCGAGTCCACGCGGTCGCTCACCGGGCCCACCCCGGCGGTGTTGGGGCGGACGAAGTCCTCCAACATGGGACGGGCAGCGATCACGTCGTCGCGGTCCCAGAAGTTGAGCCAGCGGCCGACTGTCTCGGGCGTGCCCATCGGCTGCGGCCGAGTACGGGGCAGAACAGTCGTCCGCATTCCCAGGGGCGAGCCGAGGGTCACGAACAGCGGTACGTCTCCCTTGTGTTCATGGAGTGCCTCCAGGGCGACGACCGTTCCGAGCGAGTGTGCGACGACCACGGTAGGCCCGTCCTGGCCGAGGTGGCCTGCCACGCGCTCCCGGATCCTCCGGTCCAGGGGAGCGCCAGCAGCGTCCGATTCTCCGCGGTTCAGGTAGCGAGCGACCTGCCCGAGAATCGTCAGCGTCAGTTGGGAGCTCGCTATGCCGCCGAACCAACGCAGGCCTGGAGCCGACATGAGGGTGGTCAACGCGTTTAGAGTTCGACGACCGACGTTCCCGAGTCCCTGGCTCCGACCAGCTGGCGCGAGCTGAGCCTGGGCATGGAGCAGCACCCGCTTCTCCTGGCCGGAGAGAACGGGGTCGGCGAGGTGATCGCTGATGGCCTCAAGGAGCAGCTCCGCGACGACGGCCTCGTCGTCTGCCCCCTGCGAGCCGAAGGCACCCTGGGCCCCCGCCTTCTTGAAGAGGTCGCCGTAGTAGGCGAAGCGCGTCTCGGAGGCCCAGCCGTCGATCAGCGCGGATACATGTCGGGTTTGCCCGGCGCGTCGGGCTCCATCCGCCAGGGCCCTCAGCCACTCGTCCCCCTCGGCCTCGGCGTCACGAGGACCCCCGATACCGTGGACAAACACCAGACGCGGTTTCACGCTCCCACCCCCAAGTCGGTTCACCAGCTTAGAGGAACCCCAGTCCCTGTCAGTACGTGCGGGTGTTACCCGGGGCGGCTGTGAACGCTGGTGATGCAGCTCCGATAAGCCGTTCGGGAGCCGTTTGGAGGGGAGTGTGCAACGGCTGCTGATTCTTTGGCCTGGCCGCGGCGCAGCCACCGGGCCAGCCCGGGGGCGAGGCTATGGCTCGTCACTCTCCGCGCCGGGCCCCTCCGAGAGTCCGATGCTGGGGCCGCGGTACTCCGGATGGGCACGGTCGATGGCTCCGGCGATGTGGAGGGGCACCGGGTGGCGTGTGCGTGCATCCCAGGCGAGTGACTGGTGGCAGAGCTGGGCTGCCAGGCCGGCGAGGTGCTCGGGATCGCGTCCGTCGGGGTTCGGGACCGTGATTTGGACCGCGGTGAAGCTGTGCCAGTCCTTGCGCTGGAGGCCCTCCTCGTCCTTTGGAATCGTGAGGCGCGTGTAGACGCCGCCGATGCTGCCTGCGCCCCCGAAACCGTCGTAGCTGCGGGACGCTTGGGCGATGTACCAGGTGGGGATACCCGTGCCACTGGTGCGACGGTACAAGTACTCCCGAGGCTTGGGAGGCCGCTTAGGGTTCTTGCGATTACTGGCGGCGTTCACCACGGGGGTCGGTACCTCGCCGTAGGCAGTGTTGATGGCGACGACGGCAACAGAGCGCGTAGCGGTTCGGAGGTTGTCTCCAGGCAGTTCGCCTGCACCGAAGTGCATGTTCTGCAGTCCGGGCCAGATCGTGCGGCATGCCTCGGTGTCAACGAAGATGATCAGCGGGCGATCGCTTGGCAGCAGTTTGAGCGCAGCTTCGATGTGGTGACGGGTGAGGAGCGCTCCTTCCTCGTGGCGGGCATGGCCTGGCCTCCCGATGGGTCCGCGCCCGAAGGCGGCCTCGGCGTCGGCTTGTCGGAGCCAGTCATGCATTGCGTGGTCGTATGACTCGAGGTGCCATGCGCGCTCTGGGCTGCTGGTGGTGTGGAGCGCAGTGAGCACTTCGACCATCTGGGTCCGGTCCGCGCCGCCGGGTCGACGGTTGCTGACGCGTTGCTGGCGCAGGTGAATGCCGACAAGGATGGGTTCATCGGTGAGCTGAGTTACCTGGGCGAGTCGGCTGTCCACAGCTCCGAGCCGGAACAGCAAGTCGCGCAGCGCGTTGAGGGCCTTGAAGTCCTTGGGAGGTTCTTCGTCTGTGGTCGGCTCGTCGCTGTCCGACTCGGAATCCGTTAGTCGGGCGAGGAACTGGGATACGACATTGCGGCGGTACAAGGCATGACGCAGATCGCGCTTGTGGTCGTGCCGCTGCTGGTTGGCTTCCCGCTCCCGCTTGGTCGGCTTCGGATTCCAGATGGTCTCGACCCAGGCACCGTTGAGGACACCATCCTTGAGATCATCCAGGAAGGTCAGCTCGTGATCCCAGTCGACCTGCTCGATGCGGTCGATCGCCCGCAGCCGCTGGAAGCGCACAGCGAGACGCGGAGTGAGCTGATGGTCGTCGCCGTCGCTGCATGCGGCGAGTCCTGCTGGATCCCCTGCGTACGGCGCGAGGGTCTCGAGCATCCGCCGGCGTGTCGTGCCCTCGTTGTAGAGGGCGATGATGCGTACGCGGCTGCGGCCCGTGGCGGTCAGAGCCTGATCCAGGTGTTCGCTGGAGATGGCTCCCTTCGTCGGACGGACAAGCTCGGTGCCTGTGCGGTCAAAGCTGATCTGTGCGATCTTCGGGCGTTGGATCGTCTTCGTGATGTGATCGGCGAGCACGCTGTTGAATCGCGTGCCGACTCCCTTCCCTAGGGGGTGCGAGATGGGTCCCGGGACGAGGGCGCGGACGCTGCCGGCGAGTTTGGTCAGGTCCTCGTTGGATGGCCACTCGGCGAAGCCCATGCCGCAAGCCTCGATCACCTCCGAGGCGTAATTGCGCGCGTAGGGGACCCATTCGCCGGCGCTGTTCTTTGTGTGGCCGATTGGCATCCTCAGGAGCGTGTTCTTGCCGTGGTCGATGAAGGCAGTGCGTGTGCCGGCCCAGTGTGTTGCCAGACGACTGAAGGTGGGGAGGACATGGAGGGCGAAGAGCGGCTCGCCTGGGTGGGTGACCACACGAAAATCGAGCTTGTGGATGGCGTAGCCGGTGCGCTTGGGCCGTTCCGTTGTCCGCGTGGTGACGTTGTCCCAGCTGACGAGACTGCCGTGGGTGTCCATACGCCATCGCACGTTCAGATGCGATGGGCCGTTGGGGATCGGCAATGGCTTTCTGGCCAGACGCTGTGCGAAGTTCCACGAGGCGACGCGATAGAACCAGCCGGGTGCGTGGGGCCGCCCCTGTGCCGAACCTCGAACGTAGGACGCGAGCTCCGGCTTCTGAACCTCGGCAGCCGCCAGGATGGGGGCGAGGGTGTTGAGGTCGTCGCCCTTCCGGATGCACGATTCCCACTGCTGGACAGCAGTGCTGAGTACCCACGGGTCGAACGGTTGGGTGGTGACGGCCACCGCGGGGCTGGCGAGCTCGTCCTCAAGGTGGTCGTAGCTGTGGGGCATGAGGACAACGGGCTGCCCGGAGACCGCACTGAGTGCAGCGGCGAGCCCCGAGTACGGAGGGCGCCTCGGCTTGCCTCCCTTGGCGTCCCCATAGACGGGGAGGTTGCCCCAGGCTTCGCCGAACTCACGGTCCAGCGGATAGAGCGTGATCTTGCCGAGGGCCATGTGCGGAAAGAGGAAGGCGAGGGTGGTGATCACGGAGTGGTCTTCCTGGTGTGGCGGTCAGCGAAGGCGAAGAAGGCATCCAGAGTGGTGCCGTAGAGGCTCTGCATCCGAGGTAGCGCACCCGTCCGCAACCACTCGCTCCGCAGTTCACGGATCAGGTGCGGCAGGTCGGAATTCCCATTGGCATCGAGGAAGGCGTAGTCGACCAGCTTGATGCGCCCTGGTGTTCCTCCCCGGCGCGCGCGACCAACGAGCTGGATGAGACTGATGATCAGTTCGGCCGCGATGGCTCTCTTGGCCCGGTGGGGCAGTGACCGGAAGTAGCGGTCGCTGTTGACGAGCTGCTCGAAGTACTTGCCAGCGACGCTTACTCGGCGGGCGAGCTCCTTCCAGGGATCGCTGCAAGCAGACTTCTCGTCGAGCGACCGGGCTCCCACATGCGCGAGCAGCTCATCGGGTTCGTCGATGAGCGGCACCGGTCGGATCGCCACCCAGATCGAGCCAATGGCCGACTTGTTGGTCTGCGGGGCAAGGATGTTCAGTCCGCGCTCGGCTCGGCCCAGGGGGGCGATCAGAATGCGGGCCTTCGGGAGCCGGGTGAAGCTCTCCAGCTGATCACCGGGGATCTCATGCCAGACCGGCTCGGCCGCTTCGTCTTCGCGCCCCACGGGTTCGTCTTCCGGCCGGGGGCGGACAGCAACGGCGATGAGTCCTGGTTCCGCGCCGGCTGCGAGAAGTCCGTCGCGGAGATGCTGGCAGCTGTCGTACGACGTGGTCACAAGCAGGACGGAATCTTGGACACGCTGTGTGCTCAGAGCACCGAGGTCCCGTAGCTCTCCGCGGAGGCGGGGCCACATGCGCTGGCCGAGGAGCTTGGTGGCCTCTGTTCGGTCTTTTCCTGTGGTCCCGGAGATGCGGAGCATGTCTTGTCCCTGGCCGGGAAACAGCTCGGCCTCGACGGTCACACCATGGTCGACGTTGTCCGGCACCCACCAGGTGGGCGGGGCGTGAACATGGTGGCGGTGAGCCCCTGGTGCGAAGGAAGTGGCGGAGAGCCCGAGCACTGCTCTCTGATGGCCGCTGTGTGCCAGGGCTGTGATCTGGCCCAGGGTGATCACGTAGGTGTGCGGGTCTCCGCCGAAGGCGGCGACACTGAGACGGGTGTCTTCGGGGCTGCCCGTACGAACGTCCTCTGTGAACGCAAACATGAGCCGGCCCCTTGGACCATGAGGGATGGCCCGCCATACGCTGAAGGGCCCGAGAACATCTGCGATGTCCCTTGCCGCCTCGACACCGACCAGCTTCAGCTGCTGAGCGTTGTGGACAAACCGATACAGGAGCTGACGCAGCGGCTCGAGGAAGGCTCGGCGGAGCATCCGGTCGATGACATCGGCTCTGACCTGTTGGTTGGGGACCCAACGGCTCAGGAGGTATTCCAACTCCCTGCGGACGTGGGACAGGCTGCCAGCTTGCTCGTCCGGGTCCGTGACTGCACACAGCAGTTCAGCCACATCCCTCAGGTGCTCCGGGACGGCGTCCAGTCTGATCTTGCGCTCATACAGTCCGGCGAGGATCGCTCGATCATTTGGGCTGGGTGCGGTGGTGATCAATTCGGTGGTGATCAAGTTCTCATCGTTGGCGAAGAGCGCGATCAGTTGGCCAGTGATCCAGCCGTCCCAACGTTGCGGAATGATCCACCGCTTGTCCTGGGCGGGGCTGGCCGCGCGCTTCTTGTGGGGGCTTCGCCTTGGGTGGCCAAGGCCTGAGGTGGAGGCCAGGGTGCCGTGGGCCAGATGGCTGGTGTAAGTCTCGGCAAGCCAACGTGTACGCATCAGCGTGTTGCGCATGCTCTCGTCCAGGGCCGGCCGCACCCGTCCGAATGCCTGGATGAGCTGGGTGTCCAGCTCGAGGAGTGGCCGCTGTTCATGTCGGTTTCCCCAGGCCAGGTTCAGCCCACGACCCGCGCGCCCCAGGACGTAAGACTGAAAGGCGTCCACCTCATCGACGGCCGTGAACTGGCATCGGCGGAGCACGAGCTCCTCCACGGTCATGCGCTCCACGATGGCGCCGCTTTCCAGACGGACCGGGATGTGGAGGTGACCTTGGTAGAAGTTGGCATGGGTGGTGACGATGATCTGTGCGGCGCAGGCTTGGCGGGCAAGTCGGAACTTCCCGCAAACCTGCCGGAAGGGGCACGCGCACGGCCCTTGCCGCAGACCCCGTTTGGGCTTGCCCCGAGGAGCGGACCCGGGTGACCGGTAGGGAACCAATGAGACGCAGTGCTCGTGCCCCGGCACCCATGCGTCGACCTCTTCGTCGAGGGTTGCCAAGGAAGGCAGAGCGCAGCCGTATCCGAGTCGTCGCTCGGCCCACTCGATGAACTCGCGGTCCTTCGATTCGGCGGCCACTTGCTCAACAGCCGCCATCATGCTGTTGGGAGACATGAGCGGTACGACCACGCTGCCGGGATCCTTGACGCCCCGAGCGGATAGGTCTTTCTCGATCCCGTACGCCATCTTCAATGCCGCGACCGTCGTTGGCACCACCAAGGCCAAGTTGACAGCCTGCTGGTGCGCCCAGGATCCCAGGCTGCGCATGAAGACGCTCTTGCCGTAGCCGGTGGGTGCTTGCAGCACCTGCAGGTTCCCCGCGGCTACCTGAAGGATGTCGCCGGTCAGTCGCCCGTCACTGCCGCGTAGCTGTTTGAACAAGGGCCCCAAGGACTCGGTCCGGAAGGTTTCGCCGGCGCTCTGATCCAGCTGGGCGTTGAGATCCATGAAGCCGGCGAGCTTGATGGAGATGTCGTTAGTGGCCGGGGCTGTTTGGACGAGGGGCGGTTCGATCTCGGGGGCGGAGTGTCGCTCGTCCAGTGTGTAGTGCGCCTGCACGGCCCATGTGTGCTCCGTGCCAGCGACTGGAACACGCAAGGTCGTTACGTAGTCTCCGGGCCTTGCGACAGACATGGGTTGGGAGTGCTCAGTGCGGATCCGCTCGATCTCTCCCAGCAATAGATCTGCGAGCTCGGTCGGGAGCATGCCATGGCGTGCCGCAAGATGACCTGAATCAAGCAGAACATATTCGCTGATGGCTCCAGTGCTCAGGAACCGCTCGGCGTCGATGCGCAACGACTCCGCGTTGCTCAATCTGTTCTGTCGTTGCCGCAGCATGCGGCTGATGCGGCGCTGGTCATCGAGCGGCAGGTTCGAGTACTCGCTCCACGCATCGTATTGCCCGGTGAGGAGGTAGCAGACTCGCTCGAGGTCGGTTCCGCTCCCTCCATCCGCTGTTCGGATGGGGAAGTAGGCATGTGCAACCGCGCACGCGCATGCGATGACCTTTGGAAGGATTCGCCGGTCAAGTGCTGATTCGTCGTCGATGGCCTGCCGCGTCATTGGCGCTTGGCCTTCCTGATCTGGGCCTTGACCTCACTGATGACCTCGCTCACCAGCAGGACCTCCATATTTGGCAAGAGGGTGGTCAGCTCGTCTCGCTGGGCTTCGCTTCGGTAGTCGGGAATCACGATGGTGCGCGCAGCCAGCGGCTTATGGCGGATCTTGTCGGCGAGGGACACTGCGGATGCGTAGTCCTTCACGTCCAGTGTCTTCACCCAGCCAGTGGCGGGCACCTTCACAAGAAGGTCGATCCGGTCTTTGTTGGGCCAGATCTCGACGTGCACGCCGTGCGGCCTCAGCCGGCCGAGCCGCTCGAAGAGGTAGACCTCAGAGACGCCGGAGATGACGATGTGCCGCCACACCGCGGTCTCTACGCACATGCTCCGGTCAGGCCCCTCACGCAGGAATACGCGGGCCGCAGGCTGACGAGGAACGTCTCCATCGCGGGGCTGTAGCAGCGGCCGGCCCTTGGGTGAGTCGCGCCGTACGAAGTAGACCGAGTCATGCAGCGGGAATCGGCAGCGGACTTCAATCCCGTCCACATGCATGGGCCATTGGCAGACAGGGCATGGCCACCAGTACTTGTCACGAAAGACCTGATCGGCAGGAATCGGCACGTAGCGCACTGACTTCCGCATCCCCACCGCCTCGGCGAAGAGCTGGGCCAACTGCCTCTCTGCGCCAGCCGGATTCTTCACCACGAAGTATCGGTGTGCTGTGTACTCGTCCTCGCTCGCACCCTCGTTGATACGCCGGAAGGCTTCATTCTCGACCAGCTCGGCATGCATCCAGGCCCACGTGGGCAACCACCCGCGGGCCGGGTCCACGCCACCGCTGAGGAGCTCAACGATGTCTTCACAGCCTTCGCTGTAGACGTCGTCACTGAGATCGCCATTCCTGAGGATCGTCAATCCCCGGACCGCCACGTCAGAGAAGAGTTCGGGTGCGATCTCTTCAAGTGGGCGGTGCAGTGCGTCGATCAGCATGGATGGAGTGGTTGGACCACGTCCCGGGCCGCAGACGGACATCACGACACCCGTCATGCGAGCAATCTCGCGGCGGGCAGCGGGCTCCTCGTACCGGCAGGTGTGAGCGTATCCGGCTCGAACAGCGGCGCTGATCAAGACTCGACGGTGGAATAGCAATGTGTCAGACGGCAGCGCCATCAGACCTCCATCTCACTTCACTGAGTGACCACGACAGAGCTCTCTGTGCCGAAGGATCATGCCACGGGAAGCCGGGACCGAGCGGGATCCTGATTTCGTTGTGGCACCGTGCTGACCTGCGGGAACAGGGAGACAGGTAGTTGCTGACGGCGTGAAACTTCACTCAATAAGGTGACGATAGTGGACCAAGGAGCGCCGTTTTGGCCTCGTGTAAGAGGCGTGTGCCAGGTCTCTTACATCCACGGAGACCCCTCCGGAAACAATCTCAGGGCCGCTCGTGTTCTGGCGTGTACGCAGAAGAGGAGGGGGAGGTGTCGGGGCTGAGGCTGTTCGACGTGACCGGGGGGAGCGCGGCGGAGATCGCAGCACGCTCGGCCGAGGTGGAGCGCGACCTGCAGGACGTGATTGAGGCGAACATGGAGGCCATGCTGGGGGTGCGGTTCCTGGCTAGTGAGTACAGCACTGGGCCGGTCCACGGAGGCCGGATCGACTCGCTGGGCATCGACGAGAACGGGTCTCCTGTTGTAGTGGAGTACAAGCGTGGGCGTGACGCCGGCGTCATCAACCAGGGCCTCTTCTACCTCGCTTGGCTGACCGATCACCGCGCAGAGTTCCAGCACCTGGTCAGCGAGCAACTCGGGGCGGATTCAGCAGCCCAGGTGCTGTGGAGTAGCCCCCGGCTGATCTGTATCGCAGAAGGCTTCACCCGCTACGACCTCCACGCTGTGCGCGAGATTCGCCGCACCATCGACCTGGTCCGCTACAACTACTTCGGCAGCGGATTGCTTGCCCTCGAGCCGGTGGCGAAGGTGACGGCAGGTGTGCCGGCGAGGGGCGGGCGCAGGCGCCCCTCGCAAGGTGCGCCGATCGGACCGCGTGGCGCTGGTACGGCTGACCTCCGCGGCATGCTCGACGAGCTGGTAAGGGGGTTCGGCGACGACGTGAGCAGTGTGGATCGCAAGCAGTACCGCGCCTACCGGCGCCTGCGTAACTTTGCCTGCGTCAACCATGCCCACCAGCAGGAGGTCGTCGTCACCCTTCGGGTGAGCCCGAAAGACATCGACCTCGTTCCGGGCTTCACCCGGGATGTCAGCACAGTCGGCCACCACGGCACGGGCGACCTGGAGGTCCGCCTGCGGACAGAGCGCGATCTGCGACGGGCGGAGCCCATGCTGCGCATGAGCTACGAGGCTGCATGAGCTGGGGACATCCTGTGATTCGGGGCGGCCGGCGACGTGGACAAGCTGGAACGGTGCCCATCGACATCCCCCCGAGCGCGACTGACGGAGACCTTGGCCTCCGACCCGGCCGATCCGGACTGGACCGGGTTCCTCAACAGGAGCAGATCCGGGCGGGGGCTTCTTCGTCTCCGGGGCTCAGCGCGGTCCGGCACTGGCTGGCGCCCCAGACCATGACCGGTTCCCGCCCTTGACGTCCAGGTGCCCGTGGACGAGCGTCGCACGCAAATACGCGCAACTCACTGGACAGGGGAGATCGTCATGGCGCTACGGTTCGTCGGGATAGACCCCAGCACTGGCGGCGGAGGTTCCCCCACCGTCTGGGTTGACGAGGAGAAACAGGAACTCGTCATCCAGGGGTGGAACCTCGACTCGGCCCGCACGGCCGAGGTCGCATCCACCGAGTGGGTCGCCGGGCACGACGTCGGCGTACCCGAGGGCGAGACGCCGGTGCGGGTCCCGTTCCGGCTGGTTCCGATTTTGAGGGAGGCATGTGATGTCGCAGAACGCTCCGGACTTCGCCGCACTGATGAGGCAGGCTGAGCACAGCGCGGTCCACCTGGAGATGCGCGACACCTACGGAGTCGGCGACGAGGCCGAGGAGTTCGAGGAGTTCAAGCGCACCGGCCACGTCGACCTCGACCCCACCTTGCGATGGTGGCCTGAGTGGCTCGGCATCGTCCGGGACACGGTCGGCCGCGGTGTGGTCATGCGGCGGGCGCGGATCGTCTCTGAGCCGGTGACCGATTACATTCGCTGGGAACACGCCGTCACCCCGATGAACATCGAGGCCGGGGAACAGGTCCGCTGGCTTCCGCGTCGGCGGGCGTCGGACATCGCGCTGCCGGGGAATGACCTGTGGCTGATCGATCGCCGCCTGGTGATGTTCCATTTCTGGACGGGTGAAGGCGACTGGGCCGGCCACGAGTTCACGGAGGAGCCCTCCGTGGTCAAGCTCGTCACCGACGCCTTCGAGACGGTGTGGGAGCGCGGCACCCCTCACGAGCAGTACACCGTCTGACTCCGACCGGACCCACCTCCCATGGCCTCTTCCCCGTCATCCAGCGCGCAGGCGGCCCGTGAAGCGCTGGCCATGCGTCTGTCCCACCTCCGCAAGGACGCCGGTCTCACCGGGCGGGAGCTGTCCGCCCGGTGCGGCTGGCATCCCGCGAAGACGACCAGGCTTCAAAAGGGTGAGATCGCAGCCTCGGACTCGGACATCCGCGCCTGGTGCGCGGCCACCGACTCCGACGACCAGGCGGCCGACCTGATCGCCACCGCCCGCGCTGTCGATTCGATGTACCAGGAGTGGCGGCGCCTCCACCGCAACGGAATGCGCAAAGCCCAGGAAGACTGGTCGGACCGGCATCGGCAAGCCCGAATCTGCCGTACCTACGTCTCCAACGTGGTCCCCGGCTACCTTCAGACCCCCGGATACGCCACCGCGCTCATGCGCAGCATCACCACCTTCCAGGGCACTCCTGACGACGTGACCGAGGCCGTGGCCGCCCGCGTCGCCCGCAGCCGGTTCCTCTACGAGGGCGGCCACCGCTTCGTCGTGCTCATGGAGGAGTGGGTCCTACGCTCCCGCATCGGCGACGCCGACACGATGACCGGCCAACTCCGGCACCTCCTCAACGTGCAGCCGCTCGCCTCGATCTCCCTCGGGATCATCCCGGCCAGCTCACAGCGCACCATCTGGCCGTTGGAGGCGTTCTACCTCTTCGACGACCGCCAAGCCGCCGTTGAGACCCTGACCGCCGAGGTCAACATCACCCAGCCCCGGGAACTTGCGGACTATGCACAGGCGTTCGCCGGCCTGGCAGACATGGCGGTCTACGGAGACAACGCCCGCGCACTGATCACGGCCGCGATCGACTCCCTCGGATGAGAATCCGCAATTAGGCGCAACTTCGTTGAGTGCGGATCCCCTATCTCCCTACGGTGAGGACACGCCGCTCGGGGTGGTCACAGGCCTCCGGGTGGCTCCCCCCAAGCAGCGGACCGCAGACCTCGCGCTGCGGTCCGCTGCCCTCCACCGGTCAGGAGCACGCCATGCCCGAGTCTCCCTCGCCGCCCGCTCGCCCGCCAGCTCCAGGACCAGCCGGAGCACGCCCCCTGGGCGCCGTGCTGGCCGCGACGACCGGGGCGACCAAGTGAGCGACCAAGACGGTGCGGCATGAGCAGGTTTCCCGACTGGCTGTACGCGGGCGCCCGCGTCCTGGACCCCGCCAGGGACCGCGAGGGAGTCATCCAGTTCATCGGCGAGTGGGAAGACCCCCAAACCTGCCGCGTCATCCCCGAGGCCGTCTTCCTGCGCCCTGAAAGGGGCGGCGTCGAATGGGTCGTCGCCGACCACCAGGTGCTCCGCCAAGCCGACGCCCGCTGAACACCCAGACTTCCCGCCCCGCGCCTCCTACAGGGCTACCGACCGGGGTGGGCACACCACTTCCTGCCGGATGACCGGCAGGACAACACCACGAGGAACAGGAAGGAGTACGCGATGAACGAGAACACGCAGACGCAGGACAGCGGTCTGGTGGTCGGCGTCCGCCGAATCACCGCGGCCCGCACCCGTGCCGAGGAAGCCTCGGACAACACGGGCGGCAAGTCGGACATGAACGACACCTGATCCACGGAAGGACACGCGCACGATGACTGAGACCTCATCGTGGGCGGCGCGGCTGGGCGGGGACACGTTCCTCGCCCAGTCGTGTTTCCGCGCCCACAAAGTAGTTCCCGCCGCCAGCCAAGTCCCGTCCCTCCTCACGTGGGACGACCTGAACGAGATCATCGCAACGCACCGCCTCGAACCGCCGCGGATGCGCCTCTCCCGCGCAGGCGAAGCCGTCCCCACTACCGCGTACTCCTTGCTCCGCACCAACCGCAGGGGCACCTCCTGGTACCAGCCCGAGCCCGCCGAGTTCCACGCCCGGCTCGCTGAGGGCGCCTCCCTCGTGATCGACGCCATCGACCAGATCCACGCGCCCATCCGAGAGTCCGCCGAGGAGCTGGAGCGCTTCTTCCGCACGCCGGTCCAGGTCAACGCGTATGCCTCCTGGACGGCCGAAGAGGGCTTCGGTACCCACTGGGACGATCACGACGTAGTGGTGCTCCAGGTCGACGGCGCGAAGCGGTGGAAGATCTACGGCCCCACCCGGCAGGCGCCTGCATGGCGCGACGTCGAAACCCCTGAAGCCCCGACGGACGAGCCACTATCGGACATCGTGCTCACGCCCGGCGATGTGCTCTACCTCCCGCGCGGCTGGTGGCACGCCGTCACCGCCGACCAGGGAACCCCCTCCCTTCACCTCACGTTCGGACTCGCCACGCAGACCGGCGCCGAATTCCTCGGCTGGGCAGTGGACGAGCTACGCGTCAATGCCACCGTTCGCCAGGACGTTCCCCGGCACAGCAACCAGGGCGATCGGGCCGCCTACCTCGAAGCCGTACGCAAGGACGTCCTGGCGCTCCTCGACGAGCCGGACGTGCTCGACCGCTGGGCCCGCTCGATCGACAGCACCCATCCCGGACGCCCCCGCCTGTCCCTGCCCCACCTGGGTGCTGTCCCCGCCGCGCCCAGGACCACGGTCAAGCTCACCGCCCCCCGCGCCCACCTCTACCAGGACGACCAGGTGGTGACGCTCGCCGGCGCGGGTAAGGAGTTCGCCTTCGCCCTCGCTGTCGCCCCGCTCCTGCACCTCCTGGCCGAAGGTCGGCCGGTCACCCTCGCCGCGCTCGCACAGCACTCCGGGCTCACCGTCGACCAGGCCGCGGAGGTCATGACCGCGCTGGTCGCAGGACAGGCCGCCGCCGTGGTTGGGAGCAGCCGGTGACCGCCTCGCTCGGTCTGGGCACGTACAAGGTGCGCGACGTCGCCGAAGCAGCGTGCACCGCCTGCTCCCAGGGCGCGGCCTGGATCGACACCGCCCCCAACTACGGCCACGCGCACCAGGAACTCGCCCCGGTCCTCGCCGAGCACGTGCAGGTCAAGGTGTCCACGAAGACGGGGTTCTTCGGTAGGCAGGAGGGCACCACGGCGGTCCAGCAGGGCATCCTCACCGACGACCAGGCCGCCGCCGGTCACAGCCTCGCTCCCGAATTCCTGCGGTGGCAGACGGACCGGTCCCTGGACGTCCTCGGCCGCGCCGACATCGTGTTCGTCCACAACCCCGAGCACGCCCACCTCGACTGCGAGGAGCTGCAAGAGCGGCTGCGCGAGGCATTCGCCGTGCTGGAGGAGTTCGCCCACGCCGGGCGCATTGGCGGGTACGGTGTGGCCGCCTGGTCCGCCTTCACCTCCGGCGCGTTCACCGTCACCGAACTCCTCGACCTCGCGCGGGAAGCCGCCGGATCGGGTGAACATCACCTGCGCGCCGTACAGCTCCCGGTGAGCCTGGTCATGGCCTGGCCCATCAGCCTCGCCCTGGACGGCCGCGGCCCCCTGGTGCAAGCTCGTTCGGCGGGGCTGACCACGTTCGGCTCCTCGCCCCTGCACGGCGGAGAACTCCTGCACTTGGCCACACCTGAACTGGCCGACTACATCCGCCCCGGCAGCACGCCGGCTGCCGCCTGTCTCCTCGCCGCCGTCTCCTGCCCCAGCCTCGACGTGGTACTGCTGTCCGCGAGCACCCGCGAGCACTGGGCCGCCGCGCAGGAGGCCGCCGCCGCCCCGCTCGCACCCGACCACCTGAGGAAGGTCACCGATGTACTCGCCCAAGGATGACGAGACCCAAGGCCGCATGGAGCACGCGCTGGCCCGTGCCTGCGACCACTTCGGTGTCACCGCGACCGGTCCGGTCTCTTGGGGCTGGCTCGGCCGCACCATCGGCTCCCGCACCACCGATGACTGGTGGCTGCGCGTCCACTGCGGAGAGATCGCGAAGGCATCAGCCGCGATGACGGAGGGGATCGTGGTCGCCGAGGAGCGGATCTCCAGCCTGGTCTCCCGCCCGCATCTGCAGGGCCTGCACCGCTGGGAGTCCGACCCCTACGTCTTCGAGGGCGAGCTGATCGACTACATCGCCCAGCCGGTGATCTCCCCGGAGACGCCCGACCTCGCCGAGGACCCGCACCTGCCCGATGCCTGGTGGAGCGACCTGCGCAACAGCCTGGACGCCCTCGCCGACGCCGAGCCCCCGCGGACAACCATCCGCCAGGAGTGGGCGGATCGCGTGTTCCCCGAATTCCTCGGCATCCCCGCGCCGGCCATCACCGAACGCGTCACCGGCCACGCCGATCTCCAGTGGGCCAACATCACCGGACACCCCTTCGTCCTGCTGGACTGGGAACGCTGGGGAGCCGTCCCGCTCGGCTACGACCCCGCCATGCTGTACGTCAACAGCCTCCGCGTCCCGGCCGTCGCCGAGCGGGTCCGCAAGGAGTTCGCGGACATCCTGGAGACGGATGCCGGGCGCCTCGCCGAGCAGATCGCCCTCGCCGAGATGCTCCAGGCCGTAGGCCGCGGCTGGTACGAAGAGCTTGCTCCCCACCTGCGCCAGAGGGCCGAGGAGCTGACCGGCGTCACGCCGCCCACGCCCCTCAGAACGTGATCCCGACATGACGGTGCCCCCTTCCTCCAGCGACAGTGGCGACGAAAGGAAGCGAGGAAACAGTGAGGCTTTCCAGCCGACGTCTCGTAATGCGAGAGCCCGAGGCAGGCGATATCGACAGGGTTACCACCGAGCTGCAGGACTTGGAGATCCAGCGGAACACCACCGTGCCGAGCCCGTACGCCAGAGCCGACGCCGAGCAGTTCGTGCACAACGCCAACACCGGGCAGCGGACCACGTTCATCATCACCGAGACCGGCCAGCGAGCCGGAGCGATCAGCCTGCACCTGCACGACAAGAGGGCGTCGAGCATCGGCTACTGGATCGGCAAGGCAGCCCGCGGCCGCGGCATCGCCACCGAAGCCGTCACCAGAGTCTGCCGCTGGGGCTTCGAAGACCTCGGGCTGCCGATCATCACCTGGTCGGCGAACGTCGGCAACGAAGCGTCCCGGGCGGTCGCGGCCAAGGCCGGATTCCAGATGGAAGGAACCCTGAGGCTCCGCACCATGTCCCAAGGCGCCCTACGGGACTGCTGGGTGGGATCGCTGCTGCCGCACGAGCTGCGAGACATCCCCTGACAGACGGGCCTCTCGGAGAGTGCCAGCGACCGAAATCGGCTGCCGGCCACGAAGCGGCGCTGTAGCGTGACCGGCCTTGACGATCAGAGGAGAGCCATGCCCGAGAAGACCGCCGGGTCCGGCCGCACTTACACCGCTCACTACGCCGACGTCCACCTGATCGTCCGCCAGGGCGACGAGATCCTGATGGGGCGCCGCAGCAGTCAGCCGGTCTTCCCCGACATGTACCAGGTACCGGCAGGGCTGATGGAGGACCACGAACCCGCCACGATGGCGGCGGGGCGGGAGTTCACCGAGGAGACCGGCGCCACCGTCGATCCCGGCGACGTACGGTTCGTGCACCTGATGCACCACGTCTCCACTCACGCTGGGTCGCGACGGATCGCGTTCTTCTTCGAGGTCGACCGCTGGCACGGCCAGATCGGTAACCCGGAGCCGGACAAGTGCCAGGGCTGGGAGTGGCACAAGGCCACCAACCTCCCGGAGCCTATGCCCCCATACCTCGGCATCGCCCTGCGCCACATCGCCGACGGTGTCACGTACAGCGAGTACGCCTGGCCCCGCGGCACCCAGGCCGGTGCGTCCGCGACTGCCTCCACAGGCACGACCCATGGGTGAGCACGTCACCCGCGGGCGCACCGTGCGGGTCGGCTGGTTCGGGACCAGCATCATGGAACACCTGCAGGCCCACGTGGCTGCGATGTCGGACCAGACCCGGCTCCCGCCGGTCGGCGCGACGGTGACCGTGGAAGGGTGGCAACGGCGCGGCTACCCGTACCTCGTCGCGCTGGCGCTCCAGGCCGACCATCCCGGCACGCTCTTCGAGCACGACAACCGGGCCCAGGGCGGAGCAACCATCCGCGACGTGCACCGAATCGTGCACGACACCGTGAAGGCCGGCGGGGCCCCGTACGACGTCGCGGTCATCGGCTGCGGCATCAACGACGTGTGGCGCGCCCATCAGGCCGGCAGGGAAGCGGAGGGCGTCGGACCGGAGGAATTCGCCGACCTGTACGCGCGGACCCTCGATGTGCTCGTCTCCGCCAGCAAGGAGGTGCTCTGCATCGGTGAGACGGCGGTGGGGGCCGGAGCCATCGATCTGGGCGCAGTGGCCCAGATGAACAACACGCTGGCCGCGTACAACACGATCGTCGCGGCCGCGGCCGCGACCGCCGGGGCCCGCTACGTGGACGTGCAACAGGCGTTCCAGAACGCGGCCGAGAGCCTCCCGCCCGGCCTCTCGCTGTGGACGGACGGCGTCCATCTCACCGAGCTCGGCGCTACCCTCCTCGCCCGACACGTCCACCCCCAACTCGCGCGCCTCGTCGGACATTCACAGCCGACACAGCCAGTGCCGGCAAGGAGAATCGACGGATGACCGCACGCCGCTGGAATGACCTGCCCGCCTCCCTGAGGGACCGCCTTACGCACGACCTCGCGATTACCGGCGTGCCGGTCCCTGTGACTGGCGGCTACACCTCCGGGGTCCGCGTCCGGATCGACACCGCCCGCGGCCCGGTGTTCGTCAAGGCGATCCCTGCCGATGACCCCGGCGCCGGGATGTACCGCACCGAGATGGCAGCCGCCCGGACCCTGCCCGCCGGTATCGGCCCGGCGCTGCTCACAGCGGCCGAGTCGCACGGCTGGATCGCGCTCGCTTTCGACTACGTCACAGGCCGGCACCCCGACCTCGCCCCCGGATCACCGGACCTGCACACCTTGAACGAGACCCTGAGTCACGCACACGCAGCACTCACCCCATGTCCCCTACCCTCTGCCCCGCCGCTCGCGGACAGCCCGATTTTCAGCGGCCGCCCCCTCCCCGAGGGGTACGGGCGTGGCGACACCCTGCTGCACTGCGACCTCCGCGCCGACAACCTCCTCGTCACCCCTGTCGGCACCATCACCCTCCTCGACTGGGCATGGCCCTACCGCGGCCCCGCGTGGGCAGAGTTCGCACTTCTCGTCCCGCAGCTCATCCTCACCGGTCACACCCCCGCCAACGCCGAACGATGGGCCGCTCAGGCCCCCGCCTACCGGAGCGCACCCCCTGCCGGTATCGACGCCATCGCCGAAGCCCTCACCGACTACTGGACCAGCCGCACCCAGCAGGGAACACCGGAGCTCCGCGCCTACAGGACCCGAGCCGCTGAGGCAGGCCGGGCATGGGTTCAGCACCGACAGGCGAACTCGACACCGTGACCGAGGAGACCACCACGAGCGCCATCAGCAACGAGACCACGCTCGGCGGAAACCACTTCCGGAACGAACCGAGGGCCGGGAGCGCGCCGCGCTGCGTCCTGATGGCGGGGCTACCCGGCTCGGGCAAGACCTACCTGGCTGAGGCCCTCGCCGGGGCCGGGCTGGTGCGGCTGTGCACGGATGAGGAGATGCACCGACGGTACGGGATCTACGGTGTGGACTACCCGCGCGGGACCTTCACCGCCCGCGAGCGGCCGGTGCTCGAGGAGATCCGAGCCCGGGTGGGAGCCCTGTTGGGGACAGGCCATGACGTTGTTCTCGACCACGGCCTGTGGACCCGGGCCGAGCGAGAGGAGTGGCGGCAGACCGTCACCTCGGCGGCCGGCGCGCCGCTGATGCTGCACCTGCCCGCTACACATGCGCAGCTGTGGGCCCGGGTCAGGGAGCGGAATGTGACGGGAGGCCCGGCTGATATCCGGTTCGAAGAACACGACCTCGAACGGTTCGCCGCACGGTTCGAGCCCCCTGGACCGGACGAAGACGCCATCACGTACGAAGGTGATCCGGCCCTGGTGCTCGCGCTCCTCGGAAACGGCAGGCCGGCCACCGAACACAACCTCGCCCAGACCCTCGACACCACGCGCAGAAGCTAATGCGCACACCGTCAGCTCCCGGCCGGACACCTTTGACCAGGTTCGTTCCCGTGCGGGTCGCGGTACGGCCTCGTGACCCGACGTTTCCTTGGCGCGGCGCCGGTCTTGGCCGCCGCCGTGGCGGCAGCAGTCGACGACGGCCGGGACGTCTCGACAGCCTCGGACACGACTGGACGGAGATCAAACGATGGGCGCAGCACCTCCTGCTGAAGCAGTAGAAGCGTTGGAGCAGCGGTTCGGGACAGTCGTCCACGGTCTACTGAGCGACAGGCGGGGCTCCCGGGCATGGAAGATCACGGCGCTCGGGGCGGCTCTGGCGCTGAAGGCCAATGCACCTGACGGCGACGATTCCCGCGACAAGGCCCGGGAACTGGCGCAGGAAGACCACCACCTCCAGGTCCTGGCCGAGGCCGGCGCGATCCACTCCGCCTACCGCATCGATGCCGGAGGGTGGGAGAGCGGGCGGTGGCTGGCGATGGAGTGGGTCGACGGCGCACCGCTCTGGCACGCTCTGGCTCCCACCCGCCTTGGCACCGGGAACACTGTGGCCAACCGCGCCCTGATCCTGGGCGTGGCGCAGACGTGGGCCGCTCGCCTCGCCCCGATGCACGCCGCCGGGTGGGCCCACGCCGACGTACAGCCCACCAACACGCTCGTCACCCCCGACGGCGGGGCTCACCTGATCGACTACGCCCTGGCCTGCGGCCCAGACACCGCCCGCCTGCCCTACCGGGGGGCGCTGACGCACACCACCGCCCCTGAAATCGCCGACGCCATTCTGGCTACCGCCGCCGATGTCCACGTCCAGGCTGAGCCGCCCGCCGACATCTGGGGTCTGGGCGCCTCGCTGTTCTGGTGCTGGACCGGGCACCGTCCCGGTGTATACGAGGACGACACCCCGCGCGCCGACAAGCTCCGCGCTGTGGCAGAGGGCAAGCTGCACGCCCTCCCGGACGTCCAGCCGTGGCCGTTTCCGGCTCTGGAAGCGCTGATCGAGGCATGCCTGGCCCCAGACCCCGCCCAGCGCCCCACCGCCGCCGAGGTGGCCGCATGGTCGAGCTGAGAGGGCTGACCCCCGACGATGCTCCCTTTGTGGCGCGCATCTATAGCGGCGCCTCGGTCCGCTTCACCCACGGCGAGGGCTACCAGATGCCGGTCGAGGACGCCGCCGTACGCCTGGCGAAAATCCACGACCAGGACCACGCAGAACCCCGCGATCACTGGAGCCTCGGCATCACCGTGGCCGGTGACCTCATCGGCCTCGTCAAATGCCGCCGGCAGGACGAAAGTACCGCCGCCCTCAGCTACATCCTGCGCGACGACACCTGGGGGCGCGGCCATGCCACCAACGCCGTACGGCAGTTCGTCCCACTTGTCTTCGCCGAAGCCGCAGTGGCGCGTCTGGAAGCCATGCACCACCCTGACAACCCTGCCTCTGGCCGTGTCCTCGCCAAAGCGGGCTTCACCCGCATCGGTACCGCCGATTTTCACGCCGGCGACGGGCAGCGAGTGCCATATCCGGTGTACGAACTGCACCGGTGAACCTCGTGATCGTGCAGAGCTTCGCCGACGGCCAGCACCGCGACGCACTCGCCCGTACGTCACTACTCGCCCGAGCCGGAGACGCCTACCTGGTCAACAGCCAGACCTGGCACCGAGGCGCCCCGAACCAGTCCGACCGCACCCGGTACCTGCTGACCACCGCGTACGGCCGGCGGATCATCAGCCAGCGCTTCTACCCCTTCATCGGCTACCAGCTTCCAACCAGCGTCCTCGAAGGGGCATCCGACCAGCTCGCCCGACTCCTCGGCCAGCACGGCAAAGGCGCCTACGGCTAAACCGATCACACCCACCCGGTCCGGTGCCGCAGCCACACGCGGGCGGCCTCGGCGGCCCGGACCTGGTGGGCACGAAGAAACGGAACACCTGGCGGATTCGGCCGACGCGAAGACTTCTCCCAGTACCCCCCGATCCCGGCGGCGAATGCGGTGAGGACAGCGGGATCGTCAGGCTGCGGAAGATGGCTCACCGCGGCCTCGGCCTCGATGGGCGAGTGGCCATCCATAATCAGGTGAGGCACCAGCACCGCCGGGTCGATCCAGGCCGCACCCTGATTCTGATAAGACCAGTCGATGATGACGACCGACCCGTCCTCACGGCGCAGCATGTTGTCCGGCCGCAGATCCCAGTGCAGAAGCGTCCTCCCCGCTGCCGCCTGCTGCCAGTTCTCCTCGATTTCGGCAAGGGCACTGATGCGGCCAGCTGCCCACGGGTCGAGATCATCCGGAGTCTGCGCGGTCAGAGTCGACCATCCGGTCAGCCACCGGCCAACCACCTCGGTGATCGGACGTGCGCTGTTCAGCGGCGAGGGGGTGAGGAGTTTCCCAGCCTGCTCGACGGCGGCCAGAGCCATCACCGTATCCGCCGAATCCGGGGCCAGCACAGGCACCGTTCCGGGGATGTCCTCGAGGCACAGCCACCACCATCCGGCGCTGTCCTCCGGCGTGGCCCACCACAGGACACGCGGCCCCACACCGTCCGGAAGGACCGAGGTTACGGCGATCTCGTCCGCATACTGCGGGGCGAACGGGTGATCATCGCTCATCCCCTTGAGGAATACATGCCGCCCGTCGTCCAGGAGCAGCCGGGACGCCACACCCGGGGTGAACCCGCCGGTGCACGGAATCGCCCCGGCTACGGGGGAGCCCAGCCGGAGTTCCACGTAAGCACGCGCCTCGGAGGGAAGCGACGCCCACTCTGGCCGGACAGAAGTTACGGCCATGGGATACCCCCTGGAACTGGCGCCGGGCAGGAGACGTTCCCGGCAGGCTAGCGGTCTGAGGGGACTCAGCGCTGGAGTTCTTCCACCCGCCGGGCCGGAAGATGGGTTCCAGACGTCCATCACCTACTCGAACCACCGGGCTGCTCATCCGTGCTCCGCCCGCCCCCGTCGGGCGACCAGCCGCGCGGAGCAGGGCCCCCGAGGAAATCGGATGGGCCGGTCTAGCGGCGACGGGGAGAATTGACTCATGCCGGGGATCGGGAGCGGCTGCTCGGCGAGCGCGGGGCCTTCTCGAACGCTCCACGTGTCTGGGCGCGCGGTAGCGTCCCCTGTGAGACCAATCGCGGAAGGGACGGTCACCGGATGCCGCACAGCACTGACAGCGCGGACGGGCGTGAACAGCTCGGCCTGATCCTCGACTTCGCCGGAGTGCTCACCGACAACCCTCTCGCTGCCCACCGTGCATGGTGCCTATCCGAAGGACTGGCCCCGGAGGCGTGGCGCAGCACCCTCAACGACCACCCGGAGGGTCGGCGTCTGTACGCGGCCCTGGAGGTCGGGGAGATGGGGCAGGCGGAGTGGAACGAGGGCACTGCCGCTCTGCTGGGTGCGCACGTTGACCCGGTGAACCTGATGGGCAGGGTGTGGGCCGGGGTGCCGGCGGCTCGTCGGATGGCTGCCCTCGCCCGTGCGGCACGGGCGGCTGGTCATCGGGTCGCCCTGTTGTCCAACAGCTTCGGCCTGGACCCGTTCAACCCGTACGAGCACGTCGGAATCTGGGATCTGTTCGATGTGCACGTCGTCTCCGGGCTGGTCGGCATGGCCAAACCTGATCCGGCGATCTACCGGCTGACCCTGGACCGCATCGGCCTGCCTGCCGAGCGGTGCGTGTTCGTGGACGATCACGTGGTGAACCTTCCGCCGGCCGCAGAGCTGGGGATCACCACCGTCCACGCCACCGGTGAGGACGAGGCCGTTGCGGAGCTGGAGGCCCTTCTGGGAGTCAGTGCGGTCCTCGCCGCTTGACCTCGACCTCTGGCGGGTGGCGGCCTTCCTCGCCAGCCTGGACCTCATGCCGGAACACATCCGCCGCCGCGCCGACGGGCACCTCGCCCTCATCGACGCAGAAACCCTCCGCCCGGACATCACCGGGCTGCCCGACCTGATCACCCTCGCCCAGATGGCGGATCACCAGGGACACCCGTTCCCGCGCTGGGTACGCCACGCCTACCTGCACCACGTACGCGAACTCGGCGCCCAGTGGAACGATCACGACCTCATACGCGCCCCTGGCAGCGTTCGCCGCTGCCACCGGCCTCCGTTCCCTGCACGGCGCCCACTAGTGACCAGCCAGCGGTACCGTGCCACCTCTCGACGCAAGGAGGATCCCAAGTGCGCGGTATCCGCACCGTCATGGTCTTCGTCGACGATCCCGAAGTCGCCGCCCGCTGGTGGGGCAACATCTTCGAAGCCGAGGTCAAGCTCGACATCAACGGCACCGCCGTCTACGCCTGGCTCGACCTCGGCGGACTCGAGTTCGGCTTCCACCAGGCGTCCCCGAAAGCCAACGCCCACGGGCGAAGCACCGTCCCATACTGGTCCGTCGAGGACCTCGAAGCCGAACGCAAGCGCCTCCTGGAAGCGGGCTGCACCCATCACCGCGGCCCCCTCGATGTGGAGCCCGGTCGGCGCATCTGCCAGCTCATCGACCCCTTCGGCACTGCTTTCGGACTCGATGGTCCATGACCCCTCGGAGTCCCCAATGCGCCACTGGCCCTCACCAGCCTCCAGCTCACCACCGCCGAACTCGTCCTGCGCATCCCTTCGGACGACGAGCTCGACGCCCTAGCCCAGGTGGCTGCTGGGGGAGTCGTCCCCGCTGCGTGCCTTCTTTAACGCCCCCGGTGGAGGCGAGTGTCTCGCGTGCCGAAGCAACCTCACAGGCCTCGTGCGGGAGGTTCCTTGGGGGAGCGGGTGCTGGTGATGGCGAGGATGTGGGCGGAGGCATCGGTGAGCGCAGTGTGCGATTCCGCGAGGCGAGCTGCGGCGAGGGCAGCGTCGTACATCGCTGTGTTCAAGAGGTTGGTGGCGGTGTACTTCTCGATGGCCTTGACCGCCACCCAGCCGGGTCCCTCGATGCCGTACACGGTGGGGTTGGCGAGTCCGGCCTGGGTGACTTCCGCGCGGAGCTCGGTGGAGGTCTGGAAGTAGGCGACGGTGAAGCCGCGCTGTCCTGCGTAGCGGCCCTGGTCGAGGGTGTCGCGTACTCCGTCCTGGATGGCGGGCTCGGTGATGCCGGTGGTGGCGATGTAATCGAGGAGGGGGGAGTAGCGGGAGATCGCGGCTGCGGCGATGAGACCGCCGGGCCGGACCACGCGGGCCGCTTCGGTCAGCGCGGAGAGCCGGTCGGCCTTGTCGTGGAGGTGGTACAGGGGGCCGAGGAGCAGCACTACGTCGTACGTGCCGGCTGCGGCCGTGAGGTGGCGGGCGTCGCCCAGCTCGGCTGTCACGCCGTCGAGGGCGGCTGCCTGGCTGACGTGCTTGGGTACGGGGTCCACGACGTGCACGGTGTAGCCGTCTTCTGCGAGCCATCGGGCGTGGGTTCCGGGGCCACCACCGACATCAAGCACGCGGGCCGGCGCGGGTGGGAGGTGGCGGCGTAGTAGCTCGCGGGTGCGTGCGAGTTCCAGGGTGCCCGTGGCGGTGGTGTGCAGTCGTGCGGCCTCGTCGGATCGGGTGTAGAAGTCGGTGATCTCCGGGCGTACGGAGGGGTTGCTCGTCATCGTGGACTCCTCGTCCTGAGGGGCTGGTGGTGTCCGGCAGGGTAGGGGACATTGCGAAGTGATCACTGCGAATTTCGGTGTCCTGCGGAGGGGCGCTGGGCCCAATTACGTGCCGCCAGGATCGAGTTCGGGCGGATGCCCTCCCAGAAGCCGTGTGATCAGACCGTGGGAGGGCGGCGCGGGCTGTACCACCTGCGTCTACATCATGGTGGTGATGTCGTGCCGCATGATCGGCTTGAGGCGGTCGCGGAGGTCACCGATTTCCGCCTTCAGGCTCTCCAGGGCAGGTTCGTTCCCGGGATCTGCGGTGGCGACGTGGCCCCGGCTGTTGCGCACGGCGCGAAAGACAGCGTCGGCGGCGTCGGTTACCGAGGCAGGAGCGAGGACGTGGATCCGGTGGCGCACGGCTCCCAGCCCATATGCGGTGAAGGCCGTCTCTGCGGCTGTGGGGCGTTCGTGCGGCGGCGCGGTGCGGAGCACGGTGAGGAGTTCATGTCCGGTGTCCTCCAGCGCGGTGAGGTACTCCGCGTACAGGGCAGCGCGCTCCTTCCTGGAACGGGCCCGTTCTGCGCGTCGCCAGCGGCGTTGGTCGTTCATGGCTGATGTGCCGGCGCCTAAAGGGTGTTGCAGAAGGCTGGGTGCCAGCAGGCCGGTGTGCTGTCTGACCTGCTGGTTCATCCCTTCACGTCGCGCGACACAAGCACAAGGCTGGGCCGGATGACTTCGAAGACCCTCTGGCAACACGCTCCGAGGCTGATTGAGACTCGTTGCCCGCGCGCACCACGAAGCGTCTACTGGTCAAACGGGATCGGTGAACGAGATCGGCTTGCCGGTGGCGTGGGCATATGCGATCTCCCTGCTCGTGGACTCGCCGATATACCCGCCGGGGTTGACGACCAGAACCCGGTCAGCCAGGTCGATCTTGCGCAGGTGGAGAGCGTCCAGCGCGGTCTTCTGCTCGTTGGTGATCAACTCGTCTGCTTCGCCTGGCGCGACGACGATGACACCTGCGAAGGTCAGATCACGGTTCGCCGCACGCATCTCGTCCACGAACCGGGTAGAGCCGCAGATGCAGACAATCTCAGGTCGGTCGGGCACGGCTCAGTCCTTCGGTCGAACGGGAAACCGTCAGGTGCACGTTGACATCACAGACAGGCGCACGAGCCAGTAGTTTACGCAGCGAGATGGACGCCACGCGGCTGCACCGTCGCAGGCGGGAGGCGCAGCCCGTGCTGGGAATGGCGCTGCTCGACGACGAAGTCTGAGGTGTACCCGACTCACCAGCCTTCTCTAGCAAACGGCCTAGTGGGCGTCCGCGGAGGCTTGGGGCATGCAGGGCTTTCGGTCGGGTTGGGAACGGTCATCGGCCTGACCGGGAGGGGGTGCGCGCGGCAGGGCTGGCTCGTGGGGCCGGGGTGCGGACGGCGGGAGCCCGGGGGACGGCAGACCGGCGGGCGGGGGGCTTCTCGGCGAAGTTGCCGGTTGCCTGGTGCCAGCGGCCCCGGACCGTGGAGAGCGCGGAGAGTGCCCGGCGGCTGCCGGTGGCCAACTGGTGGACGGAGGTGGCCTCGTCCGTGGTGAGCGCTTCGATCCGTGCGGCAGCGGCACCGGCCTGGCCCAGGAGAGCGCGCTGGAGGACCTTCTGGCCCCAGTGCTCGGGTGACCCTGCGGGATGGGCGAGCAGGTCGAGGACCTCCGCGGGACCGAGCCCGTCGCGAAGCAGGCCGCGCTGCTGGGCTTCCCACAGCACGGTGATGGGGTCCACGGGTGCACCCCGGCGGGCGAGTGCCGTCAGGCAGGCGAAGAGGGCGGCGTGCACGGGGACGGTGAAGTCGCTTTCGTGTAGCCAGCGCAGCCGCGGCAGGTCATCGGGGTGGGCGGTGGCCGTGGCCAGGAGCATCCGCTCCTCGTCCTCCGCCTCCACCGACGCCTCGGCAGCCGGGGCGGGTACCGGCGGGGTCCGGGGCATTGATCCGGGGTGAGAGGGGAAGGCGGTGACCAGCTCGTCGAGGTATACGGCGAGCTGGTCGGCCCGGGCCAGTGCGGCCGCGGCCGGGTCGGGCCCCGGGGCGCGGGCGGCCTGGGCGAGGAGGCCGGCGTGCCGGCGCAGAACGCGGCGGGCGTGTCCGGAGCGGACGATCTGCGCGTAGGCCGGGGCGTGGGCGTCGGTGGGGCAGATGCTGATGAGGGTGTGCAGGTAGGCAGCCGTCAAGGCCCGGGCCCGGGGCTGGGCGGCGGCAAGAAGCTGGTTCGGCCACACTGGGCTGGCCCGGTGGACCTCGGGTGCGGGCGGGGACGTTGTGCACATCGCCGCGAACAGGGCACTGTGGGCGGTGTTGGCGAAGTGCTCGGGCTCGAGGAGGCCAATGGTCTTCAGCCGCTCGGGGACCAGGAGCAGGGCGCCGAGAAGGGCCTGCTCGGCGTAGTGGACTACCGGCGTCGGCGCCGGGTCCTCGGGCAACTCCTCGTCGGCTGCGGCGCGGGCATGATCGGCCATCAAGCCGCCAGCACGAAGTCGTCGCGGCTGAACGTGCGTTCCACATGCGGAGCGATCAAGTGCGCCGCAAGCAGCGGAGGCACCGCGTTGCCGATCTGGGAGAAGCGCTGGCCCTTGTTGCCTTGCCAGGGGTAGGACGCCGGGAACGACTGCAGGATTCCGGCTTCCTCGGTGGTGATTCGGATCGCCGGCGGCGCTGCCTCCGCCGCCGAGCCGGCGAGGGCGGTGGACCCGGTGGTCCAGACGCACTCGTTGGCCCGGTTGACGAAGAACAGCGTGGCCGCCGGCTCGGTCACGGGGCGGACCGCCGCGTTCGACTGGCTGTTGCTGGGCAGAACCCAGTCCCGTTCGCCCCCGCAGTGCGGCCACGACGGTGAAGTCCCGCCCCCGCACCGGCACGGCGATCCGGGCTTGGGGCTCCGGCCGGATACCGGGCGGCGCGGGGGGTTCTGCCAGGTGCCGCGGTCGCGGGCGTCGGACAGCGTCTTGCGGGATCCGGAGGGGAAGGGTTCAGGTCCACCTCCGGGGCCGCCGCCGGCACACACCGTGGGCACGGGACCGTCGGTGCGGCCCCAGCCCAGGGCCTCGGCCATGGACACCCACCTCTGGCGGCCCGGGCCAAAGAGAGACTCAGGCTCGTCGAACTTGGCGTGCGTGGGTTCGGGTGGGACCGCCCGACGGGTACGGGAGGCGATCAGGATCGCCCGCCGCCGGGTCTGCGGCACTCCGAAGTCAGCCGCGTTCAGGATGCCGCACCAGGTGGAGAACCCCCAGGAGCGCAGCACCGCGGCGTACTGCTTCCACAAGGGCGCGACGTCGGGCACCTCCTCCATCAATATCCATTCCGGCTCGCCGGCCTGGTGCAGGGCGTGGAGGTATCGCATCGGTTCGGCGGCCAGCAGCGACCGCTGATCCTGGCAGGCTGCGAGCAGTTGGGGGCGAGTGTCCCGTCCGGCGGCCAGGTCCGCCACGGCCTGGTGGACGAGGGGCTGGTCGACCAGGCCGAGACGCTTGCCGGCCATGCTCCACGCCTGACAGGGCGGGCTCGCTATCAGGCCGCGGGTCCGGCCGATGAAAGGGCGGACCGGGTAGAGCGCGACGTTGGTGCGGATCGTGGTCTGCCCGGTCGCCGCGCGGGTCTTGCATGCCCATTCGTCCCACTCCAGGCCGACATCGCGCACACCCAGGACGTGCAGGGCGTGCCCCCAGCCACCCGGACCAGCGAAGAGGTCCAGAACGAGGTTTCTCATACGGCCAGCCCGAAGTCGGCCTGTGTGGGCGCGGCCTTGGCGATGGCCCGGGCGGTGATGGCGTCGGAGGCGGCCTTGGAAGCGGCGGCCAGCTCTCCGGCGCCCGGTTCGAGGTACCAGGGGCGCAGGTCGAGCATGGCGGCGCGCAGGCCGGTCGCGAAGAGGAGGGCGGTGCCCTTGGGCAGGGCGCGGATCCGGTCCGCGGGCAGGATCCGCTCCTGCCGCATGCTGATCGAGGTGGACTTGCCCGACTCGGAGATGGAGGTGGACTTGGTCTCCACGTCGTGGTCGCCGATCAGCCGGGAGAGCTTGTCCGCGAAGTCGGGGTCGTCGATGCCGGACCCGATGACCTTGATGGTGGCCGCCGACCACATGGCGTCCATACCCGCGTCGCCCCAGGTTTTCTGTCCCTGTCTGTAAGACTGCAAGATCGTTATGGGGATGATTCCGCGCGAGCCCAGGTGCGAGTAGAGGTCCGGGAGGTCGGAGATTTTGCAGACGTTTGCGGCCTCGTCGAGGATCGCGAGCATGGGCGGGTCGAGACGTCCGCCGGTACGTTCGGCTCGGGCGGTCGCGGCCCGCATCACCGAGTCGGCGCACGCTGCGATGAGTGCGGAGGCTCCGCCGCCACCGTCCTTGGAGAGAAGGAACAGCGTGTCGGTGGAGGCCACGAACTCGGCCGGGCCGAACTCCGGTACGTCCTTCTGTGGGGTCACCCAGGCGGCGATGTCGGCGCTGAGCAGGGCGGACGCGTACTGTCTTGCGGTCTCGTAGATGCCGTCTCGGGTTTCCGGCGGGCCCTCGACCGTTCCCTTCAACTGGGCTGCGACGGAGGTGAATCCGTGGTCGCGCAGGATGTCGAGCGGTCGCCGGTCGGCGGGGAACGCCAGCCACTGCATCACGTCCGTGATCGGGCGGTTGTCGAGGGCTGCGGCCAGGAACAGCTGCGACAGGATGTTGGATCCGGCCTTGGACCAGAAGTCGCCCTGCTGGGAGGCGTCCACGGATGCGGCGAGGAAGTGGCCGGCGAGCCGGTTCGCGCCCTCCAGGGACTTGGCGTCCGCAAGGGGGTTCCACCACATGGTGCGGGGTGCGTGGGCGATCTGCTGGGGGTCCATCGACCATACCCGCCCGACCCGGCTGCGGGCATCGAAGCAGGTCGTATAGGCGTCACCGGCGGCCTTGTTGCTGGTCAGGAGTACGGCGCCGGGTGCGGCCAGGATGGAGGGGATCGCCAGCGAGGTGGTCTTCCCGGAGCGCGGTGCCATGATTGCCATCGCGACGTCCTCGTACCCCATGCGGACTTCGGTGCGGCTTCCCTGAAGGTTGCCGAGGAGGATTCCGGTGTCGGAGGCCGCGATGCGGTCGGCGTCCTTCAGGCTGGGGCGCAGGCTGCGGGCCTTGGCGGTGATCGCGCTGGCCAGGAGCGGCTCTATGTCCCTGGCCTTGGCGGTGCCCTGAACCCGGCGCTTGTTCTTCCCGCCGAAGGCGCCCTTGTGGCGGCTCCACCACACGCCGCCGACGGCGGCCAGGGCGATCAGGGCGAGTACGGGAAGGATTCGGGCGCCGAGGAGCAGGGACGTTTCTTCTAGGCCGGGCCAGAGCTGGTCGGGGCGTATGAGGGCGTCGGCGGGCCGGTAGACGGCCCAGGGGTGGCCGGTGAGCAGGGCGGTGAGGTTCCCGCCGAGCCAGGCGAGATGGGAGAGGGGGATGGCGACGGCGAAGACGCTGAGGAGGACTGTGAAGGCTATGTCGTAGCCGTCGGAGGAGGAGCTGGAATGGGACAAGGGCGCGCGGTTCCGTGAAGGGGGGCGGGGGCGAAAGGGGGTCAGCGGGTGCGGTGGGGCAGCGACCCGCCGGGCGGCTGTGGCGGCAGCGGCGTGCCGGTGCGGTGGGCGGCGAGGCGGTCGACCCGGTCCCACAGGGCGCACTCGGCCTGATGGGCGGGAACGCGGTCGCGGGCGATGCGGACGCTGTAGCGCAGGAAGGGGACCATCGCCTTCTCGTCACGCAGCAGCGGCTCGGTGGAGACCATGCCGGCGAGGACGGCGGTGGCCAGGTGGGGCGGGGTGTGGTCGGAGAAGTACGCCCGCCAGGCCGTACGGGCGGTCGGCTCGGAGGCCCAGGGGCCGTCGTGGGCCGTGACCTCGATGTTCATCGCACCGAGCGGGTGCCGGGACACGGTGACGAATCCGTCGGGCGAGGAGATCTGGTGGTCCAGTACGGAGTGCTTCCATCCGGCGTGCTCCAGGACTTGCATCGGATCGGCCGTGCTGTCGGCAGGGCCGGTGGTGAGGGCGTCGGTGGCCGCGGCGACGATCTCGGCCGGGGTCCGGGCGCCGAAGCGCATGGTCCACGCCTTCTCGGTGCTGGTCCCGGTGTGGTGGAGGGTCCACCAGTGGTTGTCCGGGTCTGGTGATAGCAGCAGTTCGGCCTGACGGTCGCGGCGGGTGAGCCGTACGACCGGGCTGAGGGGGATGTGGGACGGCTGCCAGCGGAAAGTCTTCTGGAGCGGGGCGGTCACCCACCGCGGATCCCCGCCGCCGGCCAGGTAGCGGGGAGCGACCTGGGCCAGCACCGGCGGCTTCTCGGCCCCGCTCACCGCTGAGCGCTGTCCGTGACGGAGAGGGCGATGTGGTTCGCGGTGACCGTACGGCGTGCGACGGAGAGTTCGAGGGTGTCGGCGTGGGTGGCGAACAGGCCGACCCGTGCGGAGTCGAGGTCGCCCTCGGGCGGTAGGAGGACCTTGTCGCCTTCTTCGAACAGCCATGCCGGGCCGTGCACCCACCCGGCGGTCTTGGCGAAGCCGTTGGCGATGGCCCGCTGGGCCAGGGTTCCGGATGCGGGGGCGTAGAGGACCTTGATGGCGACGGCCTGCTGCCGGGTGGGGGTGAGGTCGGGCTCCCAGCCGACGGCGAGGTCGGCGGCGATTCGCGGCAGCGACAGGCCGGTGGCCTGCCAGACCGCCCAGCCGATCCAGTCCCCGCCGATCCGGCCGTTGACCTCGATCACGCGCGGCCCGGTGGAGGTAAGCCGCAGCTCCACGTGCTGGATGCCGCTCACGGTGCCGGTGGCCTTCACGGCCGCGGCGGCGATGGGCGCAACGGTGGTCAGCAGTGGGTCGCCGGCGGTGAGGGTGTGGCCGGTCTCCTCGAACAGCGGCTCGGCCCCGAGCTCCTTGCGGGTCACCGCCACCGCGGTGGTAACGCCCTGGAACGTGACGCACTCGACGCTGACTTCCTCGCCGGACAGGTACTCCTCGACCAGGACGACGGTGTTGTCGCCGCCGTGGAGCTGGACACCGCGGGTGGCGAAGGCGTACGCGTCGGCGAGGTCTTCCTGGGTCTCGGCCTTGATGACGCCGATGCTGCCGCCGACCGAGGCGGGCTTGACGACGACCGGGTAGCCGATGGTGCTCGCCGCGCCCAGGGCCTCGTCCAGGGAGGTGGCGGCCAGGGACTGGGCGGACGGTACGCCGTGGCGGGCGAACGCGGCGCGGCTGGCGGCCTTGTCCCGGCAGGTCCGTACCGACTCCACGCTGGTGATGGCCAGCCCGAGGTGCTCGGCCAGCCGGGCCACCGCTGTCAGGTGGGCCTCGGCCCAGGTCACCACGCCCGCGATCGGCCGGCGTGCGGCGAGCGCCTCACCGGCGGCGAGGAGAGCGGCCTCGTCGTCGAAGTCGCCGACGATCTCGTGGTCGACGACGTGGGGCTGTTCCCAGGTGAGGGGGCCGGTGGTGATGGCGGCGACGTCGTAGGCGTCGGCCACCTGGCGCAGGCAGTAACTGCGGTAGATGTCGTCACCCGGGGCGACGACCAGGACGAGCGGGCGGTGGGACAAGCGAACTCCAAGGCGGAAGGGAAGAGAGGGTTGGTTCAGCGGCGGGTCGTGTGACCGGCGGTGGCCGGCGGAGCAGGCGGCGGGGTGGCGGCGATCCTGGGGCCGGCGGCGCGCACGGCGGTGATGCGGATCTCCAGGACGGCGCGGCCGTGGACGGACCAGCTGTACAGCGCGTTCCATGCCTCCGCGTTACGGGCGTCGACTGCGGCGTGCCGAGCTTCGCGGCTCACATGGGGATGGGCCGTGAGGAGCTTTCGGTACTCCGTCCTTGTGGCGTCGATCCGGTCGAGCGCGTCGCGCAGTTGGCCCAGTTGCCAGGCCCATCGTTGCTGAACGGAGGAGACGGGGACCCGGCCGAGATCGGCTTCGGCGCCGTCGAGCAGGACGCTGGCCTCCTCGCGGAGGGGGCTGAACGCTGTCCACACCGCACGGTCCCGCTCGGCCTTGCGGCCGTCATAGGCTTCCGGGTCGTATGGCCAGCCGTCGAGGTCGGTGTGCTCGTCGGAGTAGAGGTCCCAGCTGTCGAGCGCCGTATCCGCCGCGCGCAGGAAGGCGGCAAGACGGCCGGCTATCTCCTGGTGGCCGGGGACGGCGGTGCTGCCGGAGGGGACGGGTTGGGGCACGGGCGGGCCTTTTCGAGGGTTCAGGGGCGGGATACGCGGGAGGATGCCGGGCTTGCCGGGGCGGCGGCCGGTGCTGGCAGGCGGGTGGTGAGGCGGGTGCGGCGCTGGGTGCGGGCTCGGGCCCGGGCGGCGTCGATGCGGGAGAAGTGGGCTTCGACCGCCTGCTCCGGGGTGAGCGGGCTGTTCTCCTGCCGGGCGGCGTAGTGGTCGAGGTCGTGCATGCCGCGCAGGACGGGGGCGGTGGAGACGAGCTGCTCGGCCAGGCCGGCCATGAGGTGGTCCGGGACCGGGCCGCTGATCCAGATCTGCCAGATCGGGGGACCGCTGTGCTCGGGCTTGGCCTCGATGCGCCACGCGAGGTGGTCGGGTGAGTCGTTGAAGATGGGGCGCAGTTCGGCCCGGATCGGCAGCCTCGGGTCGGGCGAGAGGGCCTCGCCGGTTCCGTCCGGGCGGAGGTCTACGCTCCAGCCCGCCTTCTGCATGTGCTCCCACGGCCCCGTGTCGCCTCGGCGCGGGCCGTCGAGGAGGCGGTCGGTGAATCCGGCGATGATCTCCGCCGGGACCATCCGGTCGAAGGAGGCGTTCCACGTCCAGTCGACGGAGTGGATCCGCCACCAGGAGCCGGAGGCGAACGGGTCGATCACCATGTGGTGCCGGCCCTCGTCGGGACCGGTCAAGGCGATCCGGGGGTCGCCGGGGGCGGAGGTGAGGGTCCATCCGGCAGCGAGCAGGGCGTGGGTGACGTGGCGGGGGTCACCGGGCCCCGCGAGGTGGCGGGGCGCCGTCTCGAAAGGGATCTTCGTGTGGTGGTCGTTGGCGTACGAGGCACGCTGGGCGGCGCTTACTGCCACGGGGCCGTCTCAGCGGGGCTCGTACGGACGGGCGCGGTGCGCAGGGGTTCGAGGGTGAGGTCGAGCAGGCGCAAGTCCTGCAGGACTGATGCGGCCTCGATGTATTCGCCCAGGGTCGCCTCGACGGTGTCGGTGCGAGGGACGGTGGTCTCCTGGGCGAGGTAGCGGGCGATGCCGCGCAGGGCTTCGCCGAGGCGGACTGCGGTGCCGGTGTCCGCGTCGACGAGTGCCGCGATCAAGGAGAGGGCTTCGGTCACGTGCGGGCCGGTCCGCAGGTGGGCGGTGAGACGGTGCAGGGTGTGTGCGGAGGCACGGATGTCCTCGGCGGTCAGCCGGGTGGTGTGTCCGTCAGTCATCGAAAGCTCCAGGGAATGAGGGTGGTTCAGCGGCGCTGGGGTGCCGGGCCGTGACCGCGACGGCGTCGTGAGGCGTGGTGAACGACGGGCCCAGGGCGCGGGAGAGGAACGGCGAGGAGGGAGCCGGGCGATTCATCGGGTCCTTGCGTAGCCAGACGCCTTGGCGCCGGTGCGGGCGCGGGAGGAGACCCAGTTGCGGCTCCAGGCTGCGGCGCGGGCGGCGGAGAGGCGGGCCTGCTGCCAGGCGCCGAGCTGGTCGGGCAGGACAGACACGGACGTGACGCGGATGCGGTTGCTGAGCGGGACGTGCCCGAGCGGGCGCATCACCGGCTCCGGGTCGGCCAGGGCCGTGGTCAGGGACTGCACCAGGTGCAGCGGGGTGCTCGCGGTGGCCTGCGCGTTCCACACGGGCCCGTGCTCGTTGCGGGCGCCGACCCACCAGTGGTTCTGGCTGCCGTCACCGCCGGGTTGGACGTACTGCACGACGGCGTGCCGGTCGGGGCTCTGGGCGACGAAGTAGTCGTCCTGCTGCATGCTCCACGACTTCTCGGTGAGCGGCGCCCACACGTTCGGGGCGTGCGCCGAGCGCGGCTTGGTCAGAGCATCGGTCAGGCCCGCAACGATCTCCACCGGGGTCTGCGGGGTCAGGGTGACCTGCCAGGCCGACTGATGTCCGTGCGCGGCACCGTGGACCTGCCAGCCGCCCGGCGGCTGGTAGGCGACGCGCACCATCTGGTCGGGCGAGTCGAAACCGAGCATTGTGCCGGAACTGCGGGAGACGTCCTTCCACCCCGACGCGCGCAGGAACTCGCCGACGTGGCGCAGGTCCCCGCCGCCGGCCAGGTAGCGGGGCTCGACCAGGTAGTGCTGCTGCGCCTGCTGGGCCTGGCCCCAGCCGGACCACTGCTGTCTCTTGCTCAACGGTGCCTCCCCCGCGCCACCAGGGCGGTGGCCTGCGTGGCATCCGGAGCGGACGTGGTCAGGGAGCGGCGCGAGGCGATCTCCTCGAACACTTCCTGGTGTTCGTCCAGATCGATGCCGAGGTCGTGCAGGGTGTTGGCGGTGCGCCCGAGCGCCAGCCACATTTCCGCGGGAAAGACGCCGCTTTGGGCGTGGTGCTTGGTGACGTAGGTGCCGGTGCCGACCAGGGCTGTCAGCCTGCCGAGGATGCCGTTCTCGGCGTCCAGGACCTGCTGGAGGATCTGTGCGGCCTGCTGGGGCCCGGCCTGGGACAGGTGTGCGGAGAGCTGGTCGAGCTGGCGGGTGATGCTGTTGGTGAGCGTGGTGGCGGGTGGGGTCATGGGCGGTCCAGGGGGCTGTGCCGTACCCCCGACGGTGGTCAGCGGGTGTGGCGGTGGGTGGGGGTGGCCGGCAGGTCGGCGCGCGGCGGCGGTGCGAGTTGAGGCCGGTCGGGGCCTGCGGCCTTGACGACGGCGGTGCGCAGGTAGCGGCGCAGCAGGAAGCGGGCGAGCCGCGGGCGGCTGGCGGCGTTGAGCGGTGGGACGCGTGGCCGGTGGCCGGTGCTGTCGGCGGTTGGCATGGCGTGGGTGGGGCGGTGCCGGAGGGTATGGGTCACCGGGCGCGGGTGGTGGTCCGGGCGCCGGGCGGCGGAGTGGGCAGCGTGGCTTCCGCGGCAGGGCGGGCGGCTGCGCGCAGCACGGTGGCGATGCCGAGGCGGGCGAGGCGGGCGCCGGCCGCTTGGACGGCATGGGCCTGGGCGCGGGTGTCGTCCCCGGAGAGCACGTACGCGCTTGCTGCGGTGTTCCACGCGAACCCTTCGGAGACCAGGGCTTCGGCTGCGGGCCGGGCGATGGTGACGGCCGCGAGGGAACCGTCCTCGAGCCAGGTCATCACCACCTGCTGCGGCTGAGCGCCGGGGGCGGGGAGGGGCTGCGGGGGGTTCATCGCGTTGTGCCGGACGTAGGCGAGCGCGATGTCGTAGCGGGGCAGCAGGTCGGCGGTGATGGCGCGGGCGGCGCGCTCGGGGTCGGCAGGCACGGAGATCCCGTCGGGTTCGCGGACCCCGGCGAACGCCTCCGGGGCGGCGCCGGACGGAGCCATGGCGGCCACGAGGAACTCCTCCTCGTGCCGGGGATGGAGGGTCACGTACAGGCGGGTGCCGTCGTCGCGGATGAGGTGGGCGTCTGTGCCCAGGGCGTACTCGGCGAGGGCGGCGGCCACTTCGTTGAGGTCCCAGACTTCTTCGGCATGCAGGAACTGGTCCTCGTGCCGCTGGTGTTGGTGGTGGTGCACGGTCCAGTTCCCGGGGAGTTCCTCGGAGAGGATGGTGGCGAACGACTCCACGTCGCGGCTGTCGTCGTCGGGCAGGGTGCGGGGGGCGGGCATGGGCTCCTCGAACATGGGGCGGGGGTCATCGGGTCCGTCCGGAGGCGGTAGGGGCTGGTGCGGCCGGCGCGGCGGCGGGCAGTGACGTGCCCGGCTGGGCTGGGGCCGTGGTGCGGTCGGCGAGTTCCGCGCGGGTATGGAGCAGGTCTGCGGTGATGGGACCGAGCCGGTGCTCGGCCAGGTAGCGCATGCGGGCCGCGACGTGCCGGTCCGAAGGTCCGCCGAGGCCGTCGTAGACGGCGGCCAGGGAGTGGAGGAGCTGGTCCAGGGAGGCGAGGATGCCGTCGTGCGCGGCGGTCACCTCCTCCAGCCGGTCGGACACTTCGGCCGGGCTGGCCGCCTCGCGGATGGCGGCAGCGAGGTTGGCAATGGACCGGCCGTCCGTCACGTAGCGGTCCTGTGTCGTCGGCGTCGCGCATTCGGCGTCGGCCTCGACCCGGTACCCCGCGGCTTGGAGCCGGGCGACGGCGAGCTGGGCCACTGTGGCCTGGTCCGCCGGCAGAACGGTCGGCGACATCCGATGCCAGGTAGCGGCGTGAACCTCGCGGAGGAAGAAGGTGCGTTCCAGGATGCCGTGGGCCAGCCCGTCACCGCCGCGGGCGACGATCCGGCCGGTGTCGATCTCCCGGGCGACCGTGACGGGCGGTGCCTTGCGCGGGGTGGCCGGCTCGTTCACCGGGCCGCCACCCGCGATGCGGCAGGCACCTGTACCGGCCGGGCCGGCGCAAGGGCGGCCGGAGGCGCGGGAGGCTGGAGTCGGGAGGCGATCTCGCCCAGCTGCTCCTGCAGCCCGTACAGGCGGCGGGCCGCCCAGAACAAGTCCCGTGCGGCGGCGTCGGTTTGGTCGCCGGGCAGCGAGGCGGCCTGCCGGCCGACCTCCTCCACGAGCTGTCGCACGGCGGCGATCGGGCCGGACTGCTCGGCAGCGAGCTGCCGCAGGATTCCCGCGAGAGGGCCGGTCGCGGTCGGCACCCGCGGGGCGACTACGTGCTCCAGGCCGGTCATCGGGTCCTGGCGTGCGGAGTCCTGCCGGTGGCTGGAATGCAGGAGGAGGTCGGCCTCGATTTTCCGTGCCTCGGCGACCAGGGTCTGCAGGAGGCGTCGGGGCTGGGCACTCCAGGTGCCGTCGAGGCGGATGAGGTTGGCAATCACGTCCAAGCGGCCGGGCTGGGCCTGGACCGCGATCCACTGGCATGCCTGGTCGTCTCCGGGTGGCGCGATACCGGCGACACGGGCGATCCGGTATCCGATCTCGGACCACTCGGCGTGGCTCAGCTCCCGGTCCAGCGGATGCATGTGCGCGGTGACGTGGAGGATTGCGCGCCGGTCGCCGTCGGGCCCGGAGGCGAGCGGGTGCTCCAGCGACGGGTCGGTGAGATGGTCGGCCCACGTCGCCGAGCTCCAGGTCTCGTCCTCGTCGGTGTAGTGGTCCTGCCGGTTCGAGTGGGCCACCACCGTGCCACCGGGCTCGGTGGTCAGGCCCTCGGCCATGCTGATCTCCCGTCCGAGCGCCTCGGCGAGGGCTTCCTCGGCGGTCACGTCACGGGAGTGGATTGCAATGATCATGGTCTCGCTCGGGGGATTGCATTTCGAGGGGATGTCGGAAGGCCCGCGCTTTCGGGATGGCGGTATTGCCGTGGTCAGCGCCCGGGGCGGGCGTCGGCGACGTGGACGAGCTGGTTGAGTGCGGTCAGGGAGTACCAGCTGCAGTCCACGGCCTCCTCGCCGTCCCCGAGGCGCTTGACCAGGTACTCCCGCAGCGCCTTCTGGTGCACCAGGCACTCCGGGCACCGCTTGGACAGGTGCACCAGGTAGCGGGGGTGGGCCGTGACGTAGGAGCGGTCGCCGCCGTTGGGGTCGAGCAGCCGCCATCCGTCCTCGTCGGTCGGGGTGTGCCACGAGTCGGCCACGACCTTCATCGCGTCGCCCCACAGCTCTCCGCCGGCGGCGCCCTTGAGGATCACGACGTGCTCGCCGGGGCGGAAGTGCTGGTGGGTGATGTCCCGCTCCGGGGTGAGCGGGTCGGGCGGCAGGTACACGGGGCGGGTCTCGGGCACGGAGGGTCCTCCACGAAGGCGCTGGGCGGCGGTGGAAGACAAAGGGTCCGGAGAATCCCCGGTTTCCGAAACCGGGACTTCGCCGCTATATTGCGCGCCGCGCGCCCTTACTGGAACGGGTTCTCCGTGGGTCGGTCGCGGTCGTCGGCGGCCTCCAGCAGCTCGGGCAGATCGGTCCCTTCGGCCTCGCGCTGGTCGACCCACCACCCTGCCCTCGTCAGCAGCCGGACCTGCTCCTCCAGCTGGGCCCAGTCGGCTTCGTCCCAGGTGCCTTCGGTGACTAGCGCGGTGTACGCGCGGGTCACCAGCTGGTGGCGGGTGCGCTCGGCCCAGCCCAGGATCTTTTCGGGCCCTTCCAGGGGCGGCATGTCGAACTGGGTTGCCCAGTCCGCAGCGGCGGCCTGTTCGTCTGCGCGCTTGGCGGCCAGCCACTCGGCCGTGCTGGCGGCGTCCGCCTGGTGATCGGCCCGCCAGCAGTCGGTGCACTGCCGGGTGGCGAGCCAGCGGGCGTATCCGGCGCGCTGATCCGCCGAACGGCTGGACAAATCAACGGTGTTGCTGTGTCCACAGCTGTGGACGATCTCGAAAGACGTGGGGATGGCCATGAAGAACTCCTTGCAATAGAGGAAGGGGGATCGGTCGGGGTGTTTCAGAGCCGGCAGTGGGCGCGGGCGCCGGGCAGGTGACGGGGATGTCGGGCGGACAGCGACTCGTGCGAGCCGGGTCAAGTCGGTGCCGTCGCGAAGTGCCTGGGATGGTCACCGGGCCGGACTCGAGCCCGTAGAGGTGCTGGGCGGCCGGGGAGGCAGACCCGGCGGCGCGGTGGTGCGGTTCGGGGAACGGCCTGCGGCGTGCGGATCAAGGGAGCGGACCATCTCGGTCACGCGCCTGCCGTGCTCGATCCACCGGTCCAGCACTTCGGCCACGGGCCCGTCGTCAGCAGCCGGATCGGCAGTCAGCGCTCGGCTGGCGCGGTCGAGGGCGCCAGCCGATTGCGCGGATGCGGGCCAGGGCCCGGAGGCACGCAGGTGGCGGATCAGGTACGGCGCGTGCGCCCGCAGCGAGAGCGCCAGCGGCAGCATCTCGGGGTGCTCCGCAGTGTGGCGAGCAGCGTGGACCCGGGCCAACGTGGTGTCCATCATCTGCAGATGGGCCTGGACCAGGGCCCGGATGACCTTGTCCACGGCCGCCGGGGCTGTGCTGGCGGCGATGCTGGCGGGCTGGGGAACGTCCAGGGCGAGGAAGTCGGCGTGCGGCGCGATTGCGCCGACGAGAACCTGGTGGTCCCACGGGCGTTCCGTCACCACGAGTACGCGGCCGTCTTCATGGGTGAGGAACGCGGCGGCCGGCATCTGCCGGCTGTAGCTGCGCGTGGCCGTCGGCAGCGGACCGTCGGGCGCAGACCATGCCCGGTGCAGACGGTTCCGGGCGTCGGACGCAGGCAGCTGGAGGTTGCCGAGCTCCAGCTCCCATGTCCCGGCCAGGGCCTGCGCGATACGGCTGGCAGTGTCGCCGATGAAGGGCTGACGGCTGACATCCACGGAGATCCCGAATCGGCTGGCGTTCCCGTAAAGGGCTTCGATCGCCGCCTGTGCCGAGACGGGATCCGTCAGGGGCAGGACGTGGATGCCCTCGTGGCTCTCGTCGAAGCGGGCCAGGTCGAGGGCGGCCCGGGCCCAGTCGGAGCCGGGCCCGGCGGGAAGGGCAACGATGCCGTCCTCCGGGCTGAGGTGCAGCGTGATCGTTGCGGCGGCGGAAGTCAGTGGTGTCTCCGTGGGAGGTCAGCGGGAACGGGGCGTTGCCGGCAGCGCGGTGGAGAGCGGCGCCCGGACGGGCCCGGCTGCCGGTGCGGGGCGCGGGGTGCTGGCGGCAGGTGTCTCGGCGGCGGTCTGGGCTAGGCCGATGAGCTGCTCGCCTTCGGCGAACCACAAGGCCATGCCGTAGCTGTCGCTCTGCCGGGCCAGCTCCAGGGAGGTCTCGAAGTAGTCGAGGAGCAGCTCCGCGTGGGCCGAAGGCTTTGCGGTCTGGGGCCCGCGCACGTACGCGATGAGGGCGGGGGCCAGGTTGAGGAACCGTGCGAGAGCGTCGGTCAGCACGCGCGGAAACGGCTCCAGGACTTCTCCGGGCTCGTACGCTTCCTGGGCCCAGCGCAGCTCCCAGGCTGCCTCGATGAGCTGCTCCTGGAAGAGGGCGCTGGCAGCGACTGCTTCGGGTCTGTCCTCGCTGATGCGGATCGGGGTGTCGGTCATGGTCACCGTGTCCGTGCGACGGTCGAGGAACGGGTGACGGCGGAGGGCATGGCCGGGGCGGTGACCTGGGGGCTGGCGCCCGCGCGGTGCTGCGGTGACCGGGCGGAGGCCGCTTGGGCAATGCGAGCGCGTCGTTCGGCCAGGCAGTTGGTCTGGGCCGGGCGGGGAGGCGCTGCGGTGACGGCCGGGTCGAGGGAGAGGTCCGCGTGCACGGTGAAGCCATGGCGGCGGAGATCGTGGACGGTCTGCCGGGCCCGGCGCCGCAGGTCCTGGTCGGGACGGGTGAGCCGGTACAGGTCCGGTCGGCCGGGGACGGGCTCGAACTGCTCGTGCTGGAGTTACCAGTCGGCTAGGTGGGGCGTGATGGCCGCGGTAGCACGGGCGACCACCCCGTGCTCGGGGTGCAGCCCGAAGTGGAAGTGAGGTTGCATGGGTGTCCTGGTGGTCGGGAGAGGTCATCGGCTGCGGGGCGCCCGCTCGAGGGCGGATGGCGGGGCTTTGCCGACGGCGGGAATCGCAGGCCGGACCGTGGTCGCAGGGCCGACGGGGCGGGTGGCGCGGGCTTGCCGCAGCAGGGCCGGTGAGTCGGTCCGCCATCGGCGGAGGGTCTCGGCCGTGCCGGGCGGTAGGGCGGCAGGCGAGGACGCTGGCGCCGGCCACGTGGAGGACGCCGCGTCCGGGTGAAGGAGCTGGTGGAGGCGGTCCAGGGAGGCGGAGTCCTCGGCGTCCGCCACAGGGCGCACACGGGAGAGGAGATCAGCGGCGTGGGGGCGCAGGCGGCGCCACTCCACGGAGCTCTCTTCGAGGTACTGCTGCTCGGTGTGTCCGAGGGTGGCCGGGTCGAGGCGGGTGCCGTCGCTGTAGCGGCCGGACTGCTGGATTGCGGTCCACGCCGCATGGAGTTCCTCGAGCCTGCCGTGTGCTGCTTCGATGGCGGCCAGGAGCCGTTCGTGGACGGCCTGCTCGTACGAGGGCAGGAATGTGCCGGTGACCAGGCCGGCGGCATGGGCCGCGTCGGAAGGCAGCACGATCGAGCGGGGGGCGTGCGGGTCGGCGTGTTTGTCGTCGAAGGTGGCGCTGGCGAAGGCGCCGAGCAGGTACTCGTGGGCGCTGCCGGGCCGTTCGACCAGGAGGAGTTCGATGCCGGCGCCGTTGGTGAGCTGGGCGGCGTACGGGATGCGGATGTGCTTCACGGAGTCGATGAGTTCGCCCGCGTCCCACAGGAGGGGGACGAGGTCTTCCTGCCACACCGGGTGGGCGTAGACCTCGACCTTCACCGTCCACGTCCCGGGCAGGCCGTCGGCCAGCGCGGTTGCGTAGTCGCCCAGGTAGGGGCGGGGGCCGCCGAAGAGGTGGACGCGGTGTCGGCGCGCGGTTTCTGCGAGGGCACGCAGAACGGGTTCGGCGGTGTCCACGTCGCGCAGGGCGTACGTGCCGTCGGGGCGCCGCTCGAATCCGGGCGTGAGCTGAAGGGCAGTGTTGGCCCACCGGTACTGCTCGCCCAGGGGGATGGCGACCAGGCCGTCGGCCGGGCTGAGGGCGAGGATGATCTGTGCCAGGCCCCTGGAACGGGGCGTCGTGCGGTCGTCCATGCTCACGCCCGGCTGGTGATGGCGTTGCGCAGGCCGTGTCCGAACGCGTGGGCATGGCGGCGGGCGGCCAGCTGCAGCTCCTCGTACTGCTTGCCGCGGGTCATCTGCCCGTCGTGCTTGCGGTACCGGTAGACGGGTAGCGGGAGGAGCACGCCGGGGGCCAGTGCGGTGACGCCGACGGCCGCCATGTAGTCCTCGCCCTGGACGAGGCCGCCCATGCCGCCCGCCGCCCGGACCAGGCGGGTGCGGGCCAAGATGGTCGTCGGCCCGACGGGGATGGTGTCCTGCGGCCGGGGCCAGTACGTCACCACGTCGCCGGCGGCGTGGTAGCCGGGCGGGGCCGGGCATTCCCACACGCGCCGCGAGCCGTCGGGCAGCCAGTCCTCGCTGTATCCGGCGACCCACCCGAGCTCGTCGGTGAAGGTCTCCAGGCGTACGCCCAGGCTCCAGTCGGGGAAGACGTCATCGTCGTCGGCCCAGTTCACGAATTCGGTGCGTACCTCGTTCAGGCCGAGGTTGCGGGCGCAGGCGGCGCCGACCGGGCGGGGCAGGGCGAGGGTACGGATGCGTGAGTCGGCGGTGATCGGTGCAGGTACGAGGGCGGGGTCGGCGCCGTCGAGGACGAGGATGGCCTCCCAGGGCACGGTCTGCCGGGTGAGGCTGGCGTGCATCTCCTGCAGGTAGGGCAGGCGCTCGGGGCGGAGCTGGGTGGCGATGACGACGGTGATCTGCGGGGCGGACAGAGACTTCTCCGGAGTGCGGCCTATGGGCGGGGCGTTCAGCGGGTGATCCGCGATCGGGCGGGTGCTGGTGCAGGGGCGACCGGCTTGGTGATCTTCAGTGGGGTGGCGGGAGCCTGGATGGGTACGGGCCGGTTCGAGTCCCATAGCGAGGGGGTGCCGGAGATCCGGGAGAAGGGGTCGGTGTCCCAGGGCACGATGGGGCCGATGTCGTACCAGGTCAGGGCGATGACCTCGATGCCGTGGTCGTGCAGGACGTAGCCCCATTCCAGGCCCATGGCATCGGCGTTGGCGTCGGTGACTGGGATCGGTTTCGCGGGGGTGCCGTCAACGTTGAAGACGTTGTCGAAGGGTGCGCTTGGGCCGCGGTCGCCGTGGGGGTCGAGGCGCTCCCGGACGTTGTCGGGCGCACCGTCCAGGAGGTCCATGCCGAGCTGCTTCCAGTCGTGGGGTCCATCGATGAGGTGCCGGCGAAGGGCGTCGAGGTCACTGCCGAAGCGGTAGCGGGCGGCGCCGAGCAGGAGGGGGAGCTGATGGTCGGGGTAGCCGTCGTAATGGCAGTAGATGCCCTCGTAGCCGGTACCGGTGGGGCGGGCGATGAAGCTGCGGGTGCTGATTGCGGTTTCCTTCGTGCAGGTGGTCAGCGGGCGCGGGCGGCAGGGGCTGCGGGCAGTGCGGGGACAGGCCGGGCCACGGCCGGTGGGCGGGGCGGGAGCGTGGCTGTGGGCGTGGCGTGACGCAGGTTCACGCCGATCCCGTGCTCGGCGAGCCGGAGGGCGACGGCCTGGATGCGTACGGCGCGGTCTGCCTCGCCGTAGGAGGCGGGGAGGAGGAACGCGGCCTGGTGGGGCACGTACTGGAATCCGTGGACGTACAGCGCTTCCCTGGCTTCCTCCGGGACGTCCTGGTACGGCGTCCCGAGCGCCCCGTCCTCGTACCAGGTCAGGGTGAGGGTCTGGTCGACCTGCGGCGGGGCCTTGCGGTGCGGGGGTTCGGGCCGGTCGATGACGCTGCGGCCTACCGCGTGGCGGGCGGCTGCGTAGCGGGGCAGCAGCCGTCGCGCGATGTGGGCGGCGGCCCGGACGGGATCGTTGGGGACAGCGATGCCGTTGGGTTCCTCGATGCCCACGAAGTGGTGCGGCTTGACGTCGGGGCTGAGGGGGGCGACGACGAACTGGCCGGCTCGCAGTGGACGGTCGTTGACGTAGAGGTACTGGCCGTCGGGACCCTGGAGGACGGCCTCGTGGCCCAGGACGTACTGGCTGACGATGTATTCGACGTGGCCGCGGTCCCAGAGGCGTTCGATGGTGGCGAACTGGTCTGGGTAGGTGGGATGCTGAAGGTAGTTGCTCGTCCACTGCCCGGGGAGACGGGCGGCGAGTGCGGGGGCGAACAGGGACAGGTCGGCGCGTGCTGAGGGCATGGGTTCCCGGGTTGGTTGAAGGTCTCTGCGGTCAGTGCATGCGGGCGTCTGTGTCGAAGAGCTGCAGTTCAGCGGGGTGCAGCTGGTGCTGAACCACAAAACTTCGACCTGCGACCTTCCACAGACCGCGGCCACGGCTGAGGTGGGATAGCGCTGCGGTTTCGACGCTGGTCAGTCCGAGGAGTCCGGCGGCGGCGTGCAGCTGGTCGGTCTCCTGTCGGTAGATCACGCGGGTGCTGCAGTCGGCTAGCAACCCCTCGGCCAGGGCACGGCTTTGGCTGCCGGCGTCGCCCGCGGTCAGCAGGTCCGACAGCCGGTGGATGACCATGGCGTTGGCGATGCCCAGGCCGCGGGAGAGTTTCCACTGGGCCTGCATGCGCATCAGGAGAGCCGGATGCCTCATCAGCCTCCATGCCTCGTCGTAGATCACCCACCTGCGACCGCCGTACGGGTCGGTGAGCGCGGCTTCCATCCAGGCCGAGGCACACGTCATGGCCAGGACCAGGGCGGTGTCGTCGCTGCCGCCGAGGCGGGAGAGGTCGATGGACAGCATCGGGCTGTACGGGTTGAAGGCGCTGGTGGAGGGTGCGTCGAACATTCCGGCCAGGTCTCCGAAGAGCAGGCGGCGCATGGCGTGGGCGAGGTCGCGGGCGGCCTCCCCGAGCCGTCCTGCCAGCAGGCCGCCGGCGAGGTCGAGGCCGGGGCCGTCGGCCAGGGCGTGGGCGATGTCGCCGAGCAGCGGGGGCCGGCCACTGGCCGCTGCCCGGGCGGAGGCGGCGTCGAGCGCGACGTCGAGGACGGTGTGCTCCATGGGGAGCAGGTCCCGGCCCAGGACGGTACGGGCCAGCGAGCCGAGGAGCAGCAGGCGGCGTTTGCGGACCTCGCCTTCCCACTCCGCCTCCGGCACGGACTGTGGCCGGGGCGCCGCGTCCAGCGGGTTCAGCCTGCCGGGCAGGCCCGGCCCGAGCGCAATGGACGTGCCGCCCAAGGCGGCGGCCACCGCGCTCCATTCACCCTTCGGGTCGCACGGGACGTACACCCGGTAGCCGAACGCGACGGACCGCAGGGCCAGGCTCTTGGCCAGGGCGCTCTTGCCCTGCCCGATCACGCCCGCGAGCAGCAGGTTGGGGTTGGTGAAGCCCTCGACCTTCCCGTACAGGCTGAACGGGTCGAAGGTGAAGCTGCCTTCGGCGTGGAGGTCGCGGCCGATGTAGATGCCGTCGGCGCCGAGCCCGCCTTCGGCGAGGAAGGGATAAGCGGCGCTGGCCACGGCCGTGGTCATGCGGTGGGCGGGGAGCTTGAGGCGGCTGCCGCGGGCGGACGCGGGGCCGGGGCGTCCGGCGAGCGGGTAGACGGCATCGGGGTAGGCGGCCTCGATGGGGTGCTGTTGCGCGTCGGTGCCGGCGGCGGTGCGGGCGCGAGCTTCGGCGCGGGCCGTCTGCTTGCGAAGGGCCCGGCGCTGGGCGCGGTCGATGTTGTGCGGGGTGAACAGGGGGGTCGCGCTGGCGCGGCGGTGGGACAACGGTGCTCGCTCGTTTCCGGGGCGGTGGTGTTCAGGACGCCGGGGCGGCGAGGTCGGCGGCCGTGGTCTTGCGCCGTATGGCGTGGGAGGCGGCCAGGTGGCGCTGGCAGATGGTCAGCACGGGCGGGCCTTCCGGCAGCCGCTCGGGGTGGCAGTCGCTGCTGCCCGGGGCTGCGCCGGGCAGCAGGTGGAACGCTGCGTGGACGGCGTCGGCTGCCTGCCACAGACGGGCGTGGGCGGTGGCCAGGTGCCGCCCGGAGGCGGGGCGTTCGGGCCGGGTGCGTTCAGCGATCTGGTCCAGCAGGCGGTGCAGGGCGGTGAGGTGGGCGTGCAGGCTGTCGAGGTGAGACCGGTCCGCGGGCCGGGCGCTCTCGCTGGCGGACGTCTGTGCGGTGAGGGTGCGCGTGTGGTGGCGCAGGCCGGCGGTGGCCGCCCGCAGATACGGGTGGGCGTCGCTCGTGGGGAGGGCGTCGCTGCGGTCGTCAGGTGACAAGGGCTTCTCGCGGGGGATGGACGCCAAGATGGCGGGCGGGCGGGTTAGAGGGTGTTGCGGGCCAGCGGGAGAGCGCCGGCGGTGAAGGCGTCCGTCTGCTGGTAGATCAGGCGCCGCAGGTCGACCTGGGCGCCGGCGGCAGCCGTTTCGATCTGCGCGCAGGCGGCGTCCAAGTGGGCGTCGGTGTCGGCGGAGACGGTGAGCAGCCCTGTCAGGGCGACGTCCGCATGGCCGGAGATCAGCTGCTTCTCGCGGGTCTTGACGTCCGCGTACTCAACGTTGTCCGCCTCGGACTCCACCTGGCCGCGGCGGCGGCGCTCGGAGGCGTCCGCGATGATCGCGGCCTTGCGGCGCTGGACATCGCGCAGGGCGGAGTCGATCCCCTGCGGGGCGTAGATGAGGGAGAAGGTGCGCCGCACACCGGTGCTGAACATGATGTTGTGCAGGAATCCGGCGTGGGTTTCGGTCCTGGGCCAGTTCTCGATCCAGTAGGTGGTGTGCCGGGCGGAGTCGGTGATCACCCGGTCGGTTTCCTCGACCTGGGCGACGGGGCCGGCGGCGGCCGGGTCGGCCTCGGCGCGGCCGGTGGAGGACCACTGCTGGAGGCGGGCGGTGGAGGCGGGGTCGTAGGCGGTGCGCAGCACGGCGGCGATCTCCCGCGGGCCCAGCCAGCCGGTGACGGTGAGGCCGGCGGTGCGGGCGGCCTGGGCGACGGACGCGGTGGTTTGCGCCATGACGGTGAAGGCACCGTCGAGCCCGCCGCCGGCCTGACTGACCAGGCGCTTGGCGGCTTTGAGGTCCAGGGCGATGGCGAGGTACGCCTCGTGCGGGGCGGCGGCGGGCCCGGCGGATTCGACGAGCGCGGAGTAGATCTGCCCGGCGACGGGGGCCTGGGGGTTGCCGTGCTCGGCCCAGTGCCGGGCGAGGCTGTCGCCGGAGTCTGGGACGGTGCGCTCCATGACCTGGACGGTGGCGACGTGCCCGGTGCGGGCGATGCCCGCGAGCGCCCGGCCCCATGCGGACACGTTGCTGTTCTGGGTGGCGGGATCGAGCAGGGCGAAGGCGCGGGAGCTGACCTTGGCGACGGCGGTCAGGGTCTGCCGGTGGGGGTCGTGGACGGCGGCGGCACCGGAGGCGGCCGTGGCCACCCGGAGCGACGCGGTCGTTCCGGGCAGGTGGAGCAGCCCTTCGACCCGGGGCCGGGAGACTGGCCGGGCCCGCCACACCGTCTGCCCACTCCGGCGGCGTTGGGCGTACCGGGCGACGAGCGGCGCCCAGTCGATCAACGACCGGCCCTCCCGCCGTACTCCGACCAGGACGGCGGTGGTGATCCACAGGGGGGCCAGGACGACGGCGCCCATCAGACCGGAGGTCACCACGGTGACCAGCAGGAGCGCGAGGGCAGAGGAGACGAGAACGAGCTGGGGGAGGCTGAGGCCCAACAGAACGCCGCGCCGGGACCGGTGGGGGAACTTGACGGTGAGAGGGAGAACTTCGGAAGACAAGGTGCGGGTCCGGGTCGGGTCGGGCCGGGGCAGGGCGCGCGGTGAAGAGGGCGGGCCCTGCCCCGGGCGGGGCTGGTGGGGTTACAGGCCGGTCGGCGAGCCGGACTGGGTGCTGTCACCGGCGGAGGGGGCTCCGTGGGCCGGAGGCATCGGATCGGAGGGAGCACTGCTGCTCCACTCGCCCGGCTGGCCGCCCCCGCCGCCCCAGCTCGGCGGACCGCTGTCCTGACCGGCGCCCTGACCTGTGCTGTTGGGGGTCTGCGGGGTGCCGGACTGCTCCATGAGGTCACGGAAGCCGCCTCCGGAGCTGTCGCTGCCGGAGTCCCCCTTGTCCATGCTCATTCCGCCGGTGGGATTGGCGGCGATGTCGCCGGGGAAGCCTCCGCCGCCTGCGGCCTGAGTGCCGCCCGCGGCCCCGGCGCCGGCCGCCGCGCCGCCGGTGCCCGCAGTGGCTGCCGCGGAAGCGGCCTTGCGCCCGGCGTTCTCGGCGTGCTGGCGGGCCATCTGTGCGCCTGCGCCACCGGCTCGGTGAATCGACTCGCCGTCCGTGCCTTCGCTTGCCCAGTGAACGAACTTGAACACCATGTACGGGCAGAGCAGCACCAGGAGCATGATCACCATGCCTGCCGCCATGTCGGCGAGGGCGGCGACGCCGTCCTTGGCTTCGGTCTTGCTCATGGCCGCGATGCCGAGCACGAAGATGATCGTCATCAGCAGCTTCGACACCACGAGCGTGGCGGTGGCTTCGATCCAGCCGCGCCGCCAGCGACGGGCGACCTCCCAGCCGCCGCCCGCTCCCGCGAAGACCGCGAGGGTCACCAAGATCAGGATGCCGACCTTGCGGACCATCATCACGCCCCAGAAGAGAAACATCCCGATCGCGCTCGCGCAGGCGGCGACGACGGCGACGAGCCAGCCCATGCCCGCGATGGCTCCGATCTGGGAGATCTTGACGAGGCGCCGCACAGCCGTGGACATGTCTGTCCCCGATGCCTTGAAAAGCCCGTCGGACAGCGCGTCGACGACTTCGAGGGCCACGGTGGTGAAGGCGATGGCGCAGAACGCGAACAGCACGCCGGAGGCTGTGCCGGTGACGGCCTGGGTCAGGGCCTGGCCGTCGCGTTTGATGGCCGCCCGTACGAGTTGGGCGCAGAACGTCGCGACCAGCAGGAGCAGGCCGATGGGCAGGATCGTCTCGTAGTTGTCGCGGAACCAGCCGGCACCGAGGTCGATGTCCGTGGTCCGGTTGATGGCCTTCGCGGCGAGGTCGGCCGCGGCGGCGGCGAGGTCGCCGGCGCTCTTCGCCATCCAGTCCCCGATGGCGCCGACGGGGTCGGAGGCGAAGTCGATCACGTCGCCGACCTTGCAGAGGTGGCCGGCGACGGGCAGGTCACAGAAGCCCACGCGGGCGTCCTTTCGGGGAGGGGGAACGGCTACGGGGCGACGCGTGGGGCTACGGCGACCAGGCGGCAGTCCTTGCCGGGGCGGCACTGGACGGCGAGGGTGATCTGGCGGTCTTCGGCGCCGCCTCCGCCGCCGTTCCAGGCGAGTTGGGTCTTGCCGCGGACGGTGACGGCGTAGATGTACGCCTCGGTGATCGCCTGCGGGCTATCGGCCAGGGCCTGCTTGAACGCCGAGGGGAAGTGCGCCTCGGAGGTGGTGGCGCTGGCGTGCTGGGCGTTGTCCTTGAGCCGGGACCACAGGAGGGGGTCGGGAATCTGGGCCTGGACGGAGTCCCAGTCCGCGTACGCGGTTTCACCGGTCATCCAGGTGTGCATGCCGGCGAGCTGGTCGTCGCGGCTGGTGGTGCGGGCGTCGAAGGTCCACAGCATCACCGCGCTCGCCCGGGCGAAGGCCAGCGGGTCGGCGATCGGCGGCGGACCGGCGACCTTGGACCCGCCCGGGGGCGGCTTCGGCACGGGGGCCGACGTGCTCTTCGGCGATGCCGAGGTCCCGGTGTGCGGGGCGGACGCGTCGGTGGTCTGGCCGCGGCCTGTCCACCAGGCGGCGGCGCCGGCCAGCACGAGCAGCGCGGCCAGGACGCCGGCGGCGAGCATGACGCGCCGGGGCGGCTGCCAGCCGAGGCCGAGAGTGTCGAGGGAACGTTTCCTCATCAGTGGACCTGCGAGCCGAGGGCGCTGAAGAACGCGACGATGCCGTTGGCCGCGCCCAGGCCGAGGGCGGCGCCCGCGCTCACGACGGCGCCCTTCTTGCCGTTGGCTTCGGCCTGGTGGCCGCCGGAGTGGTGGCCCCAGGCCCACACGCCGAGGCTGACGGCGAGCGCGCCGACCACTGCGACGATGCCGAAGAGGTTGATCGAGTTGACGACGGTGCGCAGGACTTCGAGGCCGGGCAGGCCGCCGCCCTTGGGCGAGACCCCCGGATCGTAGGCAAGCAGGGTGAGGCGTTCGGACAGGGGTGGGGTGAGGTTGGCGGGGGAGATGGGGGTGCGCTCCTTGCATGTGCAGGACACGACGGGCCCTGCCGGGGAACAGGAAGAAAGGGGGGAGGGGGAAGGGGCGCTCTGCGGCGCGAAGGTGGTCCGGTCCGCCCGGTGCCTCAAGGGCCGGCCGGGCGGACCGGTGTCACGGGAGACGGCGCGCGCTGTGGGCGGCGTAATCCGCGAGGGTGCTGAAGCGGACCGGCTTTGTGGTGCGCGGGGCCTCGATGACGTAGCCGTGGCCGGCGTAGAGGCCGACGTGCTCGGGGACGGCGGGGGTGCCGCGGCTGAATACCAGGTCGCCGGGGCGAAGTTGGTTCAGCGGGACGGCGTTGCCTTCCTTGACCTGGGTGTACGTGGTCCGGGTCAGGGTGATCCCGGCCTTCTTGTACGCCTGCTGGGTCAGCGAGCTGCAGTCGCACCGGCCCATGGGGTCCGGGCCGTGGGGCGCGAGGCAGGAGCCGCCCCACTGGTAGAGGGTGCCGAGCTGGTTCATGGCCCACGTGATGGCCGTCTTGGCGCGGGGATCGGCGTCGGCGGGGATCGAATACCCCTTGGGGACGGCCCCTTCGGGGATCGGTCCGGAGCCGCTGCCGTCGTCGCCCGGGGCGCACGGGTCTGTGGCCGGGAGTCCTGGGGTCTGGCCTTCGGCGGGCGGCCGGGAATCCTTCAGCGTCGGGGCGATGGCCTGCTGCAGCGCGCGGGCGAGAGGCTCCCACTGGGCGTACGCGTCGGGAAAGCCGCTCAGCTGGACGGCCTGCGCGGCCTGCGTGATCGTCATCTGCTGCCAGCCGGGGACCTTCAGCAGGCCCTGGTAGAACTTCGTGCTGGCGTAGACGGGGTCGCGGACCTGGGCGGCAGTGCCCCACCCCTGGCTGGGCCGCTGCTGGAACAAGCCCAGCGAGTCGCGGTCACCGTAGCCGAGGTTGCGCAGGCGGCTTTCCTGAATGGCAGTGGCCAGGGCCACGACCTGGCCGCGCTCGGGTACTTCGAGCGAGATGCCGGTGGCGACGATGGTGCGGGCGTGAGGTATCTGCTCGTCCGGCAGGTCAAGGCCATCGACGTGGACCTTCTGGGCGCCGGATCCACCGAGAACCGAGGCGACTTGGCGCCGTACGGCATCGGTGTCGACCGACTTGGTGAAGCAGGAGGTGCCCTGGCCCGAGGAGTCGCTCGCGGCTGCGGCGAACACAGCGGTGCCGGCCAGCAGGAAGGGGGAGAGGCAGAGCGCGCCGATCGCGGCGGCGATGCCTTTCACTCCCGGGCGGCCTCCGGTCGGCGGGCCGCAGGGATGTTACGTGGGGATGGGGAGGAACGGGTCACGGTGAGGTCCTCGGGGGCGGGCCCCGGCCGCACGGTGTGAAAGGGGAAGGGCCGTGCGGCCGGAGCGGTGGAGGCGGGCGAAGGGGCCCCGGCCCGGGTGCGTGTTGCCTCACGCACCCGGCGGGACGAGGGGAGTTACGGGCGGAACATGGGCGTGCCTCCAGGAAGTTGCAGGGATCGGCCCGCAGCCGCGGGCTGGTGAAGAAGGGGGATGCGGGGGCGTCTTACGGGCGGAACATCAGCGAACTCCTGGAACAGGTGCGGGGCGGGAAGCCGAGAGGGATCTGGGTGTGCCGGTGGGCGTTGCCTCGCGCACCAGGGCAGTGGGGTTACGGGCGGAACATCAGAGGGACCTCCAGGTCCTGCGGAGTTACGGGGATACGGGCGAGGTCAGCAGGGGCGGTACATGGGCGGCCTCCGTGTCAGGGTCTGCGGCGGGCGGGGAGCGACGGGGCGGCGGTGATGGCCGCGTGCGGGGTCACGGACGGAACACAGGGGCCTCCTGCGGGAAAGGGAAAAGGGGGAAGGGGTACGCCATCGGCGGTGTCCGCCGGGCAGTGACACGACAGTAAGCCCGAATCCCCGGTCACCGAAATCGCCGCCGAAATCCGCGAGATTCCAGGCTTCCTGGCCCGTGATGCTTCCCAACCGGGGATTGTGACCTACAGTTTGGGCCTCCCCGCGCACCACCGGCTTGTACTGCCGTGAGCCCCTGCGCGGTCCGGAGCCTTCCACCTGCATCCCTCATCGAATTGGGGTCCCCTTTTGTCGTTTTCCCTCCACCAGGGCGACGCACTGACCGTGCTCGCGACACTGCCCGACGGCTGCGCCGACTCGGTCATCACCGACCCGCCGTACAACAGCGGCGGCCGTACGGCGAAGGAGCGCACGAGCCGCTCCGCCCGCCAGAAGTACGTCTCCGCGGACGCCCAGCACGCCCTGCCGGACTTCACCGGCGAGAACATGGACCAGCGCTCGTACACGCTCTGGCTGACGCAGATCATGACGGAGGCCCACCGGGTGACGAAGCCTGGCGGCACGGGGCTGCTGTTCACCGACTGGCGCCAGCTGCCGGCCACGACGGATGCCTTCCAGGCGGCCGGATGGCTGTGGTTGGGCCTCCTGGCCTGGCACAAGCCGCAGGCCAGGCCGCAGAAGGGCAAGTTCCGCCAGGACACGGAGTACATCGTCTGGGGCGCGAAGGGCAAGATCGACGCCTCCGCGAACCCGGTCTACCTGCCGGGGATGTTCAGCGCCTCGCAGCCCTCGGGCAAGGCACGCCGGCACATCACGCAGAAGCCCGTCGAGGTGATGCGGCAGCTGGTGAAGATCGCCCCGCCTGGCGGCACCGTGCTCGACTTCTGCGCCGGATCGGGCAGCACCGGGGTCGCAGCCCTCCTGGAGGGCCGGAGCTTCATCGGCATCGAGAAGACCAGCCAGTACGCGGCCGTCGCCTCCGACCGGCTCACCGAGACCCTCCAGCAGGTGCATTCCCAGGACGATTTCGACCTGACCTCCTGACCGGACCGCATCAGCGGCCAGATTGCGGCGGGGCGGAATATAGCGGCAGATCCCCGGTTTCCGAAACCGGGGATTCTCCGGACCATCGGAGCCACTGATTCCACGGCCCCGGCTGCAAGGAGAACCCTTTTCGTGTCCGAATCTGCTGAGCCCCGTCATGGCGGGGAAATAGAGCCGATCCGTCTGCCGGAAGGCGACCTCGAATCGATCGAGGCGTCCGTACGCAAGCTCCTGGACCAGTCGGCCGAGCAGGCCCGCCTGATCGACACGCTGGCCTCCGCCCCGCCGGCCGACCCGATGGCCGCGAGCATGCCCTTCGCGGGATTCCCCGGCATGCCCTCGTACGCCGCCCCGGCCCCGCCGCCGGACCCCAAGCCGATCCTGGAGCTGGAGGGCGAGGAGTTCGAGGACGAACTGGCCGCGCTCACCGACTGGGTGGACGACCACCTCATGGACGTCTACGGCGCCGAGGTCACCACCGCCGCACCGTGGTGCGACCAGTGGCAGGAACACCTCGACGTCGTTGCGTGGCTGCACGCGCTGTGGCTGGCCTACCAGCAGCACAAGGACCCCGAGGCTGGCCTCAGCGGCATGGCCGTGTGGCACCGGGACTATCTCACCCACTGCCTGGCCTACGTCCGGGCCCCCGGTGGCCCCCTCAGTGCCTGCCAGACCGACCCGGAGCGTCCGGAGCACCGCCTGCTGCGCGGCCCGGGCCCGTCCGCGAAGTCCGTAGGCCGCGATGCCGAAGCCCAGCAGGACGATGCCGGATCCTCGCCGGTCGGGGCCGCCACGTGACACACCCACCGCAGCCTCCGGCGGCGTTCGGGCTGTCCATCCACCCCGACGCGCTGAACGACCTGTTGGCCGCCCCGGGCGACATGCGGGACCTGGGGCTCGCCCTCATCCAAGACGTGGTCCGCGCCCAGGTGAGGGGCGGCAAGCTGACCGGGGAGCTGTCCGGGTACCGCAAGCTCTACCTCGGCTCCCGCGTCGAGTGGCGCATCGTTTACGCCCACCGCCCGGCCCTGCCCGGGTCTAGCCACCCCACGGACATCCACGTCGTCGCTGTACGCCCCCGTGCCAAGCACGACATCTACGACACCGTCCGGGCCCGCGTTGGTCGGCCCCGCCCTGCGGCCGGGCCCCGCGCGTACGCGGCTCGCTCTCTCTCACCGCAAGTCCGCCCGCGTCCGGCACTCACGCCTGCGCCTCCGGCCCCGGCGTTTCCGGTACCCGGACTTCCCACTCCCGCCCGCATCACCACGACTTCCCCGAAGGGTCCTTCGCGATGACCAACCTCACCGCCCAGTCCTCCTCCCTGCTCCAGGCTCTGATGGCGACCCTCCTCGAGCCCCGCCCTGCTCCGCACCCGTGCCACCAGGCCCTGCTGGACGCTCGCGAACGTCAGCTGGAAGTGGAGGCGGAACTGAGCGCCTGGGCGAGCCGACCGCAGCCCACCACCGAAGCCGCCCAGGACGAGGAACTCGACGACCTGAGCAATCTGCTCGTCGAGCACGCCAAGGCGGGCCGGCAGGTCTCGCACCTCCTGAGTGCCGACAGCTGCTGCCCGCCGTGCACCGACTCCGAGCAGCCGGCGACCGTCCTTGGCCGCCCCGCCGAGAACGCGGTCTCCGCCTTCGCCGCCCCGTGCATCCTGGCCGCCTGCCTGGACGCCTTCGCCCGCTACGGCAGACCAGACGCACTGTCCTCCGCCGACCTCGTCGCGGAACTGCGCACCCTGCCCGGCATCGCCGAGGGCCGCTGGCCGTACGCCGACCTCACCCAGACCCGCCTGGCCACCCTGCTGCGCCCGTACGAAGTAGCCAGCCGCGACATCACCCACGGCGACGGCCGGCGCCGCAAGTCCTACCGCCGCTCGGCCCTTCTGGCCGCCATCCCGGCCGACTGCGACTGCCGACCGTCGTGACCGCCCGCGAATCCCCGGCAACCGCCCTGGACACCGCCATTGAGCAAGTCGTCGGCGACCTGGCCGTCCTGCACCACGACCACCTCCGCGGGCTGCTCCCGCCCGAGCGAGCCGCCCTCGCTGCCGTACACCAGGAGCTGATGGCAGCGGAGAGCGCGGTCGCCTACCACCGCAACGTGCTGACGCGCCTGTCCTCCGGCAGCTACCCCGTGAACACTCCGCTCCTGGACCGCCTGCGCCGGACTGTGCACGACCTGGCCCAGGCCACGGCCGCCCGCGACCGGCTGCATGAGGGCGTCGCCGCCGCCTTGGAGGCGGTCAAGGCCGCCGCCCCGGCCCCCGCCCCCGCTGACGACGAGCTGACGCCCCGCGACTTCGCCGCGCTCCTCTCGCTCGCCGGCGGCGGCACGATGCGCGAGCACCTCCTCACCCACCGGGTCTCGGTCCGCACTGTCCAGGGCCGTCTCGTCGAACTTCCGGCGTTCCAGCGCCTGGAGGCCCACGGGCTGGTCACCCGGGACACGTCCCGGGCCCTGACCGTCGGCCAGCCGGTCACCTTGACCGACACCGGCCGGACCGCGCTGCTCGGCACCCGCCGCTCACCGGCCATGGCGGCCCCCGTGCCCGCCCGCCCGGCCGGATCCTGGCCGGCCCCAGCCCGACACCACTGACCGCAAGGCGCCCGCGATCGTCTCCTCCCGCCCTTGCAGAAAGCAGCTCGCCCCGCGTGCCTCTTCACGAACCCGACTACGAACTCGACGGCTTCGGGCCCGCTGACGACGGGCACGAGCAGCACCGCCACGATCTCGGCATCTCTTCCTTGAAGGTGCTCGGCGAGTACCGCACGGACACCGACAGCTACTTCGTGCTCCTGGACGAGGGAGCCACCTGGGGTATTCCGGGGAGCCCGCAGCTCCGCGCCGTTCACGTCTCCCGTGACCTGAGCGCCCGCACCTTCGAGGTCGACTCCAAGGAGCTCCCGCTGTACGCGATGGCTCAGTCGTACCTGATAGCCCGTGGCTGTCCCTTCGACGCGCTCAACCCGCCGGAGGGTGTGCACGACCCCGCAGACGATTTCACCCGGGCCCTGGAGGCACGCGTCCGCGGCGACGGTGACCACTTCGCCCTGCTGGCCAGCTACACCGCCGACATGCGCGACCCCGTGGAGACGGTGGTGATGCTGCGCTCCCTTGACCCCCAGGCGGTGCCGGAGTTCCGGATCCTGCTGGAGCGGTTCGACTGGGACTCCAACACTCACACCCTGAGGGAAGGCGGCTTCGAGACGTACCCGGCGGTCGTGGAGTGGTGGGAGGCGTGGTCGGACGAGGAGGCCCCGGCGCTGCCGCCGCCGGCTCCGACCGTACGCCGCAGCCCGGCCCCAACCGCCCCGGCGACATCCGTGCCACCGGTCTCCCGACGGCCTCAAGGACGCTGAACCCGGCCCTCGGCCAGGCCCGTTCCGGCGGTCCGGCGGCGCGCAACATAGCCGCCGATCCCCGGTTTCGGAAACCGGGGATTCTCCGGACCCTTTGCAACACCACCGACCCACTGAGGGCGGTCACTTCCTGTTGTTCTGCCTGGTCTGGAGCCATCCGCTGTGTGCTACACACCCGCGTCCATCACCGCCACCGCCCTGAACGGCGCCCCATCTCGTTCCGCCGCCACCGCGGTACTCCGCCCCGTCGCGCCCCGTGCGGCTCGACGGGCCGAGCCGGTGCTCGCCGTTGCCGTCCATGCCCGTGCCGACGGTGACTCCACGGCCGTGGGTGTGCTGCGGCGCGGTGAGCCGTTCACGGCTTCGGTTACCGACGGCGCCTGGCTGCACGTCACCACCGCCTCGGGCATCACCGGCTGGGTCGACGACGGTGACCTCCGTCGCGACGACGGCCTTCGCCCGAACTGACCCGCCCGTACGTTCCCTTCTTCCAGGAGCCCCTTTTCGTGTCCGACATCCCCGACGTCTTCGACGGCGACGTGCTCGGCCTGTTTGCCGCCCGGATCGAGGCCCAGTTCGGCCTCGGCCTGAGCGAGCTAGCCCAGGCCGTCCACGCTGCCCCCCAGGCTCATCCCGGTGCCACCCAGGCGGTCCACTGGTACGGGCTGCTTTCCCAGGCCCAGCAGGCGGTGGAGACGGCCGAGGACGCCCTGGTCTCGGCGCTGGATACAGCGGTGGGGGATCAGCTGGACGACCCGGTGATGGAGCTGGCCCACCAGGTGAACCACGCTGTCGCCGCCCGTGACGGCCGGGCCATGACGCTCCGGTTCCTCCTGCAAGCCCCTGCCGAGATGGCCCGCATCCAGCCGCGCTTCGGGCCCCGGGTGACGACCACGCTGCCCACCCCCGTTCCGGCACAGCCCGCGCGGGTCCGGGGCGGTGTCCGATGAGCGACGGACGCAGGCCCAGTACCCAGGACGCCCGCCTGGAGGGCGTGTTCGGCGGGCCGCTGAACGAGCTCCACGAGCGTGCGGTCCGTCCCGGAGCCTCGCCGGCCCTGGTCCGGGCCCTGGAGCTGCGTGTCTTCCTCGCCCTGACCGAGGCCGAGGTCGTACGGGTCCGTGACCGCGTTCACGAGGCGATGGCCCCCGACGCGGAGCTGGACTCGCTGAGTTCCGATGCGCTGCGGTTCGACGCCGAGTGGCTGGAGGCGGCGCTGGCAGCGCGCAGCGGCTACCGGACCGCCCTGGACAAGCTGCTCGCCGCGATGCCACCGCCAGCAGTCCGCCCGCTCGCCACACCGGTCCCGGTCCGTCCGGCAGTTGCGAGCAGCAGTCTCCCGCCGGTCCCTGCGGGGGCCGGAGGCGGAGCGGCGGTCCGGGGAGGCTGAGTGCCCGATCCGTACGCTGCCTCCCGCGCGGCGGGCGAGCGGATCGAAGCCCTCTACGGCCGCCCGGTTGCCGAACTCGCCGCGGACGCCGTGCTCGGCAGCATGCGTTACGCGCTGCTCAACAGCTTCGACGCCCTGCAGTACGCCGACCGCGGCGTCACCTTCCACGCCGAGCAGCTCCACCGGCTGACTCACCCCGACCGCGCGATCGAATCCGTGGACGTCGCCCTCATCGCCGATGCCACCCGCCGCCTGGCCCACGCCGTCACCGTCCGCGACTCCCACGCCCAGGTCCTCGGCGACGTGTTGAACAGCCTGGTCCGCGTCCCCGACGCCCCATCACCGGCATCCGCTGCGCCCCAGGCCCTGGCCGTCGCCCCGGCCCAGCCTCCGGCCGCGCCCACTGAGCCCGCCCGCTCGCGCTGACCCCCCTCCTTCTCGACCATCCCGCCTGTCTGGAGTTCCCGCCTTGGCTGCTGCCCGCCTGCCCTCTACCGACCTGCCCCGCGTTGCCGAGGCGCTGGAGATGATCGCGCCGCGCTGGAGCGTGTGGGTGCTGATGACACTGGCCTCCCAGCCCGGCCCGCTGCGCTACACCAAGCTCAAGGAGCACCTGCCGTGGCTCGCGGACGGCCAGCTCCACCCCCGGCTGCGGGCCCTGTCCGAGGCCGGACTCGTCGAACGCACCGCCCAGACTCGCCTGCACGTCACCTACGGCCTGACCGCCCGCGGCCGGGAACTGATGCCGTCCCTGACCGCCCTGGCGGGCTGGGGCGACGCGCACCTGGAGAAGAACCTTGTCCTCAACCGCGTGACTGGGAAGAGCGAGCCGGAGCGGATCCCGGCCGCGCAGAACGCCGAGGACACCCTTGCCGTGATCGGCCACCGGCACGCCACCGTGCTGCTGTGGACCCTCAAGGCCCGCGGGACCACGACCATGGCCGCGCTCTCCGCCGAGGCGATGGCCGACCACAGTCCCAGCGCGATCTACTCGCCGATCCGCCGCCTCATTGACGACGGCATCGTCTCTGTCTCCCGCGATGACGTCGCCTCCCTGCAGCTGACCGCCCCGGGCCAGGCTCTCGCCCCGATCTACCGGGCCCTTTCGGCCTGGGCGACCGCCCGCCCGCTCCCGGACGCCGAGACCCACCCCGTGTGGGGCGCACCCCGTATCCCGGCCGCCGCCCGCTCCGGGCAGTGGGCAGCTCACCAAGCCCGAAAGACCAGCCAGGCCGTCGCCGTGCGCCAGCCGCCGGCCCCCGCCCCGGCCACCGCCTGGCGGCCCGGCGACCTGTTCTCCGCAGCCACCAGCGGACCGAGCCGATGAACCCCCACCGCTCCCTGCCACCTTCCGGCCGCCCGCCGCCGGTATCCCCTTCGCTCCCGGCGCCCTGGCGCTGAGCCCTGACGGAAAGCCCCGCTCGTTGACCGCTCGCTCGACCGCAACCGCTCCATCGGCCACGTACGGGGCCGTACTGGGCAGCCGGTACGTGGCCCGGCTGCTGGGCGGCACCCTGATCGGGCGTCTGCCCAACGGCATGGTCCCCGTCTCGCTGGTCTTGTGGATCACTGCGGGCGGCAGGTCGCTGGCCTTCGCCGGACTCCTTGCCGCGATCTACGGGCTGGCCTCGGGTCTCTCGCAGCCGGTCAAGGGCCGCCTGATGGACCGATACGGGCAGACCCGCGTCTCCGTTCCGGCCGTCTTGCTCAACTCCTCCTGCCTGGTGGCACTCCCGTGGATCGGGGCGGACGGACAGCCGGCGGCCGTGACCGCGGTCGTGGGGTTCGCGGGGCTGATCACCCCACCGCTGGAGGCCGGCCTTCGCGCGTTGTGGCCGGCGGTCTTGCCCGATGCGGGGCGGCGCCGCGTCGTGCAGGCCCTCGACACCGGCTCCCAAGGGCTCCTCTACATCGTGGGTCCCCTCCTCGCGTCGTGGCTGGCGACCGCGCACAACCCCGACATCGCCCTGCGGGCGACCGCGGCCCTGGGGCTCGCGGGATCGGCCATCGTCCTGAGCGCCGGCCCGTCGAGGTACTGGCGCCCGGCCGCCGACGGGCCTTCGGGCACCGGACGGCTGATGAGCACGGGCCTGGTCCTGCTGTTCATCGCACTGGCGGGGACCGGGTTTGCGCTCGGCGCGATGAACGTCTGGGCCGCGGACATGGCGGTCACGCACCAGATGGCCACGCTTTCCGGGGTACTGCCGGCCGCGTTCTCCACCGGCAGCTTCCTGGGCGGTCTCATCTACGCCCGCAGGACGTGGCCCGGCACCACAATCGCCCAACTGATCACCACCAGCACGCTGTTCCTTCTCGGCTGGCTGCCCCTGCTGGCCGACCCCGGCCCCCGAGCGGCCGTCGCCCTCGCCGGGATACCAGGGCTGTTCCTCACCTTGATCATCACCAATGGGTTCCACACGGTGGACGCCCTGGCCCCCGCCTCCCGCACCACCGAGGCGTATGCCTGGCTGATCCTCTCCGTCGGCACGGGACAGGCCGCTGGTACCGCGCTCGCCGGAGCCCTCTCGCACAGCCCGCAGGCCCTCGCCGCCCTGCCTGCGACCGGTGCCGCCACCGCACTGACCGTGCTGATCGTGGCCCGCCCCAAGCTCGGCCCCGGCCGCCGCCTGGGCCGCCACCGGCGCCCGCGCCGCTCCCGGCAGCACGCCCCACTCCCGCACGACGCATTCCCTGCGCCCGCTCACGGCCCCGGCCACTAACGGCCGTTGCCGCCCGGGCCGACGGTCACCACCCCGACGGTCCGGCCCCCGAACGTATCCGTCCCACCCTCCCCGGAAACACGATGCCTCCCAAGCACGCCGCCCTGCGGCCACCCACCGGCCGACACGTCCGCGTCCCCGCATTCGGACCCGTACGCGGTGTCTACGTCCCGCGCACCGCCGATGCCGCGGCCTTCGCGATGAGCACGTACGGCATCCCGCTGCTGGTCCTGGCCGTCACCGACTCGGCCACCCTGACCGGCATCGCCTTCATGCTCGAATGGGTGCCCCGCCTCGGCGCGTTCGCCCTCGCCGGCGCCGCCGTGGACCGCTTCGGCAGCACCCGGGTCCTGCGCATCGCCTCGGTCCTGCGCGCGCTCGTCGTCCTGGCCGCCGCCCTCGTGCTCCCCACCGTCGGCGGCACCGCCGCCATCGCCACGGTCATGCTGCTCGCCGCGTTGACCGGCGTCCTCACGGAGTTCTCCTACATCGCGGCCGAGACCGCGGGCGGCGCCGCGAGCCGGGACGCCGGGGGCCACGCCCACCGCGTCCAGGCCGTCCTGCTCGGCATTGACCAGGGCGCCACGCTGGCCGGCCCGGCCCTGGCTGGTGTCCTGCTGCAGTACACCGGTGCCACCGGCATGCTCCTGACCATCGCCGCCTGCTCCCTGCTCGGCGCGGCCCTGGCCCCGCGCCAGCGCCCCGCCTGGCCCCAGGACGCCCCAATCCCCGTCGCCCAGGGACTCCAGATCGGATGGCGGACCCTGCGCTCGCTGCCCGCTCTGGGCTGGCTGTGCGTCGGACTGGTGCTGTCGAACACCGCGATCGGGCTCGTGCAGGCAGCCGGTCCCGTCCTGGTCATCCAGCAGCTCGGCGGCACCAGCAGCCAGGTCGGCCTTGTCTGGTCGGCCGCCGCCGTCGCCTCCCTGGCCATGGTCGCCCTCGCCCGGTTCGCGATCGACCGGACCGGTCTGTGGCCGGTCGGCGCCACCGCAGCCGCACTCGCCTCCCTGGCCTGCTTGGCCCTGGCAGCCGCCGACACCTACACCACCTTCCTGGTCCTGGTGGCGCTGCTGATGGCCGGCGAGGCGGGCATGACCGTGGTGCTGCGCACCCTGCGCGCCCACCTCGTCCCCGCCGAGGTGTTCGGCAGCACCCTCAGCCTGATCATCCTGCTGCTGCTCGCTCCGTTCCCCCTCGCCGGAGCCCTGGTCGCGCTCATTCCGCCCGACCTGCTCGGCCACGCCATCACCGCCTGCGCCGTCCTGCAGGCCGCCGGCTTGGCCGTGTCCTTCGCGAAACTCCGCACCCATCCGGCCGCCCGCCGCCCGGTCCCCGCCTGACCGCCCCAGCCCCCGACCCCTCGAAAAGGACCACCATGCCCGCGACCTCCGACGCCCCCCAGCTGCAGCACCGACGCCTCCGCCTGCGCGAAGTCGCCGACCTCGACGACACGGCGTTCTCCGACTACCTGCAGGACCGCTTCGATCACCTGGTGACGGCCGCGATAGCCGACGCCGCCGGCTACCTGCGCCCCGCCCAGCACGGCCTCCTCCACGCTCCCGGCCGCCTCCACGACCTGCGCGATGCGCTCACCTTCGCCGAGGGCGACCTGCAGGTCGCCGTCGAGCGGATGACCTACCGCCGAGACCCGCGCGCCGCCCGTACCTCCCGCCAGCTGCGGCAGGTACGCACCGCCCGCCACCAGGTCCACCGGGAAGCCGCCGCGCTGCGCCGAGCCGAGAACCGTGCGCGCGACGTTGCCGCGGGGACTGCGTCCACCGATACGGTCACCACCGCCCGAGGCTGGCTCGCCCACGCCTACCCCGCCCGCTTCACCCAGCTCCTTGCCCAGGCCCAGGCCGACGCGGGCCTGCCCGTACGCCCGCTCGCCAAGGACATCTTCGACACGATCGAAGAGGGCTGGGCCGATGGCCACCTCACCGCCCCCAGCACGCCGGGCGTAGAGCAGCTGCTGGCCAGGGGCGTTGTGGCCTTCCGCAGCGCCGTCGCTGACGACGCCCGCGACCAGAACGACCGCGACCCCGCGCTGCGCCACCCGCTGCTGCAGCAGCGCTGGAACACGGCACTGGAAGAACTCGCCGCCCTGACCGTGCCGGTGGCCCGCGCCTCCAGCCCCTCCGCCCTGGGTGCCCTGCCCAGCGACTTCTTCCACATGCCCGAACAGGACGCCTTCAAGATCCTCAACGCGCGCCGGTTCCTCGTCGCGATCTGGCAGCGCCGGGCCGAACACACCCGCCTGATCCACCAGTACGCGGGAACGGTCACCGACCGGCGCCGCGCCGCTCCCGACCACGACCTGCGAAGCCAGGCCCTGGACGCAGCCCTCGACCGCCTCGTCGCCGAGCACCCGGCCGCCGCCGCCCGCATCCTGGCCCGGCTCCGCCCGTACGCCACCGCGGACGGCAGGCTCGAGGAGGACGTCTTCACCCCGGCCCTGCGCGCCCAGGCCAAGCGGGAGGTCCTCGCCGACCTGGCCGCCATCCGCAGGCCGGACATCGTCCTGCCCTCCGCGATCGCGCCCCGCCCGGCCCGCGCCGCGACCGCTGCCCTCGCCGCCCGCTGACCGCCACCCCTTCCGCCAGGAGACGCCCTTGCCCGCACCCGCCCCCCGAACCACCGCCGCTACTCCCGTGGACGGCGATGTTCACGTCACGCCCCGATACCTCGCCGGATCACCCGGCTACGGCGATGCCGGTTTCGCGCCCGTCGCGCACTGGCCCCACCACCACCTCGACGAAGGCCCGCACCAGCTCGTCGTGACCAGCCCGGACCACCGCATCCGGATCGGCTGGGCCGGAGACGACTACGACCTGTGGACCATCAGCGCCGCGCCGGACGCCGTCTCCGGCCCCCAGTGGACCGCGATCGTCAACCAGAACACCCCGCCCGAGCTCGTCGCGGCCCTGACCGCCGCGCTCGCCCAGGACTGGGCCGACGGCCAGGACCGTTTCCTTGCGGCCCCGTCGCCGTACTGGGCTGACAGCGTGGCACCGCTGGTCGCGGCCGGCTGGGAGCGCACGGGCGCCGAGGTCGGCACCGTGGAGCTGGCTGCCCCGGACCGCAATGCGGGGGTCTACATCAACCGCTCGCGCCGCGACCTGGAGGACGGGACGCAGCTGTGGGCCGGCCCGCCGGGCTGGGGCACCCGCGCGGAGATCACCTTCAGTCGCCGTACGCCCTCCCACCTCATCGCCGCGACAGCGGGAGCGTTCACCGATCCGACTCCCGCGGCCCGTTGGCGCGAGAGCCTCCACCCCGAGCTCGCCGCCCGCGCCAGCCTCACGCCGGTGGTACCGCCCCGCCCGCCGGTGCCGACTCCGCGCGACCTCCGTCCCCGCCTCGGAGTCCGCCCGCCCCTCCCGGTCGGCAGCATTCCGCGCTGGAGCACCGCCACCACCCCCTCCGCCGCCCTGCCCGCGCGCCCCGCCGTACGGCGCTGACCGACCAACGAGGAAGCCCTGTGGCCCTGTTCACCGAGCAGCTGTTCGCCGACCACCTCACGCTGCCGTACCCGGAGGCCGCCGTCGTCGGCGACGCCTACTACGCCGCCCCCGTACCGGACCTCCCGCTGCGGCTGCGCATCGACTTCGCCCCCACGATCTACGCCGGGCGCTACGACGGGCTGCGCCTGCAGGTCGTGCACCTGGAACAGGGGCGGATCGACACCGCCGTGCTGCGCTTCGCCGAGTACGGCGCCTTCGAGGTCCGCGACCGGCGCCGCGACAAGAAGCCCGGCCAGGACGGGTACGGCACCTTCACCGACTGGACCCACAGCGAGCACGCGCCGTGGGTCGGTATCAACGTCACCCGGCTGCGAGCCGCGATCGACCAGTACGTACGCCTGTGGATCCCCGGCGCCCCGCCGGTACGCACTGGACCGCCTCCCCTCACGGCTCCGGTGCCGCAGGCCCGGACCTCCCCGGCCCGGGCACGGTAAGCGGATCCCCCGCCCGTCTGCTGCCGCCGACCCCGGCATTCGCTGACGCACCAGCGTCCGCACCCTCATTCCCTTCTTCACCGACAGGACCTCTTCCCACATATGAGCGTTCGCCTCGCCCGACCCGTTCACCTGGCCGTCGCCGTCGCCGCCCTGGCCGCCGGCACCCTGCTGCCCGCGCAGGCCGTGGCCGCCCCGGACGCCCCCGTGGTACTGGGCCCCGGCTACACCATTCCGGACTCCGACGGGCACGCGGCCTCCAGCCACATCGGCGCCTACGGCCCGCCCGGCCCGGCCGTCCACGGCGACACCGAGACCTACTGCGCCGACCCCGAACGCAAGGGCCCGGCCGATGCCGGAGGCTACGGCGATCCGCAGCCGGTCCCGTCCTGGACGTCGTCAGTGACCGGGAAGTCCGTCACCAAGGAGAACCTGGCACAGGCCGCCTACGTGATCGGCAAGTACGGGCAGACCCGCGACAACGCCCAGGCCGCCGCGGTCGACGCTGTGGTGTACGAGTACCTGGCCGGCGGCACCTACGCCCTCGACGGCGACCGCGGCAAGCAGCGCCTGGCGTACCCGGTCGTCTCCCCGACCGCCCGCACCCTCGCCCAGGGCTACGTCGCCGAGGCCAAGAAGCTCGCGGGCCCCTACACCCTCCAGATCACGCCGTCCGTGAAGACCACCACTGCCGGGACGAAGGTCTCCGTCGCGGTCAAGGTCACCACCACCGTCGGCACGCCGGTCCCGAAGGTTGCCGTCACGCTCTCCGAGTCGGGCTCAGGCACCGCCTCCGGCAAGGTCACCACGAACGACAACGGCACGGGTGCCTGGGAGTTCACCGCCGAGAAGCCCGGGACCGCCAGCGTCACCGCGACGGCCGAGGGGCTGCCCGCTATCGGGCTGCAGGTCCTCACGCCCAAGAACCCGGCCGCCCAGCGGATGCTGCTCGCAGGGGGCACCACCAGCGTCAAGGACTCCGCCGCCATCACCGTCGGCGAGGCCACCGGTGGCGTGACGATCCGCAAGAAGGACCCCGAAGGCACCCGCCTGGTCGGCGCCGCGTTCCAGCTCCTGGACTCCGACGGCAAGCAGGTCGCCGCAGGCAAGACGGATGAACAGGGCAGCCTCGTCTTCGACAAGCTCCCCGCCGGCACCTACCGGCTGCGCGAGACCTCCTCCGGCAGCCCCGTCCACGACCTGGTCCCCGAGCAGACCATCACGATCACCGCCGGACGCACCGCCCAGGCCAACCCTCTCGACCTCGTCGACCCGTTCAAGAAGGCCCGCCTGTCGGTGAAGAAGACCGACAAGAACACCGGCAAGACCCTGCCGGGCGCGGTCATCGCCATCCGCGCCGACGAGACGGACAAGACCGGCAAGCACACCCCCGGCAAGGTGATCACCAGCCTCACCACCGGGACCGACGGCACCGCGGCCGTCTCCCTCGATGTCACGCTCAAGGCGGGCACCCGCTACTGGGCCGGCGAGACCAAGGCCCCCGAGGGCTACCAACTCGATGCCACACCGGTCGCGTTCACCGCCCGGCCCGGCGCCGACGTCACCGTCACCCTCGCCGACCAGCCCACCGCGACCACGCCGCCGAGCCCGAGCACCCCGCCCGCGACACCCCCGGCCACCACCCCGCCGACGACGCCGCCCGGATCCCTCGCCCACACCGGCGCCGACGCCACCACCTGGCTGGCCGGCGGAGCCACCGTCCTGCTCGCCGCAGGAGGCGGCCTCTACCTGATCAACCGCCGCCGCCGTACAGGCGACGACCCCAGCTGACCCCTCGCGCTGCCGGGCCCGCTTTCGGAGCCCGCGCTACACCGTCCCGCACCGCACGATCCCGCCCGGAGCACCCTGATGAAGCACCGTCCCCTCCTGTTCACCGCGCTCGCTCTGACCGCCGCCACCGTCCTGACCAGCCCGGCCACCAGTGCCACCGCAGCCCCGTCCCCGTCCGCCGAAGCCCTCAAGGACCAGGGCGACCCGGCGCCGGCGGACAAGGCCGGACTGCGCATCGTCAAGACGGACCCCGAAGGCCAGCCCGCCCCCGGAGCCGCATTCCAGCTGCTCGACTCCGCGGGCAAGACGCTCGCCGAGGGCAAGACCGGCTCCGACGGCACCCTGGCCTTCTCCGACCTCGCCCCCGGCGTCGTACGCCTCAAGGAGACCGCCTCCGGCAGCCCGCTGCTGGGTACCGTCCCCGACCAGGACGTCGTCGTCGCACCCGGTGACCCCAAGGTCCTGGCGATCACCGACCCGTACAAGTCCGCCGGCCTCACCCTCAAGGTCACCGACAAGGCCACCGGAAAGGGCCTGGCCGGAGCCATAGTCAACATCGCCCCGAAGGACGCCAAGGACGACAAGGGCGCCTTCACCCTCACCACCGGCCCGGACGGCACCGCCAAGGCTCCCCTCCCCGTCGGCAAGAAGACCGGCAGCGCCTACACCGCCATCGAGACCAAGGCCCCGGACGGCTACCTGCTGGAGACCACCCCGGTCGAGATTACGGCCAAGCCCGGCGCCGAGACCACCGCGGCCTTCACGAACGCGGCCAAGACCAAGCCCACCGAGGAACCGACCGGCAAGCCGACGGCCAAGCCCACCGGCGACCCCACCTCTCAGCCCACGCCGACCAGCTCGTCCTCGACCGGCACCGGGGAGCCGACCGACGCCGCATCCCCCTCCAGCAGCCCGGAGATAGGCACCGCCACCTCGACCCCCACCGCACCCGACGCCAAGCCCGAAGGCTCCCTCGCCCACACCGGCGCCGACAGCACCAATGGATGGCTCCTGGCAATCGGCGGCCTCCTCCTCGCCGCCGGAGGCGGCGCCGTCTACGCCGCACGCCGCCGTAAGAACGACGAGAGCGAGACCGGCACCGGCCAGCACCGGCGCACCGACGACAACTGACCTCACCACCGCCGGCCCCGGGAACCAGACAGGTTCCTGGGGCCGACTGCGTTTTCGCCCCCGTGGCCGGTGCGGTGCTGCCAGCAACGCCGCCGCCGGTTGCGCATCGCCAATCGGGTTACGGCTGCTTGTGCTTCGGGAGCGTTCAGTCGTCTGCGGCCGGGGAGCCAGAGTCAGCAGGGTCTTCCAGCGGCACGAAGAGCAAGGAGAGCGCGGCCTGGATCACCAGGGCAACTTGGTGGCGGGGTGGGGTATCCACCAGGTCGTGGAGAACCTTGTTGCGTAGGTTCATGCCGTCGGTGGGCCCGCCAACGAGCGTCCGGAAGACCGTCGGCCAGGGCTCGGGGTATCCGGCCTTGTCCATGTCCGTGATGAGGGACCCGAGTTGGCTGACCTGGCCCGGCCGGCCGCCTTGCTGGTGCTGGATGAAGGCGACGTCGGCGGCCTGAATCCGGCGACGCAGCAGACCCTCGATGCGTGGCAGGACCAGGGTGATCGCGACATCGTCATCGTGCTCCCAGAAGGCGCGCAGGGCGCGGGCCAGTCCTCGCATGCGGGTGGCCGGCGCGAGCGGCGGGTTGGTGAGCTGGTCGAGCAGCTGCTCCTCAGTAGGGGCGAAACGCTCGTGGAGCTGGTCGAGCTGGGCCTCGATGAGGACGCCGTGGATGCCCAGGGAGAAGACGTGGGCATCCGTCCGGCCGGTTCCCGCGGCGATGCCCTCCTCCGAGAACGCGGTGACCACCGGGCCGTTCAAGTTCAGGTGTGCCGTCGGCAAGCGAAGCAGTCCGTGCTGCTCGGCGTCGATCGGGTCTGCCAGGACGGGGACCGCGGTGGCGATGGTCCGCAGAGCTGCAGGGAGGTCGGCAGCGGAGTTGATGGCCGCGCGGGCGGCGTCGACCAGCACCGTCGGGAACTGGAACGGAGTGATCGTTCGGGTCAGGCCCAGGTCCTTGGGACGGAGCTTCTGCTGTGTACGCCGGATCTCGTCCAAGGCATCGGTCAACCCGTGGTCGCGTGCGAACGCGGCGGCCTCTTCGAGCCGCATCAGCTTGGGGAGCCCGTCGAGCTGCTCGGCGTGGTCGGTGTAGGCAGCGAGGATCCGCTGGTCGATCTGCTGCTGGTCGGCAGGGTCGGGCTCGATGCGGCGCATCATCTGCAGGGATCCGATGTGGTTATGGGAGTCCGCGCGGAAGCGGTCGACGGCACGCTCCAGCACGGGGCGGATCAGCTCGTGAAGGTTCTTGTCCGCCAAGAGGGGCTCGATCGCAGCGTGGACGATGCCTGGGGAGGGTTCCGGCCAGTGGAGGGCAGTGTCGGCGAGTCCGATCATCTCGGTGGCGATATCCGCCAGCTGCGGTTGGCGGAGCCTGGCGGCAAGCTCGTGCGCGGCTAGCAGGGCATCGACCGCCTTGCACCGAGCACTGACGGCGCGGTCCCCTTTGTCGGCCAGGAGCACGGCGACGGCCTCGCGGTAGCTGGCGATGGCCGCCGACACGTGGTCGATGGGACGGCCTCCGTGTCGGGCCTCCCACAGAAGGTGGTGCAGGCGGGCGCGCACCATCGGATGGCCAGCCGTGTCCGCGTACGGGGTCCAGACAGCATGGACCTCGGGAGGAAGCTGGTTCGCCGAGGTTGGCCAGGGCTCAGGCCCCGGCCCCTGGTAGGAGCCCTTCAGTGCACCGTCGGGCTGGCGGAAGAAGAGCATCGCCGCGCACAGCGCATGCAGGTGGTCCACCTCAGCCTCGGTCCGCCCCTCCTCGCCGACGGCAGCCGCCAGAGCGGTGACCATCTCCTGGTAGGAGGTGAACGGGTTGCTCGCGCTGTCCAACTTTTTCAGGACTGTTGCCTGTACCTGCGTCACATCGCCCGATCCTCCCTCAAACCTCCCTTCTTGTCAGCGGCCCCGCACTCCTTCGGCTGTGCTGGGGCATCAGTCAGGGCGCGACGGCCGAGGTGGGACCGTGCCCGAGACCGGACGAGTGCACCTGTGGGTTCCCAAATGAAGTGTTCCGCTTCGCTGCGGTGGCCTGGGGCTTTCTCATACATCTCACTTGAGGGCCACGACGTCACGTCTCACGATCTTGTCCCATTTGGACCCGGATAAGGCATGCCTTGGGGGTATTCGCTTGGCTCCGACCCTCCTCGCCATCGATCCTGTGACCGCTAGATCGTTATGCTGGCAGGCGAGTCCATGGCCAGCGGTATGTGTACAAGGGGAGCGCCGATGGACGCCGGAGTCCGCCTCGCCCAGCAGATCGAGGCCATGAGCCAGATGCTTGCCGAGGTCGAGCCTGCCTCCCTGCGGACCAGCTATCTGGCCGACCCGTCGGCAGGAAACCCGGTGCTGCAGGGATCGACCGCGACGGCTCTCGTCCCGCGCTGGAACGAACGCCCCAGTGGGTTGTGGGTCCCGGCCTCGTCCCAGGAGCCAGCACCGATCGATCTGACCGCGGTCTTCCTCACCCCGGAAGAGATCTTCGGGTTCCGGCTGACTTCCGGCTACACCGAAAGCCAGCTGCAGCGCCTGCCCCTGGAAGGCGTTCTACGTTTCTGTGCCATGGTCCTCAACGCCCTGGCCGTTCCGGGTGCATCCGTCGCCTCAGTCGACCATGGGTTTGTCGACCTGGTGTTCAATGAACCGGTCCGTAGTCGTGTTCTTAACCTGCTCCAAGACAAGACCCGCCGACTCCTCGTACCCCAGGCCTTCATGCTCTTGGCCCGCATGGCCATGGAGACCTCGCCGGATGCCCTGCCCCCCGAAGTCATGGAAGAGGGCGACGTCGTGGGCGCCTTGTTCGCCCTCACCCAGACGATGGGGGTGTTCCCCGACTCCGGCCCGACCATCATCGGGGACCGGCCTGGCACGCTGGGCCGGGAGCTCATCGCCAACCAGCACTTCAACCACAACTGGTCCGTCGCGGGATTCCTGGCCCGCTATGCGCGCCGCTGGCTGCAGCTGCCGACCGAACACCAGGGCGAGCCGGGCGTCGTCGACCTCAGCCAGGCCTACCGGGATAGCACGGGTGTCCAGTTCGAGTCCCTGGCGGCCGTCGCCGGCTACCTGTGGATGGTCACCACCTCCGGCCGTTTCGTCATCGAACCGGGTGAACTGGCCGTCCTAAACATACCCACCGAGCAGGTCGAGGCGGCGCTAGCGCTGATCAGCACCGACCTGCCGGGAATGCGGGAGGCGGTGCGTAGCCAACTGCCTGCACATCGCACCGAATGGTCTTTCGACCCCTTCCAGCAGTGGCCGGTCCTCCGTCTGTCTGAAGACCGGCTGCTCATCCTCGACCCCCGCCACCTGCTCAACCGCGCCTTCGGATGGCTGCCGATGTGGGATATCAAGTTTCCGCCGCCGGGGCACACCAAGCCCGCTGGCCACCGAAAGCTTGCGGCCCGGGCCGAGTCGACCCTGCGCCACCTCAGCGAGGTCTACGTCAGTGAAGTCCTGCACAAGATCACGGGCGACGAAGGCACCACTCGTCGGGTCTACGACGACGCGGAGCTCAGGGTGGCCTTCACCGCCCAGGGACAGCGCATCGCTGACGCCGCGATCGACTACCCCGGCACCTGGATCGTCATCGAGGTCACGACCTCCCAGCTGCGCCGTGAAGCCGTCACCGCCGTTCCCGGCGAGTCACAGATCGAGGACATAGACAAGCTCCTCGAGGAACTCGATCAGATCGACGCGACCATCGCCGCACTGCGCCGCGACGAAGCCGCGCTCACCGGCACGTCGGCTATCGCCGACCGTCGCTACCTGCCGCTGCTCGTGCTGCCCGAGGGCTTCCCCGTCAACCCGGTCACCCTCACCGTGATCCGTGAGCGCGCCCGCGCACGCGGACTGTTTCAGGCACCGGACACCGATCCGGTGGAAATCGTGGACATCGAAGAGCTAGAAATGATCGAAGGCATCCAGGAGGAGTCCGGCCCCAGCATGCTGGACATCCTGCGCAGCAAACAGTCCGGCAGCCTGCGCAACGCCGCCGTACGCGACCACATCTTCCATGTCATGCGGTTGCATCCCAACCGACCCGTTCGGCAGTCCGACCTGCTGGAAGCAGCGCTGAAGCCGCTCGCCGACGCTCTGCCGCGACCGCCGCAGGGCCAGTCTCGCCGGGAGAATGGCTGAAGCGGCCGGTATACACCGGTGCCCTGATGGCCGAGATCCTTCAATTGCCGTCGCATAAGCGGTGGCCTCACTCAGTCACCTCGACCGGCAGGTCTCATCTCCAGTTCCCAGACACCGGCCATGGGGAATGAGAATGGGACACAAGAAATGAAAACCTGCAGCATCGCCCCAAGGTCGAGTTGTCCTCTGCCATCCAATCGAGTCGTTTGACAATTAATCAAGTCGTGCGAGGTGAGCGCGCTCCTGATTGCAGGGGCGTTACCTGCGACGACGGATCATCTGAGACGACGCGCACTGCCGAAATCTCAGGCGATCTGGTCCGGGATTGTCGGGTTGCGGACGAAGGGAGAGATCGCTGCAGCGGTGAGCGGGGAGGACAAGTACGCTCCGAAGGTGTGGAAGTCGATACGGCCAATCGGTGAGCCTTTTCCAACCTGCGGGCCGGGTTGGTCAGTTCGGCTGACAGACGGGTGAAGCCCCTGGTAGATGGGTTTTCGACCAAGAAGAACCCGT
>NZ_JBIAWQ010000025.1:0-89651 GCF_042895815.1 Streptomyces sp. NPDC001373
CTCCGCTTCGCTCCGCCCTGGTGGGTAGGGAGCCCGCCTCGCTGCGCTCGGCGGGTGGCCCGCTTCGCGGGCCAGTGCCGGCCCTTCGGGCCGGGTAGGCCTCCGCTTCGCTCCGCCCCGGTGTAGGGAGACCACCTCGCTGCGCTCGGGAGGCCCTCGCTTCGCGAGCCAGGGCTGGCCCTTCGGGCCGAGGGAGCCTCCGCTTCGCTCCGCTCCTGAAGGGTAGGGAGCCCGCCTGGCTGCGCCTCGGGGAGCGGCCCGCTTTGCGGGCCAGGGTCCGCCCTTTGGTGGGTGAGCCTTCCGCTTTGCTCCGGGTTTGAGTAGGTGATGTGAACGTGTGGGTGTGTGGTTTGTTGCTTTGTTGCAGGCTGGGATGGTTTCTCGGCTGGAAAGGAGGGTTGTTTTGGAGTGATTGTTGGGTCGTTTTGTAGTTGTTCTTGAGTGAGATGTGTTGTTTGTCGGCCTCTTGAGTGGTTTAGGAGTGGTGGTGGGGTGGTTCTGGGCGTGCTGGGAGGAGTGTGTGGGTTGTTGTGACGGGTAGTCAGACAGGATGGTGGGTAGGGCGACGGTTCATGGGGTCTGGCCAGGGGTGATGGGTTTGGGCTGTTGGCTGGAGAGGTTGGGGTGAAGTGCTTGGAGGTTGGTGGAAAGGTGCTGGAGGTAGGGCGTGGGGCGTTAACGGCGTTAATGGTCGAGTGCGAGGGTGATTCAAAGTGATGTGGGGATAGAGATAGGAATCAGTCAGATTCTGCGCGGTTACGGACAGGGTGTCCGGTCCGTGTCGGTGGGATGGCTGGAGTGGTTCGGCGTCAGGAAATGGGCTGGAGCTGGGGGTTGAAGGCGGCGTTGCGTGCGCGCAGCGCGGCAGGAGACGGCCTATAGAGGGTACGGATATGCGTTGCCGCAGGTCAGCGGGGGTGCAGGGGGAAAGTTATGTCCCCTCAGGAGGGACATAACTCGGGCGATGTGTCGCTGGTAGGGGGACACAACGGCTGCAAAATGTCAGTGAGGCTGACGCTTTTTGGGCTAAAACGTCGGGGAGACTGACGTTTTTCGCGAGATACGTCGGCGAACTGCGCCAGGGCGGGATGGGGTTGGGCGAGGGGGGTTCGAGGGGGCCTGGCGGGGAGCTGTGGCCGAGATGTGTCCCCCCAGGGGGGACACAAGACACGCCGAACGTCAACGAGCGTGACATTAGTGTCACCCTTGTTGACATACTCTCTCTGCAGATCAACGAAGTGGAGAGCATCCTCGTGTCATCAGAAGCACAGCGCCGCCGGCAGAGTCCGTCGCGCGCGCCGCGTCCTGATCTCCCCGTTGATGACGCGATCTCGGCGTGGAGTCAGCCGCTGGCTCCGGTCAAGGATCTGGACAGCCTCGCGAAGCGGTACCCCAGCCGGAAGCTCACGCTGGACGGTGAGCGCAAGCCGCTGGAGTTCTACGGGACGCAGAGTCAGCCAAACGCGTTCTCGATGGACAGCCTGGAGTTCTTCCTGGTGATCGCCCAGTACTTCAGGGAAGCATTGCCCCTGAGGCTGATCCTGCTGTTGATCGCGTGCCAACGGGCGGGAGGGCGGATTCCACTTACCCAGGAGGAGATGGCTACGATCCTGGACGTCAGTCGGACAAAGACCTCGGAGGCTCTGCACACCGTCATGTCTCATGGGATCGTCTTCAAGGTGCGGCGGGGTGTGTACCAGTTCAACCCGCCCTACAGTTACCGGGTGGCCGAGTTCATCCCGGGGACGGAGACGGCGGGTGAGTTCGTGAAGGTGGAGCAGCACAGCACCATCTCGCAGATTCGCAGCGACACGAGTTTGCCCGACCTGGTGCGGTTCCCGTCGCTGGACCACATGCGGCAGGCAATCGAGGAACTGCGGGCCGAACGGTCCAAAGAGCGCGCTGCGCGCCGGCTGAGCCGGGCCCAGCGCAAGGAAGAAGGGACAGCTCAGTGAGCACCTTGCGATTCGCTGCGGTCAACGCCGACGGGCTTCTCTCCGACCTCGACCTTCCGCCTGCCGCGTACCGTGTGCTGCTGAAGCTGCGTTCGCTGAGCGAGCCCGGTGGGCGGATCCTGATCGACCAGGCCACCATCGGCGGGCTGCTGGAGCTGAGCCGGCCGAGCGTCAACGCCGCTCTGCGCAGCCTGGAGCTGGCGAAGCTCGTGCGTAAGGTCAGGAACGGGGTGTACCAGATCAACCCGATGCTGGCCGGGTACAACTCCTTCGAGGACGCCGTCGCCGCCGTGAACGAGATGGCGCCGGACGAGCGGCTGGACGCGCGCGGGTACGTCGCCAGCTACCACCAGGCGGTGGCGGAGTACCAGGACCAGCTCGCCGAGCAGCGGAAGAAGCGTGCCGCGCAGGCCGCCGCGAAGAAGGCCGCGGAGTCGAAGCGTCGGCGGACCCTGCACGCTGTGGGGTAAGTGGCTTGAGAAGGGGCCTCAGAAGGCCTCTGGCGGCTTCTCAAGAGCTTTTGAGGGCCTCGGGATGTCCCGGGGTCCTCAAAGGGTTTCAGGGGCTTGTGGGGGCGCCTGTGGGTTCGGGGGTGTGGGGGCTCAGGCGTCGGCCAGTTCGGCGTTCGCGCGGGCCGTGATCAGGGTGAGGACGCGGCCCGCGACGGCGAGGTCCTCGGCCGGGATGTCGGCGTACAGGCGGGCGGCGATCGAGGCCGTCTCGGCGGCGGTGGTCTCGTACAGGTCCCGGCCGGCGTCCGTGAGGTTCAGGGCGGAAGCCCGGCGGTGCAGCAGCTTCGCGGCCGTCAGTTCGGCGATGACCGCGTCGATCAGGGGCTCGGTGGTCTTGAGGGCGTCGGTGACCTTGGCGACCAGGTCCCGGTGGGCGAGGGTGCCGCCCGCGGCGGCGACGGTCCGGAGGGTGACGCTCTGGTGGAACGTCACGCCGTGGCGGGTCAGGGCGCCCTCGGCGAGGGTGCGGGCGGCGTGGTGCGCCAGGGCTATGACGCGGGCGTTGAGGGTGGGGGCGGTCACGGCTGCTCCTTCTCGTTCTCGGTGTGCGAATCAAGAGGTGCTTCGAGCAGGGTCGCGAGGTCGCGGGCGAACTGTCGTGCGCGGGGGTCGTCCTGGCCGCCGAGCGGTCGCAGGAGCTGGTCCAGGAGGTTCTGGACCGTGGTGATCGCGCGGCTCGTGAGCTCGTGGCCCTGTTCGGTGAGCGACAGCTGCATGGCGCGCGGGTCGTCCGGGTCGCGGGTGCGGGCGACGAGGCCGGAGGATTCCAGGGCGCGGGCGAGCTTGGAGACGTACAGCGGTTCGAGGCCGGTGTGGTCGGCGAGGCGGCGCTGGCTGGGGCGCAGCCCGGCGCGGGACATGCCGTACAGCGAGGCGAGCAGGGCGTACTGGGCGTGGGTCATGCCCAGGGGGGCGACCGCCCGGTCGACGGCCACCCGCCACTTCGTCGACAGGCGCCAGAGCAGGAAGCCGGGCGTGGCGATTTCTCCGTCCATGGCGGATAGAGTACATGGCTAGTATGTACATGGCTAGTGTTTGGGGTGGGGTGCGTGAGCCGAAGCACGGTAGTCGTCACCAGCGGAGTCGGGTGAGCTGCGAGAGGGGGTCGCTTGAAGCACCATGGTTGTCACAGGTGAGGCATCCGATTTGTCACATGACCTCGTTCAGCAGCCCTACTGTCACCAGAAGGTGTTCCTGGGGCCCGCACGGCGCTAGCGTCAGGTCCATGATCGTATGGCTCAACGGCACGCACGGCGCGGGCAAGACGACAACCAGCACGTTCCTCCAGCAGCTGATTCCGGACTCACGGGTGTTCGACGCCGAGAAGGTCGGCGAGACACTCATGGACATCAAGCCAGGGTTGCCCGCGACGGACAACTTCCAGCACTGGCCACCGTGGCGGCCCCTCGTGGTCGAGACCGCCCGACGCATCCTCGACTACACCGGCGGCACCCTGGTGATGCCCATGACCGTCCTGGTCGAGAAGTACTGGCGCGAGATCAGCTCGGGTCTTGCCGAGCACGATATTCCGGTCCGGCACTTCGTCCTCCATGCCGATCAGGGCACTCTCCGCGCGCGCATCGCGGGCGACACCGTTCTCGGCCCCAACTCCCCGTTCCGCCTCGCATACCTCGAACCCTACGCCGAGGCCGCCCGCACGTGGCTGCACGCCGAGGCCGAGGTCGTCGACACCACGCACCTGACACCCGCCCAGGCCGCCCAGCAGATCGCGGAGGCCGTCAGAGCTGAGACCTTCCGGCGCCGCACCTCGCAGGTGACAACAAGACTGCCTATGTGACAACTACTGTGCGTCGGCTCAGTGGGGTGGGTGGGTGGGTGTTCTGGGTGGTCTAGAAGGCGAAGTCCACGTAGTCGATGTCGGTGAACTCGACCAGGAGGCTGGAGGCGCGGGCTCCGTTGTCCTTGAAGTAGATCTCCTGGAGGGCCTCCGCCGTGATGTGGCGCAGCTGGGCTTCGGTGGCGCCGGTGTCCTGCGCCGCGAAGAGGCGCTGGGCGTACTCCGGGGGGAGGTGCTGGGTGATGCGGCGCATGCGGCCGTCGTCGGTGGTGCCGGGGGCGGCGGTGAAGCCGAAGCGGGCGCGGGTCTCGATGACCAGGCCGGTGGTGCGGGCGGCCTTCTCGCGGGCGCGCTTGCGGACCAGGGGCTGCCAGCGGCGGCGCACCTCGGTTTCCAGGCGGGCCGCGAGGGCGGGCTTGGGCTGCTTGATCTCGTTCTTCACGTAGCGCTCGACCGTGCGTTGGGAGATGCCGAGGAGGGTGGCTACGTTCTTTGTGGATTTGAGTTGCTTTACGAGGTAGCGCATCTGGGCGCCCGGGGATTTGGGGATGGGGCGGGTGAAGTGCTGTTCGTCGGCCTTGGTGAGGCTGTCGGAGATGTCGGGCATCGGTTACTCGCCGTCTGCTGCTGCGTCGTGGCCCTTGATGTGGCGGGCGGGGTTGAGGTGTTCGTCGAGGAGTTGCACGGCCCACAGGAGGGGCTGGGTGCCCTCGTGCTTGACCATGCCTGGGCTGACGCCCAGGCGGAAGCCGCCGGGGAGCGGCTTGCCGTCGGGGGTGCGGGGGAGGAAGTCCAGGGGGCTGGGCCCGTCGGAGAGGTAGACCGCGCAGTCGGAGAGGACCGCGATGGGGTAGAGGCCGGCGGCCGTGGCGAGCTTCTGCATCTTGCGGTGCATGTTGACGCGGGCCGTGGAGATGACGGCGGCGCGGATGTCCGGGCGCCAGGTGGGGCGTTCGAGGGCGGGCCAGGGCTCGCCCGGGCGGTAGCCGGCGCCCTGGGGGCGTTCGCGGAGTTTGCCGATGCCGCCCTTGACCGTGGACTTGATCGCGGAGAGGACTGCGGTGGTGGAGGGGTTGTTCTGCTTGTACGTCTCCATGGCGGTGAGGAACTCGGGTTCCGTGAGCGCGGTCGTGACGCCCAGGTCCGTCATCGTGGCCAGGTAGGCGTCGCGGAGGCGGGTGTACCAGGCGTCGAGGTAGGGGCCGTGCTCCGGGCGGGTCCAGGCCTCGGTGGGGCGGACGTCGTGGCCGAGCTCGCGGGCGTAGGCCAGGGTCGGGGTCGCGTACCAGGCCGGGCCGGTGGGGGGCCTGCCGTGCGGGGTGAAGGGGCTGGGGAGGCGGGGGTCCAGGGGGAGGGAGGAGAGGTCCGCGAGCCAGCAGCCGGGGAGCTTCGGGTCGAAACGGGGGTTGGTGGTGTGGATCGCGGGGCCGGTGCCGACGGTGAGGCGGTTCGCGGCGGCGGCGAAGGCCATGTTCACGTCGATGCCGACGGCGTGGGTGCGGGCGCACTCGGCGTCGGTGAGGAGCTCCGGGTCGCGGATCCAGTCGTAGGCCTCCTCGTCGAGGACCTGGTCCGGGGTGCGCTGGTGGGAGCGGGGGTACAGGGAGGCGACCACGGGGTGCTCGTCGGGGGCCTCCGGCGGGGCGGGGTCGACCGGGCGGGTGAGGGAGCCGGGAACGGGGGCGGACTCCCAGGCGTTGGTCGCGGGGTTGCGGACCGCGCGGGTCGGCGGGCGCAGGGCCGTCATGAGCTCCAGGCCCGTGACGGCGGTGGAGCCGCGGGGGGTGAGGACGCGGGCGGCGTAGGTGGAGAGCAGCTCGGCGAGTTCGGGGGCGGGGAGGTCGGCGGTGTCCTCACCCCACGCCCGGGGGTCGAGGGCGCCCCAGGGGAGCACCGCGAGCTGGACGCACTGACGGCCGGTGGACGGGGAGGCCGGGCGGTAGATGCGGGCCCAGGGGCCGAAGCCGCGTCGGGTGAGCTGCCACTTGGCCTTGGTGAGCTGCTTGACGACGGGGTGGTCGTCCGGGAGGCGGAGGGCGCGGCGGTCCTCGAGGGTGAGGGGGAGGCCGAGGCGCTCGGCGGCGGGGGCGGTGAGGACGAGGAGGGGGTCGCCGTCCTTGCCGTTGCGGTGGAGGCGGGGGGCGCGGAGGTCGGCGTCGGGGCCGAGGGCCCAGGAGATGAGGGCGGGGAGGCCCGAGGTGGGGTGGTTGAGGAGGACCCCGCCGGCGGCATGGGCGTGGCCGGTGCCGTCCAGGACGGCGAGGGGGCCGTTGCCCTGGAGGGGGAGGGGGGTGGAGTGGGCGGCACGGGTGGTGGGTGTGGTGGTGCGGGGCTGGGGGTGGGCCGGCGTTGTCGCGGGGCGGGGGGCCGCTTCGTGGGGGGCGGGGGTGTTAACGGCGTTAACGGTGGGAGGGGGGGTGAGGGCTGCGGTGGGGGGCGCGGGCTCGGCGTTGACGGCGGGGGGAGGGGTGGGGGTGTTAACGGCGTTAACGGTGGGGGTGCCCGGGGTGGGGTGGAGGGCGGCGAGGCCTTCGAGGAGGCGGGCGTAGGCCGCGCGCTTGGGGGGACGGGGGGCCGTGCGGCCGGTCTCCCAGGAGGTGACGGTCTCGCGGCGGACGGAGAGGGCCTTGGCGATCTGGTCCTGGCTCAGGCCGGCCGCCTCGCGCAGGCGCTTGCGCTCGTCGGGGGCGGGGAGGCCGTCCTTGGCCGCGGCTTCCTCCAGCAGGGCGTCGACCGCTGCGAAGAGGGTGGTCTGTTCGTTCGTCTCGCTCATTGCTACCTCCAAGGGCACCCTATGTGAAGCGCACGGTTGAACGCACCTGAAACGCACTCGGGGGCGTTAACGGCGTTAACGCCGTCAGCGCCCCCGGGGTGCGTGGGGTCCGGCTCAGATGCGTTGCATCAGGAGTTCCGTGACGGCCTTGAGATCGTCCGGGGTGAGGTGGGCGGTGAGGGCGTCCGCGATGGTCTCCGGGGACTGGGCGGAGATCGTGATGCGGGGGGTGGGGGCGGGTGGGGTGGGTGCAGCCGCGGGGGCCGGGGCGTTAACGGCGTTAACGGTCGGGGGGGTCGGGGGGGTCGGGCGGGTGCGTTGGCGCGGGGGGTTGACGGCGTTGATGCTCTCCGTGGCGGCCGCCGCCTGCTCCTCCTGGGGGAGGCGGCCGATGCGGCGGGCCGGCTCCACCTTCAGTTCGCCCGTCTCCACCTTGTCCTGGAGCTCGGGCGTCAGGTTGAGGAGGGTCAGGCGCTGGGAGACCCAGGCGGGGGTCTTGCCGATCCGCTTGGCCACCTGGGCCTGGGAGCCGTGGACCTCGACGAGCTCCTGGAGGGCGCGGGCCTGGTCCATGGGGGCCACGTCGACCCGGTGGACGTTGGCGATGAGCGCTGATTCCAGGATGTCGGCGGCCGAGGCGGACAGGGCGTCGTTGACGTGGATGTGCATCGTCTTGAGCCCGGCCAGCTGGGCGGCCGCGAGGCGGCGGTTGCCGTCGATGACCACGTACGGGGCGCGGCCGAGGCCGTCGGTGGCGCCCGGGTGGGCCTCCATGAAGGCCATGCGGGTCGCGACGGCCAGGGGCTGGAGCTGGCCGCGCACGCTGAGGGACTGCGCCAGCTCGTCGAGGTCGGTGAGGTCCTCGCGGAGGTTGAAGGGGTTGTGGGCCAGGGCCTCGATGGGGACCTCGGAGGGCGGGACGACCCCGGAGGTGGGGGCGCCCGTGGCTTCTGCGATGGCGGCGCGGCGGGAGCTGACGCCGACGGGCTGGGCCCGTGCGAAGGACGCCGAGACGCCGAGCTTGTCGGCCTTGCTGCTCATGAGATCTCCCGGGCGAGGGCGCGCAGGGCGACGGCCTGGTCGCCGTTGGGGGCGTAGACGAAGAGGGGCTGCTTCAGGCGGACGGACTCGCGCTGTTCCTTGAGGTCGGGGACGATCGCCACGACCCGGGGATCCTTTATGTCCATCCAGGCCTGGAGGGAGCTGGTCGCGATGTAGCCGCGGCGGCCGTCGTAGAGGTTCACGACGAGGCCGAGGTAGTCGATGTCCAGGCTGAGGTCGTCGCGCAGGTCGTTGATCTGGGAGGTCAGGAGGTCGTACGCGTCCGCCGAGGAGTCCTCCGCCTGGACGACGATCAGCGCGCCGGAGGCACCCGGCTGTTCGGTGTCGCGGCGTCGGCCGTAGTAGATCGCCGCATCCATGCTCAGGCCGAGGCTGGGCGGGCAGTCGATGAGGATGACGTCGTAGTCGGACTCGACGGGGGCGAGAGCGCGTTCGAGGGCGGCCTCGCGGGCGCGGACGGTGGAAAGGCGGACGTCGAGGAGGAAGGCGTCCGTGCAGGCGGGCAGGAGGTGCAGGCGGTCGCCGAAGCGGTCGTGCTCGATCGGGGCGATCAGGTCCTGGAGGGGGCCCTTGGCCTCGCCGGCCATGTGGCAGGTGAGGCTGTCTCCGCCGATGGGGAGCGGTTGCTGGCCGAGCTGCTTGGTGAGGTGGCCCTGGGGGTCGAAGTCGACGAGCAGGACGCGCATGCCCAGGCCCGGGAGGTCTTCGAGGTCCAGCGGGGTGGTGGGGTGGGCGCCTTCGGTTTCCCCGGGGCCGGCGAGCCTCGCCAGTTGGCGGGCGACGCGGACGGGGTGCAGGGTCGAGGGGTCCTCGGCGAGGGCCTCGGCGGTGCCGGCGGTGATGGCGGTCTTGCCGACGCCGCCCTTCTGGTTGCACACGACGATGCGGCGGACGACCGAGGGGCGCTGGACGGTGGGGGCCGGGTTCATCTCCAGCCAGAGGTGCACCGCTTGGGCGAGACCCTGGATGAGGGAGACACCGCGGTCCTTGGAGGCGGAGCGGAACGACTCCCACTGCCCGGCGGGCAGCCACGTCGAGAACGACTCGGCGCCGGAGGTGTCGACGGGGGAGGGGGCGGAGGCGAGGGCGCTCCAGTGGGCGATGCCCTGGTGGACGGCGTCCTGGATGTCGACCCGCAGCTGGGCGGTGCGGATCTTCAACTCCTGGCGGAGCCACGGGGGGAGCTTGGAGACGACCTTCTCTCGGTCGTTTGGGGACGAGGGCGAAGTCATGAGAGGGACTTTACTAACGTTCTTGGGTCCGTGTGGGCGCCACGCTTGGGTTTTGCTAACGAAATGGGTGGGGAAGGGCTCCGGGCATGCGAAAGGGCGGCCCCGCGGGTGTGCGGGACCGCCCTGGAGGGGTCGTCAGGGACGCGGGACGGGCCGGATGGTGGGCAGGTCCAGTGCCGTGCGGCACTCGGAGGAGCCTGCCGGGTCGAAGAGGCCGAGGCGGCCGGCGGGCACGATCCCCGGGAGGAGGTGGGTCCAGAGGTCGACGATCCGGGCGTGCAGGTCCTCGCGGGCGGTGCGGACGTGTGAGGTCACCTGGATGCCGGTGAAGGAGCCGACGAGGAAGGTCGAGAGGTCGTACAGGTCGACCGACGGCAGTACGTCGCCGCGTTCCTGGGCGGGCGTCAGGCAGCTGCGGCAGGTCTCGATCCAGGCGTTGTACGGGGACGGGTCGGGGTCGGTGAACGAGCCGAATTCGATGACCAGGCGGATGCCGGCGCGGATGCGGACGTTGGTGCGCAGCCCGGACGCCATCTGGTGGGTGAGGTCGATGACGGTCTGGAGGCCCGGGTCCTCGATGGCCGGGACGTCGGCGGAGACCTGGAACTGCTCGTCCACCAGGGTGCGGGCGAGGGCCTGCTTGGAGGGGAAGTGGAAGTAGAGGGCGCCCTTGGTGACTCCGGCGTGCTTGACCACGTCGCTGAGGCTGGTGCCGCCGAAGCCGGCGTGGTCGAAGGCGATGGCCGCGCCGTCGAGGATCGCCTGCCGGGTGATCTCGGCCCGTTCCTGCCTGACCCTCGCCACGTGTGTCTCCCGATGTCGGTTTCGTCCGTTGGTGTTCAAGATCAATCTAGTGGGAGGCGGTGAAAGAAAACCAGTCGACCAGTACTTTTAAGGTGCTTAGTAGGTGGGGGTTCAGGGTGGTTGGTGGTTGTTTTGCGTGTTTCTTTTCGTCAGGGGGGTGTGGAGGCGGCGGTGTTAACGCCGTTAATGGGACGGGGCCCTGCCGGATCGGGGCGCGGGGCCGGACTTCGCGTCGGCGGGGGCCGGGGGCGGGAGTATCCGGCGCCGGCGCTGGGGTCCGTCGCGGAGCACGGGGGCAGGTTCAGGGCTGGAGTTCGGGCTGGAGCGGATCCTCGACGGGGTCGGGCTGCTCGTGGAGCGGCGGGTGGGGTCCTGAGGCCGGCCCCTCGGGCGGGGAGCTCCCGGGGGAGGGTGGCGCCGGGCGGACGGGCTTCCGCTTGCGCGGGCTCGCGCGGGCGGGTTCGGTACGGGCCTCGGCGGTGGTGGTCGCCACGGGGGCCTCCGGGGGATGGGCCGTCGTCCTTGGCACGGGTGGCGGCGGGACCGGGGCGGGACCGCCGCACCGGGCGCTGTGACGGCGCCGGCGGCGGGGCGCCGTTAACGGCGTTAACGGCGATGACGGCGTTGGTCGGCCTGGGGGTGGTTTTGCGCGGGGGGTTCTGTGGGGTGCTTTGGATGGTGCGTCTGGGGTCGCCTGGGTCAGGGGCTGTTGCTGTTCGGGTCTGGTGCCGGTGCACCCTGCTGCGGATGTGGCGGGGGACGGCGGCCGTCGGCGACGGCCTGACCGTCGCTCGGTGGGTGCTCTGACGGGAGGGGGGCGTTAACGGCGTTAACGCCGTTAACGGTGGCGCGGGGCGCGGGGGCGGGCGGGCAAGGGTGGGTGGCAACCGTGTGAACGGGGGTGCTCCTCCGGTGGGAGTCCGGTCCGGCTCCGGTGGGGGAACCGACTGTGGCGCACGATGTCCCCATTTCTGCGGGGCGGACCGCTGACGCGGCGGATGCGGTGTGGAGAGCCCCCCATGGTCAAGCAGGAACGTGCGGCACGCACGCGGGAGTCCCTGGTGCACGCGGCCGCGGAGGTGTTCGCCGAGGAAGGGTTCGCCGCCGCGTCGATCGCCGAGATCAGCCAGCGGGCCGGAGTGACCTCCGGCGCCCTGCACTTCCACTTCGACGGGAAGACCTCTCTCGCCCTGGCCGTGGAGGAGCGCGCCGAGCGGGCGCTGCGGCAGGCCGCGGCGGCGGAAGGGAAGCGCGGGAGCGAGGCCGGGCCGCTGCGGGTGCTGGTCGGTGCCACGTACACGATGCTCGCGCTGCTGGCCGAGGACATCGCCGTGCGGGCGGCGTTCGTCCTGTGCGCGGACACCGCCCGCAGCAGCCCGGTGGACCTGCGCGGACAGTGGCGGCTGTGGGCCGGGGAACTGCTGGAAGCGGCCGAGCGGGCCGGGCTGTTGGCCCAGGGGGTGTCCCCGCAGGACGCGACGTGCCTGGTGGTGGCGTCGACGGTCGGGCTGGAGGGGCTGGGAGGGCTCGAGCCCGGCCGCAGCGCCCGACAGCTCCTGACCCGTATCTGGAGCGTGGTTCTTCCGGGTATCGCGAGCGGCGAGGCGGCGGCTGCGGTCCTTGTCGAGGCGATGGCCGACAAGGAAACAGACTGAATGGTTTGATTTTTAGGCCTCCGTGGGTGTTATATGGCTGCTGTCGCGAGGCGGCTGAAGAGCTCCACGCTGTCGTGGGTGGGTGCATGACCCGTAAATGCCCAGGTCGGAGGGTATTCCTGAGCGGCGTCGAGATCTCACCAGGGTGCAAACTGGTTGCCCGGTTTCGTATTGACAAACCGTCCGGCCTGTTTTCTACTGACTCTTGCGACTCATCCAAAGGACAGGGGAGTACGACGTGGACATCGATGTACTGGGCGCACTCGCCGTGCGGGAGAACGGGATCTCCATCACGCCCACCGCCCCCAAGCCCCGGCAGGTCCTGGCGCTCCTGGCGCTCCACGCCGACCAGGTCGTACCGGTCTCGGCGCTGATCGAGGAGCTGTGGGGGACGATGCCCCCGCGCAGCGCCCGCACCACGCTGCAGACCTACGTCCTCCAGCTGCGCGCGCTGATCGCGACCGCCCTGGAAGGGAACGACGAGGACCGCACCGCGAAGGACGTGCTCGTCACGCTGCCCGGCGGCTACCTGCTCAACAGCGACGGCGGGACCAGCGACGTACGGGAGTTCGACCGGCTGGCCGGCCTGGGCTACCGGGCGATCGACGCGGGTGACTTCCCTGTCGCCGCCCAGCGGCTGCGCGAGGCGCTCGCCCTGTGGTCCGGGCCCGCCTTCGCCGACGTGCAGGGCGGCGTGCAGCTGGACATGGAGACGCGCCGCCTGGAGGAGACCCGGCTGTGCGCGCTCGACCAGCGCATCGAGGCCGACCTGAAGCTGGGCCGCCACCGGGAGCTGCTGGCGGAGCTGACGGTGCTGGTGAGCCGGTACCGCACCCACGAGAACCTGCACGGGCAGTTCATGCTCGCCCTGCACCGCTCGGGCCGCCGGGGCGAGGCGCTGGACGTGTACCAGCGGCTGCGCGCGACGCTCGTCCGGGACCTGGGGCTGGAGCCGTCGACCACCCTGCGCCGCCTCCAGCGGTCGATCCTGATGGCGGGTCCGGAGGGCGGCGTCGGCAAGCAGGCGCCCGTGGCAGCCGCCGCGGTCGCCGGAGCGGGTGTGAGGGCCGACCGGCTCGTACGGGCCTGACCCGCGCGGCCGGTGCCGGCCGGTGGCGGTCGGTGCGGCCGGGGGATGGCCGGGGGAACGGCCAGGGACGCAGCGGGGGCGGAAGGAGACGGAGCGGTGCAGGAAAGGTCGGAGCGGACGCGCAGGCGATTGGTCTTCGCCGGGGCCGAGTTGTTCCACCGCAACGGATACGCCAACGCGACGCTCGGTGAGATCGCGGGTGCGGCCGGGGTGACGAAGGGGGCGCTGTACTTCCATTTCGCCTCGAAGGACGAGCTCGCGGACGCGGTGCAGCGGCGCGGGTGCGGCCTGCTGCACGAGGCGGTGCGCGGACTGCGCGAGGGCGGGGCCTCGCCCTTGCAGGTCCTGATCGACACCACGCACTGGCTGGCGCGGACGCTGCACGAGGATCCGGCGATCCCGGCGAGCTTCCGCATCACCAAGGAGTGCGCCGGCCAGCAGCCGCCCGCGATGGACTTCCACGGGGCGTGGCTGGAGGCGGTCTGCGAACTGCTGAGGATGGCGCGGGACGTGGGAGAGCTGCCGCTGGACCCGTCGGTCGGCGGGCTGGACGGCGCCGCCGGCGAGAGCACCGCCGACGGGGGTCCGGCCGCCGACCGGTGGGAGAGCGCCGAGGCGCTGGTGGCAGCCGCCGTCTGCGGGATCGAGGTGCTCGCCGGGACCGGGCTGTCGTACGCGGAGCTCCAGCGGAAGGTGGCCGCCCTGTGGGGGCTGCTGCTGCCGAGCCTGGTGGGCGCGGAGCAGGCCCGGGAGTACCGGACGCGGGCCCGTGACACACGGGCGGCGGACGAGGTGCGCAGTTACGAGTTCCTCGGCAGCGGGGTCTAGGACGTCGCCGTGGCGGTGCCGTCGTCCGGCCGAGACCGTGGGGTGAAGCGACGAACAGAGGAGGGGAGACCGTGGAGATTCGGGTTCTGGGTCCGCTGAGTGCCGAGGTCGACGGGGACTCGATCGTGCCGACGGCGTCCAAGCCGCGTCAGATCCTGGCCCTCCTCGCGCTGCACCCCGGGCAGGTGATGCCGGTTCCCACCCTCATGGAGGAGATCTGGGGGCACGAGCTGCCCCTCAGCGCGCCGACCACACTGCAGACGTACATCCTCCAGCTGCGCCGGCGGCTCGGCACGGCCATGGGCCCCGGACGGCCGGGCGCCGCGAAGGAGGTCCTCACGACGCGGCACGGCGGATACCTGCTCCAGGTGCCGCCCGGGGCCGTCGACGCCAACGTGTACGAGGGCCTCGTCGCCCGGGGACAGGCCGCCTTCGACGGCGGTGACGACGCGGGCGCGGCCGCGCTGCTGCGGGAGGCGCTCGCGCTGTGGCAGGGGCCCGCGCTGGTCGACGTACGCGTGGGGCCGGTTTTGGGCATCGAGGTGATGCGGCTGGAGGAGAGCCGGCTCGTCACCGTCGAGCGGCGGATCGACGCCGATCTGCGGCTCGGACGGCACACCGAACTCCTCGCCGAGCTCACCGAGCTGGCCGCCCGGTACCCGCAGCACGAGGGGCTCCACTCCCAGCTGATGGTGGCCCTGTACAGGTCCGGCCGGCAGGCGGCCGCACTGGACGCGTACCGCAGGCTGCGCGGGCGGCTGATCGGGGAGCTGGGTGTGGAGCCGTCGCCACAGCTCCAGCGGCTGCAGCAGGCGATGCTGAAGGTGGATCCGGCGCTGGACGTGGTGGCGGGGCCCAAGCGGGGATCGACCTTCGACCTCTACGCCGCGTAGGGCGCCGGAATCCTCCTCGGACTTCTTCCGGGAAGGTGTCGCATCCGGCGATGACCTGCCGCTGTGGGTGCTGCGGCCCGCGCCGCTCGCGCGCGGGCCGTCGTGGGGACCGACCTGCGGATGTCGAACGCCAGGGCCCGGCGGGAGCTGGGGTGGCGGCCGGGTACGGGAGCAGCCCCGACGGCGTACGGGCGCCGACGGGCGCGGGGCGGCGCGTCGTGGCCTGAGTGCCCGCCGGGCCGCCGGGCCGCGGGGCGTCCGGGGCGTCCGGGGCGTCCGGCATGTGGAATGGCCCGGTGGGGTGCGGTGACCGGTGTGATCATCGGCCGATGAGCGATGAACAGCGGACCCCGCCCGAGCTGGTGGGCGACGAACGGGCCACCCTGACCAGCGTCCTGCAGTGGCAGCGGGACACCCTGCGGATGAAGTGCGCGGGCCTGACGGACGAGCAGCTGCGGCGCAGGGCCGTCCCGCCGTCCGGGCTGAGCCTGCTGGGGCTCGTGCGCCACCTCGCGGAGGTGGAGCGCGGCTGGTTCCGCAACGTGCTGGCCGGGGAGGACGTGCGCGGGTACTTCCCGGAGGACGGGGCGGGGGAGCGGACGGAGTTCCACGTCGACGACGCGGACCCGGCCGAGGCGTTCCGGATCTGGGAGGACGCCTGCGAGCGGTCGCGGAGGATCGTGGAGGCCGCCGCATCCCTCGACGTGCGGGGGAACTTCGGCGACCAGCCGTACTCGCTGCACTACATCCTGGCCCACATGATCGAGGAGTACGCCCGGCACAACGGGCACGCGGACCTGCTGCGCGAGGCGATCGACGGGGTCACGGGGGAGTAGGGAGGCAGGGTTCAGACGGCCCGTTCGGCGGCGGCGCGGTCCACGGCGTCCAGGGCGGTCTGCCACGGGAAGTGCGGCGGGGTGTCGGGGCCGGCCGGGCCGGGGACGAAGCCGCCCTCGCCGTAGAGCAGCTCGGCGCCCGCGCCGCGCAGCACGGCGAGGGACTGCTCGAACTGGGGGTGCGCGGCGAGCGCTGTGTTGGTGCAGGGCATGGCGACCACCGGGACGCCCTTGCCGAGGGCCTCGGTGGCGACGCCGACGGTGAAGCGGTCGGTGAGGCCCAGCGCCCAGGCGTTGACCGTGTTGAAGGTGGCGGGGGCGAACAGGACGGCGTCCGCGGCCGGCCACGCGTCGGGCTCCCCGGGGAGCTTGTACTGCCAGCGCACCGGGTTGCCGGTCAGGACGGCGAGCCCGTCGAGGCTCTCGGACACCCACCGCGCCGCCGTCGGGGTCAGGCCCACGCACACGTTCCAGCCGCGCGACTGGGCGTCCTCGATCACGTGGGCCACGTCGAAGACGGGCGGGGCGGCGGAGCAGAACAGGTAGAGAGTCCTCGTCATGTGGATCATGGGATCACATGAACTGCCCCGGACTGTCCTGAGGGTCCGGCAGATCCGGCACGTCGTGTGGTTCCGGGCGGAAAAACCTTCGGGATCGGCGATGAGTTTCCGCACGGCCGCCGGTCTACCCCTGTGTGGACGGGGAGCCGTCCCCATGGGAACAGCCACGAGGAGCGTGACGAGATGAGCGAGCCGGTGAAGGGCCCCGCCAGCTACTTCCCTTCGATCGAGAAGAAGTACGGCCGCCCGGTCGCGGAGTGGAAGGAGCTGATCCGGTCGTCTCCGCTGGTCAAGCACATGGAGCTGGTCGCCTGGCTCAAGAGCGGGCACGGGCTCGGACACGGGCACGCCAACGCCCTCGTCGCGCACACCCTCGCGGAGAAGTAGCGGGGGCGTGGACGCACGCGTATGCGGGCGAGCGTCCGGGCCATGTCGCGTCCCGTCGTGCGGGGATTGACTGGTTCCCATGACGACGCACACGAACGAGACGAAGAAGACCCTGGTCATCGGCGGCAACGGGAAGACCGGGCGGCGCGTGGCGGAGCGGCTGGCGGCCGGGGGACGGCCGGTGCGGATCGGTTCGCGGACCGGGGCGCCGGCCTTCGACTGGCACGAGCCCGCCACCTGGGGCCCGGCGCTGCGGGACGTGGACCGGGTGTACGTCACCTACCAGCCCGACCTCGCCTTCCCCGGGGCCGCCGATGAGGTCGGCGCGTTCGCGGAGGCGGCCATCGCGGCCGGGGCGCGGCGGCTGGTGCTGCTGTCCGGGCGGGGTGAGGAGGGGGCGCGGCTTGCCGAGGAGCGGCTGAAGGCCTCCGGCGCCGACTGGACCGTCGTGCGCGCCAGCTGGTTCAACCAGAACTTCGACGAGAGCTTCTTCCTGGAGCCCGTACGGTCCGGGGAGATCGCCCTGCCGGTGGCGGACGCGGTGGAACCCTTCGTGGACGCCGGCGACATCGCCGACGTGGTGGTGGCCGCGCTCACCGACGACCGGCACGCGGGCCGGACGTACGAGCTGTCCGGGCCGCGGCTGCTGGGCTTCGGGGAGGTGGCCGCCGAGCTGTCGAAGGCGACCGGGCGCGCGATCGCGTACGTGCCCGTCTCCGACGGGGAGTTCCGGGCGGCGCTGCGGCAGGAGGGGCTCCCGGAGGAGTTCGCGGAGCTGTTCGCCCTGATCCTGGACGGGCGCAACGCGCACCTGGTCCACGGGGTGGAAGAGGTACTGGGGCGCCAGCCCAGGGACTTCGCCGACTACGCGCGCGAGGCGGCGGCCCGCGGGGTCTGGGACGTCTGAGAAGGGCGAGGATGGTGGCATGGACACGTTGACCGGCCTGCTCGACGGGCCCAAGGCCCGGGGAGCCGTCCTGCTGAAGTCCGTCTTCGACCCGCCGTGGGCGGTGCGGATCGAGGACCGGGCCGCGTTGTCGGTGATCACGATGGTGCGGGGCACGGCGTGGCTGCTGCCCGACGACGGGGAGCCGGCGACGATCGGGCCGGGCGACGTGGCGGTCGCACGGGGGCCGGGGGCCTACACCCTCGCGGACGGCCCGGACACCCCGGTGGACATCACCGTCGGCCCCGACCAGCGGTGCAGTACGCAGGAGGGTGAGGACCTCGGTGAGCGGCTGGCGCTCGGGGTGCGCACGTGGGGGCGACCGGGGCCGGGCGCGGGCGCGGCGGTGACGCTGAGCGGGACGTACCAGGCACCGGGCGAGATCGGGCAGCGGCTGCTGGGCGCGCTGCCCGCGGTGCTGATCCGCCCGGCGGGGGCCGCCGACACCGCCCTGATCGCGCTGCTGGCCTCGGAGGTGGCGCGGGACGAGCCGGGGCAGGAGATCGTGCTGGACCGGCTGCTCGACCTGCTGCTGATCGGAGTGCTGCGGGCCTGGCTCGCCGCACCCGGGGCGGGGGCGCCGGGCTGGTACCGGGCGCAGGGCGATCCGGTCGTCGGGGTGGCGCTGCGGCTGCTGCACGAGGACCCCGCGCACGGGTGGACCGTGGCCGAGCTGGCGCGGAAGGCGGGGGTGTCGCGGGCCGCGCTGGCCCGGCGCTTCACGGAGCTCGTCGGGGAGCCGCCCGTCGCCTATCTGACGGGCTGGCGGCTGACCCTGGCCGCCGACCTGCTGCGCGAGCCGGACGCCACGGTGGCGTCGGTGGCCCGCCGGGTGGGGTACGGGAGCGCGTTCGCGCTGTCGGCGGCCTTCAAGCGGGTCCGCGGGGTGAGCCCGCAGCAGTTCCGGGCCGGGGCGGGGGCCAGCTCGGGCGTGCCGGGGGGCCCGGGCACGGTGGTGCTGGGCCGGACCGTTTAGTTCCGGTCACAGCACCAGCTAGGCGAGGTCGAGGACGCCGACGGGTTCGTCGCCGCTGAGTTCGCCCGTGCGGCGGAAGCCGAGGCCGAGGTAGAAGGGCTCCGGGCTGTCCTGCGCCGGCTTCCAGGTGACGTACACCCGCTCCCCGCCGCGGCGGCGTATCTCCTTCGTGACCGCCTGGACGGCGAAGCGGCCGTAGCCCCTGCCCTGCCGGTCGGCCGCGATGTTCAGGCGCCACAGGCCCGAGCGGCGGTGCTCCGGGTCCTTCGCCGGGTCCCAGACGTAGTCCATGAAGGCCATGACGAAGCCGACCACCTCGTCCCCGTCGACGACGGCGCGGGGCCAGGCGACGTCCCCGTGGACGTAGGCCTCGGCGAGGGACTTCATGACGGGGGGAGACGAGGTGCTCCTGGCTCGGGTGCACCCGCACGGCGCACACCGCGTCGAAGTTGTCCGGGGTGACCGGTACCAGGCGGAGTGAAGAGCTGATCACGGGCGCAGCCTAGTGCGGTCGCACCGTTCGAAAAGAACAGGACGTGCGGTATCTTATCGGGGTGGCCGGGGGAGTAGGGACAGCCCTGAGGGCAGAAGTGGCGGCGGTGTGCGGACCGCCGACGGTAGAGGGCGGTACCGGCCGGCCGGGCGCTGCGGTCAGCGCCCGGGAATCGGCACTCCCCGGGTGCGCGGACCCTCTGTCCTCACAGGAAGGCCGGCCCCGGTCGAACGCGAGGACCCTGGCGAGGGGCGGGGACCGGCGCGGTGCGCAGGCTCCCGAACGGTGTGTGCGGCGCTCGGCGTCGGCCGACGGCTACGCCGGCTGGTCGGACGCCCCTGCCGAGGCTTCACGGAAGACCTCGGCCGCCCGGTCCTCGGTCATGTGCAGGGAGGCGAGGACCGAGGGCTGCGCGATGCTGGGCATCAGATGGCGCAGCAGGGCGCTGGTTCTGACGGTCAGGTCCTCGTAGTCGGTGAGCGCCTGGGACATGGACTGGATCCCCGCGTACGTGCCCACGATGACGTCGGCGGTTTCGTGCGGGATGACATGGGGGAGCAGCTCGCCCTGTGCCTGCGCCTTCTCCAGCCGTTCCCGGACGGGGGCGGCCCAGTTGCGGAACGGTCCGCTGCGGTCGAGGTCGCCGGCCAGCTGGTCCATGGTCAGGCGCACTCCTGCCCGGACCATGGGGTCGGTCTGCAGACGGTAGGTGTGGAGCATGACGATGTCCACGATCTCCTGGAGCTTGGAAGCGCGGTCCGGCAGCACGAGGTTCTGGTTCTGCGCGTTGAGGACCCCCTGGGCCAGGTCGTCCTTCGACTGGAAGTGGAAGTAGAGGGCTCCCTTGGTCACCCCGGCCGTGGTGAGGATCTCGGAGATGGTGGCCGCCTGATAGCCGCGCTCCTCGAAGATCTTGGCCGCCGCGGACAGGATCGTCCGGCGTGTGCGAATGGCGCGTACTTGCTCGGCCATGCCGCCTCCTTCCTCCACAGGTTCTCTGCATCTTTCGGAAGGCTCTATACGCAAACCGTCCGTCCCGTACGTATCTTACAGCGGGTAATCGCTACGCCAACCCTTCGGCTCGGGCGTGGCGCAAGACCGACCAGGAGGAGACACGATGATTCTCGTGACGGGGGCCACCGGGACGGTGGGCCGTGAGGTGCTGCGGATGCTCCCTCCCGACCGCCGGGTCCGCGTCATGGCCCGGGAGCCGGAGCGGGTCCGGGGAGCAGCGGGAACCGTTGAGATCGTGCGGGGCGACTACGAGGATCCGGAGTCGGTGGCGGCGGCGCTCGCGGGGGTGACCCGCATGTTTCTCCTGACCAGCGCCGTCGGCCGCGACGACGGACGGTTCCTCCGCGCGGCGCGGGCGTCCGGGGTGCGGCATGTGGTGAAGATCTCGGCCGCGGCGGTCGAGGACCACCGGGCCGAGGACCTGATCACCCGGTGGCAGCGGGACAACGAGGACCTGCTGCGCGGCTCCGGGATGGACTGGACGCTGTTGCGCCCGCGCTCGTTCATGTCCAATTCCTTGTCCTGGGCGTCCTCGATCCGCTCGGACGGGGTCGTGCGGGCTCTCTACGGGACGTCCGTGAACTCCTGCATCGACCCGCGGGACATCGCGGAGGTGGCCGTGCGCGCCCTGACCGGGCCCGGGCACGCCGGCCGCACCTACACGCTGACCGGGCCGGAGGCGCTCAGCGCAGCGGAGCAGACGGCCCAGCTGTCCGATCTGCTGGGCCGTCCGCTGCGTTTCGAGGAGATGGAGCCCGGCCAGGCACGTGCCCAATGGAGCGCACGCCATCCGGATGCCGTGGTCGACGCGCTGCTGCGGAGCGCCGAACGGCAGCGCGAAGGTGCCAAGGCCGGGGTGGAGGATACGGTTCAGGACGTTTGTGGCAGGCCGGCGCGCTCATACAGGGCGTGGGCCCGGGACCATCTGTCGGCCTTCTCCTAGGAGAGGGGCGGCCGGACGGTCAGTCGGTGCAGGAATCGGCCGTCACGGTGGCCGTGAAGACGGGCTGCCCGTCCTGGTGGCCCGTCACGAGCACGGCGTCGTTCGACCCCGGTATGTCGCCGTACAGGCGCTGGGCCTCGATCATGCAGGGGGAGTCCAGCTCGGCGTACCGCTTGAAGTCGCCGGCGATGCTGATCGGCAGCAGGGACGAGCGTCCCAGGGTGGCCGCCGTGGCCTGGCGGGCGGCCTCCAGGAGGAGCATGCCCGGCACGTGGTCGACGGGGTGGTCGAAGAGGGCCGCGTGGTGGATGTCGACCCGCAGCTGCCAGCGGTCGGGCTCGTTGACGGGAGAGAGCACCACATCGGTCGGTGACAGCCGGCCCACGCTCTGCGGTGCGACCGGAGCCGTCAGCGGCAGCGGACGGTGGTCGGCCTCCAGGGTGTGCGCGGGGCGCACCCGCTGGTATACGGACGGGCTTATGGCGGCGAAGGACATCCGTCCCCGCGCCGCGACGTGCCCGTCGCGGCGCACGACCGCCTCGTATCTGAGCCAGGCCAGGCGCCCTGCCCGCCGCTTGACCTCGGTGCAGGTGACCTCGATGTCGAGCGAGGCGGGAGTCCGGTCGACCCGGAGGTGTTCCGGGCGCACGGAGAACTCGACGTCCCACCACAGGAAGTTGTAGCCGAAGGGCACCCCGAACTCGGCGTGCGCCAGGAGGCTGCCGATCTGCCGGATGGTTTCGCCGCAGATCAGCGGATCGTGGTGGGTGCCCGCGATCGGGGTGAAGAAGCTGTGGCTGCGGGGCCACTGCGCGCTCACCTCGAAACGGGTGTCGTCGATGCGGCGCCAGTCCGTGAGCAGCACTTCCGCCACGGCCGCGCGGTGCACCAGTTCCTTGGGAACGGTTGAGGTGAGGGAGGGGAAGTGGGAGCCGCGCTCTTCGAGGGGTGGAGCTGCGGCACGCCACGCCGGGTCGTAGATCGCTGTGCGCTCAACATGAAACGTGCTCGCGCTCATTGGTCCCCCTAGGCAGCGCTGGCGAGTTACAGGTGTGACTTCGAAGAAAAATATATACCAACCGGTTTTTTATCCAGAGGGAGCCGGGTTCCGGATTCCGAAAAAATCGGAGTGCTGCATTCCGGCCACCTGTGACTCCTGGTGCGTGCTGGTCCGCATGTGCCGGATCTCCGCCATCTGACCTTAAGCATCAGAAGCGGGCCAAGAGTGGTCCTTTGATGGGGTAGGTGCATGTCCTGGGGGTCGGAATGGCCGATTCGCATCCCGGGGCTTCCTTTGCGCACCCGGCGTCCGCTCCGGCGGCGGTCAGGGCCGGCCGCGGTCGGACCCGCCGGGTGAGCGTCCGGTCGACCGGGGGGTGCGGGGGCTGCCGCCGGCGAGCCCTGTGCAGACCATGGGGTGCGGCGCGGGGGACGGGGCCGGCGGGTCCGGCCACGGGGCGCCCGGGCGGGTGTGGGGGACGGCAGGGCAGGGCGAGCGGCCCCGGCCGGCGATGTTCGCGGTTTGCGGTCATGAATCCACACGCGTTTCCGGGCACTCCGTCGCGCCGTGGATCCGTACCGGCGCGGCGGGAGAACGGAAGCCGTCCCCGGGCGGACCGGTCCGCGGCGGGCTGGTGGGGCGACGGTGCGGTGGCCGTTGCGGCCGTTGGGCCGTGGCCCGATCGCCCGCCGTCGGGGACGCGCCGGGCGCCGTACCCGCGCGCCCCCTTGAGCGAGGCTCCAGTGGGCCTCAGGCTGGTCTCCGCCGCCGACTGAGCCGGTATACAGGCGAGCAAACCGCTGAAGCGGTTTGTGAAGGTTCTGGTTTTCTGGGAAGCCTGGTCCTGTTGGCGCCTCTCTGTGCTCTGCGGACGTTCCGGGCGGTGAGGGCCGCCGGGGGATCCATCGGGTCGGTTCAACGCATCGGTATGTTTTCGGCCGTTCGAGGGTCTGAAGATCGACATTTTGAGCCCCTTCTGAGGCGCCCGGGAGGGGGTGGAAGGATTCGTTCCAGCAGGTGGGGCTAGGTGAAAGCGCAGGTCGAGGCGGTTGCGGCTCGCTCGAAAGGGCGTCCATCGAGGTGGGAAACGGAACAGCCGGTTTGGTATTGACAAACCGGCTCGGCTGTTTTTTCCTCGTTCCAGCGAACTTCGAGGGTTCATCCAAGGACGAAGCAGGGGAGTACGGCGTGGACATCGATGTACTGGGCGCACTGACCGTGCGGGAGAACGGGGTCTCGATCACTCCCACCGCCGCCAAGCCCCGCCAGGTCCTGGCGCTGCTCGCGCTCCACGCGGACCAGGTGGTGCCGGTGGCCGCGCTCATCGAGGAGCTGTGGGGGACCGAACCGCCGCGCAGCGCCCGGACCACGCTCCAGACGTACGTACTGCAGCTGCGCGGCCTCATCGGCAACGCGCTCGAGGGCACCGACGGGTCGCGTACCGCCAAGGACGTGCTCGTCACGCTGCCCGGCGGGTACATGCTCAACAGCGGCGGCGGCACCAGTGACGTCCGCGAATTCGACCGGCTGGCCGGGATGGGCTACCGGGCGATGGACGCCGGGGACTTCCCCACGGCGGCGCGGCTGCTGCGCGAGGCGCTGGCCCTCTGGTCGGGGCCGGCCTTCGCCGACGTCGACGGCGGGGTGCAGCTCGACATGGAGACGCGGCGGCTGGAGGAGACCCGGCTGTGCGCGCTCGACCAGCGTATCGAGGCCGACCTGCGCCTCGGCCGGCACCGCGAGCTGCTCGCGGAGCTGACCGTGCTGGCCAGCCGCTACCGCATCCACGAGAACCTGCACGGGCAGTTCATGCTCGCCCTGCACCGCTCCGGCCGGCGCGGCGAGGCGCTCAGCGTCTACCAGCGGCTGCGCTCCACCCTGGTGCGCGAACTCGGCATCGAGCCCTCCTCCGCCCTGCGCAGCCTCCAGCGCTCGATCCTGATGAGCAGCCCCGAGAGCCCGGCGGAAACTCCGGAGAGCGCGCGGAAGCGGCTCGCGCGGGTCGGCTGACCCCGGGGGGAGCGCGGAGACCGGCGTCCGAAATGAGAAATCTTTGTCAGGTCTTTTGCAGAAGCTGCCGGAAAACCTGAGAAGTAATTTGCACAGCCGGGAATCGGAACAGATACGAAGAGCCCGATCCACGGGCTGAGCACGAGGTTTGACCTTCTGTCGGAATCTTGTGCCGGGAATCCGCCGTCTGTTCCCCCGTTTCGGAGGTCCGCTCGACGTCGGCTTGAGCGCCCGGTGATGTTGCCCTGGGCTGGCTTACCGTCATCGGGTCGAATACTGATAACCGAGGGTATCTCGACGAAATGTGGAGGGGAGACGGGGAGATCGTGGAGATTCAGGTTCTGGGTCCGTTGAGTGCCGAGGTCAACGGGGCATCGATCGTTCCTACGGCGGGCAAGCCGCGTCAGATCCTGGCGCTTCTCGCGCTCTACCCGGGCCGGGTGATGCCCGTACCGACCCTCATGGAGGAGATCTGGGGCACCAAGCTGCCCGAAAGCGCGCTCACCACCCTGCAGACGTACATCCTCCAGCTGCGCCGCAGGCTCGGCACGGCCATGGGGCCGGGCGCGCCGGGCACCGCCAAGGACGTGCTCGCGACGCGGCACGGGGGCTACCTGCTCCAGATCCCGCAGGAGTCCGTGGACGTCCACACCTACGAGGCCCTGGCGGCCGCCGGCCAGAACGCCTTCGACGAGGGCGACGACGAGCGCGCCGCCGACCTGCTGCGCAAGGCGCTCGACCTGTGGCAGGGCCCCGCCCTGGTCGACGTACGGGTCGGGCCGATCCTGGAGATCGAGGTGCTGCGGCTCGCCGAGAGCCGGCTCGTGACCACCGAGCGGCGCATCGACGTCGACCTCCGGCTGGGCCGGCACACCGAACTCCTCGCGGAGCTCACCGAGCTGATGGCCCGCAACCCCCAGCACGAAGGCCTGCACTCGCAGGCCATGGTGGCCCTCTACCGCTCGGGCCGGCAGGCGACCGCCCTGGACGTCTACCGCCGGCTGCGCGCCCGGCTGATCGGCGAACTGGGGGTGGAGCCCTCGCAGCAGCTCCAGCGTCTGCACCAGGCGATGCTGCGGGTGGACCCGGCGCTGGACGTGGTCGCGGGACCGCGCCGCAGCTCGACCTTCGATCTGTACGCCGCCTAGGTATATCAGGGGGCGGCCGGACGGCCCGACGGTGTGGTGGCGGGGCTCCAGCGCGGCTGGGGCCCGGCGTGAGCGGCCCTCCAGAACGCTCGGCCAGGCTCGTGGCGACGCGGTATGCGTCGCCACGCCGGCCGACCGGGAGAGAGGCACACCATGCACCGGCTCGAACTCACCGACCTGACCCGCATCCTGCGGATCTGGGGAGGCGAGGAGGAGTGCGTCGAGCTGACCGAGGACGTCCAGGACCTCTACTGGGACGAGCTCGGCTACGACTCGCTCTCCGTCCTGCAGACCACCGGCTCCATCGAGCGCAAGTTCGACGTCCTCCTCGACGGGGAGCTCATCGAACGGGGCGACACCCCCCGGCGCTTCCTCGAACTGGTCAACCGGGTCCTGGGCAGCCGGGCCGCGGTCTGAGACTCCAGCGGCGGTCCATCCGGACTCCGGCGGATCACGACACGATCTGTGCCAAGCGCTGAGAGAGGGGTGTCCGATGTCAGTCGAGCGAGTGCACCGGCTGTCGTACGCGGTCGACGCGGCCGCGCCGGCCGGAGCCCTGTACGCCCTGGTGGCCGACACCGCGCCGTGGCCGCTGTTCCTGCCGGACACCGTCCACACGGAGCGGCTGGACTTCGACGGCGCCGTCGAGCGGTACGCGCACTGGGCGGGGGTGGACGGGGAGCTGCGGCGGTCGTCGTGGCGCAGGGCCCTGGACCCCGGGCGGCGGCGCGTCGACTTCCGCGAGGAGCGCCCCGCCGGCCCCGTGACGGGGGTGGGCGGCAGCTGGCGCGTGGAGGAGCTGGCGCCGGGCTGGTCACGCCTGCTCCTGGAGCAGGACATCACCGTCGAGGACGGCCCCGCGGCGGGGCGGACCCTCGCCGCCGCCGGAGAGCGGGGGCGGGCGGCTGCGGACGGGCTGCGGGCCGTCGCCGAACGCTGGCGGGGCCTCGACGGGCTGCTGGTGTCCCTGGAGGAGTCCGTACGGCTCCAGGGCCCGGCCGAGCCGGTCCACGCCTTCCTGTACGAGGCGGGGTCCTGGCCCGGCCGGGTGGCGCACGTCGCGGAGGCCGAGGTCGTCGAGGACCGGCCCGGGGTACAGCGCGCCCGGCTGGTCAACCAGGCCGAGGACGGCGCCTCCTACCCGACGGAGGAGGTGCGTGTGTGCTTCCCGGCGGCCGGGCGCATCGTCTTCAAGCGGACCCGGCCGCACCCCCTGCTCGCGGCGCACGCCGGTGAGTGGTCCGTGGAGCCGGACCCGGCCGGGGTGACCGTGGTGTGCCGGCACGACGTGCTGCTGGACGGGAACGCGGTGGAGCGGGTGCTGGGGCCCGGAGCGGACCTCGGGCGGGCGCGCCGGTACGTGCGCGACGTGCTCGGGCGGGAGGGCCGGGCCGTGCTGGAGGCGGCGCAGGAGTGCGCCGGGGAGCCGGTGAGGGCCCTGCGGTCGGTGTGAACCCGTGAGGGGCCGGCCCTCTTCTTCGTGCCCTGTCGGGCGGGTCCGTGGCCCGTCGCCGCTGCGAGCGGCGGCGGGCCACGGGCGCGTCAGCCCCCGCGCCCGGCCGTGTCCAGTCCCCGCAGGACGGCGGGCGCGGCCAGACAGGGCATGACCACCCGCCAGAACCCCGCCAGGGTCCGGGGGGCGAGCCACTGGGGGTCGTCGCGCCCGAGGGCCTCGAAGCCGAGGGTGGCGGCCACCACCGTCGTCGCGACGTTGCGGTGGTTGAGGCCGGGCAGCAGGGCGTTCTCGTCCGCCGCCTCGACGAGCAGCCGGTGCACGTAGTCGTGCCACTCCTTGGGCAGGGCGAAGGACGACGGGTAGGCCGGCTCCCGGTTGAGCTGGAAGGCGGCCCGGGCCACGACGTCGGACAGGAGCAGCCCGGCGAGGGCCTGGGAGCTGTCGGCCAGGGCCTGGAGGGCCGACGTCCGCCCCGCGTACACCTCGCGGGCCACCTCGCGCAGGGCCCGGGCCCCGGCGGCCTCCACGGCCTCCGCGACGGCCGCCTTGTTCTCGAAGTGGAAGTGGAGCGCGCCCGGGCTCACTCCGGCGCCGACGCTGATCATGCTCAGCGTCGCCTCTGCGTACCCGCGCCGTCCGAACACCGTGGCCGCTGACTCGAGCAGTGCCTGACGGGTTCGGACGGCGCGTTCTTGTTTCATCACGCATAGCTCCTGTATCAGTTTCCTCCTATTATTAAACCGCCCCGTTGGTATGGGAAGAGCGTCCCTGTGGCCCGGAATGGCCTGATCAGCGGCGATTCATACCCCGCTGTGGCCTGATTTGATCTATTTATCGCGAACCTTGCCGCGATTTGGGGGCTTTGACAAACCGGCGAAGCGGTTTGTATCTTCGTTGACGTTGGCTCGACTGAGCTTGAGGGAGGGGGGCAGATGAACCAGCGGACCTTCGCTGTACTGGAACCTCAGACCACCGCCGCGGGGGCGAACGGTGCGTTCCTGCCGGCCGAGGGACTGAGGGTGCCACCGCACGCGTCGGCCCAGTCGGCCCTGTGGCGGATCCTCATCGTGGAGAGCAGCACGGCCGAGGCCGAGACCCTGGCGCGCGGCCTGCGCCGGCACGGGCACGAAGTCGACATCGTCGGCACCGGGAGCGAGGCGCTGCGCGGCTACGCCGACGCCGACCTCGTCCTCCTCGACCTGGAACTCCCCGACCTGGACGGGCTGGAGGTCTGCCGGGGCATCCGCGCGGCCCACGAGATCCCCGTCATCGCGGTCACCGCCCGGGGCAGCGAGCTGGACCGGGTCCTGGGCCTCCAGGCCGGCGCGGACGACTACCTGGTCAAGCCCTACGGGTTCCGCGAGCTGATGGCGCGGATGGAGGCCGTCATGCGCCGGGCGAGACCGTCGCGGCCCGCCGCCGCCACCATCACCTGCGGACCGCTGCGCATCGACGCGGGCACGCGGGAGGTGACCCTGCACGGGGAGCCCGTCGAGACCACCCGCAAGGAGTTCGACATGCTCTACCTCCTCGCCTCGCACCCCGACACGGTCATCCCGCGCAAAATGCTGATGCAGCAGGTCTGGGGCGACTCCTGGTCCCGCCGGACCGTCGACACCCACGTGAGCACCCTGCGCAACAAGATCGGCGCCAACTGGATCATCACGATCCGCGGCGTCGGCTTCCGGTTCGGCCAGGGCTGAGCCGGCCGAATCCCGGTCCGGCCAGGGCCGGACCCGTCCACACCGATCCGAGCCGAGGGGGGAGACCATGGCAGTGACGGCGCTGTGCCAGGGGGAGGGATGCCGCCGTCCGGAGGCCGACGGACGCTCCCGCCGGCGCACGGCCGACGGCGGGCGGCTGTGCCGGCCCTGCCGGGAGCGCCTCGACGCCGGACTGGCGGAGCTCGCGCACCTCTACGAGGAGTGCGGCAGGATGCTCGCCGGTGCGGCCCCCGGCAGTCTGCGCGAGCGGACGACCGGAGGCGACCTGCCCGGCCTGCCCTTCAACGGGGCCGCGGCCGACGTACGGGCCCGGATGGTCTCCGTGCTGGGCTCCTGGAGCGGACTGGTCGCGCAGGAGCGCGGCTTCGCCTCCCCGCCGCGCACCGTCGCCGCGCTGACCGCCTTCCTGCGGCGCAACGGCGACTGGCTCGCCGCCCACCCCGCGGCCGCCGAGGCCACCGAGGAGATCGCCCGCCTGGTGCGGGCCGGACGCCGCGCCGCCTTCCCCGAACCGACCCGCAGCATCCGCCTCGGCGCCTGCCCCGAGTCCGGCTGCGCCGGCTCCCTCACCGTCGCCGTCCGCGACACCGACCGGGACTTCGGCCGCGACGCGGACCGGGACACCGACCGGGCGGTCGTGTGCGACGCCGACCCGGCCCACCGCTGGACCAGCGACCAGTGGAGCCGGCTCAGCCTGTCCATGGAGTCCGGCGGACGGTCCGCCGCGCCCCGGGCCGCGGCCACCGAGCGCTGGCTCACCGCCGCGGACATCGCCCGCCTGTGGCACACGCCGACCGGCACCGTCTACCGGCTGGCCAGCGAGCAGAAGTGGCGCCGGCGCAACCGCGCGGGCCGCACGTACTACAACGAGACCGACGTACGGACCTGCTTCGACCGCCGGGCGGCCGCGCACACCTGAGACGGTCTCCTCCCGCACGATCTTCCGCAGCGGTCCGCACTCGATCCGGTAGGAGCCGGATCCAGGCGTCTGACCGCGCTTTGACATTCCCTTGGCCGGTTCGCGAGGCAGCGGACCGGTCCTTGTGGAACCTGACCGAGTCCTGAATCCGACGCCATTGAACGGCCGCTCGCGTCCGAAGAACCTTGTAGTCAAGATCCGGTGCACTGTCTCCGGAGGCGAATTCAAGGAGACGTGATGGACGCCCCTGTGATCGTCGTCGGTGCGGGTCCCGCGGGCTTGATGCTCGCCGGCGAACTGAGGCTGGCGGGAGTCCCCGTCGTCGTCCTCGAACGTCTGCAGCGGCGTACGGGCGAATCGCGCGGCCTCGGCTTCACCACGCGCACGATGGAGACCTTCGACCAGCGCGGCATCCTCGCCCGCTTCGGCGACATCGAGCGCAGCACGCTCGGCCACTTCGGCGGGCTGCCCCTCGACTTCGGCGTGCTCGACGGCGCCTGCCAGGCGGCGAAGACCGTGCCCCAGTCGGTCACCGAGACCCATCTGGAGGAGTGGGCCGCCGGCCTGGGCGCCGACATCCGGCGCGGCCGGGAGGTCCTCTCCGTCCACGACGACGGCGAGGGCGTCGATGTCGAGGTGCGCGGCCCGGACGGCACCCGCACCCTGCGCACCTCCTGGCTGGTGGGCTGCGACGGCGGGCGCAGCACCGTGCGCAAGGCTGCCGGCTTCGACTTCCCCGGCACCCCGGCCACCATGGAGATGTTCCTCGCCGACATCCGGGGCATCGACCTGAAGCCCCGCATGATCGGCGAGACCCTCCCCGGCGGCATGGTCATGGTCGGCCCGCTGCCCGGCGGCACCACCCGCATCGTGGTCTGCGAGCGCGGCACGCCCCCGCGCCGGCGCGAGAGCGCCCCCTCCTTCGACGAGGTCGCCGCCGCCTGGCAGCGGCTCACCGGGGACGACATCTCGGCCGCCGAACCGGTCTGGGTCAGCGCCTTCGGCGACGCCGCCCGGCAGGTCACCGAGTACCGGCGCGGCCGGGTCCTGCTGGCCGGCGACGCCGCCCACATCCACCTGCCCGCCGGCGGGCAGGGCATGAACACCGGCATCCAGGACGCCTTCAACCTCGGCTGGAAACTCGCCGCCGTGGTGCAGGACCGGGCCCCGCTGAGCCTGCTCGACACCTACCACACCGAACGGCACGCGGTCGGCCGGCGGCTGCTGATGAACACCCGCGCCCAGGGGCTGCTGTTCCTGAGCGGCGCCGAGGTGCAGCCGCTGCGCGACGCGCTCAGGGAACTCATGGCGTACGAGGACGTGGCCCGCCACCTCGCCGCCATGGTCACCGGCCTGGAGATCTCCTACGAGGTCGGCAAGGGCTCCCACCCGCTGCTCGGCCGGCGCATGCCCCACCTGGAACTGGCCGGCCCCGACGGTCCCACCTCCAGCACCGAACTGCTGCGCCCCGCCCGCGGGGTGCTCCTCGACCTGGCGGACAACCCGCGGCTGCGCCGGCGCGCCGCCGCCTGGGCGGAACGGGTGGACACCGTCACCGCCCGGCCGCACGGGGCCGGCACCGCCGACGTACCGCACGACACCACAGCCCTGCTGATCCGGCCCGACGGATACGTGGCATGGGCCGCGCCCGGCAGCCACCACGACCTGCCGATGGCGCTCGACCGCTGGTTCGGGACCCCGTGACGACCGGGGCCCGCGCGACCGGCACCCCCTGAGGCCGACGCATCCCCACGGCCCGACGAGCACGTCAACCGGAGGAACCACGACATGGCAACGCCGCAAGCAACGATCGAGCGCGTCCCCGGAGGCCTCCGCGCCGCCCCGGCCGCCCCGGACGGGGAGCGCCTCGACATCGTCCGGGCGGCCCGGACCGTCCTGGCCCGCGAGGGCTGGAGGCACTGCACCGCCGACGCCACCGCCGCCGAGGCCGGGGTCGAGACGGCCGCCGTAGGCCGTCACTTCCCCGACCACGAGCAGCTGCTGCTGGGCGTGCTGCTGGACAGCTCCGCCTCCGTTGCCGCCTCCCTCGCGGCCGTCGCCGAGAGCTACCTCGCGGAGATCAGCGACCTCCGCGAGGACCTGATCGCACTGGGCCGGGCCTGGCTGGCGCCGCTGGAGGCCTTCCGCGAGCACTTCGCGATCGTCCGGCACATCAGCGCCGAGGTCACCCACCTGCCCGCCGATGCCGTCGACAAGTGGCAGGCCACCGGCCCCCGCCAGGCCCGCCGCGAACTGGCCCGGCGCCTGCGCCAGGTCGCCGCCCAGGGCCTGCTCGACATCGCCGACGCCGACCAGGCGGCCGAGCGCTTCATCCTGCTGGTCCCCTCGTCCGTCGTCCAGCGCTCCTTCCACGGTGCGCTGCCGCTCGGACGCCTCGAGGAGAACGCGCTCATCGCCGACGGAGTCGACGACTTCATCCGCCTGTACGGCCCGGCCTCCCGCTGACCCGCTGACCCCGCCGATCCCCGGAGAGAGTAGAAACAATGCACAGCAACCTGATCGTGGCGCGGATGGACGTCCGTTCGAGCGCCGAGGTGGCCAAGATCTTCGCCGAGTTCGACCGCACGGACATGCCGGAGCGCATGGGTACGCTCCGGCGGCGGCTGTTCTCGTACAACGGGCTCTACTTCCACCTCCAGGACTTCGCCGAGGACGACGGCGGCGAGCGCATCGAGCAGTCCCGCAACGACCCGCGGTTCATGCGCATCAGCTACGACCTCCAGCCCTTCATCCAGCCGTACGACCCGGAGACCTGGCGCTCCCCGGCCGACGCGATGGCCACCCGCTTCTACGACTGGACGGCGACCGAGTGATGTCCGAGGAATCACGGACGACGGGAGGACACCGATCGTGGCCCGCCGGGTAGTCATCACGGGGATCGGGGTGCTGGCGCCGGGAGGCATCGGCGTCCGGGAGTTCTGGGAGCTGCTGAGCTCGGGGCGCACGGCGACGCGGGAGATCACCCACTTCGACGCCTCCCCCTTCCGCTCCCGGGTGGCGGCCGAGGCCGACTTCCTGCCGGAGCTGCACGGGCTGACCGATCGGGAGATCCGGCGCATGGACCGGGCCGCCCAGTTCGGCGTGGTCGCGGCGCGCGAGGCGGTCGCCGACAGCGGCCTCGACCTCGCCGGGCTCGACCCGTACCGCACCGGTGTCAGCATCGGCACGGGCGTGGGAGCCGTCTCCAGCCTCGACAAGGCCTACCGCGCGGCCAGCGACCACGGCCGGCTCGCGGCGGTCGACCACACGCGCGCCCCCGGCGACCTGTACGACCACTTCGTGCCCGGCTCCTTCGCGACCGAAGTGGCCTGGGCCGTCGGCGCCGAGGGTCCCGCCACGGTGGTCTCCACCGGCTGCACCTCCGGGATCGACTCGGTCGCGCACGCGGTCGACCTCATCCGCGAGGGCAGCGCCGACGTCATGGTCACCGGCGCCACCGACGCCCCGATCACGCCCCTCACCCTGGCGTGCTTCGACGCGATCAAGGCGACGACCAGCCTCAACGACGACCCGCAGCGGGCCTCCCGGCCCTTCGACGCCACCCGCCGGGGTTTCGTCCTCGGCGAGGGCGCGGCGGTGTTCGTCCTGGAGGAGCTCGAGAGCGCCCGCCGCCGCGGCGCGACCGTCTACGCCGAGGTCGCCGGGTACGCCTCCCGCTCCAGCGCCTTCCACATGACGGGACTGCGCCCCGACGGCCGCGAGCTGGCCGAGGCCATCACGGTGGCGCTCGACGAGGCGCACCTGAACCCGTCCGACCTCGACTACGTCAACGCGCACGGCTCCGGCACCCGGCAGAACGACGCCCACGAGACGGCCGCCTACAAGCTGGCCCTCGGCCCGTACGCCCACCGCACCCCGGTGAGCTCGGTCAAGTCGATGATCGGGCACTCGCTGGGCTCCGTCGGGTCCATCGAGATCGCCGCGTCGGTCCTCGCGATGCGCCACCACGTCGTGCCGCCCACCGCGAACCTGCGCACCCGTGACCCCCAGTGCGACCTCGACTACGTCCCGCTCGTCGCGCGGGAGCACCGCACCGACGCCGTCCTCACGGTCGGCAGCGGATTCGGCGGGTTCCAGAGCGCGATGGTGCTGGCCCGTCCTGACAGGAGCACCGCATGAGCGCCAGGACCCTGGTCACCGGCATCGGCGTGGCCGCCCCCAGCGGGCTCGGGGTGGAGGACTTCTGGGCGGCGACCCGCATCGGCAAGAACGCCATCGGGCCCGTCACCCGCTTCGACGCCTCCTCCTACCCCTCGCGCCTGGCCGGGGAGATCCACGGCTTCGAGCCCGGGGAGCACCTGCCCGGTCGGCTCGTGCCGCAGACCGACCGGGTCACCCAGCTCGCCCTCGTGGCCACCGACTGCGCCTTCGAGGACGCGGGACTGGCCCCCGGAGACCTGCACCCCTGCGACATGGGCGTGGTCACCGCGGCCGGCTCCGGGGGCTTCGAGTTCGGCGAGAACGAACTGCGCAAGCTCTGGAGGGAGGGTCCCAAGCATGTCAGCGCGTACCAGTCCTTCGCCTGGTTCTACGCCGTCAACACCGGCCAGATCGCGGTGCGCAACGACCTGCGCGGGCCCACCGGGGTCCTCGTCGGCGACCAGGCCGGCGGCCTCGACGCCCTCGCCCAGGCACGGCGCCGGCTCCGCAAGGGCAGCCGGCTCATCGCCACCGGGGGCTTCGACGCCTCGGTCTGCTCGCTCGGCTGGGCCGCGCACCTCGCCGGCGGCCACATGTCCACCAGCCACGAGCCCGAACGCGCCTACCTGCCCTTCGACGAGGCCGCCTCCGGCTACGTACCGGGCGAGGGCGGCGCGCTGATCATCCTGGAGGACGAGGAGAGCGCCGCCGCCCGCGGGGCGCGCAACGTCTACGCCGAGTTCGCCGGGTACGGCGCCACGCTCGACCCGCGTCCCGGCAGCGGACGCGAACCCGGCCTGCGCCGGGCCGTCGAGACGGCCCTCGCCGACGCCGGATGCCACCCGGCCGAGGTCGACGTCGTCTTCGCCGACGGGGCGGGCGTGCCGCGGCTCGACCGGGAGGAGGCCGAGGCCATCACCGCGGTCTTCGGTCCGCTCGGCGTACCGGTCACCGCGCCCAAGACGACGACCGGGCGGATCGGCGCGGGAGCGGCGCCCGTCGACGTGGTCTCGGCGGTCCTCGCCATGCGCGAGGGACTGATCCCGCCGACCACCAACGTGGAGCCCTCCCCCGCGTACGACATCGACCTGGTCGCCGTGCGGCCGCGGACGGCGTCGGTGCGCACCGCGCTCGTCCTCGCGCGCGGCCGCGGCGGCTTCAACTCCGCGGTGGTGCTGCGCGCGCTCGACTGAGCGGCCCCGCCTCCCCGGTCCGCGCCCGCCCCCGTCCTCCTCCCCCGGCGGCGGCGGGCGCCGCCCGCCCCGCGCCGAACTCCCGCAGCCGGAAACACCGGTGCGGAACACCGATGAAGGGACCCCACGTGTCCAAGCAGGAATTCACCTTCGACGACCTCAAGCGCATCCTCCTGGAGGGCGCCGGCGCCGACGAGGAGGTCGACCTCGACGGCGACATCCTCGACACCGACTTCGAGTCGCTCGGCTACGAGTCGCTGGCGCTGCTGGAGACCGCCAGCCGGATCGAGCGCGAGTTCGACATCACGCTCGACGACGACATCTTCGCGGACAACAGCACCCCGCGCTCCCTCGTCGAGGCCATCAACGCGAGCCTCAAGGTCACCGTCAACGCCTGAGCCGCGCGGGCCGGCCGAGCCGTCGGAGCCCGGCCCCCACGTCGGGGCCGCGGCTCCGACCCACGCCACCACCCCGCCGCCCCACCCCCGCCCACAGAAAGGGAGTACGCCCATGGCCATCGATCAGGACCTCACCGAGACCCAGGTGATCGTGGTCGGCGCGGGCCCCGTCGGACTGCTGCTCGCCGGAGAACTCCGGCTGGCGGGCACGGACGTGGTGGTGCTCGACACCCTCACCGCCCCCACCTCCGCATCACGGGCGTCCACCCTGCACGCCCGCACCATGGAGATCCTGGACAGCCGCGGCCTCCTCGACGCGATCGGCGAGGTGCCGCACGACAACGCCGGACACTTCGGGGGCATCCCCCTCGACCTCGGCCTGCCCGGCCCCTACCCGGGGCAGTGGAAGGTCGCCCAGACCCGGCTGGAGGAAGTCCTCGGGGAACGGGCCGCCGACCTGGGCGCGGACATCCGGCGCGGCCACGAGCTGACCGGGCTGACCGTGACCGCGGACGGGGTGGTGGCCGACGTACGCACCGAGGGCGGCCGGCTGTCCCTGCGGGCCCGGTACGTGGTCGGCTGCGACGGCGAGGACAGCGCCGTCCGCCGGCTCGGCGGCTTCGGCTTCCCCGGCACCGACGCCGAACGCGAACTGCTGCGCGCGGACGTCGCCGGCATCGACATCCCCGACCGCCGCTTCGAGCGCAAGGACGGCGGACTCGTCATCGCCGCCCGCCGGCCCGACGGCGTCACCCGGGTGATGGCGCACGAGTTCGGGGCGCGGCCCCGGTCCGGACGGCTCTCCTTCGAGGAGGTCGCCGACTCCTGGAAGCGCATCACCGGCGAGGACATCGGCGGCGGCACCCCGCTGTGGGTGAACTCGTTCGGCGACGCCTCCCGGCAGGCCGACCGGTACCGGCGGGGCCCGCTGCTGCTCGCCGGGGACGCGGCGCACCAGCAGATGCCGATCGGCGGCCAGGCACTGAACCTCGGGCTCCAGGACGCCTTCAACCTCGGCTGGAAGCTGGGCGCCCGGATCGCCGGCCACGGCACCGACGCGCTCCTGGACACGTACCACGAGGAACGGCACGCGGTCGGGCAGGGCGTCCAGAGCAACGTCCGCACCCAGGCCCTGCTGCTGCTCGGAGGCCCCGAGGTGGACGCGGTACGGGAGGTGTTCGCGGAGCTCAGCGCCAGCGAGAACGTACGGACGCACCTGGCCGGGCTGATCTCCGGGCTGTCCGTACGCCACGACGTCGGCGCCCCCGCGGACGCCCCCGGGCTGCCCGGCTCGCGCGTGCCGGCCTGGGAGGTCACCACCGCCGAGGGCAGCACCACGACGCTGGGCCTGCTGCGGCCGGGGCGGGGGCTGCTGCTCCTGCCGCCGGGCGAGGAGGCGCGGCGGGCGGAGCTCGCGGAGGCGGCGGGGGCCTGGAGCGACCGGGTCCGGATCGTGACCGCGGTGTCCGTGGCCGACGGGTCCGCGGGGGCCGGTGCTCCCGAGGGCGCCGTCCTCGTACGGCCCGACGGGTACGTGGTCTGGGCCGACGGACCGCGGGCGGAGGCGCTCGACGAGGCGCTCACGCGGTGGTTCGGGGCCGAACGGCCGGCGCCCGCCCCGGCCGTGCGGGACTCCGCCGGCACCGGGAGCCTCCCGGCCGGGGCGGAGCCGGCCCGCGTCGCCGCCGAGCCGGCGGCGCTCGCCGGCGTCCGGCGGGGTGTCGGCGCGGAGCGGCTCACGGGCCGGACCGCGCTGGTCACCGGTTCGAGCCGCGGCATGGGCCGGGCGGCCGCGATCCGGCTCGCGCAGGAGGGCGCGCTCGTCGCCGTCCACTACCACCAGGACGAGGCGGCCGCGCGTGACGTCGTCACCGCCGTCGAGAAGGACGGGGGGCGGGCGTTCGCGGTGCGGACCGAGCTGGGGGTCGACGGAGACGTGGACACCCTGTTCGCCGCGCTGGAGGAGGACCTGCGCGAGCGGACCGGCTCCACTGACCTGAACATCCTGGTGAACAACGCCGGGGTGATGGGCGGGGTCGCCGCGGACGAGGTCACGCCGGAGCAGTTCGACCGGATCTTCGCGGTGAACGCGAAGGCGCCGTTCTTCCTCATCCAGCGGGCGCTGCGGAACATGCCGGACGGCGGGCGGATCATCAACATCTCGTCCGGGCTGACCCGGTTCGCCAACCCGGACGAGATCGCGTACGCGATGAGCAAGGGCGCGCTGGAACAGCTCGCCCTGCACTTCGCGAAGGCGCTCGGGCCGCGCCGGATCACCATCAACTCGGTCGCGCCGGGCATCACGCGCAACGGGAACCCGGTGTTCGACATCCCCGAGGCGGTGGAGCAGATGGCGGGGCTGTCGGCCTTCAACCGGGTCGGGGAGCCGGAGGACGTCGCCGACGTGGTGGCGTTCCTCGCCACCGACGAGGCCCGGTGGATCACCGGGTCGTTCGTGGACGCCACGGGCGGCACCCTGCTCGGCTGACGCCCCCGGGCCCCTCCTGACTCCGTCGGCGTGTGTATCCCACGCGCCACGCCGACGGCGGGCGGGCCGGCCGGGGATCCCTCCCCGGCCGGCCCGCCCCTTCTTCCGAATGCGAGCGTGTACTCCTCGATGAGCATTGCCTCCGGCGCCCGGGTCGGGGCCCGTTGGGCTCTGGTGTCCGTACTCGCCGCGAACATGCTGGTGGACGCCCTGGAGGTGTCCGCGACCCTGGTGGCGCTGCCGGCCGTCGGCGGCGCGCTGGGGGCTTCCGTCACCCGGGTCCAGTGGATCGTCACCGGCTTCGCCGCCGGGTTCGGCGGGGCGCTGCTGCTCGGCGGCCGGCTGGTGGAGTGGTTCGGGCGGCGGCGGGTCTTCCTCGCCGCGCTGCTCGTCTTCGCCGCCGCGTCGCTGGGCGGGGCGCTGGCCGACGGTGTGGAACTGCTGGTCGCCACCCGTGTGGTGAAAGGATTCTGTGTCGCACTGACCGCGCCCACCGGGCTCTCCATCATCGTGGCCGCCGTCCCCGAGGGGGAGGCGCGACGGCGTGCCGTGTCGGTCTACTCCCTCTTCGGGGCCGCCGGGTTCTGCTCGGGGCTGCTGCTGTCCGGACTGCTCACCGGGCTCGGATGGCGGTGGACCCTGGCATTCCCGGCCCCCGTCGCGCTGGCGCTGTTCGTCGCCGCGCTGCGGGTGGTCCCGCGGGAGCCCGCCGTGCACGACGGGGGGCCCCGCCGGTACGCGGTGCTGGTGGGGGGCGCGTCGACCGGGGCGGCGCTGCTGCTCGTGGACGCGTCGTCCAGCGGCCGGTGGGGCGGCGCCGTCGCGGCGGCGGTGCTGGTCCTCGTCTGCGTCCGGGCCGAGCGGGCCTCCCCGCGGCCGCTCGTGGACACCACGCTGCTGCGGCACGCACCGCTGGTGCGCTCCGCGCTCGGGGCGGCCGCGCTCAACGGCTCCTACGTGAGCTTCCTGCTGGTCGCGGCGACGGACCTGCGGCGGGACGGGTGGAGCGCCTGGGAGACCGCCCTCGGGTTCCTGCCCGCCGCCGCGCCGCTCGCCCTGACCGCCCTGCACTCGGGGCGGATCGCCGCCCGGCTGGGGCCCGCGCGGGCCGTCGCCGCCGGGGCGCTCGCCGCACCGGCCGGATACGCGCTCTACCCGGACTCCGGTGCGGGCGGGGTGCGGTATGTCGAACTGTTGCCCTCGATGTCCCTCGTCGGCCTCGCCTTCGTGCTCGCCTTCACCGCGCTGCACCTCCAGGCGACCGGATCCCTTCCCTCCGGCCTCCGTACGGCGGCCGGCGGCCTCTACCAGACCTGCGTGCAGCTCGGCGCGGCACTCACCCCCGCGCTGACGTCCGCGCTGTACACGACCTCCGGCCCCAGCGCGGCGCTCGGGCTGGTCACCGCCGTCGGCCTGGCCGGCGCGGGCGTCGCCGTCGCCGGCCTCGCACACCCTTCGACCGACCCTTCCTGAGAACCGCCGACCCCTCTCTCCTCCGGCGGTGCCCCCTACGAACCGGAAAGCATCATGACCACACTTCACATGTCGCAGACATACGAGACAGACACAGGCCTGGTCCACATGACCAGGCCCGACATGGCCGTACTGGCCACCGCCGGGCTGCGCGAGCGCACCCGGATCCTCGAGCAGTACGTGCGCGAGGAGCTCGGCCGGATCCTCGGCATCGAGCCACACCTCGTCGACACCACGGGCCGCCCCATGGGCTGCCTCGGCATCGGCTCGATCTCCGGCATCGAACTCCAGTACCGGATGGAGGCCACGCTCGGCGTCGACGTGAACCTCCAGCGGCTGCTGCTCGCCAACAGCGCCCAGGAGCTCATCGACTGCCTCGCCGGCCAGCTCGGTCCCGAGGCCCACCTGCACGGGACAGCGGTGCCGGCATGACGACTACCACTCTGCTGCCGGCCGCCCGTCCGGTGGTGAACCACCAGGGTCTCGACCGGCTCGACTTCACCCTCTCCGCCGACCGGGTCGACCTCTGGCTGATCCGCCGCCCCACCGGGGCCGACGCGGACGCCCTCGCGGTCGGCGAACTCGACGCGGACGAACGCAAGCGCGCCGACGCCTTCATCCGCCGTTCGGACGGCATGCTCTACGCCGCCGCGCACGTCGCGGTGCGCCGGCTGCTCGGACGGTACACCGCGACCCTGCCCCAGGACGTCCGGTTCATGCGCGAGCCCTGCCCCGGCTGCGGCGAGGCGCACGGCCGCCCGGCGCTGTCGCCCCCGCCGCCGCCCCTGCACTACTCCCTCTCGCACAGCGGGGGAGTGGCCATGGTCGGCGTCGGAACGGTCCCGCTCGGCGTTGACGTGGAGAAACTCCCCGGCGCCGAGACGGTGGACATCTGCTCGAAGGCCCTGCACCCCGACGAGCAGCTCGAAATCGCCCGTGCCGGCTCCGGCGAGGCGCGCAGGCACCTCTTCGGACAGATCTGGACGCGCAAGGAAGCGTTTCTCAAGGGGCTTGGGACAGGGTTGAGCCGCTCGCCCGCCGAGGACTACCTGGGCACCGAACTGGACCGCCACCCCGACGGCTGGACCATGGTCGGCGTCCCGGCCGACACGACCCACGCCGCAGCCGTCGCGGTCAAGGGCCAGGCCCCCAAGGTCGTCAACGTCAGGTGGGTGCCCGACACCTGGCTGGCCGCAGGCAACACCGTGTGCGGCGCTGCCGCCCCCGGACCGCACGACACGGTCCTCACCAGTTGAACCGCAAGTAAGGACGTGACCGGATGACCCGCACCGCCTTCCTCTTCCCGGGCCAGGGCTCCGAATGCGCCGGCATGGCCAAGGAGCTGCTCGCCCTGCGGCCCGACCTCGCCGACACCCACTACCGCACCGCCGACGACCTCCTCGGGTTCCCGCTGTCGCGGCTGTGCGTCGACGGGTCCCCCCGGGACCTGGAGGACCCGACGGTGGCACAGCCGGCCGCCTTCCTCACCAGCATGGCCGTGCTGGAGGTGCTGCGCGGACGGGGCCTGGAGCCGGACGCGGTGGCCGGGCACAGCCTGGGCGAGTACGCGGCTCTGGTGGCCGCGGGCGCCCTGGAGTGGACCGAGGCGCTCTGGCTCGTCCGGCTGCGCAGCGAACTGGTGGCCACCGTCGGCGACCGGGTCGGCAGCGCCACGGCCGCGGTCATCGGCCTGAGCCGCCCGGACCTGACGCGCCTGTGCGCCGAGACCCGGGCGGCAACTGGCCAGGTCGTGGAGGTGGCCGGGGACAACGAGCCCCGGCAGACGGTGGTGTCCGGGCAGGCCGAGGCGGTGGCCCGGGTCGCCGACGAGGCCCGGGCGGCCGGGGCGCGGGTGGCGTGGCTGCGTACCGGGGGGCCGTTCCACTCCAGTCTGCTCGGCGAGGCCGAGGCGGAGTTCACCGAGACGCTGATCGCGACCGAGTTCCGGGACCCGGCCGTGCCGCTGGTCTCCGGGGTCACCGGCGGCTGGGTGACGACGGCCGCCGAGGCCGTCGTCGCCCTGCGCGGCCAGCTCACCACCCCGGTGCGCTGGACCGGCGCGGTGCGGACGCTCGCCGCCTCGGGCACCGACCGCTTCGTGGAGGTGGGCCCCGGGCGGGTGCTCGGCGGGCTGGTCCGCCGCATCCTGCCGGGGGCCCGCGTCCACAGCACGCACACGCCCGAGCGGCTGGCGGAGGCCGTGGACGAACTGAGCGCCACCGCGGTCTGACCGGCAGGCAGTCACACCCGCGGCCGCGAACGCCGGCGGGACGTCACGAGACGAGGAGCAGTCCATGGACAGGCAACCGGAGACCGGCCTCATCCACGTGGTCCGGGGGCGTCCCGACGCCGAGGAACTCGCGGCGCTCACCGCTGTCGTGCTGGCCCGGGCCGCGGCCTACGAGGGCGAGCACGGCGGCACGGCCGGCGGCGGGCCCACCCTGGCGGGCTGGCGCTGTCCGCGGCAGCCCCGGGCCTTCCACGGCGCACGCACCTGGCGCGACAACCACGCGGGGCCGCGCTCCGCCTGACCGGCGCGGGGCAGTACCGCCCCCGCGCCGTCCCCCGTACCACCGCACCATCGGCCGTCAGGGCCGGGAAGGGACCCCATTCCGTCATGAACGTCCACAAAGGACTCATCCTCGACGAGACCGCCAAGTTCCATCAGGACGTGCAGGACGATCGGCCTTTCGTCCCCGGTACCACCGAGATCTGGCCCGCCGGCGCGGTGCTCGACGAGCGCGACCGCACCGCGCTGGTCGAGGCCGCCCTGGAGATGCGGATCGCCGCCGGGCCCAGCTCGCGCCGCTTCGAGTCCCGCTTCGCCCGCACGCTGGGGCGGCGCAAGGCCCACCTGGTCAACTCGGGCTCCTCGGCGAACCTGCTGGCCCTGACGGCCTTCACCTCGCACCTGCTGGAGGACCGGCGACTGCGGCCCGGCGACGAGGTCGTCACGGTGGCCGCCGGCTTCCCGACCACCGTCAACCCGATCATCCAGAACGGGCTGGTGCCCGTCTTCGTCGACGTCGAGCTGGGCACCTACAACACCACCGCCGACCGGGTGGAACAGGCCATCGGGCCCAAGACCCGGGCGATCATGATCGCGCACGCTCTGGGCAACCCCTTCGAGGTCGCCGAGATCGCCCGACTGGCGGAGGACCACGGCCTGTTCCTGATCGAGGACAACTGCGACGCGGTCGGCTCCACCTACGACGGACAGCTGACGGGGACCTTCGGCGACATCACGACGGTCAGCTTCTACCCCGCCCACCACCTGACCATGGGCGAGGGCGGCTGCGTCCTCACCTCGAACCTGGCGCTCGCCCGGATCGTGGAGTCGCTGCGCGACTGGGGCCGGGACTGCTGGTGCGAGCCGGGCGAGACCAACAAGTGCCTCAAGCGCTTCGACTACCAGATGGGCACCCTCCCCGAGGGCTACGACCACAAGTACATCTTCTCCCACGTGGGTTACAACCTGAAGGCCACCGACATCCAGGCGGCCCTCGGCCTGACCCAGCTGGACAAGCTCGACGAGTTCTGCGAAGCCCGCCGCCGCAACTGGCGGAGGCTGCGCGAGGGGCTCGACGGCGTGCCGCACCTGATCCTCCCCGAGGCCACCCCGCGCAGCGACCCGAGCTGGTTCGGGTTCGCGATCACCGTGGACCCCGGTGCCCCGTACAGCCGGGCCGCCCTGGTGGACTTCCTGGAGGGCCGCAAGATCGGCACGCGCCGGCTGTTCGCGGGCAACCTCACCCGCCACCCGGCCTACATCGGGCAGCCCCAGAGGATCGTCGGCGACCTCGCCAACAGCGACATCGTCACCGACCAGACCTTCTGGATCGGCGTCTACCCGGCGCTGACCGACGAGATGCTCGACTACGTCATCGCCTCGGTCAAGGAGTTCGTGGGCGGACACTCCTGACCGCCGAACCCCGCGAGTCCGCCCACAGGAGAGGCCATGCCATCGACCCACGACGACATCGCGGACCTGCGCGAGCAGATACGGGTGCTGCGCGACCGCGCCGAGCTGCGCGAGCTCTTCGACCGCTACGTCGTCGCCCTGGACACCTTCGACGGAACCGGCCCGGGTGAGGCCCGGTTCGCCACGCTGTTCACCGAGGACGCCACCTTCGCCTTCCCCATCGGCGTCTGCACGGGCGTCGAGGCCTTCGCCGCCTTCCAGCGCGAGGCGCGGGAGCGGTGGGCGCGCACGCACCACGTCAGCGCCAGCCACTCCATCGCCCTCGACGGTGACCGGGCCGTCGTCCGGGCCCAGCAGCTCACCACCCACGTCCACCACGCCGGAGCGGGCCCGGCGGCCCACTTCGACGTCGGCGGGCACACCGAGGCCCATGCCGTGCGCACCCCGGACGGCTGGCGGCTGAGCCACGTCTCGTTCCGCGTCGTGTGGGACTCCGGCGTCCGCCTGCCCGAGCTCGCCGGGATCCGGCTGTGAGCGCCGGATGAACGCCGTGCAGATCGCCGGCTACTGGGTCCCCGCCCGTGAGACCCCGCGGGATCCCGTACGCGAACCCGTATGCGAACCCGTACGGGAGTCCCCGCACGGGGTCCGGCCGCACCCGGCGCCGCCCCTGGTCACGCTCCTGCGCCGCAGGGCCGCCTGGGGGCTGGCCGTCACCCGGGGGCGGGCCGCGCGTCCCGCCCCGAACCCGCCGGGCCGGTCGGCCCGGCCCGCCTGACCCCGCCGGGGGACCCCGGCGGGGTGCCGACCCATGCCCGGAGGACCCCCATGGCCCCCACCCCGTCCCCTGCCGCGCCCCCGGTGAGGTCCGTCGTCCTCGACGCGGACGGGATCCCGCTGTCGGGGCTGCTCGCCGTGCCCGCGGACCCCGTGCCCCGGGCCGTGGTGGTGGCCCTGCACGGGGCGGGGATGAGCGCGGGCTACTTCGACAGCCGGGTGCGGCCCGGGTTCTCCCTGCTGGAGCTCGGCGCCTCGCTGGGCTTCGCCGTGCTCGCCCTGGACCGGCCCGGGTACGGGGCCTCGGCGGCCGTGCTGCCGCGGGGGCTGGACCTCGCCGGGCAGACGGCCGCCCTGCTCTCCGCCCTCGACGGGTACGCCGACGGCCACGGGCTCGGCGCGGGCGTCTTCCTCGTGGCCCACTCCAACGGCGGCCGCCTCGCCCTGTCCGCTGCCGCCGGCGCCCGGGGCAGGCTCGCGCCGCTCGGCGTGGACCTGTGCGGGGTCGGCCGCCACTTCGCGGTGGAGCCCGGGCAGCTGCCCGGGGCGGACTTCCCCGGGCAGTGGCGCCGGCACTGGGGCGCGCTGCGCTTCTACCCGCCGGAGGCCTTCCGGGCCTGCACCGGTCTGGTGCGGCCGGTACCCGCCGAGGAGGCCCGGGAGACCCCCTCGTGGCCGGCGATGTACCCCGCCGTGGCGGCCGGTGTGAGGGCTCCCGTTCGCTTCACGTTCGCCGAACAGGAGCTCTGGTGGAGGCGGGACCGCGCGGCCGTGGAGGAACTGCTGACTCCGCTGAGCGGGGCCTCCACAGAGGTGGTCATCCAGCCGCATGCTGGACACAACGTCAGTCTGGGCTGGGCCTCCCGGGGCTACCACCTGCGGGTCATGGCCTTCCTGGAGGAGTGCCTACTCGCCCGGGAGCCGGGAGACGGGCGGATCCCGGCCACAACTGACCGAGAAATGAAGAAGGTTGACCGGGATCTGACATAGATCCCGTTGACCAGCAGATCGGTACCAACGAGGCTTTTCGTGAGCATCCCGTGACGTGTAACGAAGTCCGTCATACCGGGACACGTCCACTCGGCATCTCGTACGTCTGTTTGATTCACAAGCCTGTTTGATTCATCAGATCATTCCGCAAAGGAACACACATGAGTGACGTGAAGGACCTGGTGCAGGTCGCCGGCATCATCGACGCCGAGGAGGCCAAGATGCTGGCCGAGGAAGGCTGCGACTGGTTCGGCTTCCCGCTCCGCCTCCCGTCGGGCAAGGACGACATCTCCGAGGCGGCCGCCTCGGAGATCATCGCCGGGCTGACGGCTCCCCAGGAGGGCGTCCTCATCAGCTACATGACGGACGCCGACGAGATCAGCGCCTTCACCACGCAGCTCGGTGTGAAGGCCGTCCAGCTCCACGGCGACGTCGAGCCGGAGCAGCTGCGCAAGCTGAAGGCCAACCGCCCCGACCTGTACGTGCTCAAGAGCCTGGTCGTCAAGGAGGACAACGCCGAGGAGCTCCTCCAGCTCGTCGACGAGGTCGCCGACGTGGTGGACATGTTCATCACCGACACCTTCAACCCGGCCACCGGTGCCAAGGGCGCCACCGGCCTCACCCACGACTGGAACGTCAGCGCCGAGCTCGTGCGCCGTTCCCCCAAGCCCCTGATGATGGCCGGCGGCCTGAGCCCGGAGAACGTCGCCGACGCCATCCGCTTCGTCAAGCCCGCCGCCGTCGACGCCCACAGCCTCCTCGAGGGCCCCGACGGCCGCAAGGACCGCGCCAAGGTCGCGAAGTTCGTGGCCGAGTCGCGGAAGGCCTTCGCCGAGATCGCGAACGGCTGATCCCGGCACCCGACCACACGGTTGCGGTTCCCGGGGCCCGCGGGGCCCCGGGCCCGGCCGCAGCACGTCTCCACGACCGACGAGAAGCAGGTTTCTCATGGCGACCGGCCACCACAATGTCCACCCGCTGCCGCAGACCAACCAGCTCCGCGCCATGCACACGATCATCCGTGACCGCAGGGCCTCCCGCGCGGACTTCGTGTTCTACTCCCGGCGGATCATCCGCCTCCTGCTCGAATCGGCGCTCAACCAGCTGCCGTTCGACCAGCACGAGGCCATCACGCCGGTCGGAGAGACGTACGAGGGACTGAGACTCGGTCCCCAGCTTTGCGCCGTGCCCGTGGTCCGGGCCGGTGACTCGATGCTCGACGAGCTCCGCCAGGTCATCCCCGACATCACCGTCGGCAAGCTGCTCATCCAGCGGGACAAGACCACCAAGCTCCCGCACCTGTACTACAAGAACTTCCCCGAGGACATCGCCCAGCGGCACGTCCTCCTCCTGGAGCCGATGCTCGCCACCGGCGGCAGCGCCAAGGCGGCCATCGAGGTCCTCCTCGACGCCGGCGTGAAGGAGGAGAACATCGTCTTCGTCAACTTCCTCGCCTCGCCCGAGGGCATCGAGGCCGTCCACGCCGCGTACCCGCTCGTCAAGATCGTCACGTCCTCGATCGAGCAGCGCCTCAACGAGAACGCGTTCATGATCCCGGGCATCGGCGACTTCGGCGACCGCTACTTCGGCACGACCGACTCGGCAGTCGCCTGATGAAGAGCAGCCGTACCGTTGCCGACTCCGCGCTGACGGCACTCGCGCCGGCGATCTGGGGGTCCACGTACCTGGTCACCACGGAGCTGCTCCCGGAGGGCCGGCCGCTGCTGGCCTCCCTGCTCCGTGCCCTGCCCGCGGGCCTGATCCTGGTGCTCATCGGGCGGACACTGCCCAAGGGCATCTGGTGGTGGCGCGCACTGGTGCTCGGCGTGCTGAACATCGGTGCCTTCTTCTACCTGCTCTTCGTGGCCGCCTACCACCTGCCGGGCGGCGTCGCGGCGCTGGTGATGTCCATCCAGCCGATGATCGTGCTCCTGCTGGGCGCGGCCCTGCTGAAGGACAAGATCAAGCCGATCCACCTGATCTCCTGCGCCCTCGGCGCGGGCGGTGTGGCCCTGCTGGTCCTCCAGCCGAACGCCGGGCTGAACGCCACCGGTGTCATCGCCGGTCTGCTGGGCGCGCTCAGCATGGCCTCCGGCATCGTCCTGACCAAGCGCTGGGGACGCCCCGAAGGCGTGGGCCTGCTGCCCTTCACGGGCTGGCAGCTCACCGTCGGCGGGCTGGTGCTGCTCCCGATCACGCTGATCGGCGAGGGCCTGCCGAGCGAGATCACCGCCAAGAACCTCTGGGGCTTCGCCTACCTCGGCATCATCGGGGCCCTGTTCGCCTACGCGATCTGGTTCCGCGGCGTGGCCCGGCTGCCCGCGCTGGCCGTGTCGTTCCTGAGCTTCGCCTCGCCCCTGGCGGCCACCCTGCTCGGCTACTTCGTCCTCGACCAGTCGCTCTCGCCGATCCAGATCGTCGGAGCCCTGACCGTGGTCGCGTCCGTGATCCTGGCCCAGCCGCGCAAGGGCAAGCCCAAGCCCGAACCCGAGCCGGCCCTCGAAACCTCGCGGGAGTCCGTCAAGGCCGCCTAGGCCGAGGACACCCGCCACAGACTCCCCGCCCGTCACCACCCCCGAGGCGGGTGGGGAGTGGTGGTGGCACACCGCGGCCTCCCCCGTCCGCGGTGTGCCACCAACCCCCTGCACGAACGACTCGCGAGAGGACCGAAGCCGTGCCCCACATCCACATCAGGCACTACCCCAGGGACTTCACGGCCGAGCAGCTCCAGGCGATCGACGAGGCGGTCACCGCCGCCGTGACGAAGACCTTCGCCACCGGCGAGGACACCGTCTCGATCTCCGTCGAGCCGGTCAGTCCGGAGGACTGGGACGACCGGGTCCTCTCAGAGATAGCGGCCCGCCCGGATCTGCTGGTCAAGCGACCCGGCTACTGGAACGAGAGTTGAGAGAGACCCGATGAGCGCAAGCAGCGGCATCCCCGTCGTCTACACCGAGGAAGTCCGGGAGGCCCTCCACGAGGGCAAGGCCGTCGTCGCCCTCGAGAGCAACGTCATCACGCACGGCCTGCCGTACCCGGACAACGCGGCCACCGCCCGCAAGGTGGAGGACGCGGTGCGGGCCGGCGGCGCCGTCCCGGCGACGATCTGCATCGAGGCCGGCGAGATCCGCGTCGGCATGTCGGACGCCGACATCGAGCGCTTCGCCTCCCTGCCGGACATTCCCAAGGTGTCCAGCAGGGACCTGCCCGTCATCCTGGCGCAGGGCGGCCTGGGCGCCACCACGGTGGCCTCCTCCGTGGTCGCCGCCGAGCTCGCGGGGATCCCCTTCTTCTCCTCCGCCGGCATCGGCGGCGTGCACCGCGGCGCCCAGGAGACCTGGGACGTCTCCTCGGACCTGATCCAGTTCACCCGTTCCAAGGTCGCGGTGGTCTGCGCGGGCGCGAAGATGATCCTCGACCTCGGGCTGACCCTGGAGTACCTGGAGACGCAGTGCGTCCCCGTCGTCGCCTACCGCTCGGACGACTTCCCCGCGTTCTACTGCCGTACGAGCGGCCACAAGGCGCCCCACCGCCTGGACGACGAGCAGGTCATCGCCCGCGCCGTCGAGGCCCACTGGGCGCTCGGCAACAACAGCTCCTTCCTGATCACCACCCCGGTCCGGGAGAAGGACGCCATCGACTCCGTCGAGGTGGACACGGCCATCCGGGCCGCGGTCGCCGAGGCCACCCGCGACGGGGTCTCCGGCCAGGCCATCACCAAGTACCTGATGCGCGCCGTCGACGCCGCCACCGACGGCCGTTCGGCCAAGGCCAACATGGCCGTCCTCGCTTCCTGCGCCGAGGCGGCCGGCCGGCTGGCCGTCGCGCACTCCGCGCACCTCGCCGAGCGCGCCGGGCGCTGACCCGCCCCTTCGAACCACCACCGCACCACGCGTTGACCTCAGTCTGGAGAGAGACACACATGTCCGAGAAGCTGTTCGAGCCGGTCACTCTGGGGAAGCTGGCCCTGGGCAACCGAGTGGTCATGGCGCCCATGTCCCGCAACCGGGCCACCGCCGACGGCCTCGCCACCGACCTGATGGCCACCTACTACGGTCAGCGCGCGGGCGCCGGCCTGATCATCACCGAGGGCGCCCAGCCCTCCGTGACGGGTCAGGGCTTCGGCAACAGCCCGGGTCTGCACACCGAGGAGCAGGCCGCTTCCTGGAAGCCGGTCACCGAGGCCGTGCACGCCCGCGGCGGTCTGATCGTCGCACAGCTCATGCACTGCGGCCGCATCGGCCACCCCTCGCTCTACCCGAGCGGCCACCAGTCGGTCGCCCCGTCCGCCATCGCCGCGGCCGGCCAGGCCTACGGCCCCCAGGGCCCGCTCGACTACCCGGAGCCGCGTGCCCTGACGGTCGAGGAGATCGCCGAGGTCGTCAAGGAGCACGCGGACTCCGCCGAGCTCGCCATCGAGGCCGGCTTCGACGGCGTCGAGATCCACGCGGGCAACGGCTTCCTGCTCCACCAGTTCCTGGCGGAGAACACCAACCAGCGCACCGACCAGTACGGCGGCTCGGTCGAGAACCGCATCCGCTTCGCGATCGAGGTGATCGAGGCGGTCTCCGAGCGCATCGGCGCCGACCGCGTCGGCGTGCGCATCTCGCCGTCCAACCCGTACAACGACATCGTCGAGGGCGACACGCGCGCCATCTACGAGGCGCTCGTCGCGGCCCTGCCGCCCATCGCCTTCCTGCACATCCTCGAGGGCGGCAACCGCGACCACATCGAGGCGCTGCGCGCCCAGTGGACCGGCACCATCGTCCTGTGCCCGCACCCGGAGAACGGCGTTCCGGTCAGCGGCGAGATCGCCGGTGAGGCGCTGGAGGCCGGCGTCGCCTGCGCCGTCGCCTTCGGCTCGTCCTTCATCGCCAACCCGGACCTGCCGGAGCGCATCCGCACCGGCGCCGCGCTGGCCGAGGCCGACCAGAGCAAGTTCTACGGCGGCGACCACACCGGCTACACGGACTACCCGACGCTCGCCGAGAGCGCCGCGTGAGCGACTCCGGGAAGATGCTGCTCTTCTCGGGGCGCGCGCACCCCGAGCTCGCCGAGGCCATCGCGGCGGAGCTGGGCACGGAACTGGTCGAGACGAAGGCGATCGACTTCGCCAACGGCGAGATCTACATCCGCTACCACGCCTCCGTGCGCGGCGCGGACTGCTTCGTCGTCCAGAGCCACACCGCCCCCATCAACAAGTCGATCATGGAACAGCTCATCATGATCGACGCGCTGAAGCGGGCCTCCGCGCGCAGTGTCACGGTGATCCTGCCCTTCTACGGATACGCGCGACAGGACCGCAAGCACAGCGGCCGGGAACCCATCTCGGCCCGCCTGGTGGCGGACCTGCTCAAGACCGCCGGCGCGGACCGGATCCTGACGATCGACCTGCACGCCGACCAGATCCAGGGATTCTTCGACGGTCCGGTGGACCACCTGTTCGCCATGCCGGTCCTCGCGGACTACATCGGCTCCAAGGTGGACCGCGAAGCGCTGACCGTGGTCTCGCCCGACGCCGGCCGCGTGCGCGTGGCCGACGGCTGGTGCGACCGCCTCGGCGCTCCGCTGGCCATCGTCCACAAGCGGCGCGACAAGGACGTGGCCCACCAGGTCACCGCCCACGAGGTGGTCGGCGAGGTCCGCGACCGCGTCTGCGTCCTGGTCGACGACATGATCGACACCGGCGGCACGATCTGTGCCGCCGCCGACGCCCTCTTCGCCCAGGGGGCGCGGGACGTCATCGTGGCGGCCACGCACGGGGTGCTCTCCGGCCCCGCGGCGGACCGCCTGAAGAACTCGCGGGTGAGCGAGTTCGTGTTCACGGACACCCTCCCGGTGCCCGGGGCGCTCGGACTGGACAAGGTCACCGTCCTGTCCATCGCCCCGCTCATCGCGGGCGCTTCGCGCGCGGTGTTCGAGAACGGATCAGTAACCCGGCTCCTGCAGAACCGGTGATCGCCCGGACGGGCGGGCCTGACGGGGGCCCGTCCGTCCGTAGGGGGAGGCGGCCGCACGCACCGCGCCGTTCCGGACCTTCCGGGTGGTGAGGCATTGCCCTTGCGCCCCTCAGTTCTACGCACTTCCCGGCCGAGCTGCAGCTCGGCCACCGACGCCCACCGCTTCCAGCGGTGTCCGCCCCGTGCGGACGCCACCCCCCACGCTCGCGGTGAGCGTCGTACCTCGGGCTCGCCACCACGCCGGAGCCCGGTTGCGGGGGCGCCCGACCGCGCCCGTGCTCCACAACGGAACGTAAGGAAGCGGGAAATGACTCTTCAGGAGACCAGCGTGCTCGAGCCCACCCTGCAGGGGACCAACACGTTGCCCGGCCTGCTCGCGGAGCGGGTGGCCGAGCACCCCGAGGCGATCGCCGTCGCCTACCGGGATGAGAAGCTCACCTTCCGCGAGCTGGGGTCCAGAAGCTCGGCGCTGGCCGACTACCTGGGGCACCTCGGCGTCTCCGCCGACGACTGCGTCGGCCTGTTCGTCGAGCCGTCCATCGACCTGATGGTCGGTGCCTGGGGCATCCTCAAGGCCGGCGCCGCCTACCTGCCGCTCTCCCCGGAGTACCCCGAGGACCGGCTCCGCTACATGATCGAGAACAGCGAGACGAAGATCATCCTGGCGCAGCAGCGCCTGGTGTCCCGCCTGCGCGAACTCGCCCCGCAGGACGTCACCATCGTGACCCTGCGCGAGTCCGAGGCCTTCGTCCGCCCCGAGGGCCAGGAGGCCCCCGCCGGCGGCGGCGCCCGACCGGACACCCTCGCGTACGTGATCTACACCTCCGGCAGCACGGGCAAGCCGAAGGGTGTGATGATCGAGCACCGCAGCATCGTCAACCAGCTCGGCTGGCTGCGCGAGACCTACGCGATCGACCGCAGCAAGGTCATCCTGCAGAAGACCCCGATGAGCTTCGACGCCGCGCAGTGGGAGATCCTCTCCCCGGCCAACGGCACGACCGTCGTCATGGGCGCCCCCGGCGTCTACGCCGACCCCGAGGGCCTCATCGAGACCATCGTCAAGCACGGCGTGACCACCCTCCAGTGCGTCCCGACCCTGCTCCAGGGCCTGCTCGACACCGAGAAGTTCCCCGAGTGCGTCTCCCTCCAGCAGATCTTCAGCGGCGGCGAGGCCCTCTCCCGCCTGCTGGCCATCCAGACCACGCAGGAGATGCCCGGCCGGGCGCTCATCAACGTCTACGGGCCGACCGAGACCACCATCAACTCGTCTTCGTTCCCCGTCGACCCCGCCGAACTGGACGAGGGCCCGCAGTCCATCTCCATCGGCTCCCCGGTGCACGGCACCACCTACCACATCCTCGACAAGGAGACCCTGAAGCCGGTCGGCGTCGGGGAGATCGGCGAGCTGTACATCGGCGGCATCCAGCTGGCGCGCGGCTACCTGCACCGCGACGACCTGACCGCCGAGCGCTTCCTGGAGATCGAGCTCGAGGAGGGCGCCGAGCCCGTCCGCCTGTACAAGACGGGCGACCTCGGCCAGTGGAACACCGACGGGACCGTGCAGTTCGCCGGCCGCGCGGACAACCAGGTCAAGCTGCGCGGCTACCGCGTCGAGCTGGACGAGATATCCCTGGCGATCGAGAACCACGACTGGGTCCGCAACGCCGCCGTCATCGTCAAGAACGACGGCCGCACCGGTTTCCAGAACCTGATCGCCTGCATCGAGCTGAGCGAGAAGGAAGCCGCCCTGATGGACCAGGGCAACCACGGCTCCCACCACGCCTCGAAGAAGAGCAAGCTCCAGGTCAAGGCGCAGCTGTCCAACCCGGGCCTGCGCGACGACGCCGAGCTGGCCGCCCGCCCGGCCTTCGACCTCGAGGGCTCCGAGCCCACGCCCGAGCAGCGCGGCCGGGTCTTCGCCCGCAAGACGTACCGCTTCTACGAGGGCGGCGCCGTCACCCAGGCCGACCTGCTGGGCCTGCTCGGCGCCGAGGTCACCGCGGGCTACTCGCGCAAGGCGGCCGACCTGGCCCCCGCCGAACTCGGCCAGATCCTGCGCTGGTTCGGCCAGTACATCAGCGAGGAGCGCCTCCTGCCGAAGTACGGCTACGCCTCCCCGGGCGCGCTGTACGCGACGCAGATGTACTTCGAGCTGGAGGGCGTCGGCGGTCTGAAGCCGGGCTACTACTACTACCAGCCGGTCCGCCACCAGCTCGTGCTGATCAGCGAGCGCGAGGCCACGGGCAAGGCCACCGCGCAGATCCACTTCATCGGCAAGAAGAGCGGCATCGAGCCGGTCTACAAGAACAACATCGTCGAGGTCCTGGAGATCGAGACCGGCCACATGGTCGGCCTCTTCGAGCAGATCCTGCCGGCCTACGGCCTCGACATCCACGACCGCGCCTACGAGCCGGCGGTCAAGGACCTGCTCGACGTCGCCGACGAGGACTACTACCTGGGCACCTTCGAGCTGGTCCCGCACGCGGGCCGGCGCGAGGACCACGCCGAGGTCTACGTCCAGACGCACGGCAACAAGATCGCCGGTCTGCCCGAGGGCCAGTACCGCTACGAGAACGGCGAGCTGACCCGCTTCTCGGACGACATCGTCCTCAAGAAGCACGTCATCGCGATCAACCAGTCGGTGTACCAGGCCGCCAGCTTCGGCATCAGCGTCTACAGCCGCGCCGAGGAGGAGTGGCTGAAGTACATCACCCTCGGCAAGAAGCTCCAGCACCTGATGATGAACGGGCTGAACCTGGGCTTCATGTCCTCCGGCTACAGCTCCAAGACCGGCAACCCGCTGCCCGCGTCCCGCCGCATGGACGCCGTCCTCGGCGCCAACGGCGTCGACGGCGGTCCGATGTACTTCTTCGTCGGCGGCCGCGTCAGCGACGAGCAGATCGCCCACGAGGGCATGCGCGAGGACAGCGTCCACATGCGCGGTCCGGCCGAGCTCATCCGCGACGACCTCGTCAGCTTCCTGCCCGACTACATGATCCCCAACCGGGTCGTGGTCTTCGAGCGGCTGCCGCTGTCCGCCAACGGCAAGATCGACGTCAAGGCGCTCGACGCCTCCGACCAGGTCAACGCCGAGCTCGTGGAGCGCCCCTTCGTCGCCCCGCGCACGGAGACCGAGAAGGAGATCGCGGGCGTCTGGGAGAAGGCCCTGCGCCGCGAGAACGCGTCCGTCCAGGACGACTTCTTCGAGTCCGGTGGCAACTCGCTGATCGCCGTCGGCCTGGTCCGCGAGCTCAACACGCGCCTGGGCGTCTCCCTGCCGCTGCAGAGCGTCCTGGAGTCCCCGACCATCGAGAAGCTGGCCCGCCGCCTGGAGCGGGAGGTCGCCCAGGAGTCCTCGCGCTTCGTCCGCCTGCACGCGGAGACCGGCAAGGCCCGGCCCGTGATCTGCTGGCCGGGTCTGGGCGGCTACCCGATGAACCTGCGCTCCCTGGCCGGAGAGATCGGCCTCGGCCGCTCGTTCTACGGCGTCCAGTCGTACGGCATCAACGAGGGCGAGACGCCGTACGAGACCATCACCGAGATGGCCAAGAAGGACATCGAGGCCCTCAAGGAGATCCAGCCGGCCGGCCCCTACACCCTGTGGGGCTACTCCTTCGGCGCCCGTGTGGCCTTCGAGACCGCCTACCAGCTGGAGCAGGCGGGCGAGAAGGTGGACAACCTCTTCCTGATCGCCCCGGGCTCCCCGAAGGTGCGCGCCGAGAACGGCAAGGTGTGGGGCCGTGAGGCGTCCTTCGCCAACCGCGGCTACACCACGATCCTGTTCTCCGTCTTCACCGGCACCATTTCCGGTCCGGACCTGGACCGGTGCCTGGAGACCGTGACGGACGAGGCGTCCTTCGCCGAGTTCATCAGCGAGCTCAAGGGGATCGACGTCGACCTCGCCCGCCGCATCATCTCGGTCGTGGGCCAGACCTACGAATTCGAGTACTCCTTCCACGAGCTGGCCGAGCGCACCCTCCAGGCGCCGATCAGCATCTTCAAGGCCGTGGGCGACGACTACTCGTTCCTGGAGAACAGCAGCGGCTACTCGGCCGAGCCGCCGACGGTCATCGACCTCGACGCCGACCACTACAGCCTGCTGCGCGAGGACATCGGCGAGCTGGTGAAGCACATCCGCTACCTGCTCGGCGAGTGACCTGACAGCCGACAGCGGACCGAATGAGGACGGCCGCCCCGCCGGAGGAATCCGGCGGGGCGGCCGTCCTTTTCGCGTTTCACGGACGCTTTCCCATCGCCTGCGGGCCGGAGGAAAAACCGGCCAGTAGGTGGCTCAATTCTGACGCAGATTGACCGTGTTCTGACATGGGCCCTGTTGACGGCGCATTCACCGCACAAGAGACTTCTATTGATTCCAGCCGTCCCGTTTTTTCATCGTTTTCGCTGATGAGGAGTCATCTTCCATGCGCTTCAATCTCATCGGCCCCTTCGAGATCGTCACCGACGACGGCAGGACCCACCAGCCCGGAACCCCCAAGGTCTGCCAGACGCTCGCGCTCCTGCTCACCCGGCCCGGCGAGATCGTCACGGCCGAGGCCCTCATCCGGGAGCTGTGGGGCGAGAACCCCCCGCGCAGCGCGGTCACGACGCTCCAGACGTACGTCTACCACGCGCGCCGGATGTTCGCGCAGGAGCGCCTGGCACCCGCCGGCCGCTGCCTGATCGTCACCAGCCCCTCGGGCTATGTGATGAGCGTCGAGGACTCCGAGGTCGACGTACGGATCTTCGAGCGGCTCGTCACCCGGGCCCGGTACGAACTGGCCGAGGAGGAGCCCCAGCGGGCGCTGCGCACGATCGGCCAGGCGCTCGACCTGTGGCGCGGGCCGGCCCTGTCGAACTTCCCCGCCGGCGACGTGCTCGCCGGGCACATCGTGCACCTGGAGGAACTGCGGATCAGGGCCTTCGAGACCCGCATCGAGGCGCAGGAGGCGCTGGGCCGCCACCGCGAGTCCATACCGGAGCTGCGCAAGCTGATCAACGACTACCCGCTCAACGAGTGGTTCCACAGCCGGCTCATCGGCGCGCTCGGTGCCGCCGGACGGCGCGCGGAGGCCCTCCAGGCCTACCAGAAGGTGCGCCGGCTGCTCGCCGAGGAACTGGGCCTGGAGCCCTCCGTGGAGCTCAAGCGGCTGCACGGGCGGCTGCTGAGCCCGGCGCGCGCGGAGCGGGTCGCGGTGAGCGCGGCCGTCTGAGCCGCGGCCGCATCCTTCCGAGCCGCCGTCCGCGCGGAGTACGGGGCCGGGCGGTCGGGGGCCGTCGGCCGGCCCCGCCGGTCCGTCCGGCGGGGCCGGTCCGGCGGGGCGGGAAGCCGGGGTGCGCGCCGCGTTCGAGCGCGGCTCCAGGGAGGTCGGAGACGGTCGCCATCCCGGCCTGTACAAGGCCGTGCACCGGGCCGTACACAGGAGGAAGCCGCATGTCCCGTCGTCTGTTCACCTCGGAGTCCGTCACCGAGGGCCACCCCGACAAGATCGCCGACCAGATCAGCGACACGATCCTCGACGCGCTGCTGCGCCGGGACCCGACCTCGCGCGTGGCGGTGGAGACCCTCATCACCACCGGTCAGGTGCACATCGCCGGTGAGGTGACGACGAAGGCCTACGCCCCGATCGCGCAGCTCGTCCGGGAGAAGATCCTGGAGATCGGCTACGACTCCTCGGCGAAGGGCTTCGACGGCACGTCCTGCGGTGTGTCGGTGTCCATCGGCGCCCAGTCCCCGGACATCGCCCAGGGCGTGGACACCGCCTACGAGCGGCGCGTGGAGGGCGAGGGCGACGAGCTCGACAAGCAGGGCGCGGGTGACCAGGGGCTGATGTTCGGCTACGCCTGCGACGAGACGCCCGAGCTGATGCCGCTGCCGATCCACCTCGCGCACCGGCTCTCGCGCCGCCTGTCCGAGGTCCGCAAGAACGCGACCGTCCCGTACCTGCGCCCGGACGGCAAGACCCAGGTCACCATCGAGTACGACGGCGACAAGGCCGTGCGCCTGGACACGGTCGTCGTGTCCACGCAGCACGCGGCGGACATCGACCTGGAGTCGCTGCTCACCCCGGACGTGCGCGACCACGTGGTGGAGCACGTCCTGAAGCAGCTGGCCGAGGACGGCATCAAGCTGGACACCGCCGGTTACCGGCTGCTGGTGAACCCGACGGGCCGTTTCGAGATCGGCGGTCCGATGGGTGACGCCGGGCTGACCGGCCGCAAGATCATCATCGACACGTACGGCGGCATGGCCCGCCACGGCGGCGGCGCCTTCTCCGGCAAGGACCCGTCGAAGGTGGACCGCTCGGCCGCGTACGCGATGCGCTGGGTCGCCAAGAACGTCGTCGCCGCCGGCCTCGCGGCCCGCTGCGAGGTCCAGGTCGCGTACGCGATCGGCAAGGCCGAGCCCGTCGGCCTCTTCGTCGAGACCTTCGGCACCGCCAAGGTCGAGGTCCAGAAGATCGAGGACGCCATCGGCGAGGTCTTCGACCTCCGCCCGGCCGCCGTCATCCGCGATCTCGACCTCCTGCGCCCCATCTACGCGCAGACCGCCGCGTACGGCCACTTCGGCCGCGAGCTCCCCGACTTCACCTGGGAGCGCACCGACCGCGTCGACGCCCTGCGCACCGCCGCCGGCCTGTAGGACCCCGGGAGCCGCCAGGCCCCGGACCCACAGGCCGGCGTCCCTGGTCCTCAGGCCGTCGGGAAGTCCGTGGTCGGTGCCAGGGGGGCCCACTCCTCCCAGGCGGCCAGCCGCTCGCGCAGCACCGCCGGGGCGCGGTCGGCCGCGCCGGCGCCCAGCAGCACCCGCAGCGGGGGCTCCTCGGCCTCCAGCAACTTCAGCAGCGCCACACCGGCCCGGCGCGGATCGCCGGGCTGGAGGTGCGCGAAGGCCCCCGACAGGCCGTGCCGGCGCTTGGCCAGCACGGAGTCGTAGGCGGTCTTGGGCGCGGCCCGCACCAGGGAGCTCGCGCTCCAGTCGGTCCGGAACTCGCCGGCCTCGATCAGGGTGACCTTGATGCCGAAGCCGGCGACCTCCTGGGCCAGGGTCTCGCCCATGGCCTCCAGCGCCCATTTGCTCGCGCAGTACATGCCCAGGTTCGGGTAGGTCGTGACGCCCGCGATGCTGGACATCTGCAGGAGGTGCCCGGAGCCCTGGCGGCGCATCAGCGGCAGTACGGCCTGTGTGGTCCACAGCGCGCCGAGGAAGTTCACGTCGAACTGGTCGCGGACCTGCCGCTCGGTGACCTCCTCCACCGCGCCGGCCAGCCCGTACCCCGCGTTGTTCAGCAGCACGTCGATCCGCCCGGCCCGCTCCCCGGCCTCGGCCACGGTGGCGAACACCGCCGCGCGGTCGGTGACGTCCAGGGTCATCGGGACCACCCGCGCGCCGAAGCGCTCGACGAGGCCGTCGAGCGCCTCGACGCGCCGGGCCGTGGCGACCACGGTCTCCCCGGCCTCCAGGACGACCTCGGCGACCGCCCGTCCCAGGCCCCGGGAGGCGCCCGTGACGAACCAGACCCGAGGCGTCCCCCGTGTCATCGACCGGCCCGCTGCTCGGCGAAGGCCTTGGCGTGGTTGAGGGTGGCGGTGCTGTTGGTGCTCAGCGCGGTGCGCACGTACTGCTTGGCGTCCTCGACGGTCGCCTCGGGGCCCAGGATCCGGGCGATGTTCTCCGTGTTGATCGTCACCGTGTGCTGGGAGGAGGCGGCGAGGCCGCCCTCGCCGTCCTCGGCGAACGTCCAGTAGCCGGTGTGCAGGCTCATCAGCGCCGGCAGGGTCGTCTGCTTGTAGGCGATCCGCTCGTCGGGGAACGTCACCCGGTAGGACTTGGTGGTGTGGACGGAGCCGTCCTTGGCCCGGGTGTCCATCTCCAGCTCCTGGAGGCCCGGGGTGTCCTCGGTCAGCCGGACGACGGCCACGTGCGGCAGCCGCTCGGGCCACAGGTGCGCCTCGTTGACGAAGGCGTAGGCGTCCTTCGCGGAGCCCTCGATCCGGACGGTGTCCTCGAAGGAGAACGTCAGGTCCTCGGCGGCGTGGGCCTGCTCGACGTTGGTCTTCAGCGCGGCCAGCTCCGAGCGCGAGTTGCGGTCGACGGCCCGGTCGATCCACTCCAGGCTCGCCGGGTCGTCGTCCACGGCCCGGTAGTCGTGCAGCAGGCGCACCCGGGACTCGCCCTCGGAGAGCGGCTCGATGATCCAGGTGCCGCCCATCGCGGCGACCGGGGGCGCCGGGACCTCCTGGCGGAAGGTGATCGTCAGATTCTCCGGGTCCAGGGTGCGGCGGGAGGTCCAGTTCTTGGGCTCGCCGTTGGCGGTGGCCCAGATCCGGATGCGCTCCTCGTTCCCGCCCTGCGGGATGTGGTCCACGTAGATGGTCGGGGGGAAGATCCGGGGCCAGTTCCGGACCTCGGCGATCAACCGGTACACGGCGGCGGCCGGGGCCGAGACCGTGATCTCGTGCTCCACTTCACGCAGGCCGGGCTGCGGCATGGTCTTGCTCCTCGGATTCGGGGGTCGTACGTGATCGGGCGGGGCGGGATCAGAAGTTGCCGAGGCCGCCGCAGACGTTGAGGGCCTGCGAGGTGATGGAGGCCGCGGTGTCGGAGGCCAGGTAGCCCACGAGCCCGGCGACCTCCTGCGGGGTCGAGTAGCGGCCGAGGGGGATCTTCGCCTGGAACTTCTCCAGCACGGCCTCCTCGGTGCTGCCGTACGCGGCGGCGTAGCCCTGGCGGACCCGCTCGGCCATCGGCGTCTCGACGTAGCCGGGGCAGACGGCGTTGACGGTGATGCCCGTCGGGGCCAGTTCGTTGCCCAGTGCCTTGGTGAAGCCCACCACGCCGTGCTTGGACGCCGAGTAGGGGGCGCCCAGGACCACGCCCTGCTTGCCCGCGGTCGAGGCGATGTTGATGATGCGGCCGCGGTTCTTGGCGCGCATGCCGCCGGTGTTCAGGACCTCGCGGGTGACGCGGAAGACGCTGGTGAGGTTCGTCTCGATGACGTCGTACCAGAGCTCGTCGGCGATGTCGGCGGTGACGCCGCCGCCGGAGCGGCCGGCGTTGTTGACCACGACGTCGATGGTGCCGAACCGCTCCACGGCCGCCTCGACCCAGGCCTTGACGCCGTCGCCGCTGCGCACGTCCACGCTCGCGCCGTCGACCTCCAGGCCCTCGGCGGTGAGCTCCTTGACGGTACGGGCCACGTTGTCGGCGTCGCGGGCCCCGATGAACACCCGGTGCCCCTGGGCGGCCAGGGTGCGGGCCGCTTCCAGGCCGATACCGCTGGTCGCTCCGGTGACGACGGCGACGCGCTTGGTCTGGTCCTGATCCTGGGCCTGGTCGGGCATGAGAACTCCTCGGTGAATCGACGGGTGGCGCACGCGGAGGATCCGTCACCGCGATGGAGCGGTGCTCGAAGGGCTCTCGCACCCGCTCCCGCGGCCGGGGGGACCACCGGTCCTCCATCGGATGTCGAGCGGCGGTCGACAGGATCGGGGAGACACCCACGTGAGAGGCGACCATGATCAACTTGTTTCAGCCCCAGGTCGGGGACGAGGAACTCGACGCGGTCGCCGGGGTGTTCCACGACCGCAGGCTCGGCAGCGGACGGCGCACGGCGGCCTTCGAGACGGCCTTCGCCGAACACCTGGGCATCGAACCCGACCACGTCGTGTTCACCAGCTCCGGCACCACCGCCCTGCACCTGGCCGTCGAGACCCTCGACCTCCAGGAGGGCGACGAGGTCGTCCTGCCGTCGCTGGGCCTGCCCGCCACCGCCGAGGCCGTGGCCGGACGCGGCGGCCGCCCCGTCTTCTGCGACGTGGACCGCCGCACCCTCAACCCGTCCCTGGAGGACGTCGAGGCCGCCCTCACCGACCGCACCCGCGCAGTCCTCTTCCTCCACTACGGCGGCCGCACGGGCGACATCGTCCGCATCGCGGCGCGCTGCCGGGAACTGGGCCTCGCCCTGATCGAGGACGGGGCCTGTTCCGTCGCCTCCCGCGCCGACGGCCGGCCCGCCGGCACCTTCGGCGACCTCGCCGTGTGGAGCTTCGACCCGGGCCGGGTACTGGTCACCGGCGACGGCGGCATGGTCTACGCGAAGGACCCCGAACGGGCCGCCCGCACCCGCCTGCTCGCCCGGCGCGGCCTGGTCCGCGCCAGCGGCTTCGGCCACGCCACCCTGCCCGGCGAGCCGGACCTGCCCGAGTACGGCCGCGGGATCGCCGGCAACGACCTGACCGCCGCGATCGGCTCCGTGCAGCTGCGCCGGCTCCCCGAGATGGTGGAGCGGCGCCGCGAGATCGCCGCCCGCTACGACCGGGAGCTCGCGGGGACCCGGGGGCTGCTGACGCCCCCGCCGCTGCCCGAGGGCCACGAGTCCACGGACTGCCTGTACTGGGTCCAGCTGGACCCCGCCATCAAGGACGGGGTCGTCGCCGACCTGCTGGCCGAGGAGATCTACACGACCTCCCACCACGCGCCCCTGCACCGGTTCCGGGCCGACGGGGAGCCTCCCGCGGCCCCGCTGCCCTCCTGCGACTGGGCGGTGGACCGCACCGTGCGCCTGCCCCTGCACCCCGGGCTCAGCGACGCGGACGTGGCCACCGTCATCGACGCGCTGCGCAGGTCGGTGGGGTCGCGGATCGCCGACCGTACCGACGAAGGACTCACCGTGAAGGACACCCCATGAACCGACGCGTCGTCATCACCGGGATCGGCGTGGTCGCACCCGGGGGAGTGGGCACCAAGGCGTACTGGGCCCGGCTCACCTCCGGGCGGACCGCGACCCGTGCCATCAGCCTCTTCGACGCCACCGGCTTCCGCTCGCGGATCGCCGCCGAGGCCGACTTCGACCCGCTCGCCCACGGGTTCACCCCCGAGGAGGCCGCCCGCCTCGACCGGGCCGCGCAGTTCGCGCTGGTCAGCGCCGAGGAGGCGGTCCGCGACAGCGGGCTCGACACCGCCGCCCTGGACCCGGCGCGCACCGGCGTCACCCTGGGCAGCGCGGTGGGCTGCACCACCGGCCTGGACACCGAGTACAAGGCGGTGAGCCGGGGCGGCTCCACCTGGCAGGTCGACCACACCCTCGCCGTGCCGCATCTGTTCGACTACTTCGTACCCAGCTCGATGGCGGCCGAGGTGGCCTGGCGCGTCGGCGCCCAGGGACCGGTCTCCATGGTCTCCACCGGCTGCACCTCCGGCCTCGACTCCATCGGCCACGCCGTGGAGCTGATCCGTGAGGGCAGCGCCGACGTGATGGTCACCGGCGCCACCGAGGCCCCGATCTCCCCGATCACCGTGGCCTGCTTCGACGCCATCAAGGCCACCTCGCCCAGCAACGACCACCCGGAGACCGCCTCCCGGCCCTTCGACGCCACCCGCAACGGGTTCGTCCTCGGCGAGGGCTCCGCGATCCTCGTCCTGGAGGAGCTGGAGAGCGCGCGCCGGCGCGGCGCCCACGTCTACGCGGAGATCGCCGGGTTCGCCAGCCGAGGCAACGCCTACCACATGACCGGTCTGAAGGCCGAGGGCCGCGAGATGGCCGAGGCCATCACCGTCGCCCTCGACGAGGCCCGCCTGCCCGCCACCGCCGTCGACTACGTCAACGCCCACGGCTCCGGCACCAAGCAGAACGACCGGCACGAGACCGCCGCCTTCAAGCGCAGCCTCGGACAGCACGCCTACGAGACCCCGGTCAGCTCCATCAAGTCGATGATCGGGCACTCGCTGGGCGCCATCGGCTCCCTGGAGGTGGCCGCCAGCGCCCTGGCCATCGAGCACAACACGGTCCCGCCGACCGCGAACCTGCACCACCCCGACCCCGGCTGCGACCTGGACTACATCCCGCTGACCGCCCGGGAGCACCGCACGGACACCGTGCTCAGCGTCGGCAGCGGCTTCGGCGGCTTCCAGAGCGCCATGATCCTGACCCGCCCCCGCCTGGGAGCCGCCGCATGAGCACGCAGACCGAAGCCGCCCCCGTCCCCGCCCCCATGGACACGGTGTCGGCCGCCTCCGCCGCCCCCGTGATCACCGGGATCGGCGTGGCCGCCCCGAACGGCCTGGGCACGCAGGCGTGGTGGAGCGCGGTCCTGCGCGGCGAGAGCGGCATCCGCCCGCTCACCCGGTTCGACGCCGGACCTTACCCGGCGAAGCTGGCCGGCGAGGTCCGGGGCTTCGACGCCGCCGAGCACCTGCCCGGCCGGCTGCTGCCGCAGACCGACCAGGTCACCCGGCTCGCCCTCACCGCCGCCGACGAGGCCCTCGCCGACGCCGGGGTGGACCCGGCCGAGCTGCCCGACTACGCGGCCGGCGTGATCACCGCCAGCTCGGCCGGCGGCTACGAGTTCGGGCAGCGCGAGCTCCAGGCCCTGTGGAGCAAGGGCGGCCAGTACGTCAGCGCGTACCAGTCCTTCGCCTGGTTCTACGCGGTCAACAGCGGCCAGATCTCCATCAGGAACGGGATGCGCGGCCCCAACAGCGTCCTCGTCAGCGAGCAGGCCGGCGGCCTCGACGCGGTGGCCCAGGCCCGCCGCCAGCTCCGCAAGGGCGTCCGGCTGGTCGTCACCGGCGGCATGGACTCCTCCCTCTGCCCCTGGGGCTGGGCCGCCCACCTGGCCTCCGGCGAGCTCAGCACCTCCGAGGACCCCGAGCGCGCCTACCTGCCCTTCGCCGAGGAGGCCGGTGGGCACGTCGTCGGCGAGGGCGGGGCGCTGCTCGTCCTGGAGGACGCGGCCGCCGCCCGCGAACGCGGCGCCCGCCCCTACGGGGAGGTCGCCGGGTACGCCGCCACCTTCGACCCGCCGCCCGGTTCGGGCGGCGCGCCCCGGCTGCGCGACGCCGCCGCGCTGGCCTTGCGCGAGGCCGGGCTGGCCCCCGCCGACGTGGACGTGGTCTTCGCCGACGCGGCCGGGCGGCGCGGGGCCGACCGCGCCGAGGCGCAGGCCCTCGCCGAGCTGTTCGGGGAGTACGGGGTCCCGGTCACCGCGCCCAAGACCATGACGGGCCGGCTCGCCGCGGGCGGCGCCTCCCTCGACCTGGCCGCGGCCCTGCTCTCGCTGCGCGACGGGGTGATCCCGCCGACCGTCCACACCGGTCCGCCCGCCGCGGACTGCCCCGTCGACCTGGTGACCGGGGTGCGCCGGCCCGACCGGCTGCGCACGGCGCTGGTCCTGGCGCGGGGCCGGGGCGGCTTCAACGCGGCCATGGTGGTCCGGGGACGGTGAGCGGCAGCGGCGGTGGGCCCCGGATGGAGGAGGTGGCCGAGCAGGTCTGGGCCTACCTCCAGCCCGACGGCGGCTGGTGCCTCAACAACGCGGGGCTGATCGGCGCGGGCGAGCGGCCCGTGCTGGTCGACACGGCCGCCACCGAGGCCCGTACGCGGGCCCTGAAGGAGGCGGCCGCACGGACCGTCCCGCACGCTCCGCGCTTCGTGGTGAACACCCACGCGCACGGCGACCACACGTTCGGAAACCGGTTCTTCGCCGACCGGGCCCTGGTCGTCGCGCACGAGGCGGCGCGCGCCGAGATGGCGCTCGCCGGACTGCACCTGACGGGCCTGTGGCCTGACGTCCCCTGGGGCGAGGTCCGGGTGGAGCTGCCCGGGCTGACCTTCCGCGACCGGCTCACCCTGGACGCGGGGGACTTCCCGGTGGAGCTGGTCCACCCGGGCACCGCGCACACCTCCGGCGACACGGTGGTGTGGCTGCCGCGGCAGCGGGTGCTGTTCACCGGGGACGTCGTGATGTCCGGAGCCACGCCGTTCTGCCTGACCGGCTCGGTCTCCGGCACGCTCGCCGTCGTCGAGCGGCTGCGCGCCCTCGGCCCGCGGACCGTCGTCCCGGGCCACGGGCCGGTCGGCGGCCCCGAGCTGCTCGACGACACCGCCGGCTACCTGCGCCGGGTGCAGCGGCTGGCCGCCGAGGGGCTCGCGGCGGGGCTGACCCCGCTGGAGACCGCGCGGGAGGCCGGACCGGGCCCGTACGCGGGGCTGCTCGACGCCGAGCGGCTGGTGCCCAACCTGCACCGGGCCTTCGCCGAGGCGGCGGGTGCGGCGCCGGGGCACCCCCTCGACGTCGAGCGGATGTTCCGGGAGATGGTCGAGTTCCACGGCGGACTGCCCGCCTGCGCCGCCTGAGGGCGGTGCGGACGGGCAGTGCGGAGGCGTCGGTGCGGGAGCCGCTAGTCGGTGCCGGACTCCATCGCGGCGCGGTCCAGCAGCTCCTCGTCGGCGGAGACCTCGCCGCGCGAGGCGATGGCCTCGGCGCCGCCCTCCGGCATCTCCGGCATGGTGCCGATCAGCCCGGTCGCGGCCGCCTGGGCGGCGCCGACGGCGGGGCTGCCGCTGCCGATCAGGCCGAGCACCGCGTACTGCTCCAGCTTGGCGCGGGAGTCGGCGATGTCGAGGTTGCGCATGGTCAGCTGGCCGATGCGGTCCACCGGGCCGAAGGCCGAGTCCTCGGTGCGCTCCATGGAGAGCTTGTCCGGGTGGTAGCTGAACGCCGGGCCCTGGGTGTCGAGGATCGAGTAGTCCTCGCCGCGCCGCAGCCGCAGGGTCACCTCGCCGGTGACGGCCGCGCCGACCCAGCGCTGGAGGGACTCGCGGACCATCAGGGCCTGCGGGTCCAGCCAGCGGCCCTCGTACATCAGCCGGCCGAGGCGGCGGCCCTCGTTGTGGTACTGGGCGAGGGTGTCCTCGTTGTGGATGGCGTTGACCAGGCGCTCGTACGCGGCGTGCAGCAGGGCCATGCCCGGTGCCTCGTAGATGCCGCGGCTCTTCGCCTCGATGATCCGGTTCTCGATCTGGTCCGACATGCCCATGCCGTGCCGGCCGCCGATGGCGTTGGCCTCCATGACCAGGTCGACGGCGGAGGCGAACTGCTTGCCGTTGATCGTGACCGGGCGGCCCTGCTCGAAGCCGACGGTCACGTCCTCGGCGGCGATCTCGACCGAGGGGTCCCAGAAGCGGACGCCCATGATCGGCTCGACGGTCTCCAGGCCCGTGTCCAGGTGTTCCAGGGTCTTGGCCTCGTGCGTGGCGCCCCAGATGTTGGCGTCGGTGGAGTACGCCTTCTCCGTGCTGTCCCGGTAGGGGAGGCCGTGGGCCAGCAGCCACTCCGACATCTCCTTGCGGCCGCCGAGCTCGGTGACGAAGGCCGCGTCCAGCCAGGGCTTGTAGATCCGCAGGTGCGGGTTGGCGAGCAGGCCGTACCGGTAGAACCGCTCGATGTCGTTGCCCTTGAAGGTCGATCCGTCGCCCCAGATCTGGACGTCGTCCTCCAGCATCGCCCGCACCAGCAGGGTGCCGGTGACGGCGCGGCCGAGCGGGGTGGTGTTGAAGTAGGCGCGGCCGCCGGAGCGGATGTGGAACGCGCCGCAGGTCAGTGCGGCCAGGCCCTCCTCGACCAGCGCCGCGCGGCAGTCGACCAGGCGTGCGATCTCCGCGCCGTAGGCCTGGGCACGCCCGGGCACCGAGGCGATGTCGGGCTCGTCGTACTGGCCGATGTCGGCGGTGTAGGTGCACGGGACGGCGCCCTTGTCGCGCATCCACGCGACCGCGACGGAGGTGTCGAGTCCGCCGGAGAAGGCGATGCCGACGCGCTCGCCGACGGGAAGGGAGGTGAGGACCTTAGACATGGGATGAGTATGCAGAATCATGCATGATCATGCAAACCCAGGGTTCCGTTTCGGCGCGTGCCGCGCGCCCGCGGGCGTTAACGGCGTTAACGTCGTCAACGCCGGAAGCGGTTGATCGCCTCCAGGTGCCGGGCGCGCATCTCGTGGTCGCGGACCCCCAGGCCCTCCCGCGGGGCCAGCGCGAGGACGCCGACCTTGCCGTGATGCAGGTTGCGGTGGACGTCGTACGCCGCCTGGCCCGTCTGCTCCAGCGGGTAGACCTTCGAGAGGGTGGGATGGATCTTCCCCTTGACGACCAGCCGGTTCGCCTCCCAGGCCTCGCGGTAGTTCGCGAAGTGCGAGCCGATGATCCGCTTCAGCGACATCCACAGGTAGCGGTTGTCGTACTCGTGCCGGAAGCCCGAGGTGGAGGCACAGGTGACGATCGTGCCGCCCTTGCGGGCGACGTAGACGCTCGCGCCGAAGGTCTCGCGGCCCGGGTGCTCGAAGACGATGTCCACGTCCTCGCCGCCGGTCAGCTCCCGGATGCGCCGCCCGAAGCGCTTCCACTCGCGAGGGTCCTGGTTCTCCCCGTCCTTCCAGAACCGGTAGTCCTCGGCGCTGCGGTCGATCACCGCCTCGGCGCCCATCGCACGGCAGATGCCGGCCTTCTCCGGGGACGAGACGACGCAGACCGGGTGGGCGCCGCCGGCCAGCGCCAGCTGCGTCGCGTACGAGCCGAGGCCGCCGCTCGCACCCCAGATCAGGACGTTGTCGCCCTGCTTCATGCCGGCGCCGTTGCGGGAGACCAGCTGGCGGTAGGCGGTCGAGTTGACCAGGCCCGGGGAGGCCGCCTCCTCCCAGGTCAGGTGCTCGGGCTTGGGCATCAGCTGGTTGGACTTGACGAGGGCGAGCTCGGCCAGACCGCCGAAATTGGTCTCGAAGCCCCAGATCCGCTGCTCCGGGTCGAGCATCGTGTCCCCGTGGCCGTCCGCGGACTCCAGCTCCACCGACAGGCAGTGCGCGACCACCCGGTCGCCCGCCCTCCAGCGGTTCACGCCCGGCCCGGTGCGCAGCACCACGCCCGCCAGGTCCGAGCCCAGCACGTGGTACGGGAGGTCGTGGCGGCGGGTGAGCTCCGAGAGGCGGCCGTAGCGCTCCAGGAAGCCGAAGGTCGGCAGCGGCTCGAAGATCGAGCTCCAGACGGTGTTGTAGTTGATCGCGCTCGCCATCACCGCGACCAGCGCCTCGCCCGGCCCCGGCTCCGGCGTCGGCACCTCCTGGAGGTGCAGGGACTTGCGCGGGTCCTTCTGCGCCGAGGGGATCCCCGCGAACATGTCCGTCTCGTCCCGGCGCACCACGCTGCCCCGGTACGACTCCGGCAGCGGCAGCGCCGCGAAGTCGGCCTGCCGGGCGTCCTCGGAGAGCAGGGCCTTGACGATCTCGTCCACGTGGGTTCCCTTGCGACGGTACGGATGCGGCGGGGCCGGGGCGTGCGGGCGGACCTCCGACGCGCGTGCAGGCAGGCTCCGCCCCCGGGGTCGAGGGCCGCCGGAGGAACGGTCGAGAGCGGCGGGATCGAGTTCCCTTCGAAGCGGCCTCAACCGGATGTGCGGACCGTGATGCGTCGGGATCAGGGATCAGCCCGCTCAGGAGGACGCGCCGTGCCGATCTACAGCCTCACCCCCCGCCGCCCGCAGCCGCTGCGCCGCAGGGAACTCCCGCTCGACGGACTGCTGCGCCGGGCCGCGGAACGCGACCCCGCCGCCTGCGCGGTCCGCACCTCCCACGGAACGCGGACGTTTGCCGAACTCGACGCCCGTGCCGACCGCTACGCCGCCTACCTGGAGCACGCCCTCGGCCGGCGCGGGGCCCGCGTCGGGGTCGCCAACACCCTCGACGAGGAGTTCGTCGCCGCCTACTACGGCACCGTACGCAGCGGCAACACCGTCGTCCTCCTCAACCCCCTGGTCCGGGCGGCAGGACTGCGCCGCATGTGCGAGGTGGCCGGGGTGGAGATCGCCTTCGTGCCCACCGCCGCCGCCGAGCTGCTCGTCAAGACCGCCGACCGGCTGCCGCTGCTGCGCGAGATCGTCGTCACCGACGCCCCCGACGGGATCGTGCCCGCCGACGCCCTGCCCCTGGCCGTGGCCCTGGACGGAGCCCCGCGGACCGGCCCCCGCCCGGACGCCCCCGCGGAACCGGACGCCGTGGTGTGCATCCAGTTCACCACCGGCACGACCGGCCGGCCCAAGGGCGTCCTGCTGACCCACCGCAACCTGCTCGCCAACGCCGCCCAGACAGCGGCCGCGCACCGGCTCGACTCCGGCTCGGTCACCCTCAACCACCTGCCGCTCTACCAGCCGATGCACCTCAACTCGGCCGTCCTCGCGGGCGCCTGCCAGGTCCTGTGCCCCGCCCCGCGCCCGGCCGCCGCCCTCGCCCTGGCCGCCCGCACCGGCGCCACCCACCTCTACACCCTGCCCGCCCGGCTGCACCAGCTCGCCGCCGACCTGCGCCACGCCGAGCTCCCCGGCGCCGTGGACCTCCCCGGCTTCCCCCTCCCCTCCCCGCCCGACCTCGACCGGCTCACCGCCGTCCTCTCCGGCGGCAGCGCCCTCGCCCCGGCGGACGCCCGGCTGCTGACGGAGCGGCTCGGCGTCCCCGTCCTCCAGGGCTACGGTCTGGTCGAGTTCGCCCCGCTCACCCACACCCAGCGCCCCGGCGAGGACACCGGCGGCTCCGGTTCCGTCGGCACCCCCGTCCCCGGCACCGCCTGCCGCGTCGTCCACCCCGGCACCGGTGCCCCGCTCGGCCCCGGCGAGACCGGCGAGGTGCAGCTGAGGGGACCGCAGCTGATGGCCGGCTACCTCGGCGAGAGCGGGCCGCCCACCGGTGAGGACGGCTGGTTCCCCACCCAGGACGTCGGCCGCATCGGCCCGGACGGGGAACTCCACCTCGTCGACCGGCTCGACGACGTCTTCTCGTACGACGGCGAACTCGTCTCGCCCACGGCCGTCGAATCCGTCCTCGCCGCCGACCCCCGCGTCGCCGACAGCGTCGTCGTCGGCTGGCCCGACCCGGTCCACGGAGCCGTCGTCTGGCTCGGACTCGTCCTGCACCACCCGACCGCGCCCGGCCTGCTCGACGTCCTCGACTCGATCGTGGAGACGGCCAACGAACAGCTCGGCCCGCACGAGCAGATCCGCCGGGTCGAGGTCCTCGGTGCCGTGCCCCGCACCCCGGCCGGGAAGCCCGAGCGGCGCGCCCTGCGCCGCGAGCTGTGCCACCGGGCGCAGGCCGAAGCCTCGCTCTGAGGCCCCGCCGGGCCCCGGACGGCCCCGCGAGGGCCCGTGGACGGCCCGTACAGCCGGGGTCCAGGGCCCTTCGAGCGGAGCTCCGCCGGCCCGCGCGAAGTTGGTGGGCATAAGCAGAGAGGTGTGAGCCGATGTCAGGTGAGCGTGTGCAGCACACGTCGTACTCGGTGGACGTGGCCGCCCCCGCGGGCGTGGTCTACGCGCTGCTCGCGGACACGACCCAGTGGCCGCTGTTCGTCCCGCCCAGCATCCACGTGGAGCGGCTGGACTTCGACGGGACCCGCGACCGCTTCGGGATGTGGGCCACCGCCGGCGGGACCGTCACGTCCTGGGTGTCCCGGCGCTCCCTGGACCCCGCGCGGCGGACCATCGACTTCCACCAGGAGGTCCCGGCGCCCCCGGCCACCGCCATGAGCGGACGCTGGGAGGTCGCCGAACTGGGCGGCGGGTGCTCGCGCCTGACCCTGCACCACCGGTTCGAGGTGGCCGACGGGGACCGGGCCGGAGCCCGCTGGCTCGCCGAGGCCACCGACGGCAACAGCCGCGCCGAACTGGAGCAGCTGAAGCGGACCGCCGAGCAGTGGTCCGCCCTGGACGGCCTCCTGCTGTCCTTCGAGGACTCGGTACGCGTCCAGGGACCGCCCGAGTTCGTCTACGACTTCCTGTACCGGGCCGAGGACTGGCCCCTCCACCTGCCCGAGATCACCCGCGCACAGGTGTCCGAACACCGCACGGGCGTCCAGCTGCTGGACCTCGCCACCCGCGCCGCCGACGGCACCGCCGACACCTGCGAGTCCGTCCGCGTCTGCCTGCCCCACGCCGGCCGGATCGTCTACAAGCGCACCCGCACCCCCCGGCTGCTCGCCGCGCATACCGGCGAATGGTCGGTGGACCCCGACGAGACCGGCGTCACCGCCGTCGCCAGCCACCGCGTCCTGCTGCGCCCCGAGGACATCGAGCCGGTCCTCGGCCCGGGCGCCGACCTCGCCCAGGCCCGCGACCACGTACGCCGCAGCCTGGGCGGCACCTGCACCCGCATCCTGCACCTCGCCCGGCGGCACGCCGAGACCGCCGTCCCGACCCTGAGCGCGAGGCGGTGACCGGCCGCCCCGGCGACGGCCGGCGCCCGGCCCCGGCGGCGCGGGCCCTCGCCGCCCCCCGGCCGCGGGTTTACCCCGGCGCCCCGCTCCAGGTCGACGTCCTCCTCGACGGACTCACCCACCCGGGCCGGGGCCTGCACACCGGGCAGCTGCACTGGCGCCTGCACGGGCCGTTCGACGCCGAGCGGTTCACCCGCGCCTGGCAGACCGTCACCGACCAGGAGGCGGTCCTGCGCACCGCGCTCGCCCCGGCCGCGTCCGGACCCGGCCTGCCCGGCTTCGCCGTCCACCCGGCCGCCGGCCCGCTGATCGTCCGCCACCGCGCGGGCGGCGCCCCATGGGAGGCCCTGCTCGCCGCCGAGCGGATGCGCGAGTTCGACCTGACCCGGCCCGACCCGCTGCGGATCGCCCTCCTGGAGGAGTCCGACGGCTCGACCCGGGTCCTGCTCACCTACCACCGGGCGTTCCTCGACCCGGCGAGCGCGGAGCACCTCGTCCGCTCCTTCCACCGCGCCCACGCCGCCGACGGCCGGCCCCGGGGCGGCGAACGCCGTCCCGACCTGCGCGACCACCTCCAGTGGATCGGCTCCCGGGACCAGGCCCCCGCCCGCGCGTACTGGGCGGACGCCGCCCCGCCCGCGGGCTCCGCCACTCTGCCAGCCGGCGACCGCGGCCGCCCCACGCACCAGCGCGGGCACGGCCGGACCCGGCAGCGGCTGACCCCGGCCGAAGCGGCCCGGCTGCGCGCCTGGGCCGCCGCCCGGGGCGCCGCCGAGAGCACCGCCCTCCAGGCCGTGTGGGCGCTGCTTCTGTACCGCGCGCACGGCGGGCCCGGCACGCACATGCTGCCGGTGGCCTTCGCCGCCGCCGTGTCCGGCCGGGGCATCCCCCTCGACGGGGCCGACCGGCTGCCCGGCCCGCTGCTGGGCGCGCTCCCCGTGGCCGTGGAGGTCCGCCCCGGAGCCACCCTGTCCGCGCTGCTCGCGGACCTCACCGGCCGGGCCGTCGACCTCGCCGCCTACGAATGGGTCTCGGCCGGGCAGGTGCACCGCTGGTCGGGCCGCGACCCGTACGAGCCGCTCACCGAATCGGCGCTGACGTTCCTCCCGCCGCGGGAACCCCGGCAGCCCGCGGCCCCGGCGGTGCCGTTCCCGGAGGCGGCGGGAGCCGGCCGCGGGGCGGCCGGTGCGTCCGACGCCGGTCCCGTGGAGGCCTGGGAGGCCTCCACGGGGACGCCACTGGCGCTCATCGCCCGGCACGACGCGGACGGCGGGCTGCTGCTGACGCTCGTCCACGACCGGACGCGGATCGCCGACGGCGACGCCGACGAGATCCTCTGGCAGACCACCCGCCTGCTGCGGGTCCTCCCGGCCGAGGCCGGCCCCGGCACCACCGTCGCCGAGGCGCTGCGGGTGCTCGACGGGATGCCCGTGCCCCTGGCGGCCCCGCGCCCCGACCCCGCGCCCCGCACCCTGCGCGCGGCCGCCGCCCCCGGCAGCGGGCTGGTCTGCCTGCTGCGCCCGCCCGGCGCGCCCGAGGACTGCTACGACGGCCTCGCGCGGGGCGGGCGCGGAACGCGGGCCCTGCTGTCCGTGGCCCCGGGGGTCGCGGCCGCCCTGACCGCGCTGGCCCCCGCCCTGGCCGCCGGGGTGCCCGTCGTGCTCGGCGGGTACCCGGAGGTGGAGGGCCTCGCGCACGAGGTCGCCCGGCGGGTCGCCGCCCACGGCTGGAGCCGGCCGCCGGTCGCGGTCGCCGCCACCGGCCGCGACCTCGCCGGAGCCCTGACCGCCGCCGGACGCAAGAGGATCCAGCCGGATTCGAGCGGTTCCTGACCGATTTCCGAGCGCGGGCGTGGACGGTGGGAAGGCCCTGCCGCCCGCCAGGACGCAGCGCAGAGGGGAGCAGACCCGTGCCGACACCCGACCTTCCGGAACTGCCGCGACTGCCGCACCTGCCACTGGACGGACTGCTGCGCCGTGCGGCCCTGCGCGCCCCCGGTGCCCCGGCCCTGCGCGTCGGCGCCCGGACGCTCACCTTCGGCGAGCTCGACGCCCGCGCCGACCGGATCGCGGCCTACCTGGAGTGCTCGGTGGGCCGCCGCGGGGCCCGCGTGGCCGTCGTCAACACCCTCGACGCCGAGTTCGCCGCCGCCTACTACGCCACCGTCCGCAGCGGGAACACCGTCGTCGTCCTCAACCCGCTGCTCTCGCCCGCCCGGACGGCGAAGGTGCTCGCCGCGGCCGGCGCCGAGCTGGCCTTCGCGCCGCGGGCCGTCGCCGAGACGCTGTGCGCGCTGCCCGACCGGCCGGAGAGCCTGTCCCTGGTCCTGGTCACCGGGGCGGAGGACGGCCCGCTGCCCGATGCCGCCGTCCCCCTGGACCTCGTCCTCGATGCCGTCGCCCCGGCCGCCGGGTCCGGCGCCCCGCGCCCGGACGTCACCGTCGACCTCGACGCCGAGGCCTGCGTGCAGTTCACGACGGGCACCACCGCCAGCCCCAAGGGCGTCCGGCTGACCCACCGCAACCTGGTCGCCAACGCCGTCCAGACCGCCCTCGCCCACCGCCTCGGCGAGGACTCCACCACCCTCGTCCACCTGCCGCTGTACCAGCCGATGCACCTCAACTCGGCCGTCTACGCGGGCGCCTGCCAGGTCCTGTGCCCCGACCCCGACCCGCTCGCCTCCTTCGCCCTCGCCGAACGGGCCGGCGCCACCCACTACTACGCGCTGCCCGCCCGCCTCCACCGCCTGGCCGCCGACGAGCGGCTGCGCGGCGGCGGGCCCCTGCCGGGCCTGCCCGCCGGCCCCCGGCTGACCGCCGTCCTGTCGGGCGGCAGCGCCCTGGACCCGGCCGTCGCCCGCACCCTCGCCGAACGGCTCGGTGTCCCCGTCGTCCAGGGCTACGGCATGACCGAGCTCTCCCCGCTCACCCACTGCCAGCGCCCCGACGACCCCACCGGCACCGGCTCGGTCGGCGCCCCCGTGGCCGGCACCGGATGCCGCGTCGTCCACCCCGACACGGGCGTCCCCCTGGCCCCCGGGGAGAGCGGCGAGGTGCAGGTGCGCGGCCCCCAGCTGATGGCCGGCTACCTCGGCCGCGACGAGCCCGCCGCCGGGCCCGACGGCTGGTTCTCCACCGGCGACGTCGGCCGGATCGGCCCGGGCGGGGAGCTGTTCCTCGTCGACCGGCTCGGGGACGTCTTCCTCCACGACGGGGAACTCGTCTCGCCCAGCGCCGTCGAGCGGGTCCTCGGCTGCGACCCCCGGGTCGCCGAGTGCGCGGTCGTCGGCTGGCCCGACGCCGTGCACGGGGCCGTCACCTGGGCCGGGATCGTCCTGCGGGACCAGGGCGCCGAGGGGGCCGACCCCGCGCCCGTACTGGAACAGATCGCCGCGCGCGCCAACGAACGCCTCGCGCCCTACGAGCGCATCCGGCGCGTCGAGGCCATCGACGCCGTCCCGCGCACCCCCGTCGGCAAGCCGGTACGGGGCACGCTGCGCCGCAGCGTCCGCACCCGCGCGGCCGCCGAGGCGACCGTCTGACCGCCACGTCCACCCTTCCGCCACCCCTCACGAAGGAGCGCCCGTCATGGTGACCTACGTCAACAAACTGAACGTCCACGGCGACCTCGTCCGCTTCCTCGACGCCAAGAGCCGCATGACCCGCTTCGTCAGCGCCCAGCCCGGATGCGTCAGCCACCAGACCCTGCGCCTGGTCGGCACCGCCAACTTCTTCGTGGAACTCTCCGTCTGGGAGGACACGGCGGCGCACCGCGCCGCCGTGTCCAGCGAGGGCTTCCGCGAACTGGCCCGGGAGCTCGCCGTCCTCGCCACCCGTGAGCAGGGCCTGTACGAGGCGCTCCCCGAGGTTCCCGCCACCGCCGCCTGACCGGGGATCGAGCCGCGTTCCAGCCGGACTCCAGTACGGCGGGACAACGTCGAGACCGCACCGACCGCACGACCAGGAGCATGTCCATGCGAATGTCCTCACCCACCGCGTCCCGGGTGCACTCCCAGCTCACGCTGGACGAGGTCACCAAACGCTATGACGACCACGTCGTGCTGGACCGGGTGTCGCTCACGGTCAAACCCGGTGAGAAGGCGGGCGTCATCGGCGACAACGGCTCGGGCAAGTCCACGCTCCTGCGGCTGATCGCGGGGGTGGAGGACGCCGACAACGGCGAGCTGACCGTCACCGCCCCCGGCGGCGTCGGCCACCTCCCGCAGCGCCTGGAACTGCCCGCCGGGGCCACCGTCCGCGACGTCCTGGACCAGGCGTTCGCGGACCTGCGGGACGTGGAGCGCCGCCTCCACGCGGCGGAGGACGCCCTCGTCGACGACGACCCGCGGCTCCTGGAGGAGTACGGGGACCTGCTCGCCGAGTTCGAGGCGCGCGGCGGCTACGAGGCCGACGCCCGTGCCGACGCAGCCCTGCACGGCCTGGGCCTGCCCCACCTGGACCGCGACCGGGCCGTCGACACCCTGTCCGGCGGCGAGCGCTCCCGCCTCGCCCTGGCCGCCACCCTGGCCGCCGCCCCCGAGCTGCTGCTTCTCGACGAGCCGACCAACGACCTGGACGACCAGGCCGTGGACTGGCTGGAGAAGCGGCTCCAGGACCACCGCGGGACCGTCGTCGTCATCACGCACGACCGGGCCTTCCTGGAGGCGGTGACCTCCACCATCCTGGAGGTGGACCCCGACACCCACACCGTCAACCGGTACGGCAACGGCTACCAGGGCTACCTCACCGCCAAGGCCGCCGCCCGCGCCCGCTGGGAGCAGGAGTACGAGGACCACCTCCAGGAGATCGCCCGCCAGGAGAAGCTCGCCGAGAACGCCGGCCGGATGCTCGCCGCCATCGCCAAGAAGGGCCCCTGGGCCTTCAGCGGCTCCGAGCACCACCGGGCCCGCTCCTCGTCCTCGGCCACCTCCGGCAAGGCCCGCAACGCCAACGAGCGCCTGCGCCGGCTCCGCGAGAACCCCGTGCCGCCGCCGCCCGAGCCGTTGCGCTTCACCGCCTCCCTCGCCCTCGGCGAGGACTCCGCCCCCGCGGCGGAGCAGGGCGCGCTGACCGAGCTCGCGGACGTCGAGGTGGCCGGCCGGCTGAAGATCGGCACCCTGTCGATCGCGCCGGGCGAACGGCTGCTGATCACCGGGCCGAACGGGGCCGGCAAGAGCACCCTGCTGCGCGTCCTGGCCGGGGACATCGAACCCGACCGGGGCACCGTGCGCCGGGCCGCGCACATCGGCTGGCTGCGCCAGGACGAAACGCCCAAGCACCCCCGCCGCTCGGTCCTCGCCGAGTTCGCGGAGGGCCGCCCCGGCCACCCCGACGAGTACGCCGAACAGCTGCTGGCGCTGGGCCTGTTCCGGGAGCAGGAGCTGGAACTGCCGGTGGGGTCCCTGTCGGTGGGCCAGCGCCGCCGCATCGACGTGGCCCGCCTGGTGACCCGCCCGGTGGACCTGCTGCTGCTCGACGAGCCGACGAACCACCTGTCGCCGCTGCTGGTGGAGGAGATGGAGGAGGCCCTGGCCCAGTACACCGGCGCCGTGGTCACCGTCACCCACGACCGGCGGATGCGCCGCGGGTTCCGGGGCTCGCACCTGGAGCTGGAGGGCGGCCTCGCCCTCACACGCTGACGCACACCGCCGCCCCCCGGACCTCGTCCAGCAGCCCGGCCTGCCGCCTCGACTCCGCGTCGAGCAGCGGCAGGCCGGGCCGTGCCGGGGCGGGGGAGGCGACGGCGGCGGCGAAGAAGGCGAGGACGGCCTCGAAGTGGTCCTCCGCCGGGACGTGGATCTCCCTGGTCTGCGTGCCGGTCCGCAGGAGGACGACGGGGGAGTGGTCGGGCGCCGTCGTGTACACGTGCTCGACGGACAGGGTGCCGGCGCTGCCCTGGACCTCGTACCAGGACCGGTAGTGGTGCTCCATCCCCCACCGCACCTGCGCGGTCGCGCCGTCGGGCGCGGTGAGCAGGGCGGAGCCCGACAGGTCGACGCCGCGGCGTCCGTCGTGGCGCAGCACCGCCCCGGCCACCGTGAGGTCCGTGCCGAGGAGGCGGAGGGCGGCGCGCAGCGGGTAGACGCCGTTGTCGAGGAGGGCGCCGCCGCCCAGCGCGGGGTCGTAGCGGGTGTCGCCGTCCGGCCGGGGCGGGATGGTGAACGCGGCGGACACCGCGCGGAGGGTGCCGAGGACGCCCGTGCCGAGCAGCCCGGCGACCGTCCGCTGGGTGGCGTGGTGGAGAAACATGAAGTTCTCCAGCAGCACCAGCCCCCTCCGCCCGGCGAGCGCGAACAGCCGCCGCGCGTCCGCCCCGTTCGTCGCCAGGGGCTTCTCCACGAGGACGTGCTTGCCGGCCTCCAGCGCCCGCTCGGCCCAGTGGGCGTGCAGCATCGTCGGCAGGCACACGTAGACGGCGTCGACGTCGGGGCGGGCCAGCAGCCCCTCGTACGAGGCGGCGCGCTCCCCGCCGAAGCGGGCCGCGAACGCGGCCGCGCGGGCGGGGTCCCGGGCCGCGACGGCGGCGAGCGCCGCTCCGGGGGTACGGGCCAGCGCGGGCAGGGTGCGGCGGGCGGCGATGTCGCCGCAGCCGAGCAGGCCGAGGCGCAGGGGGGCGGGCATGGGCGTCCTCGGGGGTGCGGGGTGCGGGGCTCCGGGCCGGAGCGGGTGCCTGGGCGGGGGTGTTCAGTACAGGGTGTGGGCGCAGACGACGAGCGTGCGCAGCTCGACGTCGAGGTGGTTGCCGTACGCCAGCAGCTCGGTGAGCTGGGCGAAGGTCAGCCAGGCGAAGTCCTCGGGCAGGTCCTCGCCGAAGTCCTCGCCGGCCTCGACGATCACGTACCGGTTCTCGGCGTGGTGGAAGCGGCCGCCCTCCTCGGACTGCACCGCGTCGTAGCGGACCCGGCCGGCGGGCGCCGCCAGCACGTCCGCGAGGAACGGCGGGAACGGCTCGCGGCCCGGCCCGGTGTGGTCGGCCGGCCGACAGTGCACGGTCGGGGCGAGTTCGGCGACGTTGAGGTGGCCGACGTCCACGCGGGCCTGCACGAGGGCGTGCAGGACGCCGCCGGCGGGCTTCACCACGAGCGCCATCAGACCGGGCACCTGCGGCTGGATCAGCGGCTGGCTCCAGGAGGCCACCTCGCGGTTGCTGGCGGAGACGTCGGCGCCGATGACCCGGAAGCGGCGGCCGCCGGTGTGGCCGATCTCGCGCGCGGTGCGCAGCCAGCCGTCCTCGGCGACCTCGTCCAGCGGGACCCGCCGCTGGACCAGTTCCCGCCGGGCGCGGATCCCGGTCAGCCAGCTGAGGATCTCCGCGGTGGTGTGCCGGGCGGGCGCCGACGCGTCGTGGAAGGAGCGCAGCACCGGCGTGGCGGGGCCGTCCCCGTCCGAGGCGCCGGCGGTCGGCAGGCAGGCGAGGATCGAACGGGTGTCCATGTTCACCACGTTGTCCAGCCGCAGCAGTTGGAGCAGCTGGCCGAGGGTCAGCCAGCGGAAGTCCGGGCCCGTCTCGACGTCCTCGTCGATCTCCACGACCATGTTGCGGTTGCGTTTGGCGAGGAACCAGTCGGCCTGCTCGGACTGGAGGGCGTCGACGAGCACCCGGGCCCGCCCGCGCTCCAGGAACAGGTCCAGGTACGGGATCCCGCGCCCCCGGTGCACTCCGGTGAAGTTGCTGCGGGTGGCCTGCACGGTCGGGGAGAGCTGGAGCGTGTTGACGTTGCCCGGCTCCATCTTGGCCTGCATCAGGAAGTGGAGCACGCCGTCGATCTCCCGCGCGACGATGCCCAGCAGGCCGATCTCCGGCTGCACGATGATCGGCTGCTTCCAGCCGCGCGCGGGCAGGCCGTCGGCGTGCACGTGGAGGCCCTCCACGGAGAAGAACCGGCCCGACTCGTGCCGCAGGTTGCCGGTGTCCGCCTCGAAGTACCAGCCGCGCAGCTCGGCGAACGGGACCGGGGTCACCCGGAAGTCGCCCGCCCGGGCCTGCCGGGCCAGCCAGCCCGGCACCCCGTCGACGGGCATGACCGGACTGTCGGGCGTACGGGCCGACAGCAGCACGCGGCGTGCGGTGTCCGCCCGGTCGGCGGCCGCGGCCGCCCGGGGCGCGGCGGTGGTCTCAGAGGGCATCGGCCAGGGCCCCCTCGATGACGGCGCGGACCTCGTCCGGGCGCTCGTTGAGGAAGAAGTGCCCGCCGGGCAGCACGCACACCCCGAACGGGCCGGCCGCCACCTCCGACCAGCGGCAGGCGTCCCGTACGGGCACGTTCGGGTCGCGGTCGCCGGTCAGCACCGTCACCGGGGTCCGCAGGGCCTCCCCCGGCCGGTACCGGTACGCGCCGGCCAGCCCGTAGTCGCTGCGCAGGGCGGGCAGCACCATCCGCAGCAGCTCCTCGTCCCGCAGCACCGCCGGCTCGGTGCCCTGCAGGCGGGCGATCATCGAGATCAGGGCCCGGTCGTCCAGCAGGTGCCCGGTGTCGCGGCGCGGCACGGTCGGCGCCCGGCGGCCCGAGAGGAACAGGTGGACGGGCCGCTCCCCGAGCCCGGCGAGCCGGCGGGCCGTCTCGAAGGCGAGGGTGGCGCCCAGGCTGTGCCCGAACAGGGCGAACGGCCGGCCGGTCCACTGCCGCAGTTCGGGCAGCAGCCCCTCCACGAGCTCCTCGACGCTCCGGGCGAAGGGCTCCGCGCGGCGCTCCTGGCGGCCCGGGTACTGCACGGCCAGCACCTCGATGCCCAGCGGCGCCAGGGAGGAGGCGAGCGGGAGGCAGGAGCTCGCCGAGCCACCGGCGTGGGGGAAGCACACCAGCCGCACGGCCGCGGCCTGGAGCGGGCGGAAGCGGCGCAGCCACGCGTCGGAGACGGGCGCCGGGGCGCGTGTGGCGGTGGGCGTGGTCACGGGCGGATCAGCTCCTCGGGCGGGTCTGGCGTCAGGAGTGCGGCGCGGTGCGCGGGTGCGGCGGTGCGGCGGGGGCGTAGCGGGGCAGCCGGCCGGACGCCAGGACCTCGGCGAGCGAGGGCGCCGCCGCGTCCTTCGGGGAGCGGACGGGCGGCCCGGTCAGCCCCCAGGGCAGGGCCAGGTCCGGGTCCAGCGCGTCGAGGTCGGTCATCGCCCCCGGCACGTACTCGGCGGACAGCAGGTAGGTGACGCAGGAGCCGTCCTCCAGGGCGAGGAAGGCGTGCCCGATGCTGCCGGGCAGGTACAGGGAGACGCCGTCCCCGGCGTCGAGCCGGGTCATCGCGTACCGGCCGAAGGTGGGGGAGCCCACCCGCAGGTCGACCATGAAGTCGAGGACCGAGCCGCGCACGCAGGTGACCAGTTTGCTCGCGTCGCCGGGCACGTCCCCGACGTGGATGCCGCGCAGGGTGCCCCGGCGGGAGACGGAGCTGTTGACCTGGCGGACGGTGAACGGCAGGCCCGTCTCCTCGGTCAGCCGGCTGTACCGGGCCGTCTCGTAGAAGTGGCCGCGCTCGTCCTCGTGGCGCTGCGGGAAGATCCGGTACGCGCCGGGCAGCTCCGTCTCATCGATCCGCACGCGCGCCACCCCCGCCCGTCGCCGTGGCCGCGGGGACGGCGGCCGCCTTCAGCGGCTCCCACCAGGCGCGGTTCTCCCGGTACCAGGCGACCGTGTCGGCCAGCCCCCGCTCGAAGGGCACGCGCGGGGTGTACCCGAGCTCGGCGGAGATCTTCGCGATGTCCACCGAGTAGCGGCGGTCGTGGCCGGCCCGGTCCGCGACCCTCCGCACGGCCGAGGCGTCCCGCCCGCACAGTTCCAGCAGCCGCTCGGTCAGTTCCGTGTTGGTCAGCTCGGTGCCGCCGCCGATGTTGTACACCTCGCCGGGCCGGCCCTTCACCGCGACCAGCGCGATGCCCCGGCAGTGGTCGTCCACGTGCAGCCAGTCGCGGCTGTTGCCGCCGTCCCCGTACAGCGGGACGCCGAGACCGTCCACCAGGTTGGTGGTGAACAGCGGGACCACCTTCTCCGGGAACTGGTACGGCCCGTAGTTGTTGGAGCAGCGCGTCACGCACACCTCCAGCCCGTGCGTGCGGTGGAAGGCCAGCGCCAGCAGGTCGGAGGACGCCTTGGACGCCGCGTACGGGGAGTTGGGCGCCAGCGGGTGCTCCTCGGGCCAGGAGCCCTCGGGGATCGACCCGTACACCTCGTCGGTGGAGACGTGCACGAACCGGCCCACCCCGGCGTCCACCGCCGCCTGGAGCAGTGTCTGCGTGCCGAGCACATTGGTCCGTACGAACGCCGACGCGTCGGCGATCGACCGGTCCACGTGCGACTCGGCGGCGAAGTGCACGACCAGGTCGGTGCCCGCCATCAGCTCCGCGACCAGCGCGGCGTCGCAGATGTCGCCGTGGACGAACTCCAGCCGCGGGTGCCCGGCCACCGGGTCCAGGTTGGCGGGGTTCCCCGCGTAGGTGAGGGCGTCCAGCACCACCACCTCGCCCCCGGCGAGGTCCGGGTAGGCGCCGGACAGCAGCTCTCTGACGAAGTGCGAGCCGATGAAGCCCGCACCTCCGGTGACCAGGACGCGCATCGCGAAGGGGCCTTTCTGGAAAGGGGACGGTTGCTCAGGCGGCCGGGGTGTCGGCCCGTTCGCTGCGCGCGGCCCGGCCGGCGAGCTGGCGCACGTAGTTGCCGTAGCTGGAGTCGCCCAGCTCGCGGCCGAGCGCGAAGCACTGCTCGTGGCCGATGAAACCCATCCGCAGGGCGATCTCCTCCACGCAGGCGATCCGCTCGCCCTGCCGCTGCTCCAGCAGCTGCACGTACTGGCCGGCCTGGAGCAGCGAGTCGTGCGTGCCCATGTCCAGCCAGGCGAAGCCGCGCCCCAGCTCGTTGAGGCGGGCCCGGCCCTGGGCCATGTACACGCGGTTGACGTCGGTGATCTCCAGCTCGCCGCGCGGCGAGGGGGTCAGCCCCTTGGCGATCTCCACGACGTCGTTGCCGTACAGGTACAGGCCCGTCACCGCCAGGTTGGAGCGGGGCACCGCCGGTTTCTCCACGAGCGAGACCAGGCGTCCCTCGGAGTCCAGTTCGCCCACGCCGTAGCGCTCGGGGTCCTGCACCGGGTAGCCGAACAGCTCGGCGCCGTCCAGGCGGCGGGCCGCCTGCTGGATCAGGGTGGAGAAGCCGGGGCCGTGGAAGACGTTGTCGCCGAGGATCAGCGCCACCGGGCTGTCGCCGATGTGCTCCTCGCCGATCAGGAAGGCCTCCGCGATCCCGCGCGGCTCGTCCTGCTCCGCATACGTCAACTCCAGGCCCAGCTGGGAGCCGTCGCCGAGGAGCGAACGGAACATCTCCAGGTGGTTCTTGGCCGAGATGATCTGGATCTCGCGGATCCCGGCCAGCATCAGCACCGACAGCGGGTAGTAGATCATCGGTTTGTCGTAGACCGGCAGGAGCTGCTTGGACAGCGTCCCGGTCAGCGGGCGCAGCCGGGTGCCGCTGCCGCCCGCCAGGACGATCCCCTTGAGCGGGCGGCGCGAGCCGTGGCTGCCGAGCGCGGCGACGCCCGGAAGGGTCGGAACCTCAATCATGGCTGTTCTCCGTGGCGTCACGGACCGCCGAGATGACGGTCTCCACATCCTTCGCGGTCAGCTGCGGCCCCATGGGCAGGCTCAGCACCTCGGCGGCCAGCCGCTCGGAGCGGGGCAGCGGGCCGTGCGCCGTACCGGCGTAGGCGGGGGACCGGTGGACGGCGACCGGGTAGTGGACCAGGTTCTCCACCCCGGCGTCCGTCAGCGCGGCGCGCAGCCGGTCCCGGCCGGCGCAGCGGATCACGTACTGGTGCCACACCGGCTCCGCCCAGGGCCGAACCCCGGGCACGGTGATCCCCGGCAGGCCGGCGAGGCCCTCGGCGTAGGCGTCGGCGACCGCGCGGCGGCGGGCGTTCCAGGCGTCGAGCCGGGGCAGCTTGACCCGCAGGGCCGCCGCCTGGACCTCGTCGAGGCGGGAGTTGCGGCCCTGCTCCTCGTGCCGGTACTTCACCCGGGAGCCGTAGTTGCGCAGCAGCCGGATCCGGTCCGCGAGCCCCGCGTCCGAGGTGACCACGGCCCCGGCGTCGCCCAGGGCCCCCAGGTTCTTGCCCGGGTAGAAGCTGAACGCCGCCGCGTACCGGGAGCCGATGCGCCGGCCCCGGTGCCGGGCCCCGTGCGCCTGGGCGGCGTCCTCGACGACGGCGATGCCCCGGGGGGCGGTCACGGCGTCCAGCGCGTCCAGGTCCACCGGGTGCCCGTAGGTGTGCACCGGCATGACCGCCCGGGTCCGCGGGGTGATCGCGGCCTCGACCCGGGCCGGGTCGATCAGGTACGAGCCCGCCTCCGGCTCCACCGGCACCGGCCGGGCGCCCGTCGCGGACACCGCGAGCCAGGTCGCGACGAAGGTGTGCCCGGGGACGATCACCTCGTCGCCCGCGCCGACGCCCAGCGCGCGCAGCGTCAGCTCCAGGGCGTCCAGCCCGCTGCCGACCCCGACGCAGTGGCCGCCCTCGCAGTAGGCGGCGAACTCCTCCTCGAAGGACTCCAGTTCGGGCCCCAGCAGATAGCGGCCGGAGCGCGTCACCCGCAGCACCGCCGCGTCGAGCTCCTCCTGGAGGCCGTCCAGGGTGTGCAGGTCCCGCAGGTCGTGGAAGGGCACGCGGGCCGCGGCGGTCGCCGTCACAGCCACCCCTTCCGCGCGTCGGCCAGGAACTCGTCGTAGTCGCGGTAGTAGTCCGCCTCGTCGTAGTGCAGCGACGCCAGCACGAGGCTGACCGCGCCCTCCGAGAAGTTGCTCAGGTCCCGCCACACCATCGGCCCGACGTACAGGCCCCGGCCGGCGTCGCTCAGCTCGTACTCCGCCTGGTTGACCCCGTCGTCCACGGTGATCGTGAAGCTCCCGTGCACGGCGATGATCAGCTGCTCCAGCGCCCGGTGCGCATGGCCGCCGCGGGACGATCCGACATCCAGGTCGTGCAGGTAGTACACCCGTCTGATCGGGAAGCCCGCCGTCCATCCGGACTCGACGACGGACAGCTTGCCGCGCTCGTCGTTGTGCTGCTCCAAGTCGATGAAGGCGCAGGGTTTGCCCCTGCCCACCTTCGTTTCCGTGGTGATGCCCACCGCCATACGATCGCGCTCCCTGGTTGCCCTGGTACGAACCGTCCCGCCCCGGCTACGGCCTCAGCTCCCGTCCCGGCCGGCGGCCGGGCGGACGACGGAGACCGGCAGGTGACGGGCGGTCAGCTGGTCGGCCTCGTAGAACTCCGCCTTGTCGTGGTGGACCGTGAACGACTCGAAGGCGTCGAAGGCCAGGTTCAGGAACACCTTCGCCTCGATCCGGGCCAGGAACGCCCCGAGGCAGTGGTGGATGCCGTGGCCGAACGCCATGTGCTTGTTCGCGGACCGGTGGACGTCGAAGGTGTCGGGGTCCGGGAACTGCGTTTCGTCCCGGTTGGCCGACGCGCTCCACGCCGTCACCATCTGGCCGGCCTTCATCGGCACGCCCAGGATGTCGGTGTCCTGCGTCAGCAGCCGGAAGATGTTGTTGAACGGGCTGCGGTAGCGCAGGGTCTCCTCCACCGCCGCCGGGATCAGCGACCGGTCGGCGCGCAGCTCCGCCTGCACCCCGGGGTGCTCGTCCAGCACGATGAACAGGTTGCTCAGCAGGGTGGCGCTGGAGATGTGGCCCGCCGTCAGCAGCAGCGCCACGATGTTGACGATCTCCTCGTCGGTGAGCCGGCGGCCCTCCACCTCGGACTCGATGAGCCCGCTCATCAGGTCGTCCGTCGGCTCCGCCCGCTTCTCGGCGATCTTCGCGTACAGGTACGCCGCCCACTCCTTGATGGCCGGGCCCATCGTCTCCGCGAAGTCGTCCGGGAGGTTCGGGTACTCCATGCCCTCGTTGTTGAGGATGACGTCGACCCACTCGCGGAACAGGTCCTGGTCGGCGGCCGGCACGCCCAGCAGCTCGGCGATCACCGTCACCGGCAGCGGGTACGCCAGGTCCGTCACCACGTCGATGTCGGTCCGGTCGGCGAGCCCGGCCAGGAGCTCCTTGGTGATCTCCTCGATGCGCGGCTCCAGCGCCGCCATCCGGCGCGGGGTGAACGCCTGGCCGACCAGCCGGCGCAGAGGACCGTGCTTCGGCGGGTCGATGCCGCCGAAGGTGCCCGGACCCATCAGCAGCGCCAGCTCCTCCGGCACCGGGAAGACCGGCGAGAAGTCCGAGGAGAAGACGAGCGGGTTGGTGGAGACGGTGTTGTAGTCCTCGTACGAGAACACCTGCCAGGCGTAGCGCGTCGAGTCGTAGAACACCGGCGCCTCGGCCCGGGCCTTCTTGAACCACTCCAGCAGCTGGGCGGCGTTCGCCTCCGCCGGCTGCGCCAGCGGGTGCGGGGGCTCCTCGGGGGCCTGCGCCCCGTCCTCGGCCACGGCCTCCAGGGCGGCGGCGTCCTCGGCCGCGGCGGCCTCGGTGGTCTGTGTCGTCATGTCGGCTTTCCTCAGCTCGGTTTCGGCAGGAGTCGGGGAGGGCGGCGGGGGCGGCGCGGAGCGGCCCGGTCAGGCGCCGGCGGCGACGGGGGCCAGCAGCCCCTCGATCGCGTCGGCCGCCGCGGCGGGACCGCCCGCGGACTCGATCTCCCCGCGCAGCCGCGCCACGGCGGCCCGGACGCCCTCGTCGCCGGCGACGGCCAGCACGGTCTCGCGGATCCGCTCCGGCGAGACGTCCTTGCGCAGGATCTTGGCGCCCACGCCCAGCTGCTCGACGCGCGTGGCGGTCGCGTGCAGCTCCGCCATCTGCGGCACCGAGATCACCGGCACACCCTCGGAGACGGCCTGGAGCACGGTGCTCGTACCGCCGTGGTTGATCATCAGGGTCGCGTGCTCCAGCACTTCGCCCTGCGGCACGAACCGGTGCACCCGGATGTGCTCCGGCACCTCGCCCAGCTCGCCCTCGGCCACCCCGCCCGCGTGCGCGATCACCACGTCCCAGTCGAGGTCCGCGAAGGCGTCCACACAGGCGCGGAAGAACGACGGCTGCTTGTTGTACAGGGTGCCCAGCGAGACCAGCGCCAGCGGCCGGCCCGTCCGCGGGGCCTCCCAGTCGCCGTGGAAGCTGTTCGCGCTCGTGCACGGCCCGACGAAGTTGACCTCCTCGCCGAAGGTGTCGCCCGCGTACTGGAACGCCCGCGGCAGGTAGACCAGCGCGGGCCCCGAGTGGACGTCGTCGGCGAACTCGCCGATGCCCTTCTCCACCCCGTGCTCCGCCAGCAGCCCCGCGACGACCCCGAACAGCTCGCCCGTCTCCGGGTCCTCCTGCTGCTCCTCGGCCGTGTCCACCGGCGGGTGCAGCGACCAGTGCTCGTTCGCCACGTACGTGGGCGTGCTCCGGATGACCGGGATCCCCCACTTCGCCGCCAGGATGTGCCCGCTCCAGAACGACGACGGGTCGCACACGAACACGTCGGGACGGTTCTCCGGGGCCCCGAAGTGCGCCTCGAACGACGGAAGCGTCTGCTGCGTCAACGCCAGCATCCACTTCATCATGTTCAGGAACTCCTGCTGGTCGGTGTACGACGCGGAGTCCTGCTGCGGCACCATCGTGTCCAGGAACTCGTCCTGGTCCATCGGGTACGGAAGGAACTCCGAACCCGTCGCGAGCACACGCTCGCCGTAGTTCTCCGACAGGGCGTAGCTGACCCGGTGGCCGCGCGCCACCAGCTCCCGGGCGACCGACAGCGTCGGATTCACATGACCCGCCGCAGGGAGGATGAAGAAGGCGATATGCGCCATCGAGGCAGCCTTTCGAATCTTGAAACGATGCAATGGAAATTAAATGCACCGGCAGTCCGGGCGCAAGTGCGGAGTTGACATAGTGTCCGTCCGCTCTTCGGCGTCCCACGGCCCTGCCGTTCCCCGCTAAAATCGCCGTGGACCGCCACTCAATTCCCTCTGGAGTTTTCGCGGGAATTCCGGGTTAGTTGACATAGTCACCGGCCCCCTTCGCGGCACGCCCACCGCACTGTTGTTGGGTGACAGGGCCCGTGCTTCAGAGGAGATCCAGCCATGACCTGCCCTCATGCCGCCGCAGGAGCCGTCCGGACCTATCCCTTCGGCGACCGCGTCGACCTCGAACTCGACCCGGCCTACGCCGAACTCCGGGAGACCGAGCCGGTCGTGCGGGTCCGCATGCCCTACGGCGGCGAAGCCTGGCTCCTCACCCGTCACGCGGACGTCAAGAAGGCCTCCGCCGACCCCCGCCTGAGCATGCACGCCGGCGCCGACCGGGACGTCCCCCGCGCCGCGCCCCGGGCCCTCGACTCCGTCGGCCTCATGGGCATGCCGCCCGAGGACCACGCCCGGCTGCGCCGCCTCGTCTCCCGCGCCTTCACCGCCCGCCGCGTCGCCGAACTGCGCCCCCGCATCGCCGAGATCACCCACGGGCTGATCGACGGACTCGTCGCCGACGGCGGCCCCGCCGACCTCGTCCAGCGCCTCGCCCTGCCACTGCCCACCGCCGTCATCTGCGAGATGCTCGGCATCCCCCACGACGACCGGCACATCTTCCGCTCCTTCACCGAAGCCCTCATGTCGGCCAGCCGCCACACCGAGGAAGAGGTCGCCGCAGCCGCCGAGGAGTACGCCGACTACCTGCGCGGCTACGTCGCCAAGCGCCGCGCACGGCCCGAGAACGACCTGATCAGCGCCCTGATCGAAGCCCAGGACGAAGGCGAACAGCTCAGCGGCGACGAACTGCTCATGCTGGTCGGGGGCATGCTCATCGGCGGCCACGAGACCACCGCCGGCCAGCTCGCCGGCCAGATCGCCCTGCTGCTCGGCGGCGACCGCACCCGCTGGGAGGAACTCTGCGCCCGGCCCGCGCTGGTGCCCTCCGCCGTCGAGGAACTCCTGCGGATCGTCCCCCTGTGGTCCAGCGTCGGCCCCAGCCGCGTCGCCACCGAGGACGTCGAGATCGGCGGCGTCACCATCCGCGCCGGCGAGGCCGTCGTCTACTCCCTCGCCTCCGCCAACCGTGACGAGGACGTCTTCGAGGACGCCGGCTCCCTCGTCCTGGACCGCGCCGTCAACCCCCACCTCGCCTTCGGCCAGGGCCCCCACTTCTGCCTCGGCGCCCCGCTGGCCCGCGCCGAACTCCAGTGCGCGCTCGAAGCCCTCACCACCCGGCTCCCCGCCCTGCGCCTCGCCGTCCCCCAGGAGGACCTGGCCTGGCACGAGGGAATGCTGGTGCGCGGCCTCGTGGAGCTCCCGGTCACCTGGTGACCGTCCGCCGACTTTTCGCGAGTTTCCGTGACCGGGAATTTCGCCTTTCATCTCTGGCCATGGAGAATCGATGATCCCCAAGACGGGTGAGCAGTACGTTGGTGATAACGGCATAGCCGTCGTCGGGCTCGCCTGCAGACTGCCCGGTGCGGCCACGCCCGGGGAATTCTGGCAGCTGCTGAGGAGCGGCCGGAATTCCGTCTCCCGACAGGAGGACGGCACCTGGCGCGCCGCCCTGGAGAACCACGGCGACTTCGACGCCGAATTCTTCGGGATGACCGCCGCGCAGGCCGCCGCCACCGACCCGCAGCAGCGCCTGGTCCTCGAACTCGGCTGGGAGGCCCTGGAAGACGCGGGAATCCTCCCCGCCCGGCTCTCCGGCACCCGCACCGGCGTGTACGTCGGCATCGCCTCCGACGACTACGCCACCCTCGCGGGCCGCGCCGGCGGCGCCGGCGGCCACAGCGCCGCCGGGCGGCACCGGGCCATGGCCGCGAACCGGCTCTCCCACCTCCTCGGACTGCGCGGCCCCAGCATGGCCGTCGACACCGCCCAGTCCTCCTCCCTCGTCGCCGTCCAGCTGGCCTGCGAGAGCCTGCGGCGCGGGGAGACCGACCTGGCCCTCGTCAGCGGGGTCAACCTGATCCTCACCGACGACAGCACCACCCTCATGGAACTCATGGGGGCCCTCTCCCCGGACGGCCGCTGCCACACCTTCGACGCCCGCGCCAACGGCTACGTACGCGGCGAGGGCGGCGCGGCCGTCGTCCTCAAGCCGCTCGCCCGGGCCCTCGCCGACGGCGACCGCGTCCACTGCGTCATCAGGGGCGGGGCCGTCAACAACGACGGCGGCGGCCCGAGCCTGACCACCCCCGACCGGGCGGCCCAGGAAGCCGTCCTGCGCGAGGCCTACGAGCGGGCGGGCGCGGACCCGGCGCGGGTCGGGCTCGTCGAACTCCACGGTACCGGCACCCGCGCCGGCGACCCCGTCGAGGCCGCCGCCCTCGGAGCCGTCCTCGGCGCGGCCCGCACGGGCGCGCCGCTCGCCGTGGGCTCCGCCAAGACCAACGTCGGCCACCTGGAGGGCGCGGCGGGCCTCGTCGGCTTCCTGAAGGCCGCCCTCGCCGTCCGCGAGGGCGAGCTCCCGCCGAGCCTCAACTACGAGACCGCGCACCCGGACATCCCGCTCGACGCGCTGAACCTGCGCGTCCAGACCGCGCTGGAGCCGTGGACCGAACCCGAGGGGCGCAGGCGGCTCGCCGGCGTGTCCTCGTTCGGCATGGGCGGCACCAACGCCCACCTGGTGCTGGAGCAGGCCCCGGCGCCGGCCGCGGCGCAGGCCGTACGCGGGCGGCCGCCGGTCGTCCCGGTGGTCGTCTCCGGCCGCACCGGCGAGGGCCTGCGCGACCAGGCGGCCCGGCTCAGCGCCCACGTCGAGCACACCCCGGAGCTGGACCTCCTCGACGTCGCCCACACCCTCGCCCACACCCGCACGGTCTTCGGCCACCGCGCGGTGGTCCTGGCCGGCGACCGGGAGGAACTCCTGACCCGCCTGGAACGGTCGGCGGTGCACGGTGTCGCCGGGGAGACCGGTCGGGTGGCGTGGGTGTTCCCGGGTCAGGGGACGCAGTGGGTGGGGATGGGTGCAGGGCTGCTGGAGTCCTCGCCGGTGTTCGCTGCCAGGCTGCGGGAGTGCGCGGACGCCCTCGCCCCGTTCGTGGACTTCGATGTGGTGGAGGTCGTGCGGGAGGGGCTGTCGCTGGACCGGGTGGATGTGGTCCAGCCGGTGACCTGGGCGGTGATGGTGTCCCTTGCGGAGGTGTGGCGTTCGCTGGGTGTCGTTCCGGATGCGGTGGTCGGTCATTCGCAGGGTGAGATCGCGGCTGCGGCCGTCTCGGGTGCGCTGTCGTTGGAGGACGCGGCCCGGGTGGTCGCCTTGCGTGCTGCTGTGATCGGGCGTGAGCTGGCCGGGCTCGGGGGCAT
>NZ_JBIAWQ010000026.1:0-74302 GCF_042895815.1 Streptomyces sp. NPDC001373
GGCACGCAGGTGGACTGGCCGGCCGTCCTGGCCGGTCAGGGCGCGCGCCGTGTCGACCTGCCGACCTACGCCTTCCAGCGCCGGCGCTACTGGCTCGAAACCCGGCCCGCCGCCGGCGACCTCGCGAGCGCCGGGCTGGGCTCGGCCGATCACCCGCTGCTGGGCGCCTCCGTCGCACTGGCCGACGGCGAGGGTCTCGTCCTGACCGGACGGCTCTCCCTCACGGCCCAGCCCTGGCTGGCCGAGCACCGGGTCATGGGAGCGGCCCTGCTCCCCGGAACGGCCCTGGTGGACCTGGCGATCCGGGCCGCCGACGAGACCGGCTGCGACCGGGTCGAGGAGCTCACCCTCCAGGCCCCGCTGGTCCTGCCCGCCCAGGGCGCCGTACAGCTCCAGGTCACGGTGGCCGGCCCCGACGGGAACGGGCGCCGGAGCGTCAGCGTCCACTCCCGGCCTGAGGGGACGGGCTCCGACGAGCCCTGGGCGACCCACGCCGTCGGCGTGCTCGCCCCACCGGCCGGCACCGCGGCCGCACAGGACCTGTCGCAGTGGCCGCCCGCCGACGCCCGGGCCGTCCCGCTGGAAGGCTACTACGAGCGGCTGACCGAGCTCGGCTTCGGCTACGGACCCCTGTTCCAGGGGCTCCGGGCCCTGTGGCGGCGCGGTGCGGAGGTGTTCGCGGAGGTCTCCCTCCCGCAGGACACCGCGGACGACGGGTTCGGCGTCCACCCGGCGCTCCTGGACTCCGCCCTGCACGCCGTCGGCCTGGGCGGCCTGCTGCCCGACACGGGCCAGGGGCGCATCCCCTTCGCGTGGAGCAATGTACGGCTGGAGGCGACCGGCGCCACCGCGCTGCGGGTCCGGCTGACCTCGCCCGCCCCGGACACGGTGTCCCTGATCGCCGCCGACGGCACCGGCAGGGCGGTCGTCGCCGTCGACTCCCTCGCCCTGCGGACCGTGACGGCCGATCAGCTGCCCGCCGCCGGAGGAGTCGAGCACCAGGACGCGCTCTACCGCCTGGACTGGCCCGTCCTGCCGCTGGACGCCGAAACCGTCTCCCGGGACACCGCGGTGCCCCTGGTCCGGGTCGAGGACCGGGAGGGCCTGCTCGCGCTCCTGGAAGGCCTCGGAGGCGCGGACCGGCTCGCGGACACCGTCCTGGTCCCGGCACCCCGAGGCACCCGAGGCGCACCCGAGGCGGAGCAGGTCCACACGGTCACCCGGGAGGGCCTCGCGCTCCTGCGGACCTGGCTCGGCGACGACCGGACCGCGGGCTCGCGGCTGGTGCTGCTGACCCGGGGCGCCGTCGCCCCCGAGCCCGGGGCCACCGTCACCGACCCGGCCCAGAGCGCCCTGTGGGGTCTGGTGCGCTCCGCCCAGTCGGAGCACCCCGGGCGTCTGGTCCTCGCCGACCTGGCACCCGCACCCGCACCCGCAGAAGTAGCCGCGGACGAACGGCTGCTGGCCGCGGCGCTGGCCGGCGCCGAACCGCAGTTCGCCCTGCGCGGCAGCACCGCCCGCGTCCCCCGGCTCGCCCGCCGGACCGCCGCCGACGCCCTGCGCCCCGCCCCGGGTGCGACAGGCTGGCGGCTGACCACCGGCGCCGCCGGCACCCCCGGCGCGGCCGGCACCCTCGACGCCCTCGCGCTCACCGACAACCCCGCGGCCACCGCCCCGCTCGCCGAGGGCCAGGTCCGGATCGCCGTACGCGCCGCCGGCGTCAACTTCCGCGACGCCCTGATCGCCCTCGGCATGTACCCGGGCGAGGCCACCCTCGGCAGCGAAGCCGCCGGCGTCGTCGTCGAGACCGGACCGGGCACCGTCGGCCTGGCGGTGGGGGACCGGGTGTTCGGGATGATCCCCGAGTCGTTCGGGCCGCTCGCCGTCGCCGACCACCGGATGGTGGCGCGGATGCCGCGCGGCTGGACGTTCACCGAGGCCGCCTCCGTGCCCGTCGTCTTCCTGACGGCCTACTACGCGCTGGTCGACCTGGCCGGGCTGAAGGCCGGGCAGACGCTGCTGGTGCATTCGGCGGCGGGCGGCGTCGGCATGGCCGCCACCCAGCTCGCCCGCCACCTCGGCGCCGAGGTCCACGGCACCGCGGGGCCCGGGAAGTGGGCGGCCCTGGCGGCGGCCGGCGGTCTGGACGCCGGCCACCTCGCCTCCTCCCGCGACCTCGGCTTCGAGGAACGGTTCCTGGACGCGACGGCCGGCCGCGGGGTGGACGTCGTGCTCAACTCCCTCGCCGGGGAGTACGTCGACGCCTCGCTGCGGACCCTGGCCGACGGCGGCCGCTTCCTGGAGATGGGCAAGACCGACGTCCGCGACCCCCGGCAGGTCGCCGAGGAGCACCGGAGCGCCGTCTACACCGCCTTCGACACCATCGAAGCCGGCCCCGACCGGATCGGCGCCATGCTCCACGAGCTCGTCGCGCTGTTCGAAGCCGGCGCCCTGCGGCCCCTGCCCGTCACCTGCTGGGACGTCCGCCAGGCCCCCGCCGCCCTGCGCCACCTCAGCCAGGCCCGGCACATCGGCAAGCTCGTCCTCACCGTCCCGGCCGCACCCGACCCGGAGGGCACCGTCCTGGTCACCGGCGGCACGGGGGCACTGGGCGGGCTCGTCGCCCGCCACCTGGTCGCCGAACACGGCGCGCGCCACCTGCTGCTCACCAGCCGCCGCGGCGCCTCCGCCGACGGGGCCGGCGCGCTGCGGGAGGAACTCCTCGCGGCGGGCGCGCGGACCGTTACCCTCGCGGCCTGCGACACCGCCGACCGGGAAGCGCTCGCCGCCCTCCTGGCCACCGTCCCCGCCGACCGACCGCTGACCGCCGTGGTCCACGCCGCGGGCGTCCTCGACGACGGCCTGGTCACCTCTCTCACCCCGGACCGGCTGGAGGCGGTCCTGCGCCCCAAGGCGGACGCCGCCCTCCACCTGCACGAACTGACGCGGGGCGCGGACCTGTCGGCTTTCGTGCTGTTCTCCTCGGTCGCCGCGACCCTGGGCAGCGCGGGCCAGGGCAACTACGCCGCGGCCAACGCCTTCCTCGACGCGCTCGCCCAGCGCCGCGCCGCGGCCGGCCTGCCCGCCGCCTCCCTGGCCTGGGGCCCCTGGGCCGACAGCGGAATGGCCTCGGGCATGGACACGTCCGGGCAGGAGCGGATGGTCCGCTCCGGGCTGGTCCCCTTCAGCGCGGCGGAGGGCCTCGCCCTCTTCGACGCGGCCCGGACCGGCGAGCAGGCCGTCGCCGTACCCGTGCGCTTCGCCGCCGCGGCCCCGGCGGCCGCGGACCCCGACGCGGGGCGGTCCGTACCGGCGGTGCTGCGGGGCCTGCTGCGCCCGGCCGCCCGGCGCACGGTGCGGGAGTCCGTACCCGGCGGCGGGCCGGAGGCCCTGCGCGAGCGGCTGGCCCGGCTGTCGGGGCCCGAACGGGACGCCGCCGTACTGGACCTGGTGCGCACCCAGGTGGCGGCCGTCCTCGGTCTCGGCGGCCCGCGCGAGGTGGACCGCGACCGGGAGTTCAAGCTGCTGGGCTTCGACTCCCTCACCTCGGTGGAGCTGCGCAACCGGCTGAACTCCGCCACCGGGCTGCGGCTCCCGGCCACCCTGGTCTTCGACTGCCCCACGCCCGTGGCGCTCGCCGCCCGCATCGGCACCGACCTCGCCCCGGAGCCGGCCCCGGCCCCGTCGGCCATGTCGGTCTTCGGGGAGCTCGACCGGCTGGAGCGGGTCCTCGCCGCCGTCGGGGCCGACGACGACCTCGTCCGCTCCCGGATCAGGACCCGCCTGCACGGTGTGCTCGCGGCCTTCTCCCAAGGCCCCGCCCCCACCGCCGCCCGGCCGGGCGGAGCCACCCCCGACGAGACGTCCGACGAGCGGCTCCGGAGCGCCACCGTCGACGACATCTTCGCGCTCGTCGACCAGGAGCTCGACGGCTCCTGAGCACCCCCGGAAGAGCCCGGACCAGCAGGTGCACACCACCGCGGCCGCACCACCGCACCCTTTCCTGACACTTCTTGACGGGTGAAGAAACATGCAGAACGAGCAGAACGAGCAGAACGAGAACGAACAGAAGCTGCTGGACTACCTCAAGCGCGTGACGGCGGACCTCAAGCAGACCCGGCGCCGCCTGCACGAGGTGGAGGCCAAGGACCAGGAGCCGATCGCCATCGTCGCGACGAGCTGCCGCTACCCCGGCGGCGTCGACAGCCCCGAAGCCCTGTGGCGGCTGGTCGACAGCGGATCCGACGCCGTCACCGGCTTCCCCGACAACCGCGGCTGGGACCTGGAGGGGCTCTACGACCCCGACCCGGGCGTCCCCGGGAAGTGCTACACCCGCGAGGGCGGCTTCCTCCACGACGCGGGCCGTTTCGACCCGGGCCTGTTCGGCATGTCCCCCCGCGAGGCCCTGGCCACCGACCCGCAGCAGCGGCTGCTCCTCGAAGTCGCCTGGGAGGCCTTCGAACGGGCCGGGATCGCCCCCACCTCCGTCAAGGGCAGCCGCACCGGCGTGTTCGTCGGCCTCGCCTACCAGGGGTACGCGGGCAGCGGCGACACCCGGGAGGAACTGGAGGGCTTCCTGCTGACCGGCACCGCCCCCAGCGTCGCCTCCGGCCGCCTCTCCTACACCTTCGGGCTCGAAGGTCCCTCGCTGACCGTCGACACCGCCTGCTCCTCCTCCCTCGTCGCCCTGCACCTGGCCGTCCAGGCCCTGCGCCGCGGCGAATGCACCATGGCCCTGGCCGGCGGCGCCGCGATCATGGCCGCCACCGGCATGTTCACCGAGTTCAGCCGCCAGCAGGGCCTGGCCGCCGACGGCCGCTGCAAGTCCTTCGCGGCCGGCGCCGACGGCACCGGCTGGGGCGAGGGCGTCGGCATGCTGCTCGTCGAGAAGCTCTCGGACGCCCTGCGCCACGGCCATCCCGTCCTCGCGGTCGTCCGCGGCTCGGCGGTCAACCAGGACGGCGCCTCGAACGGGCTCACCGCCCCCAACGGCCCCGCCCAGCAGCGGGTGATCGAGCAGGCTCTGGCGAACGCCGGGCTCTCCGCGGCGGACGTGGACGCGGTGGAGGCGCACGGCACCGGCACCCGGCTCGGCGATCCGATCGAGGCGCAGGCGCTGCTGGCGACGTACGGCCGGGAGCGGGAGGCGGAGCGGCCGCTGTGGCTGGGGTCCCTGAAGTCGAACATCGGGCACACCCAGGCGGCGGCGGGGGTGGGCGGGATCATCAAGATGGTCGAGGCGATGCGCCACGGCGTCCTGCCCCGGACCCTGCACGCCGAGGAGCCCTCCCCGCACATCGACTGGACCTCGGGCGCCGTGCGGCTGCTCACCGAGCCCGTGGAATGGGCGCAGGACGGCCGGCTGCGCCGGGCCGCCGTCTCCTCCTTCGGGGTGAGCGGCACCAACGCCCACACCATCATCGAGCAGGCCCCGCCGGTCCCGGACGTCCCGGAGGAGCCCGTCGCGGCCGGCGCCGCCGCCGGCCCGCTGCCGGTGGCCTGGACCCTCTCGGGCCGCGACACCACCGCCCTGCGCGAACAGGCCGAACGCCTCCTGCGGCACGTCCTGGGCCTCGGCGACGTCAGCCCCGTCGATGTGGCGCACTCCCTGGCCACCTCCCGGGCCGTCCTGGAGCACCGGGCCGCCGTGGTCGGCACCGGCCTGCCCGAACTCGTCGCCGGGGTCACGGCGCTCGCCGCGGCCGAGCCCGCCGCCCAGCTCGTCGAGGGCGCCGGCGGGCACGAGAGCGCGACCGCGTTCCTGTTCTCGGGCCAGGGCAGCCAGCGCCTGGGCATGGGGCGTGATCTGTACGCGGCCCAGCCGGTGTTCACCGAGGCCTTCGACACGGTGTGCGCCGCCCTCGACCCGCACCTCGAACGCCCCCTGCGCGACGTGGTGTTCGGGCAGGACGAGGACCTGCTGGAGCGCACCGAGTACACCCAGCCGGCGCTGTTCGCCGTCGAGGTGGCCCTCTTCCGGCTGCTGGAGTCCTGGGGGGTGCGCCCCGACTTCCTGGCCGGGCACTCCGTCGGCGAGTACGCGGTCGCCCACGCGGCGGGGGTGCTCGCGCTCCAGGACGCGGCGAAGCTCGTGGCCCTGCGGGGCCGGCTGATGCAGGCGCTCCCGGCCGGCGGGGTGATGGTCGCCGTCCAGGCCTCCGAGGCGGAGGTGCGGGAGCTGCTGGCGGGCCTGGAGGACCGGGCCGGCGTCGCCGCCGTCAACGGGCCCGGGTCCGTGGTCGTCTCGGGCGCCGCCGACGCCGTCTCCGAGGTCGTGGACCGGCTCTGCGCCCAAGGCCGCAAGACCAAGGGCCTCGCCGTCTCCCACGCCTTCCACTCGCCCCTGATGGAACCGGTGCTGGCCGGATTCCGGGCCGCCGTCGAATCCGTCGCCTTCGCACCCCCGAGGCTGCCGGTCGTCTCCACCCTCACCGGCGGCCCGGTCACCGCCGAGGAGTTCTGCTCGGCGGACTACTGGGTCCGCCACGTCCGCGAGGCGGTCCGCTTCGGCGACGCCGTGGACCACCTGGCCGCCGAAGGCGTCGGCACCTTCCTGGAGGTGGGCCCCGGCGGCGTGCTGACCGCCCTCGCCCAGCACCTCCTCGACGACACCCGCGTCCTCGTCCCCCTGCTGCGCGGCGACCGCCCCGAGCACCTGGCCCTCACCACCGCCCTCGCCCGGCTCCACGTCCACGGCACCGCCGTCGACTGGGCCGCCGTCCACGCCGGCCGCGGCGCCCGCCGTATCGACCTGCCCACGTACGCCTTCCAGCGCCAGGACTACTGGCTCGAACCCGCCGCCCCCGCCGCCCGCCGGCCCGCGATCGAGGACTGGCAGTACGAGACCACCTGGAAGCCGCTGCCCGTCCCCGCCGCCGGCCCCGTCGACGGGCACTGGCTGCTGCTGGAGCCCGCGGACGGCGCCGACCCCGCCGCCGCGGAGCTCGCCGCCGCGCTGCGGGAGGCGCTCGCCGCCCGCGGGGCCCGCACCACCACCCTCACCGCCGACCCCGCCGAGGACCGCGAGGCCCTCGCGGCCCGGCTGCGGGAGGCCGCGGCCGGCGCCGCCCCCCGTACCGTCGTCTCCCTGCTGGCCCTGGACGAGCGCCCCGCCGCCGGCCTGGCCGCCCTCGGCAGCGGGGACGCCGCCACCCTCACCCTGATCCAGGCCCTCGGCGACGCCGGAGTCGAGGCCCCCCTGTGGTGCGCCACCCGCGGCGCCGTCACCACCTCGCCCCAGGACCCGCCGACGGCCCCGGCCCAGGCCCGGATCTGGGGCCTGGGCCGGGTCGCCGCACTGGAACACGCGGGCCGCTGGGGCGGACTCGTCGACCTGCCCGCGCACTGCGACGCCACCGCCCTGGACCGGCTGCTCGGCGTGCTCACCGCCGACGGCCCCGAGGACCAGCTCGCCGTACGCCCGGACGGGGTGTACGCCCGCCGCCTCACCCGCACCCCCGACACCGAGGCGCGGCGCGCCGCGCAGTGGCGGCCCCGCGGCACGGTCCTGATCACCGGCGGGACCGGCGCCCTCGGCGGGCACGTCGCCCGGCTCCTGGCCGCCCGCGGCGCAGCCCACCTCGTCCTGGCCGGCCGACGCGGCCCCGCCGCCGAGGGCGCGGCCGAACTGACCGCCGAACTGGAGGCGCTGGGGGCCCGGGTGACCGTCGCCGCCTGCGACGTCGCCGACCGGGACGCCCTCGCCCGGCTCCTGGGCGACCTGACCGGCCCGGACGCCGAACAGCCCCTCACCGCCGTCGTGCACACCGCCGGCGTCGACACCCCCGGACTGCTGGCCGACACCGGCCCGGCCGCCCTCGACGACGTCCTGGCCGCGAAGGCCGCGGGCGCCGTCCACCTCGACGCGCTCCTGCGGGAACTGCCCGACGGCCACCCGCTCGACGCGTTCGTGCTGTTCTCCTCCATCGCCGGGGTGTGGGGCGCGGGCGGCCAGGCCGCCTACAGCGCCGCCAACGCCCACCTCGACGCGCTCGCCGCCGCCCGCCGCCGCGACGGCCTGCCCGCCACCGCCCTGGCCTGGGGACCGTGGGCCGATTCCGGCATGGCCGCCACCCCCGAGATCGCCGAGAGCCTGCGCAAGCGCGGCCTGGAACCCCTGCCCGCCGAGGCGGCGCTCACCGTCCTCGACCGGGCGGTCGGCCGCGGCGCGACCGCCGTGACCGTCGCCGACGTCGACTGGACCCGCTTCGCCCCGACCTTCACCATCGGCCGCCCCAGCCCCCTCCTCACCGGCCTGCCCGAGGTCCGGGACGCGGCCGAGGGCCCCGCCACGGGCTCCGGCGCGGCCGACGACACCGCCCTGGCCCTGCGTCGCACCCTCGCCCAGGCCGACCCCGCCGACCGGGACCGCACCCTCGTGGAACTCGTCCGCGCCGAGGCCGCCGCCGTACTCGGCCACCCCGGACCCGAGGCCGTCGAACCCGGACGGGCCTTCCGCGACCTGGGCTTCGACTCCCTGACCGCCGTGGAACTGCGGGGCCGGCTGGTCCGCGCCACCGGACTGGACCTGCCCACCACCCTCGTCTTCGACCACCCGTGCGCCCTCGACCTCGCCGGCCGGCTCCTCGTCGAACTCCTCGGCACCCGGGAGCCGTCCGAGGCCCCCGCCCCCCGGACTCCCGCCGACGGGGAGCCCGTCGCGATCGTCGCGATGAGCTGCCGCTACCCCGGCGGCGTCCGCTCGCCCGAGGAGCTGTGGCGGCTGGTCGCAGAGGGCACCGACGCCATGTCGGTCTTCCCCGACAACCGCGGCTGGGACCTCGACGCGCTCTACCACCCGGACCCCGACCACCCCGGCACCACCTACGCCCGCGCAGGCGGCTTCCTTTACGACCTGGCCGACTTCGACGCCGCGTTCTTCGGCATCTCGCCCCGCGAGGCCACCGCCATGGACCCGCAGCAGCGGCTGCTCCTGGAAACCTCCTGGGAGGCCTTCGAACGGGCCGGCGTGGACCCGGCCACCGCACGCGGCAGCCGCACCGGCGTGTTCGTCGGCTCCGGCTACCAGGACTACCTCCGGCGCGGCCTGGCCGTCCCCGACGGCGTCGAGGGCTACCTCGGCACCGGCAACGCCGCCAGCGTGGCCTCCGGACGCATCGCCTACACCCTCGGGCTCGAAGGCCCCGCCGTGACCGTGGACACGGCCTGCTCCTCCTCCCTCGTCGCCCTGCACATGGCGGCCCAGGCCCTGCGCCAGGGCGAATGCGACCTGGCGCTCGCCGGCGGCGTCACCGTCATGTCCAGCTCCGGCGCCTTCGTCGAGTTCAGCCGCCAGCGGGCCCTGTCCGCCGACGGCCGCTGCAAGGCCTACTCGGCCGACGCCGACGGCACCGGCTGGGGCGAGGGCGTCGGCATGCTGCTCGTGGAACGGCTCTCCGACGCCTGCCGCAACGGCCACCCCGTCCTCGCCGTCATCCGCGGCTCCGCCGTCAACCAGGACGGCGCCTCCAACGGCCTCACCGCGCCCAGCGGCCGGGCCCAGCAGCTCGTCATCCGCCAGGCCCTCGCCAACGCCGGCCTGTCCACCGCCGACGTCGACGCCGTCGAGGGACACGGCACCGGCACCCGCCTCGGCGACCCCATCGAAGCCTCCGCCCTGCTCGCCACCTACGGACAGGAGCGCGACGCCGACCGGCCCCTGTGGCTGGGCTCCCTGAAGTCGAACATCGGCCACACCCAGGCCGCCGCCGGAGCCGGCGGCATCATCAAGATGGTGCAGGCGCTGCGGCACAACCTGCTCCCCAGGACCCTGCACGCCGACGAGCCCACCCCGCACGTCGACTGGACCGCGGGCGCCGTCCGGCTGCTCACCGCACCGGTCGCCTGGCAGCCGGACGCCGACGGACGGCCCCGCCGCGCCGGCGTGTCCTCCTTCGGCATGAGCGGCACCAACGCCCACGTCATCATCGAGGAGGCGCCCCGCCCCGACCCCGCCGACGCGGCGGAGACCGGCCCGGCCGCCGCCCCCGCGCCCCGGCCCCTGCGGTCGGCGGCCACCGCGCTGCCGCTCGCGGCCCGCACCGTGCCCGCCCTGGAGGAGCAGGCGGCCCGCGTCGCCGCCCTCCTGCGCGAGGACCCCGCCGCCGACCTGCGCCGGACCGGCCACGCCCTCGCCACCACCCGCACCCCCTTCGCCGAACGCGCCGTGGCCCTCGGCGAGGACCGCGACGAGCTGATCGCCGCCCTCGACGCGCTCGCCTCCGGTGCCTCCCACCCCGGGGCCGTCCGCGGCACCGCCGCCGCCCCCGCCCAGCCGGTGTTCGTCTTCCCCGGCCAGGGGTCCCAGTGGCCCGGCATGGCCGTCGGACTCCTCGACACCTCCGAGGTCTTCCGCGACCGGATCGCCGCCTGCGGCCGGGCCCTGGCCCCGCACGTGGACTGGGACCTCGAAGACGTCCTGCGCGGCGCGGACGACGCCCCCGCGCTGGAGGCCCCCGACGTCGTCCAGCCCGTGCTCTGGGCCGTGATGGTCTCCCTCGCCGAACTCTGGCGCTCCTGCGGGGTCCGCCCCGCCGCCGTCGTCGGCCACTCGCAGGGCGAGATCGCCGCCGCCGTCGTCGCCGGGTCCCTCACCCTGGAGGACGGCGCCCACCTCGTCGCCCGCCGCAGCGCCCTCCTGCTGCGCCTGTCCGGACAGGGAGGCATGGTCTCCCTGCCACTGTCGGAGACCGAGGCCGGCGCACGCATCGCCCCCTGGGAGGGCCGCCTCGCCGTCGCCGCCGTCAACGGCCCCCGCACCGTGGTCGTCGCCGGGGAACGCGAGGCCCTGGCCGAACTCCTCGAAGCCTGCGCCGCCGACGGCGTACGCGCCAAGCGGGTCCGCGTCGACCTCGCCTCGCACTGCCCCCAGGTCGAATCCCTGCGCGAGGACCTCGCCGCGGACCTCGCCGCCCTGGCACCCGCCGCGCCCGCGGTCCCGTTCTACTCGACGGTCACGGGCGAACCCCTCGACACCCCGCCCGACGCCGCCTACTGGTACGGCAACCTGCGCCGCACCGTCCGCTTCGAGCGGACCGCCCGCAGGCTGCTGGCCGACGGACACAGGGTGTTCATCGAGATCAGCCCGCACCCCGTGCTGGTCTACGGGCTCCAGGACACCGTCGACGACACCCCCGCCGAGACCCCGGCCGCCGTCCTGACGACCCTGTCCCGCGCCGAAGGCGGCGCCCGCCGCTTCCTCACCTCCCTCGGCGACGCCCACGCGCACGGGGTCCCCGTCGACTGGACTACCGTGCTGGGCGAGGGCGCACCCGCCGACGGCCCGGCCGTGGCCCTGCCCACCTACCCCTTCCAGCGGCAGCGGTACTGGCTCGACGCGCCCGACGCGGCCGACGACCCGGCCCCCGCCGCCGGATCCGCCGCCGACGCCGGGTTCTGGGCGGCCGTGGAAGGCGAGGACCTCACCACCCTCGCCCGGGAACTGGGCATCGACGAGGACGCCGGCCTGCGCACCGTCGTCCCGGCCCTCAACGCCTGGCACCGGGGCCGCACCGACGAGGCCGCCACGCAGGCCTGGCGCTACCGCATCGCCTGGAAGCCCGTCGCGGACCCGGCGCCCGCCACCCCCGCCGGGGTCTGGCTCGCCGTCGTCCCCCGCGACCTGCCCGGGGACCCCGCCGTGGACCTGGCCCTGGACTCCCTCGCCGCGCACGGCGCCCGGATCGTCCGCCTGGACGTGGCGGGCGACGCCGACCGGCAGGGCCTCGCCGACGCACTGCGCGCGGCCGGACGAGAGGCGACCGGCGTCCTGTCCCTGCTGGCCCTCGACGAACGGGCCCACCCCGAGCACCCCGCCGTCCCGCTCGGCCTGGCCACCACCCTGCACCTCGTCCAGGCGCTCGGCGACGCGGGCCTGGACGCCCCCCTGTGGTGCCTGACCCGGGGCGCGGTCTCCACCGGCCCCGCCGACCCCGTCCGCTCCGTCCGCCAGGCACCCGTCGCCGCCCTGGGCCGGGTCGCCGCCCTGGAACACCCCGGCCGGTGGGGCGGCCACATCGACCTGCCCGACGGCGTACGGGCCACCGACGGCCGCACCGGCCGCAGGCTGGTCGCCGCCCTCACCGGCGGCGGCGAGGACCAGCTGGCCCTGCGGGCCGACGGTCTCCTCGCCCGCCGGATGCTGCGCGCCGACGGCGCCGAGGCCCCCGACGGCCCCGGCTGGCAGCCGCGCGGCACCGTCCTGGTCACCGGCGGCACCGGCCACATCGGCGGCCACGTGGCCCGCTGGCTCGCCGGCGCCGGCGCCGCCCACCTGGTGCTGGCCGGCCGCCGCGGCCCCGACGCCGAGGGCGCCGCGGAACTCGCCGCCGAACTGGAGGCCCTGGGCGCCGGCGTCACCCTCGCGGCCTGCGACACGGCCGACCGCGAGGACGTGGCCCGGCTCCTGGACTCCCTCGACGCCCTGCCCCCGCTGAGCGCCGTGGTGCACGCCGCGGGCACCGGCACCCCCGCCATGCTCGCCGACACCACCGTCGCCGAACTCGGCTCCCTGCTGGGGGCGAAGGCCGCCGGAGCCGCCCACCTCGACGAACTCCTCGCCGACCGGGAACTCGACGCCTTCGTGCTGTTCTCCTCCGGAGCCGCGGCCTGGGGCAGCGGCGCCCAGGCCGGGTACGCGGCGGCCAACGCCTTCGTGGACGCCCTCGCCGAGGACCGCCGGGCCCGCGGCCTGACCGCCACCTCCGTGGCCTGGGGCGCCTGGGGCGGCGGAGGCATGGTCGACCGGGCGGCCGAGGAACGGCTGCGGCTGCGCGGACTCGACCCCATGGACCCCGGCCTCGGGGTCCTGGCCCTGCGCCGCGCGGTCGAACGGGACGACACCACCGTGGTCGTCGCCGCGGTGGACTGGACCCGGTTCGTCCCCGGCTTCACCGCCGCCCGGCCCAGCCCCCTGATCGCCGACCTCCCCGAGGTGCGCCGGCTCCTGGCCGCCGAGGACGGCGGCGGGGACGCCCCGGCCGACGGCGAACCGCCCCTGCTGCGCCGCCTCGCCGGGCTCGCCGGGGCCGACCCGGCCCCGGCCGTGCTGGAGTTCGTACGCGCCGAGGCGGCCGCCGTACTCGGCCACCCGTCCGCCGACGCGGTGGGGGAACGGCAGGTCTTCCTGGAACTCGGCTTCGACTCGCTCACCGCCGTCCGCCTCGCCAAGCGGCTCGGCCGGGCCACCGGAATGAAGCTGCCCGCCACCCTGGTCTTCGACCACGCCACCCCCACCGCCCTGACCGCCCGCCTCCTCGAACTGCTCGCCCGGCGCCCCGGTTCCGGAGGCCGCGCCACCCCGGCCGGGGAGGGCGCCGCCGCCGACGCCCCCGGGGAGGACCTCCTCGTCGGCCTCTACCGCCGGGCCGGCGAACTGGGCCGCCTCGCCGAGGGCATCGAACTCGTCACCGCCGCCGCCCGGCTGCGGCCCGTCTTCGACGCCGCCGAAGCCGAAGCCCACCAGCCCGTCCCGGTCCGCCTGGCCCACGGCGACGAGGGCCCCCACCTGGTCTGCTTCGGCCCCTACATGGCACCCTCCGGCGTCCACCAGTACGCCCGCTTCGCCGCGGCCTTCGGCGGGCGGCGCAGCATCTGGGGGCTGCCCGAGCCGGGCTTCGGCCCGGGCGAGTCACTGCCCCGGGACGTCGGGGCCCTCGTCGAGGTCCACGTCAGGGCCGTCACCGCCTGCGCGGCACAGGAGCCGGTCGTCCTCGTCGGCTACTCCTCCGGCGGCTGGGTGGCCCACGCCGTCGCCTGCCGCCTGGAACAGCTGGGCCGGCCCGTCGAAGGCATCGTGATGCTCGACAGCTTCACCCGCGCCCAGGGCCTGGGGGAGCGATTCCAGGCCGCCGTCGTACGGGAGCAGTCCGACCGCTTCGAGTTCATCTCCGCACCCGGCACCCAGCTCACCGCCATGGGCGGCTACCTCGCCCTCTTCCGGGACTGGAACGCCCCCGAGGCCGCGGCCCCCACCCTCGTCGTCCGCGCCGCCGACCGGATGGCGCAGGACGCGGATCCGGCCACCGACCGGACCGACGACCGGCCGCCGGCCCCCGAACACGCCCAGACCGTCACCGAAGTGCTTGGGAACCACTACACGCTGATGGAACGCCACGCCGAGTCCACGGCCACCGCCGTCGACGAGTGGATCCTCAAGCTGCCCTGATCCGCCCCGACCCGCCCCGACCCGCCCCTCACCTCCCTTCCGAAAGGACACGATCCGCTCCGTGAACACCCCGACCACCACCACCGACGGCAGCCTGTGGATCCGCCGCTTCGAGCCGAGGCCCGACAGCTCCGTCCGGCTGGTCTGCCTGCCCCACGCGGGCGGCTCCGCCAGCTTTTACCTGCCCGTGGCCCGCGCCATGCCGGACTTCGCCGACGTCCTGTGTGTCCAGTACCCCGGTCGGCAGGACCGGCGCGCCGAGCCCCTCGTCGACAGCATCCCCGAACTCGCCGACCAGGTCTTCACCGCCCTGCTGCCCTGGGCGGACCGGCCGCTGGCCTTCTTCGGGCACAGCATGGGCGCCTCCGTCGCCTTCGAGGTCGCCCGCCGCTTCGAACGGGAGAAGGGCATCGTGGCGGCCGCCCTGTTCGCCTCCGGCCGCCGCGCCCCCTCCGCGTACCGCCACGAGACCGTGCACCTGCGCGACGACGACGGCCTGATCGAGGAGATGAAGAGCCTCAGCGGCACCGACAGCCGGCTCCTCGGCGACGAGGAGGTGCTGCGGATGGTCCTCCCGGCCATCCGCGCCGACTACCGGGCCGCGGAGACCTACACCCCCGAGCCGGGGGAGCGGCTGCGCTGCCCCCTGCTCGCCATGGTCGGCACCGGGGACCCCAAGGTGACCGTGGCGGAGGCCGAGGCCTGGGCCGAGCACACCGAAGGCCCTTTCGGCCTGCGGGTGTTCTCCCCGGGTCACTTCTACCTGGTCCGCGACCACGCCGAGGTCATCGGGGCCATGGCCGACACGCTCCGCACCTCTTTGGGCAGGTGACGGAGCGCCACGCCTACGGCCCGACCTGCCCGTTCTCGAAGTAGGCGGCCAGCAGCGGATCGAGCGGCGGGACCCTGCGCGGGGTCCCGCCGTCCCGCAGGGACCGCGTGGCCCCGTACCCCGCGGCCACCGCCGTCCGCGCGGCGACCGGAGAGGTGTCCGTGGGCCCGCCCTCCCGGACGAACCGCAGGAACTCGTCGATCAGCAGCGGATCCACACCGCCTCCACGGTCCCGACCGCCCCCCCCCCGCGCGATCAGCTCCCGCATCAGCCGGACCACCGGCAGGTGGCGTGTTGTGCCCGACGTACAGGCCCCGGTCACCTCTCCCGGGTCGGCGCACATCCGCGCGCCGGGGAACGCCCCGGCCGCTCCCGCGCGGGCCCCGCCGGGGGGTGCCGGGGCCCGTGCCCCCGCTCAGCGGCCGGCGCCGCTCCGCTGGATCTCGAAGTGGTCGATCCGCTCGCCGGTCTCGGCCAGCGCGCTCACCTTCAGCTTCGGGAAGCGCCCCGTCTCCACCTCCACCGCGAGGAAGGAGTAGTTCGTGTACCGCACCCGCGACCACTCCACCGTCTCCGCCGCCTTCGCCGCGCCCTTGACCCACCGGAAGGTGTCCACGCTGTCGCGGTCGGCGACGTGTCCTTCGTACGAGTCGGGGACCGGGAAGGCGTACAGCGAGCGCCCGGCCGCACCGGCCGTCACGTACACGATGCCGTCCCGGGTGGGGTCCGTGCGCTCCCCGATCGGCACCCTGCGCCCGACCTTGTTCCCCTTGATGGCGTCGGTCCGCTCGTAGACGTGGTTGTGGCCGTTGATGACGAGGTCCACCCCGTGTTTTTCGAACAGCGGCACCCACACGTCCCGCACCCCGCCCTCGGAGGCGTGCGCGCTCGTCGTGGAGAAGGCGCAGTGGTGGAAGAACACCACGATGAAGTCCACGTCGCGGTGGTGCCGCAGCTCACCCAGCCGCCGGTCCAGCCAGGCGGTCTGCCTGCCGCCGCTGATGCCGAAGTTGACGGGGATCTCGTAGGAGACGTCGTTCGCGTCGAGCGCCACGACGCCGACGTTGCCGTGCACGAAGGAGTACACGCCCGGCTGGTTCACCGGGTCCGGACCGTTGTCCGGCAGCGACCAGCGGGCCTTCTGCCCGCCGTAGCCCTGCGGCGAGTACCAGGCCTCCATGTCGTGGTTGCCGGTGGTCACCATCCACGGCACGGTCCTGGCGACCGTCTCCGTCTGCGCGAGGAACTGGTCCCAGGCGCGGGCGTCGTAGGTGTCCCCGGCGCCGCCCGCACCGGAGGAGTCGGCGTAGCAGATGTCACCGGCGTGCAGGTGGAAGGCGGGGTTCTGGGCGAGGAGCACCGCGTCGTTGCCCAGCGCGTGGTAGCTGACCCCCTGGTCGCCGAAGGCGGTGAAGGTGAAGCCCTCGGGGCGCGCGGGAGCCGTGGTGAAGGTGCCCAGCGTGCCCGGGTTGCGGTGGTCGGCCGGGTCGAAACCGTCGTGCCCCACTCCGTAGTAGTAGGTCTGGCCGGGCCGCAGCCGGTCCAGGGCCGCGTGCAGGTAGAACTGCTCCGCCGCGGCGATCCTGCCGCCGTTCAGGACCGGGGTGCTCAGGTGCCGCACCTCGGCGTCGATCTTCACACTGAGCGCCCAGGGGCTGGTGCCCACCCGCAGGTACGGCTTCCTCACCGCGAACGGGACCTGCCAGGAGACCCGCATCTGCGTCTTCGGGTCGGCGCCGTACTGCAGGTGCCGGCCGAACGGCGCGGCCGTCGAGCCCTCGGCCCCCCGCCGCGCGGAGGAGGCGACCAGGGTGGGGGCGGCGTACGCGGGCGAGGCCGCCCCCGCGCCCAGGCCCAGCCCCGCCGCGGCCGCCGTCACCGCACCGGCGCGCAGCGCGCCGCGGCGGGTGAACTGCGCGCGCAGGTACTCGTGCTGCTCGGCCATGCTCATCCGGGCGGCGAGCTTCCGAGGGATACCGAAATCGGGTACGTCGAGGTCCATGGGGACGAACTTCCTCTCCGGAGGCGACGGGCGGCCCCCACCGGGTGAACGGCGGGCGTACGGACCCCCATGAGAGTCCACGGACTTCCGCCCGCGCCGCCGCCCCGCCGCCCGCGCCCGGACTTCGCCGACTGCAAGGCGATGCCGAAGTACGTCGTCTCCAGCCCCCTCGCCGAGGACGACCTGGTGCCGAACCGGGGCGAGACCACGATCCTGCGCCCGACCGACGAGGCCGCCGCGCTCAAGGACCGGCGAGGGCGGCCCGATCATCGTCCACGGCAGCGCGTCTTCGACGTCGTCCGCTGACCCGCCCCCGCACCCGGGACACCGGCGTGACGCCCCTCAGGGGCGTTCGAAGGCCTGGAGGACGCCGCCGATCGAGAAGCACAGCGCGCCGCACAGCGTGCCCCAGTTGGCGATGTCGGTGTTCACCAGGCTCCCGGTGGCCGGCCGGGTGTACGCGGCCAGCGCCGAGACCATGAACAGCGCCGACCCGAGCTGGTTCACCGCCACGACCCACCAGCCCAGGCTGCGCGAGCGCAGGCAGGGCCGGGCCCGGTGGCAGATCTCGACGAACGCCATGTGCCCCGACGCCAGGAACAGCACGCATCCGACCACGTCCGGCGTCCAGATCAGCCGGTTGGTCTGCTGGATGCTCAGACCCTGGAGGAAGGAGTTCAACAGGTTGACGCCGAACACGAGCGTTCCGGCGAACAGCAGGAAGGCGCTCAGCCAGGCCACACGCATCGGCTCGTACCCCCACCACCGCCAGCCGGTGGTGACCAGGGGGTCGCCCCCGGGAGAGTGGCGGGGCGCGTTCAGTACCTGGAGGAGCGAGGTGTAGCCCCCGGTGTTGAAGAACAGGCCGCCCGTGAAGTAGACGACGGCGCTCTCCAGCGGGTCGCCCGAGCCGAACTGGGCGACCGCGGCGCCGAGGGCGAAGAGTGCGCCCCCGATGACGAACGCACCCGAGGCGAGGGCGTTGAGCCTGCGCAGACGGCCGAGGGCTTCGGCATCGGCCGTCTGCGACAGCGTGAGGGCGTCGCCCGGCCCGCGCACCGACAGGACGCCGCGCCGGCGGGCGACCCGCGACTCCCACACCACCGTTCCCCCTTCGGGGCGGTGCCAGGTGAGCCGGGTGGTGAAGGGTCCGGCGCCTTCAGCGCGCCGCTCGGGCTGTCCCACGGCCCCGAGCGTAGCCCCGCGGACGGCTCCGGGCGTGGCAGGCCCGCCGTGCCGTGTCCTGGACCCGGTCGGGGACGGCGTGCCCGGGCCACCGGTGCGAGCCTCCCCACCGAACCCCGCACCGGCCGAACGGGTTCACCCGTCCGGGTCTCGTCACCCAGGTTTCCTGGTGCGGCGCGAGGGGAGGATCCCGCGCGAGGCGCACTGCCTCGGACCGGCGAGGAAGGGTGTGAAGGGTATGCCTCAGCAGGGGACCGTGAAGTGGTTCAACGCGGAGAAGGGTTTCGGCTTCATCGCCGTGGACGGCGGGGGCCCGGACGTGTTCGTGCACTACAGCGCGATCCAGTCCTCCGGCTACCGGTCCCTGGACGAGAACCAGCGGGTGGAGTTCGAGGTGACCCAGGGCCAGCGGGGCCCGCAGGCCGAGGAGGTCCGCCCGCTCTGACCCGGCCGGACCGGCCCGGCGCACCGCCGGAGCCCAGAGCCGCCACGGCCGCCCGGACCAGGCGGCCGTGCTTCGGTCTCACTTGTAGACGAGCAGGTGGTCGCAGGTGTCCGTCCCGGAGGGGAGGGACGCGTCGCTGTTGAGGACGTAGAAGCTCCCCGCGAATCCCGCCGCCGTCATCCTGGGCACGACGAGCAGGGTCTGGCCCGCCATGTCCAGCCCGAACCTCCGCACCACGTACAGGTTCACCAGGTCGAAGAGGTTCTGTGTGAGCGTGCCGAGGCGCAGAACCCGGTAGGTGCGGTCGCCCGATCCGTCCGCTCCCGTGATGGGCGCCTGGAACTGGGGGTCTCCCCACTGCGACGGCTGGGGGGCGACGCGTCCGGCCGCCTCCAGGGCCTGCAGCCGCCGTTGCGTGCTGTCCTGCACGCCGGCCATGTGGATGTGCATCTGGTTGAAGCGGCGGGCCGCCTGGGAGTTGATCCCCAGACCGATGTTGTCGTAGTGGACGGGGACGTCCCCTCCGCGGCGGGCGTTCTCCCACGCGTCCTGCCAGTAGTTCGCGACGCTCGTCGTCACGAGGAACGGGCACTCGATGCCGGTGATCCGGCAGCTCGGCAGGAGCAGGTAGTTGTGCTGGTTCTCGGGTTTGCCTTGCAGCACCACGTAGTCCGGCGTCGTCTTCAGGCAGTTCGGCTTCAGCCCCGACGGCGGGACGATCCCCTGTGTGCAGTACTGCACGTCCTGCCACAGCGGGTCGGTGTCGGCGGGGCTGCCGCAGAGGTTCTGGAGGTGGGGAGGAGGGCAGGGACTCTGCCCGCCTCCCGGTGGCGTCGGATCCGTGGGACAGGGGCAGCACGACGGATCCGCGGCGGACGCGCTGCCGCCGGCGCCGGTCAGCAGCGCGCCGGCCCCCAGGGCGCCGGAGAGCGCCACGAACCGGCGCCGGGGCATGTCGTTCGTCTTGCGCGTGTCGTTCACAGATGAGCTCCGATGGTCGACGACCGCTGGTCCGTTCACAACCTAGGCGGTCGTCCGTCCGATTCCCGGCAGGGAAAGGGGGGAGCGGCGGCTGTTACCCCGGAGGGCGGAACAGGCGCAGGAGGCCGGACCGGCCGGGCAGGCGCGTCGCGTCGGCACCCGATGCGCTTGCGCCCGGCCGCGACGCCCGGCATTCCAGCGGCTTCGGCGGCCTCAGAGCAGCTCGGGCGAGAGCTCCACAAGACCTCTGTCCACTGCGATCACAGCCGCCTGGAATCGGCTTGTGGCGTCCAACTCCACCATGGCCGCCGCCCAATGCCGCCGAAACGTCCGGGTGGACATTCCGAGCCGCCGCGAGGCCGCCTCATCGGTCAGGCCCAGTGCGAGGGCGTGCAGCACGGCCCCCAGGGATGGAGCCGGAGCGCCCGACCGGTCGTACGCCCCCGCCGGGTGGGAACTGCCCCGGCTTCCGCGCGTCGGGCCGGGGAAGCCCGGTGGCGGGCGGCGGGCGGGTTAGCGTCGAGCGGCATGCGACGTGGACGCACGGGAGGTATCGCGGTGCCGGCATCTGGGTCACGCACCGGCGCGGCACCCGCGCCCGTCGTCCTCGGGCTGGCCATCGCCTTCACCATCACGGTGCTCGACCCGCTGGTGCTCAGCCTGTACCTGCCCCAGGTGAGCTGGGCCCTTCACACACCGTCGCAGGTCCTCGGGCTGCTGAGCGGAGCGGCGACGCTGGTGATGGCCGCCGGCGTCCTCGCCGCGGGCAGCCTCGGCGACACCCTCGGGCTCAAGCGGCTGCTGATGCTGGGACTGGCCGTCGTCACCGTCGCCGATCTGCTGTCCGTGCTGTCCCCCGGCTACGGCTTCCTGCTCGCGATGCGCTTCCTGGCCGGGCTGGGGATGACCGCGCTGCTGGGAATGCCGCTGGCCCTGCTGAAGGCCTCCGTGGCACCGGAGCGGCGGCCGGCGGCCATCGGCGCCCTGATGGCCGTCGAGATGGTCCTGACCGGGTCGGTCCCCGCGGTCACCGGCTGGGTGGTGGCGGCGGCCGGCTGGCGGTTCCTGTTCCTGGTCACGCCGGTGCTGGCGCTGGTGTCGCTCTCCTTGACCGCCCGGTACGTCCCGGAGTCACGTGCCCGGCAGCACCGTCGCGTCGACGTGGTCGGCGTCGCCCTCTTCGGGATGACCCTGCTGGCCCTCGTCGTCGGCCTCGCCGCGGCGCAGAACGGCCTGGCCCGGCCCGAAACCTGGGTGCCGCTGGCGGTCAGCGCGGGAGCCGCCCTGCTCTTCGTGCCGCACGCACGCCGCACTCCCGAACCCGCGCTGGACCCGGCGTTGTTCCGCAGCGCGCCGTTCGACGTGGCCCTGGCGGCGACCTTCACGCTGAACTTCCTGGTGGCCGGGCTCGGCATCGTCCTCGGGCAGTTCGGCGTCGTGGTGCTGTCGCTGTCCCCCGACGCCATCGGCCTGCTGTACGTGCCCGGCACCCTGCTGATCGCCGGTGCGGTGACCCTGGCCGGGCGCCTGATCGGGAAGGTCACCCCGCGGCCGGTGATGGTCGCCGGTCTTCTGGTGATGGCCGCGAGCGGGCTGCTGATGGCGGCCACCGCCGGCCCGGCGATGGCGGTGTGGCTGCTCGTGCCGGCCGTCTGGCTGTGCAACCTCGGGTCGGTGGTCACCTCGGCATCGGTGTCCGAGACGGTGCTCGCCCAGGCGCCGCCCGGGCGTTCCGGCACGGTGGCCTCCGTGCAGATGGCCTTCGCGGTGACCGGCGCCGCTTTCGGCCCCACCGTCTACCTGCTGCTCCTCGATCTTCTCTTCCAGCAGCAGTGGCTGTCGGACGCACGGTCGCGCGGGATCTCGGCGGCACAGGCCGGGCAGGCCGTGGACGCCGTGCGCGGCGGGATGGCGCAGAGTCCGGGCAGCACCGTGTACGACCCGAACCTGCTCCGTCAGGCCTCGGGCCTGGACCTCGGACTGGACTTCACGAACGGGCTCAGGCTCACCATGCTGATCGTCAGCGTGGTGCCGCTCGTGGTGGCGGCACTGGCCTTCTGGCTGATGCCCCGCCGCGGGAAGCGCCGGGCGTAGGCCCGGTCCCGGCCCCGGCCGTGAGGGCTGCCCCGGCTGCTCCGAACCTGCGGCTGCGGCTGCGGCTGCGGCTGCGCCTGCGGGCTGTGGGCTGCGGCCGGCAAGGCGGCCCGTGAGCGGCGGACTCCATTGGTGGCGGACCGGTGACGGCGCTCCTACAATCAGAGGGGATTCGTCCTCCGCGCGGTTCCGCAGCCCCAGGAACGCCGCCTCGCTCCGAGGAGGCCCACCCATGACCGTGACACGGCATCCGCCGCCCTCCTCCCCGGGCCGTTCCCTCACCGCCCGGCCGGAACTGGATGTGGTGGTGCGCGCCGTCACGCTCCAGGACGCACCCGCCAGGATCCGTTACCGCGTGGGCGTGGGCGAGCTGACGTTCTCCTCCGCCATCTCCTACGACTCGATTCCGGCGTGGTCCGACGTGTTCGGCGCCCTCCCGGCACGGGAGAACGCTCTGCGACTGGTCAGCGCGCTGATCGCCTGGGATGCCATGCGGTTTCTCGCGCTGGGCGGCGAGCGTCTGGTGCTGCCCCCCGGACTGCCCTGCGACGCCGTGGTCGGCGCGGCCTGGCGCCGGTGTTTCCTGAGCCAGTTCGGTGAGTGGCGTTACCGCAACGGCATCCGCTACCGCGGCGGCGCGCCGGAACTGGTCTCGCCCACCCGCGCGTCCGCGGCGCGGGTAAGCGGAGGAGGAGGCAGCGCGCGCACCGTCGGCCGCGCCCTGCTGACCAACGGGGGAGGCAAGGACACCTTGGCCGGGATGCTGATCCTCGACAGGAGCGGCATCGAGTACGACGTGTACGAGGGGTACCTGCCGGTCGGCGGCGACCACGGACTGCAGCGTCGTCTGCTGGACGGACTGAGGGTCGGTGCCGCGGCGCGGCCCGCGGCGGTGGTCCGCGTGCGCGTCCGCGACGACTTCTACGGCCGGCCGACCTCCCGGTTCGCCGACGCCGGCGTGGAAGTGCGGCACTTCGGGACGGACTTCGCGGTCGGGCACACCGCCAACTACGTCGGTTACATGCCGGTCGTGCTGCACGGGGGATACGAGCGCGTCTGGTTCAACATCGAGCGGTCCGCCGACGACCCGCACGTGAGGTGGGACGGCGAGGAGATAAGTCATCAGTGGTGCAAGAGCGCGGAGTACCGCTCGCTCTCGTTGCGGCTGTTCGCGGAACTCACCGGCTGCGACTGGTTCAGGGGGTTCGACTCCACGCTCGGCGGTCTCTACGACCACACGATCTACCGGATGGTCGCCACCCGACCGGACCTCCTCCGCCGGACGCACTCCTGCAACTACGGCAAGCCCTGGTGCGGCCGGTGCCCCAAGTGCTGCTTCTGCTACCTCATGACGACCGCTTTCCTGGGCGAGGACTACGCTCGCGGACTGCTGGGTGTGAGGGAGAGCCTGTTCACCGACCCCCGTAACCTCCCGGTGTGGGAGTCCCTCATGGACGCGTCCCAGGTGGCGTGGGAGTGCGTGCCGTCCCACCTGGAGGTCGTGACCGCAGTGGACCAGTGCCTGGCGCGGGGCGTCGACCATCCGGTGCTGCGCCGGTACGCCCCGGGGCGCGCCACGGCAGCCCGGCTCCGTGCGCGCTTCGAGGAAGTCGACTGGTCGCTGGTGCCCGCGCCGATCGCGGAGGCCGTGCGGGATCTGGCGCGGGGTGACGTCAGGGCCCGTCGTCCTCCCGCCTGACCGGCAGGGCGACGGCGCGATCTGGCGCTGCTCGCCGAGTCGGACGGCGACGGCATGGCCGCGGAGGAGGCCGCGGCCCAGGTGGCCCGCACCGGCGATGCGGAGGCGTGGACCGCGCTGGCTGAAGCGCGCGAGGAGATCGGTGACGACGCCTGCGCCGAGCACGCCGCCGCGGAGGCGGGCACGCGCGGGTGACCTGGACGCCTGGATCACGCTGGCGCGAGCCGCGCGGGTTCGTGCAGGCCCGACGTGGTTTGCGGCGGCACCGCGCACAGAGGTCCTCGCGCCCGCGCCCAAGGGCAGACGCCTGCCGGCCGTGCCACCGGCCCGCCGGACGGCACCTCTAGAAGATGCCGGCCGGCGTGTTGCGCGTGGGGCTTTCGAGGATGGCGCGGAGCCATGGGGTGCGGACGGCGGGCAGGCGGACGAGGGTGTTCCGGAAGGTTTCCGAGTCGACGCGGAACGGCGGGTGGTGGTGAGGCGGGGGGACCGGGCAGTCCTCGCGCAGCATGCCTGTGGGCATCCGGCTCAGTGTCGTCGCGACGGACCGGCGCGGCTCGGGGAAGGCCAGCCACCGCCACACACCGAACGGAAGGGGGACCCGGTACGCGGACGCGGCCGGGCCGTCGGGGCTCCAGGTCCGCCCGCTCTGCGGATGGGTGGGTACGAGAAGGAGGCCCGCAGCCGCGTCGGGGGCGGGCAGGCCGGGGCCGGCGAGTACGGCGTGCCGGGCCGGCGGGCCCGCGGGCAGCAGGGCGTCGAGGGCTCCCTGGAACACCTCCGAGGTCAGGCCGTCCGGGACGGATACCGGCCGGCCGCCCGAGGCCACGAGGAGATGGGCGAGGGCCCGGCCCGCCGCCGCTTCCCACTCGGGGCTCCACGACGACCACCACTTGTCCGGCCTGGGCCCGCACCCCCACGAGCCGATGGACTCGAAGGGGGGAGTGGCCTCCCGGTCCGCCATCAGCTCCGGCCAGGAGAGCGGCGTTTCTTCGCCGTCACCGACGGGGACGCGGCGTACGGCGACGGGGTCGAGCCACACCGCCTGCCACAGCGAGCAGTCGTCGATCCGGGTCGCCACGGGTCGGCCGCAGGCCGCGCACCCCATGTTCGGGCCGCCCGCTCCGTCGAGGCCGCAGCAGTAGCCGCTGCCACGGTTCTCCGGGATCAGGACGGTGCCGTGGGCCTCGCCGGGTGCGATGACGACCGCGCCGGGCACGTTGTCGGAGAGCGCGTGGACGGGCGCGTGGATGCCGCGCGCCTCCGCCTCGGCCGGATCGATCTCCGCCCATCTCCGCCAGGGCGGCCCCCAGGGCTCCGGTTCCACGGCGAACGTGCCGGGGTCCATCAGTACCGGGAGCTGGGACCCGTTGCCGTACCGCTGGTGGGCGTGGACCGGCAGGGCGACTCGGGACAGCGGGGCGGTCAGGTCGGCGTCGCACGCTGCACACACGAAGACGAACAAATGTCCTCCGTCTGGGAAACGTGGGCATCATCGCATGCCGGGACCCGGACCCCCGGGCCCCGCCCGCGGGCCCTCGGCGCCGGTCCGACTTTGGCGCTGTGCCCCCGATGAGCCCGCTCCCGCAGCAGATCCTCGTCCCGAGGGCGACTCGGCCTGGGACTGGAGGACATCGGCCGGCGCGAGGCCGTCGAGGCCTGCGCCACCCGCCGCCGGAGGACGGGCGCCGCTGCCCGGAGCAGCGTCCGCCGACACCGACCGGGACCGTGAGCTGGCTCACCTTTGCGTTTGCTGGGGTGAATGCCGGGCAGGGGGGGCGCTGGAGCGGAACTCCGCGCTCCGGCTGTTCGGGCCGGCGCGCGGGGGCGCACACGGGCAGATCCCGTCCCGCTCCACGGCTCGCCGCCCCCCGGTCCTCCGGAAGGCGGCGAGTCGTTTCAGGTACGACCCGTGAGGTGTATGTGTCCACGCTCCAGACCGAGCACGTGTACAAGGTGTTCGGCAGGAACCCCGACGACTCGGCGTCCGCGGTCCGCGCGCTCGAAGACGGCGCCGACCGCGAGGCGCTGCGCGCCGACGGCACGACGGCCGCTGTGATCGACGTCTCGTTCAGAGTGGAACCGGGTCAGATCTTCGTCGTCATGGGCCTGTCGGGATCCGGCAAGTCCACCCTGCTGCGCATGCTCAACGGGCTCCTCGAGCCCACCTCCGGGCGCGTCCTCTTCGACGGCGAGGACCTCACCGCCCTCGACCCGCGCGAGCTGCGCCGCGTCCGCTCCACCAAGATCAGCATGGTCTTCCAGCACTTCGCGCTGTTCCCGCACCGCAACGTCCTGGAGAACGCCGGCTACGGACTGGAGGTCCAGGGCGTCCCCCGGGCCGAGCGCGAGCGCAGGGCCGCCGAGGCCCTGGAGCTGTGCGGGCTCGGCGGCTGGGAGAATTCCTGGCCCGACGAGCTGTCCGGCGGGATGCAGCAGCGTGTGGGTCTGGCCCGCGCGCTGGCCACCGACGCCGACCTCCTCCTCATGGACGAGTCCTTCAGCGCCCTCGACCCGCTGATCCGCCGCGACATGCAGGACCAGCTCCTCGAACTCCAGCGCACCCTGAAGAAGACGATCGTCTTCATCACCCACGACCTCAACGAGGCCATGCGCCTGGGCGACGGCATCGCCGTCATGCGCGACGGCCGCGTCGTCCAGCAGGGCACCGCCGAGGACATCCTCACCCGCCCCGCCGACGACTACGTCGCCTCCTTCATCCAGGACGTCGACCGCTCGCGCGTCCTCACCGCCGACGCCGTCATGGCACCGGCCCCCGCCGGCGCCGAGCTGTGCGGCTGCCCCACCGTGAGCACCGACACCCCGCTCGCCGACGTGTGCGCCGTCAGCGTCCGCGTCCCCCACCCGGTCGCCGTCACCGGAGCGGACGGCGCCGTCGTCGGCTCCGTCCCGCAGGGCCGCCTCGTCGGCTTCATCGGCGACGAGCGGCGTCCCCCGGTGCGCTGCGCGGAGGTGGCCGCCTGATGCCCCGCCTGCACCTCGGAGTCTGGGCCGACCACGGCGTCGACTTCCTCCAGCGCCACCTCTCCTGGCTCTTCGACGCCATCGGCTCCCTCGTCACCGGCCTCGACGACGGCATCGAAGCGGTGCTGTCCGCACCCGCCCCGCTCCTCTTCGCGGGGATCCTGGCCGTTGCCGCCTGGTGGCTGCGCGGCCTGCTCGCCGGCCTGCTCGCCTTCGCGGGCCTGGCGCTCGTCGACTCCCTCGGACTGTGGTCCGAGGCCATGTCCACGCTGTCCCTGGTCCTCGTCGCGACCCTCATCACCCTGGTGATCGCCGTCCCGCTCGGCGTCCTGGCCGCGCGTTCCGACCGGGTCAGCGCGCTCCTGCGCCCCGCGCTGGACTTCATGCAGACCATGCCGGCCATGGTCTACCTGATCCCCGGCGTCATCTTCTTCGGCGTGGGCGTCGTCCCCGGCATCATCGCCACCATCGTCTTCTCGCTGCCGCCCGGTGTCCGGATGACCGAGCTCGGTATCCGCCAGGTCGACGGCGAACTCGTCGAGGCCGCCGAGGCCTTCGGCACCACGCCGCGCGACATCCTGCTCCGCCTCCAGCTGCCGCTGGCCCTGCCCACGATCATGGCCGGCGTCAACCAGGTCATCATGCTGGGCCTGTCCATGGTCGTCATCGCCGGCATGGTCGGCGGCGGCGGGCTCGGCGGCGCCGTCTACCGGGCCATCGGCAACGTCGACATCGGCCTCGGCTTCGAAGCCGGCCTCTCCATCGTGATCCTGGCCATGTACCTCGACCGGATGACCGGCGCCCTGGGCCGCCAGGTCTCCCCGCTCGGCCGCCGGGCCCTGGCCAAGGCCCGGTCCGCCGCGGGCGGCGTGGCCCGGCTGTGGAGCCACCGCCCCCGGCCCGCTTACGCCGTGACCGGGGTCGTCGTCCTCGCTCTGGCCGCCGGCGCCCTCAACACCCTCGCCGGATCCGGCGAGGCCCACGCCGGCCCGGTAGGCGCCGCGAACACCGGCAAGGGCCGCACCGTCTCCCTCGGCTACATCCCCTGGGACGAGGGCATCGCCTCCACCTTCCTCTGGAAGGAACTCCTGGAACAGCGCGGCTTCAAGGTCGACGCCCGCCAGCTGGAGGCCGGAGCGCTCTACACCGGCCTCGCCGGCGGCGGCATCGACTTCCAGACCGACTCCTGGCTGCCCGTCACCCACGCCCAGTACTGGCAGAAGTACGGGAACAGGCTGGAGGACCTCGGCTCCTGGTACGGTCCCACCTCCCTGGAGCTGTCCGTCCCCTCGTACGTGAAGGACGTGCGCTCCCTCGCCGACCTCAAGGGCAGGTCCGACCTCTTCAAGGGCCGGATCATCGGCATCGAGCCGAGCGCAGGCGAGATGTCGATCCTCGAGGACAAGGTCCTCAAGGAGTACGGCCTGGACGGTGAGTACCAGGTCGTCGACGGTTCGACCCCCGGCATGCTCGCCGAGCTGAAGCGGGCCTACGAGAAGAAGGAGCCCGTCGCCGTCGTGCTGTGGTCACCGCACTGGGCATACTCCTCCTACGGGCTGACCAAGCTGGAGGACCCCAAGGGCGCCTGGGGCAAGGGCGACGGCATCCACACGCTCGCCCGTAAGGGCTTCGCCGAGGGCGAGCCCGAGGTGGCGCGCTGGCTGCGCGACTTCAAGCTCACCGAGGAGCAGCTCACCGGGCTGGAGGCGAAGATCCAGCAGACCGGCAAGGGCAAGGAGCAGCAGGCGGTCCGCGCCTGGCTGAAGGAGAACCCGGACGCCGTGAAGCTCTCCTGACACTTGACCCCGACCCCCGCATCCGGCGGCGGCCGGTGCGCGGAGGGCGCCGCACGCGGGAACCCGTACGGGATCCGCGCCTGCGGCGCCCTCGCGCGTACGGGCCGTGCCGGCGCCGCCACCGCGGCGGCTCAGCAGCCGGCGGCCTCCGCCCGGCACTGCGGGTCGGCGGCCGCCTGGGTGCACAGGGATCCCTCGACCTTCTGCAGCAGCCGCAGCAGCTCCGCGCTCTCGGTGTCGTCGAGTCCGGCCAGGGTCTGGCGTTCCAGCTCGGCCCAGGCCTCCCGGACCTGCTGGAGCAGTCCGCAGCTGCTCTCCGTGGCCTCGACCAGGGAGGCCCGGCGGTCGGCCGGGTCGGGGCCGCGGCGCACGTGCCCCGCCTGTTCGAGGCGCTGGAGCATCTTCGTCACGGTGGACGGATCCAGGCCCACGCTCTTGATCAGCTCCGACTGACGCACGGGCCCGTTGTCCCACAGGTGCATCATCACGAACTCCTGCCCCGGATGTAGGCCCAGGTCCCGCAGCAGCCGCCCCGCGGCGATGCGGTGCAGCCGGGCCACCCGGCTCACGGCATGGCTGACCGGCCCGTCCAGTACCGCGCTCGGCGGCCCCGGACAGGCCTGCGGCACCGTGCCGCCCCGCTCCTGCGCGACGTGCGTCGTCATCGTTCGCTCCTCGTCCCGTCGTCGGCCGCTCGCGTTCCGGGCTCCAGCATCTCCCACGCACCCTGGTCAGATTTTACCTTGGCCGACCAATGAATGGGTGTAGGGTGAGCGTCGAGGTCAATCATTGGCCGACCAAATAATCTTGTGAGGGCAGACATGACCAGCGCATTCGAGTCGATCGGCCTCGGCGGCACCGAGCTCGCCAACCGCATCGCCATGGCTCCGATGACCCGCAGCCGTGCGGCCGCGGGCGGAGTCCCGACGGAGCTCATGGCCGAGTACTACGCCCAGCGCGCCTCGGCCGGGCTCGTCGTCTCCGAGGGGATCCAGCCCTCGGTCGTCGGCCAGGGATACCCGTTCACCCCGGGTCTGCACAGCGCCGAGCAGGTCGCGGGCTGGCGTCGGGTCACCGACGCCGTACACGCCGCCGGCGGCCGGATCTTCGCGCAGCTCATGCACACCGGCCGGATCGGCCACCCGTCCCTGCTGCCGGAGGGCCTCGTACCGGTCGGCGCCTCTCCCGTCGCCGCCACGGGCCAGGTCTTCACCGCCGACGGCCCCCAGGACTTCGTCACCCCGCGCGAGCTGACCGCCGCCGAGGTGCGCGAGACCGTTGCCGACTACGCGAGCGCCGCGCGCAACGCCATCGAGGCCGGCTTCGACGGCGTCGAGCTGCACGGCGCCAACGGCTACCTGATCCACCAGTTCCTGGCCCCCGGCAGCAACCGGCGCACGGACGAGTGGGGCGGCACCGTCGAGAACCGCATCCGCTTCGCCGTCGAGGTCGTCAAGGCCGTCGCCGCGGAGATCGGCGCCGACCGCACCGCACTGCGCGTCTCGCCCGGCAACCGCTTCAACGACATCGACGAGCCCGACCCGCGGCCCGCGTACGAGGCCCTGGTCAAGGAGCTCGACCAGCTGGGCCTGGCCTACCTGCACATCATGGAGCCCGCCGGCACCCGCGAGATCACCCTCGCCCTGCGCGAGCAGTTCTCCGGCCGGCTGATCCTCAACCCGGCCACCGAGGGCCCCACCGACCACCGCGCCCTCGACCTGATCGACCAGGGCGTCGCCGACGTCATCGCCTTCGGCAGCCTCTTCATCGCCAACCCCGACCTCCCGGCCCGGCTGCGCGCCGAGGGCCCGTACAACACCCCGGACACGGCCACGTTCTACGGCGGCGACGCACGCGGCTACACCGACTACCCGGCGCTGTAGGACACCACCGGCGACGGTTGACGGCCCGGCGCGGCCGGTACGAGCGGCACGAGGGTCCCTCCGGCATGCGGAGGGACCCTCGTGCACTGACATTCCGCCCGGCGGACCGCCCCAGGAAGGCCAGGAGGACACCCGGCCCGGCCACCACGGCGGCCGACGGCACCCGCGCGACCGTTCAGCCCCGCTCCGTCGACCCGCCGCGCGACCAGGGCGCGGATGCGTCGGCGGGGTCCGGGCGGAAGCCCAGGCCGTGGAGCTGGTTGACCGCCATCATGGCGGTGAACATCGCGTTCGGGTTGGCACCCCCCGTGCCGAGGCCGGCGACGCTTCTCGCGTACGCCGCGGCGAAGGCGCCCGGCTCGACCCGGCGGGTTCCGCGGGTCACCTCCAGGGCCGCCCGCTGGAGGGCGACAGCCTGCGCCAGAAGCCCGTCGAGGTGCGACACGGCCTCCGCGCCACGGCGCACCGCGAAGGTGTGCCCGTCGGTCAGCAGCGCGGCCCCGCCCTCCTCGAACAGTCGGGCGACCGCACCCAGTACGGTCTGGATCTTCAGCTGGTCGGCGTCGGCCATCGCCCCGCACGCGCCGTTGCCCTCGTCGGACAGGTGCAGCACGCCGCAGTCGCGCAGGTGCACGATCACGTGCCCGGCGCAGTGGCCCTGGCTGCGCAGCACCCGCACCGCGCCGTCCGCGAAGGTCCAGCCGGAGAAGCGGAGCGAGCCGATGCGGATGTGTTCCGGCGGCAGCTCCTCGTAGGTACGGGTCGACGCTCCGAAGGGCCGCATCGGCTCGAACAGGGACAGCAGCCTCCGCGCCGCCTGCTCGGGCGGCGCGCCCGGCTCCGTGAACGCGGCGATCCGCTCGAAGGCCCGCACCCAGTAGGCGACGGGGTCGCGCATCTGGTCCAGTTCGCGGGCCGGGACGTAGTGCTCGGCCGGCACGCCCAGCTCGTCCACGAGGTCGTTGTTGCCGATGTGGTCGGGGTGGCCGTGGGTGGTCAGGAGCAGCGCCCGGGACCAGGGGCCGACCCGGCGTGCCGCGTCCCGCAGGGCCGTGCGGAAGGGTTCGGTGACCCCGGTGTCGACGAGTACGAGGGTGTCTCCCGCCCGGTGCACGAGGGCGTTGCCGGCGTCCGGCCGGCCGTGCTCCACGTCCAGTTCCTGCCCCACGACCAGCACGGTGCTGGCGTCGAGGTCGATCAGGTCACCGAGCGCCGTCATGGACCCTCCCGCGGTTCCGTCCCGTCCGGGGCGATCCCCGGCCGGCCATGGGCCCCCTGCCGGCGAGCGTACGCCGCGCGGGTCCCGGCACCGGCGCGACACCCGGTGGCCGGCGCCCTCCACCGTACGGGGACCGGTGGTCAGCGGGTGTCGCCGGCCCGGTTCCGGTTCCGGGACCGTGGACGGGCAGAGCCCCGCCGCGGCGGGGCGGCCGGGTCGGCGGCCGCCCGGGTCGTGGACCGTCGCCGGACCAGGCTCATCACGAGGACCAGCGCGGCGGCCGAGCCGTAGGCGAGGTCGGCCAGGACGGTGTGGTAGCCGAAGACCGGGCCGAGGACGTAGACGGCGGCGCCCGCGAGGGGGACGCCCAGCCATTCCCAGCGCCCGTCCAGGGCGACCAGCGCGATCAGGAGCAGGGCGTACCAGGAATAGCCGGGGGTGAGGAGGAGGAAGGACCAGCCGGTGACCAGCAGGGCGCCGCTCCAGGGGCGCCGGGGGTCGCCCCGCCGCATCACGTACAGGGAGACGGCCACGACGACGGCGACCAGCACGGGCAGCGCCCAGCGGTCGGGCAGCACCAGGCGCAGGAGCGAGTACCGGGCCCCGGCCGAGGGATCGTCGTAGCCCTCCTCCGCCACGTAGCCGCCGAGGTAGCCGAAGACCGAGCCGTGCGAGAGAAGGACGTAGGGGAGGTAGGCGAGTACGGCGAAGGCCGCGGCGGGCAGCAGGACCGCGGCCGCGTCGCGGACGCGGCGGACCCCGGACAGGGCGCCGGGCAGGACGACGGCCGGCATCAGCTTCGTGGCGACGGCGGCGCCGATCAGCACGCCGCCCGCCGCCCGCCGGCTCAGCGCCCCGGAGGCGACGAGGCCCAGTCCGGCGACGGCGAGGAGGGTGCCCAGCACGTCGACGTGGGCGTTGTTGACCGCCTCCAGGGGGACGGCCGGGCACCAGGCCCAGTACGCGGCCCGGCGGGGGTCCCCGCCACGCCGCCGGAGGATGAGGAGCAGCACGCCCGTCACGCCGAGCGAGGTCAGGGCGGCGCCGATCTGGACCGGCTTGTGCCGGGCGCCGGCGGGGGAGAGGCGGTCGACGGCCAGGAAGTACGCCTCGGCGACGGGAGGGTAGATGGTGTGGACGGCGGGCCTGTTGATGCGGGTGCACCGCGGTGTGCCGCCGGCGCGGGGGATCGGGGCGAGGTCAGGGCCCTCGCAGCGGGTTCCGGTGGGGAAGAGCCAGGGGTCGCGCAGCCGGGCGAGGGCCGGGTCCTGCGGGGTGTGGTCGTACGGGGACACCCCGGCGGACTGGACGCGGCCGTCCCAGACGTAGCGGTAGGAGTCGCTGCTGGTCCGGGGCGGTCCCAGCAGCCCTGTCGCCGTGATCACGACGGCCCCCGCCGCGATGAGCGGGACGAGGCGGCGGGCCGGGGCGCGCCGCAGCACCGCCAGTGCGGCGGCGAAGAGCGCCCAGCAGGCCGCGTACCACCGGAACAGGGCGACGGGGTCGCGCAAGGAGCCGCCGTACCGGACGGTGAGGGCGAGTACCGCGGTGAGGGCGGCGAGGGCGAGGCCGGTGGCGGCCGAAGCGGTGCGAGGGGTAAGCGGCTTCACCAGCGAAAGCGTTCCAGACGACGGCCCTCCCACGGCCGTCGGCGGCGCGGGCGTCCGTGTTCCGTAAGGAGTTCGGGCACCCTGAGCGGGCGTCGTCCGGGTTGTGATGGGGGGTATGCGTCTCACCCTGCCTCCGGGGCCGCCCTTCACCTTCAAGGCGCGCCTCCACGATGCCCGTACGGCGACCGCGATCGGCCGCTTCCTCGGCCTGGCCATGGCCCTCTGCTTCGCGACCGGTGTCCTGAGCCACTTCCTCCAGCACCCGCCGGGATGGCTGGCCGACCGGTTGCCGAGCCGCCCGTACTGGGGCTACCGGCTCACCCAGGGCCTCCACGTGGCGTCCGGGACCGCGGCGATCCCCCTCCTGTCGGCGAAGTTGTGGGCGGTCTACCCGAGGCTGTTCGCCTGGCCCCCGGTGCGCTCCGTGCTCCACGCGCTGGAGCGGATCTCCGTGGCCGTGCTCGTCGCGGCCGCGCTGTTCGAGCTGTCCACCGGACTGCTGAACACCTTCCAGTGGTACCCGTGGCCCTTCGACTTCGTCGCCGTGCACTACGCCGTCGCCTGGCTCCTGCTCGGCTCCCTCCTCCTGCACCTGGCCGTCCAATGGCCGCGGATCCGCGACCACTTCACCCGTCGCTCTCCCGGCACCCTGTCCCTGCCCGAGGCCGACGGGCCGGACCGGCGCCGGTTCCTCCTCGGTGTGACGGCCGCCGTCGGATCCGTGACGCTGACCACGGCCGGCCAGTCCGTCACCGCTCTCGGACCGCTGGAGCTGTTCGGCCCGCGCAGCCCCGCCCACGGGCCCCAGGGGCTGCCGGTGAACCGGACGGCCGCCGCCGCAGGCGTCACCCGGATCTCACCGGCCGACTGGCGGCTGACCGTGGACGGGCCGCGTCCCTTCACCCTGACGCTGGAGGAGCTGCGCGCGATGCCCCAGTACGAGGCGACCCTGCCCCTCGCCTGCGTCGAGGGCTGGAGCAAGTCCGCGCACTGGGCCGGGGTACGGGTGCGCGACCTCCTGGAACGCGCGGGAGGCGGCCCGGGCTCGCGGGCCCGGGTGGTGTCCCTGGAGGCGGCGGGCGCCTACCGGGTGATGGAGATGGGCCGGCTCTACGCACAGGACCCGCTCACCCTGCTGGCGCTGCGGCTGAACGGCGAGGTGCTGTCCCTGGACCACGGCTATCCGGCGCGGATCATCGCGCCGAACCGGCCCGGTGTGCTGCAGACCAAGTGGGTCGGCCGACTGGAGGTCGTGTAGTGGGACGTCGTGCGGGAGGACGTCGTGCAGTGGGAGGGCGAGGTGTGACCGGCGGACTCGGGCTGGCGCTCGCCGGCTGGGGCGCGTGGCTGCTGCTGCGGCAGCCCGAGCCGTGGCGGATCGCCGTCTGGCTCGGGGGAGCGGTCGTGGTGCACAACGGGTTCGTCGCGCCGCTCGTGATCGCGATCGGTGCCCTCGCCGCCGCAGCGGGCCCGCGCCTGGGCTGGGTTCCGCGGGCGGCCCTGATCGTCGCGGGCTCCTTGACGGCGATCGCCCTCCCGCCGCTCCTGCGCCCCGGCGGCGTGGCCAACCCCACGGTCCTGCCGTTCGACTACCTGCGCAACTGGCTGCTCGCCATGGCGGCCGTCGCGCTGTTCACCGCCGTCCACGCGGCCCTGCGTGCCCTGAGGCGCCGGGCCGGCCGCCGGGCCTGACGAGAGGCCCCGTACAGGAACCGCCGGGGCCGGAATCCGCATCCCGTACGGATTCCGGCCCCGGCGGTCGTCCGCCGCCCACCGGTCAGCGGGTGAGGTGCACGAACCGCCTCCCCGCGACCTCCCAGGTGTCGTACGGGGTCCAGCCCGCGTTCCCCGCCCCGGCGCACAGGGCGCGGGCGCCGAGCCGGGCCCACCAGAAGGAGGCGCTGCGGCCGCCGCGGCCGTCCTCGACGTGGACCTCGACGCGCTCGTCGACGTCGGCGGTCGCCACCTCGACCAGCAGGGAGCCGCCGGGCACGGTCAACTCGCCCGCCCGGCGCAGCAGCCGGCCCGGATTCCCGCCGATGCCGATGTTGCCGTCCATGAGCAGGACCGTGCCCCAGCCCCCTTCGCCGGGGAGCGGGTCGAAGACCGACCGGCACAGGGCGCTGCCCCCGGCCCGGACCGTACGGGCCACCGCCTCGGGGGTGACGTCCACACCGAGTGCGACGTGCCCGAGCCCGGCGAGGGCGGCCACCAGGCGGCCCGGTCCGCAGCCGACGTCGAGGACGGGACCGGTGCACCGGGCCAGCACGGTGTCGTCGGCCGTGTCGGGCCCGGCGCACCAGCGTTCGACTTCGAGCGGGAGCAGCCAGCCGTCGTGACGCCGCAGGTAGAGCGGTCCCCGGCCGGCGCGCAGCGCGTCGGCGTACGGGTCGGCCTGCCAGGCCCGCGCGGTCGGCCCGGTGAGCTGGGCCGTCATCGCGCGACCGCGCACAGGTCGGAGTGCCGTGCGGCGAAGCGGGTCCACGGTGCGGCCGCGGCGACCCGCTGCGCGTCGGCGGGTGTGTCCACGTCGCAGAGCCCGGGCAGGTCCCGTACGGCCAGCCCCGCGCCGGTCAGCCGGCGGCGCTGCACCTCCCCGGTGTGCGGCACGGACATGGGGACGCCGAGCATGAGGGCCGGGTCGGGGTCGGCGAGGCCGAGGGCCCAGAACCCGCCGTCGTCGGCGGGCCCGTACCAGGCGTCCGCCTCCTCGAAGTCGAGCCCCGGCGCGAGGAGGCCGGGGGTGACCTGCGGGGTGTCCATGCCGATCAGCAGCGCCGGTCCGTCGGCCAGGGCGAAGGCCGCGGCCAGCCGGACGTCCAGACCGCCGGCGCACTGCGGGGCGACCTCGATGCCGTCCGGGACCCAGGGGCCCGGCTGCCCGTCCAGGACCAGGACCCGGCGGTGGGCCGCGGTGGCGACGACCGCGTCGAGCGTGTCCGCGAGTGCGGCCGCGGCCAGGTCGGCCGCCTGCTGCGGGGTGAACCGCGTGGTCAGGCGGGTCTTCACGCGCCCGGCGACGGGGGACTTGGCGATGACGAGGAGCGTGCTCATACGGAGATCCCCCCGGCCGGTGCGGGCCGGGCGGCCGGCGGCGCGGCCAGGACCCGGCGCATGTCGCGGACGGCGTGCCAGGTGCCCCTCCAGGTCCCGGTGACCTTGGACTTCCCCGACCTGGGCAGGTACGGGACGTCCGTCTCGGCGACCCTCCACCCCGCGTCGGCCGCCCGTACGACCATCTGGAGCGGGTACCCGCTGCGCCGGTCGGTCAACTCCAGGCCGAGCAGCGCCTCGCGGCGCGCGACCCGCATCGGCCCGAGATCGTGCAGCCGCAGCCCGGTGCGGCGGCGCAGCATCCGCGCCAGGGCGATGTTCCCGGCCCGGGCATGGGCGGGCCAGGCTCCGCGTCCCCGGGGGCGGCGGCGACCCAGCAGCAGGTCCGCCTCGCCCGCGGCGACCCGTTCGGCCATCGGGGCGAGCAGACCGGGGTCCAAGGAGGCGTCGCAGTCGCAGAAGCAGACCAGATCGGCGCGGGCGGCGAGCAGCCCCGCGTGGCAGGCAGCCCCGAAACCGCGCCGGCTCTCGTGCACGACGGTGGCGCCGAGGCGGCGGGCGATGTCGGCCGAGCCGTCGGTGGAGCCGTTGTCGACGACGATGGCCCGCCATCCGGCCGGCACCCGTGCCAGCACCCAGGGCAGGGCCTCCGCCTCGTCGAGGCAGGGCAGTACGAGGTCCGCGCGGAGCGGACCGCAGGCAGAAGAAGTCACCCTCCCCACCGTAGGAACCGGACGGCCGCCAGGGGCGGTCCGAGACCTTACGAAACGCGGACACCGCGCCGTACGGCGGCAGCCCCGGGGACGCTCCCCGGCGGTTCGGTGTCACCCTGGAGCCATGGCACCCAGCACCGAGGCCGACCCCGGCCGTCCCTCCGCAGACCTCACCGGCCGCGTCCTGGTGGTGGACGACGACCCGACCGTCTCGGAAGTCGTGACCGGCTACCTGGAGCGGGCCGGGTTCACCGTGGACCTCGCCGCGGACGGTCCGGCCGCCCTCGACGCCGCGGCCCGGCACCGGCCGGACCTCGTCGTCCTGGACCTCATGCTGCCCGGCATGGACGGGCTGGAGGTCTGCCGCCGACTGCGGGCCCGGTCGGGCGGGAGGCCTTCCGTACCCGTGGTGATGCTCACCGCGCGCGGCGACGAGGACGACCGGATCCTGGGGCTGGAGGTGGGCGCGGACGACTACGTGACGAAGCCCTTCAGCCCGCGCGAACTGGTCCTGCGCGTGCGGTCGGTGCTGCGCAGGGCGTCGGCGGCGGACCCCGCCGACGCGCCGCTGCTCGCGGCCGCCGGTCTGGCGGTGGACCCCGCCGCCCGCCGGGCGACGAAGGGCGGAGCTGAACTCGCCCTCACCCTGAGGGAGTTCGACCTCCTCGCCTACTTCCTGCGCCACCCCGGCCAGGTCTGCGACCGGGAGCGCCTGATGCGCGAGGTCTGGGGATGGGACTTCGGTGACCTCTCCACCGTCACCGTGCACGTCCGCCGGCTGCGGGCCAAGATCGAGGACGATCCGGCCGACCCGCAGCTGATCCGGACGGTCTGGGGCGCCGGGTACCGCTTCGAGACGGGCCCGCGCCCGGACGGCCGGTCGCTGCCCGCCGCGGCCGGACGCCGGGAGGAGGACAGCCGTGCGTGACCTGCTGCTGATCGCCCTGTACGCCTTCCTCGGCGCGGCCGCCGCAGGGCTGCTCGGCGCGGTGGCGCTGCGGATGCTGCGCCGGCGGAGCATCGCCGTGTCCCTCACGGTCGTCGCGGCGGTCGCGGTGTCCGCGATGCTCGCCGGGACCCTCTCCGTGGCCCGGGCGATGTTCCTGTCCTCCCACGACCTCGGCGTGGTCACCACGGTCGTGGCGATGGCCGCCGCTGTATCGCTCGGCACCGCCCTGCTCCTGGGCCGGCAGGTCGTGCGGAGCTGCCGGGAACTCGTCGGCGCGGCCCGCGACTTCGGGCAGGACGGCACCTTCGCCGCGCCCGCCGCACCGGCCCCCGCCGAACTCGCGGCGCTCAGCCGCGAACTGGCCGCCACCGGGGAACGCCTCGCCGCCTCGCGCGCACGCGAGCGCGCACTGGAGACCTCGCGCCGCGAGCTCGTGGCCTGGATCTCGCACGACCTGCGGACCCCGCTGGCCGGGCTGCGCGCGATGTCGGAAGCCCTGGAGGACGGCATGGCGGCCGATCCGGCCCGCTACCATCGGCAGATGCGCGCCGAGGTGGAACGCCTCAACTCCATGGTCACCGACCTGTTCGAGCTCTCCCGCATCCACGCCGGCGCGCTCTGCCTGAGCCCCACGCGGATGTCCCTCTACGACCTGGTGGGCGACGCGCTCGCGGGCGCCGACGCCCTGGCCCGCGCGCAGGGGGTGCGGCTGGTGGGCGGGGGAGTGGAACCGCTCCCGGTCGAGGTCGACGGCAAGGAGATGACGCGGGTACTGTCCAACCTGCTGGTCAACGCCATCCGCCACACCCCCGCCGACGGCACCGTCGCGGTCGCCGCCGAACGCCGCGCGGACGTGGTGGTCCTGTCGGTCACCGACGCCTGCGGAGGGATCCCGGAGGAGGACCTGCCCCGCGTCTTCGACACCGGCTGGCGCGGGTCACCGGCGCGCACCCCGCCCTCGGGCGCGGGTCTGGGCCTGGCCATCGTCCGCGGCATCGTCGAGGCCCACTCCGGACACGCCGACGTCCACAACGTGCCCGGCGGCTGCCGCTTCGAACTGACCCTGCCGGCCCCCGCGTAGACGGCCCGGGCCCGAAGGCCCGCTCGGTGGCCGCGGGACGGTGGGCGGCCCGGTGCCCCACCTCCTTCCCACGGGGTACGGGCCGCCCTCGCGCGTGTTTCGGCCGCCGCCGGGCGCTACTTCGGCATCAGGACGGTGTCGATGATGTAGACGTTCGCGTTGGCGGTCCGCACGTTGCCGCACACCACGCCGGCGGTGTCGTCGACCTTGTAGGACTCGCCGGAGCCGCTGGTGGTGACCGTGCCCTTCTGGAGGGTCTCGAAGGAGCCGTTCTCCAGCTGCTTCGGGTCCAGCTTCCGGCCGACGACGTGATAGGTGAGGATCTTGGTGAGGGTGGCCTTGTCGGCGAGGACCTTGTCGAGGTCGGCCTTCGGGATCTTCGCGAAGGCCTCGTTCGTCGGGGCGAAGACGGTGAGGTCCTTCGCGTTGTTGAGGGTGTCGACGAGTCCGGCCTTCTTGACCGCGGCGACCAGGGTGGACAGTGCCGGGTTGTTGGAGGCGGCGGTGGCGACGGGGTCCTTGGCCATGCCGTCGAAGGAGCCCGCGCCCTCCTTGGGGACGCCGGCGCAGGCCGGGCCGAAGGGCTGGTCCACGGGCAGCGCGGCGGCGGGCGCGCTCCCGCCGCCCCCGGCCGGGTCGCCCGCCGCCGCGGTGGGCCCGGCCTGGGGGTCGGCCGGGGAGTCGCTGCAGGCGGCCAGCGAGAACGGCAGCAGGACGGCTGCGGCCACGGCGACACCGGTACGGCGGATCTGCAGGCTGTTCATGATCGGTTCCTCCTTGGAAGGGTGGTTCTCGAACCACTGGGGTGGTGCTGCGGACCGGCCCGCCGCGGCGGGTCCGGTGGTCTGAGGGACGGTCGTCTCAGGGGACGGTGGTCTCAGCGGACGGTGACGAAGACGCTGTGCCGGCCGCTCGCCCCGTCGGGGACGGTCCGGGCCCGCCGCTCGGTCTGCACCGCTCCGGTGCCGTCGGTGGCGCGGACGGTGATCGTGTGTCCGCCGGGGGCGGCCTGCCAGCGGTAGGACCACTGGCGCCAGGCGTCGACCGGGCCCCGGGCGGCGAGGTCGGCGTCCCGCCAGGGACCGTCGTCGACGCTCACCTCGACCCGGGTGATGCCGCGGTGCTGGGCCCAGGCGACCCCGGCGATCATCACGGTGCCGGAGGCGGGGCGGGCGAAGGGCTTCGGCGTGTCGATGCGCGCCTGGGTCTTGACGGGCGCGCGGCGGGCCCACTTCCGTGTGACCCAGTACGGGTCGTAGCCGTCGAAGGTGGTCAGTTCGAGGCCGGTGATCCACTTGCAGGCCGACACGTATCCGTACAGGCCGGGGACGAGCATGCGGACGGGAAAGCCGTGGTCGAAGGGCAGAGGTTCGCCGTTCATGCCGACGGCGAGCATCGCGTCGCGGCCGTCCATGACGTCCTCCACCGGGGAGCCGAGCGTCATGCCGTCCACGGAGCGGGCTACCAGCTGGTCGGCCGGGCCGCCCCGCGACGGCGGCCGGACACCGCATTCGGCGAGCAGGGCGGAGAGGGGCACGCCCAGCCAGCGGGCGGTGCCGACATAGGGCCCGCCCACCTCGTTGGACACGCACGTCAGGGTGATGTCGCGTTCGATCAGCGGGCGGGCGAGCAGCTGGGCGAGGGTGTAGTCGCGGGGCCGGGTCACGCCCTCGCCGCGGATCCCCAGGCGCCAGGTGCCGGCGTCGACCATGGGGACGGCCAGGGCCGTGTCGACCCGGTAGAAGTCCCGGCCGGCGGTCGTGAACGGGCTGATCCCGGGCACCTTCAGCTGCGCCGCGGCCGGAACCGGGGGAGCGGGCGAGGCGGGGGCGGGCAGGACCAGGGCGTCGCGGGAGGCGACGGCGCCCCGGCCGCGCCGGCCGGCCAGGGAGCGGCCGGCCGCCCCGGCGGCGGTGGCGGCCGCGGCGGACACGGCCGCCGCGGCGAGGAACCCCCGCCGGCTCCATCCGCCCCCGGCGGCCCCGTCACCCGGCGGGCAGCCGGCGGGAGCGGCCCTGCCCGCCAGCACGAACAGGACGGCCGCGCCCACGAGGGCACCGGCGAGCGAGGGAAGCGCATCGGCGGCGCCCCCGGAGTCGGGCCTGCTCAGGGCCGCGACCGCGCCGACGAGACCGAACAGCACGCCCCCGGCCGCCCCCGCCCGCCGGTACCGCAGCGACAGGATCCCGAGCACGACCGCGAATCCGCCCAGCGCGAGCAGGATGCCGAGCCGGAGGACGGTCTTGTCGTCCTCTCCGAAGGCGCGGATCGCGAAGTCCTTCACCGCGGCGGGAGTCCCGTCGACGACCGCACCGCCGACCACCGTCACCGGCCCCGAGGCCGGACGCACCAGGCCCGCCGCGAGTTCGGCGACGGCGAGGGCGGCGAACGCGGCCAGAAGTCCGGCCACCGCGCCACGGGCGGTACGGGAGGGGGTGCTGCGGAAGCTGTTCACACCCGGCATTCGGCCCCGGCCGTCCGGCGGATTGGCCTGTCACCCGGAAGAGTGACGGCAGCCGCCGCGACGGCCGTCAGGGCCCCGGCACCGGCCCCGAGAAACCGTCCGCCCGTGGAGGTGAGCGCGCGGACCGGCGGATCCCGTCACACCCTCCACGGACCGTGCCGCAGCCGGTCCGGCCGGCTCCTCCGTCGTTGACCGGAATCCCGCCCCATCCGTACGCGCCTGCGCTACGAAGTACGGGTCGAAGGCACCCGCACGGCGTTGCGGCCGCACCGTCCGGGACGGCGGTCCGGTTCCGCCCCGAGGACGAAGGACTGCGATGCGATGGACACCCCGCCCCCGGGAGGCCGGCCCCGCCCGCCCCTGCGCCCGGTCGCCGAGGCCGGAGCCCGCCCGGTGAACCGGCCCCTCCCGTCCGGCAGTGCCGCGCACGCCGCCCCTGCCGACCTCTCCGAGGTGATGCAGCAGGTCGCGCGCGGCGACAAGCAGGCCTTCTCGGTCCTGTACGACGCCCTCGCCCCCCTGGTCTTCGGGATCGCGGTCAAGGTCGTGCGCGACCGGGCCCAGTCGGAGGAGGTCGCCCAGGAGGTGATGATCGACCTGTGGCGGCAGGCGGCCCGCTACCGGCCTGACGCGGGCAGTGTGGCCACCTGGGCGGCGACCGTCGCCCACCGCAGGGCCGTCGACCGCGTCCGCTCGGCCCAGGCGGCCGCCGACCGCGACAACGCCCAGGCCGCCCGCGAGCACCGGACCGCGTTCGACGAGGTCGCCGAGCAGGTCGAGACCCGGCTGGAGGGCGAGCAGGTACGCCGCTGCCTGCGCGGCCTGACCGAGCTCCAACACCAAGCGGTCACCCTCGCCTACTACGGGGGCCTGACCTACCGTGAAGTCGCCCAGGCGCTTCGCACACCGCTTCCCACCATCAAGACACGCATGCGCGACGGGTTGATCCGGCTCCGCGACTGCATGGGGGTGACCACGTGAACCACCACGCATCCGACGTCCACGTCCTGGCCGCCGCGTACGCGCTGGACGCCCTCGACCCCGGCGAGCGCGAGGCGTTCGACGTCCACCTGCCCGGGTGTGAGGCCTGCCGGCAGGACGTGGCCGACTTCCGGGCCACCGCCGCACGTCTGGCAGCCTCCGCGTCCCGGGCAGCGCCCGCCCCGATGAAGCAGCGGACCCTGGCGGCCGTCGACCACGTGCGCCAGCTCCCGCCCCGAGTCCCCGCCGCCGCTCCGGTCTCCTGGCGCGGCACGCTCCGCCGCAGGGCCCTCCCGGTCGCCCTGGCCGCGAGCCTGGCCGCGGCGGCCTCGCTCGCCGGCCTCGCCGTCCGGCAGGACCAGGAGATGCGGCGGCTGGAGCAGCAGGCCCGGCAGAGCGAACAGCGCCTGGACCAGGTCGGCCGCGTCCTGGCGGCCCCGGACGCGCGCACGGTCCACGGCCGGGCCGCCAACGGGGCTCTGACCTCCGTCGTCGCCTCCGACCGGCAGCACCGGGCCGTCTTCACCGCCGGCGGCCTGCCCGCCCCGGCCCCAGGCACGACGTACCAGCTGTGGCTGGACCACGGCGGCACCATGCACCCGGCCGGATTCATCAGCCGGGACGGCTCCGTCCTGCTCGACGGGGACACTGCCGGCGCCGCCCGGGTCGGCCTCACCCTCGAACCCACCGGAGGATCCCCCCAGCCCACCACCGCCCCCCTGGTCCTGATGGCCCTCCGCGCCTGAACAGACGGCCGCCCGGCCCGGCCCCCCGGCCCCCCGGGCCGGTCCCCCCGGCCCGGCCCCCGGCCCGGCCCCCCGGCCCGGCCCCGCCGGCCCGGGGCGGCCGCGTCCGGCGCAACGGACAGGACGTCAGCGGACGGCAGCCGTCGACGGACGCTGACCGGCCCGGGCGAACTCGGCCATCCCGTCGGCGAAGCCCACCTCCGGACGCCACCCCAGCTCCTCGCGCAGCCGGGTGGAGTCGGCGGTGATGTGCCGGACGTCGCCCAGGCGGAACTCGCCCGTGACCACCGGCGCCGGCCCGCCGTGCGCCGTGGCGAGCGCCGACGCCATCTCGCCCACCGTGTGCGGTTCCCCGCTGCCGGTGTTGTACGCCTCCAGCCGCCCGCCCGGCATCCCGCCGACCGCCTCCAACGCCACCACGTTCGCCGAGGCCACGTCCGCGACGTGGACGAAGTCCCGCCGCTGCGCGCCGTCCTCGAAGACCCGGGGGGCCTCGCCCCTGGCCAGCGCGGAGCGGAAGAACGAGGCCACCCCGGCGTACGGGGTGTCGCGCGGCATCCCCGGCCCGTACACGTTGTGGTAGCGCAGCGACACCGCACGGCCGTCCGTACACCGCGCCCAGGACGCCGCCAGGTGCTCCTGGGCCAGCTTCGTCGTCGCGTACACGTTCCGGGGGTCCGTCGGCGCGTCCTCGCCGACCAGGCCCGGCGCCGGCTCGGCTCCGCAGTCGGGGCAGCGGGGCTCGAACCGGCCCGCTTCGAGGTCCGCGGCCCGCCGCGGCCCGGGGCGTACCGTCCCGTGGCGCCCGCAGGTGTACCGGCCCTCTCCGTAGACCACCATCGACCCGGCGAGCACGAGTCGCCCCACACCGGCCGCGGCCATCTCCGCCAGCAGCACCGCCGTGCCGAGGTCGTTGCAGCCCACGTAGTCGGGGGCGTCCGCGAAGTCCTTCCCCAGCCCCACCATCGCCGCCTGGTGGCACACCGCGTCCACGCCGCGCAGCGCCGCCCGGACCGCGTCGGCGTCCCGTACGTCGGCGCGCACGAACCCCGCGCCGGGAAGCGGCGGGACACCTGAATGGGCGGAGGACAGCAGGGCGTCGAGGACGACGGGGTCGTGCCCGCGGGCCGAGAGGGCGGTGACGATGTGGGAGCCGATGAACCCGGCCCCTCCGGTGACGAGTACGCGCATGCTCCGGACGCTACGCGGTGCCGGGCCTCCCGGAGGCCTCCCATGCGCTCCCGTAAGACTTCCGTCATACGGGAGCCGGACGGGTACGGCCCGGCCCCGCCCCGCGGTGTGTGAGGAAGGGGCCGTGTCGTCGACGCGGCGGCTCCTCCTCGACCGACGACGTCTGATACATCCTGGTATGCGAAATTCCAGGAGGTGGCGTGTGAAGGCGGACGGCGGCAAGCCGGGCGGCAAGCCGGGCGGCAAGCCGGGCGGCAAGCCGGGCGGCAAGCCCCCACCCCCGGAGTCCGGTCCACCGCGCGCACCCGGAGACGCCTGGCGCAGCCCCCTGCGGGGGCCGTGGCTGACAGCGGTGTTCGGGCTGGTCCTGCTGGCCGGCATCACCGTCCTGTTCGTGACGGGCCTGCTGTCGTACGCCGCGTACAACCCGGATCTGGCGGCGGTGAACGACCAGACCCCGGACAAGGGGCTGCTCGGCCTGTACCTGTTCCCCTGGCCCACCTCTCCGTACTGGCTCTACCGGATCACCCAGGGAGTGCACGTCACGCTCGGAGTCGTGCTGGTGCCGGTGCTCCTGGCGAAGCTGTGGTCCGTGATCCCGAAACTGTTCGAGTGGCCTCCGGTGCGCTCGCCCGCCCACGGCGTCGAGCGGCTTTCCCTGCTCCTGCTGGTGGGAGGAGCAGGCTTCGAGTTCGTCACCGGCATCCTCAACGTGCAGCTCCACTACATCTTCCCGGGCTCCTTCTACACCCTGCACTTCTACGGGGCCTGGGTGTTCATCTCCGCCTTCGTGGTCCACGTGGTCTTCCGGCTGCCCCGGGCGTTGCACGCCGTACGCCGTCTGAGGCGGAATCCGCCGGCCGGTACGCAGGAGGCCGCCGGACTGGTCTCCCCGCGCCCGGCCCCGCCGACGATCTCCCGCCGGGGCGCGCTGGGCATGGTCGGGCTGGGTTCGCTCGCGCTGTTCGCGGTGACCGTCGGGCAGAGCGTGGGCGGCTGGTTCCGGCAGACGGCACTGCTCGCCCCGCACGGGCAGGACCCCGGCTCCGGACCGAACGGCTTCCAGATCAACAAGACCGCCGCCTCGGTCGGCATCCGGCCCAGCGACATCGGCCCCGCCTGGCGGCTGACCGTACGCGGTGCCGGCCGGCAGGTCGACCTGACCTACGGCCAACTCCTGGCCCTCCCCCAGAGCGAGTCGTCCCTGCCCATCGCCTGCGTGGAGGGCTGGTCGACCCCGGACCAGCACTGGAGCGGGGTCCGCCTCACCGAGTTGGCCGCCCTCGTCGGGCTCGGCACGGACACCCCGCGGGCGCTGGTGGAGTCGGTGCAGCGCGGCGGGTCGTTCGGCTCCGTGGTCCTGCGCGACAACCAGACCCGTGACGCCCGCTCGCTCCTCGCCGTCCGCGTCAACGGGGCCGTTCTCTCCCCCGATCACGGATACCCGGCCCGCGTGATCGTCCCCGGTGCCCCCGGTGTCCACACGACCAAGTGGGTCACCCGCCTCACCTTCGGGGAGCCGGCATGAGGCTCCCGCACCCGGACGCGGGCGCCTTCCGGCGCCGTTACGGCGCCTCACCGCTCCATCTGCTCCTCGTCCTCGCCTCCTTCGCCCTCGCCCTCTACGCGGGCGTCCGACTCCTCGCGGGCAACGCCGTCGGCGTGGCCCTGTGGTTCGTCGGCGCCGCCCTCCTGCACGATCTGGTGCTGCTGCCCCTGTACTCGGTGACGGACCGGGCCGTGCAGGCGCTCTTCGGACCCGCCGCGGGTACCGGCGGACCCGGGGTGAGGGTGAGCGTCAACCACGTCCGCGTACCGGGGTTCGTCGCCGGCGTCCTGCTCCTGGTCTGGTGGCCGCTGGTCCTTGGCCGGGTCGACCACTTCACCGTGACCACCGCTCTTCCCGCGGACGTGTTCCTGCCGCGATGGCTGCTGATCACCGCCGCCCTCTTCGCCGCCTCGGCCGCCGTCCTCCTCGTGCGCGTGTGGTGGGGCACGAGGGAGAGCCGGCGGGCCGCACGGGCTCGGGCACGGGCGCGCAGGGCCGGGAAGCGGCGGCGCACGCCGGGGGCATCCTGATCAGCCATGAGCACACCACGACCGGGACGGAGAAGCCGATCCGCCTCCCCGACGGCTCCCGCACCCTGCGCCTGGAGAACCTCGACACGAGCAACGGCCCGGACCTGCGCGTCCGGCCCACCGACGCCCCGGTGAAGGAGGGAGTGGACGGCTGGTCCACCTGCACGGTGCGTGCACGAAACCGACCGGATCACTTCCCGGCCCCCGGCCGTCCGGAGCCCGGCCTCTCGACCCCCGTGCGGCGGATCATGGTTGAATGCCGGGCGTGACAGAGCCCACAGGCCTTGCCGGACAAGGGAGTTCCCCCGTCAGGCCGCTGTGCCCCGGCGATCCCCGGACGGTCGGCCCGGACGGGAGGTCCCTGGCCGCAGGGTGCAGCGGCGGCACGAGCGCCGGGAGCAACGACACGGTGTGGCTGTGGCCGACCGGATGAGGGCCGCCCCGGCCCGGGGCCGCGTCGTCCCGTGGCGCGCCTCAGCTCACCGCCTGCTTCACCAGCACGGCGATCCGCTCCTGCGGCTCCTGGTCCGGTCAGCGGTGGTCGGGACGCAGGCGCGCGGCGGCGGCGGAGACGAAAGCCGTGGCCGCCTCCTTGGCCGCGTGCCGCAGGGTGTCCAGTTCGGTGCGGCTGGTGGCGTTGCGCAGCGCGTACGTCGCGTCGGCGGCCTGCTGGGCGGCGCGGGCCAACTCGGGGACCAGGACCTGGAGGCGGACGTGGGGCGCGGTGACCGCCGTCCGCGTGTCGTGGGACTTGGTCTGGGCTTCCAACTCGTGCGCGGTGCCGGCTCCGAGCAGGGTCAGGCGCTCGCGGTGGAAGAGCGCCGACCGGTGCGCGTCGAGGGCGGCGGCGAAGTCGGTGACGGCACCGAGCTGGTCCCGGCGGTGATCGTCGGCGCGCTGCTCGGCGCGTGCGGTGCGTGCGGCGTGGTGCTGGAGGAGCCCGGCCGTGAGGGCGCCGGCCAGGGTGCCGAGCACGGCGATGATCGAAGTCCATACGGGCACGGCCTGTCGGTTCCTCTGCGGGGTTCGGTCCGGTCGAATGGCCCGGCGGGGCCGTCGAGGGGGCGTGGAGCGAACTGTAGATCAACACACCGGACCGTGGGACGGCTTCGGCCTGCCCGCCGCGAGGTGCACGGTCAGGCCGTCGCCGCACGGGACCTCCGTCACGATCTCCGGCGAAGGGTTCAGCGCACCCCGCGACCTGAACGACGGCGAGACCACCGAGCGCCTGAACGTGGACGCGAACGGCACCTTCCTGCTCAAGCAATGGCAAGGTGGCCGGTCCGGCCACGCCGAACGCGGTTCCCAGCCCGCACCACCCGGGCACCCGCCCCCACCCGCTCCGCCGTGCGGGCGGAAACCGCCCCGCCTAGTCTGGGAAGGACTCGATGCCCCGGTCGGGTGGGAGGCCGAAGTGAGCCATGCAGACAAGCGACAGCGCCTCTACCGGACGGCCTGCGTAGGGCTCGCCACGGCAGGCCTCCTCGCCCTCCCGGCCGCCGGCGCCGTCGCCCGCACCCCGCAGCCCGCCCCGCAGCCGACCGCCTCGGCGCCGCCCTCTCCCTCGGGCGGCTTCCCCGTCCTCGACGACGCGATGGACGCCAGGCTGGACCGGACCGTCCAGGAGGTGCTGAAGAAGACCGGTGTCCCGGGCGCCATCGTCGGTGTGTCCGCACCCGGCAAGGGCGAGTACACACGGGCCTTCGGCGTCGCCGACAAGGCCACGGGACGGCGGATGACGCCCAACCTGTACTCGCGGATCGGCAGCGAGACCAAGACGTTCACGGTGACGGCACTGCTCCAGCTCGCCCAGCAGGGCAAGGTGGGCCTCGACGACCCCGTCGGCAGGTACGTCACGGGCGTCCCCAACGGGGACAAGGTGACCCTCAGGGAACTCGCGGGCATGCGCAGCGGACTGCTCAGCTACACCGCGACGGAACCCTTCTACAAGGCGTTCACCAGCGACCCGACGCGGCACTTCTCCCCCCGGGAACTGCTGGACTACGCCTTCGGTGCACCCCAGCCGGTGATCTTCGCACCGAACGCGAAGTTCAACTACTCCAACACCAACCTGATCCTGCTCGGCCTCGTGGTCGAGAAGGCGTCCGGGCAGCCGCTCTCCGCCTACATCCGCGACCGGATCCTGCGCCCCGCCGGGATGGACCGCACCAGCTTCCCCGACGACGCCTCGTTCCCCACCCCCCACGCCCAGGGCTACACCCAGCAGACCGCGTCCGGGAGGACCGAGGCCGCCACCGACTGGAACCCCTCCTGGGGCTGGGCCGCCGGAGCGATGATCTCCGACCTGCACGACCTGCGGATCTGGGCCAGGACCGTGGCCACGGGCGTCTTCCCCGACGGCACGCGGATGGTCAGCCCGGAAATGCAGAAGCAGCGGCTCACCACCCCGCCCACCGCCATCCCCGGCGCGGGCTACGGCCTGGGCATCTTCGACGTGCAGGGCTGGATCGGCCACAACGGTTCGCTGCCGGGCTACCAGTCCCTCACCATCTACCTGCCCGAGCAGCGGGCGACCATGGTCGTCCTGCTCAACACCGACATCCCGTACGGGCCCCAGCAGGAGGAACCGAGCACGGTCTTCGGGCAGGCCCTCACCGAGGTCGTCACCCCCGGGCACGTCTACGACCTGCCGGCGGCGGCACAGAAGGACACGACGCCCTCGCCGACGCCCTGACGCGCCGGACCGGCGCCTCGGGCCCGGCGGGCGTACAGGTAGGTCCCGGAGCAGGCAGACCTCCGCCCCGTGATGCGTTCGCCCCCTCGGCCCCCCCCGCGCGGCCGCACCAGGCCCTGCGCACTGCTGCCGGACTGGTACTGGCCGGCGTCTCGCCTCGACGGCCGACGGCCGCCCCGGCCGCCCCCCCGGGATTCGCCACGTCACCGGTGGCGTGCCGTCAGCTGGCCCTGCGCGTAGGGGTCGGCGTCGGGGGTGTACGGGCCGCCGTGGCCGGCGAGCACCTCGGTGATCCGGTGCCACTCCGCGAGAGCCGCCCGCGCGGCAGGGTCGGCGTCGGCCGTGGGGCCGACCGCGTCCAGCACGCTCTCCAGCGCGGCGGCCGCCTGATGGCGGGTCATGCCCGTGGCTTCGTTCCGCACCCGGTCGCGGGCTTCGACCTCGGCCGGGGACGGCTCGTGCGGCTCCAGTGCGGCCTCGACGACGGCCTCTGTTCCCTCGGACATGACGCCTCCTGTTCCCTCTTCCGTGGCCGCCCGCACCTGCCCTCCCACGGAGGGCCCTTCCCGCCGAGGGTCAGAGGGACAGGGCCGCCGAGACGACCGAGCGCGCCGCTTCCTGCACCTCGGCGAGGTGTTCGGGGCCCCGGAACGATTCCGCGTAGATCTTGTAGACGTCCTCCGTGCCCGAAGGGCGGGCCGCGAACCAGGCCTGGCCGGTGGTCACCTTGATCCCGCCGAACGCCGCGCCGTTGCCCGGGGCACTGGTGAGCACGCCGGTGACGGCGTCTCCGGCCACGGTGTCCGCGGTGACCTGCTGCGGCGACAGCCGGCCGAGGACGGCCTTCTCCTCCCGGGTGGCCGGTGCGTCGACGCGGGCGTAGGCGGGCGTACCGAACCGGGCGGTGAGCGCGGCGTACCGCTCGGAGGGGCTCTGCCCCGTGACCGCGAGGATCTCGGAGGCGAGCAGGGCGAGGAGGATGCCGTCCTTGTCGGTGGTCCACACCGACCCGTCGCGCCGGAGGAACGAGGCTCCCGCGGACTCCTCGCCGCCGAACCCGAGGGTTCCGCCGGCCAGGCCGTCGACGAACCACTTGAACCCGACGGGGACCTCGACCAGTTCCCGGCCGAGGTCGGCGGCCACCCGGTCGATCATCCCGGAGGACACCATCGTCTTGCCGATGCCCGCGGACGCCGGCCAGCCCTCACGGTGGCGGTAGAGGTAGTCGATCGCCGTGGCGAGGTAGTGGTTGGGGTTCATCAGCCCGCCGTCCGGGGTCACGATGCCGTGCCGGTCGGCGTCGGCGTCGTTGCCGGTCGTCACGTCGAACCGGGCCCGGCCCTCGATCAGCGAGGCCATGGCGTGCGGGGAGGAGCAGTCCATCCGGATCTTCCCGTCCCAGTCCAGCGTCATGAACCGCCAGGTGGGGTCGGTCTCCGGGTTGACGACGGTCAGGTCGAGCCGGTGCTCCTCGGCGATCCGCCCCCAGTAGGCGACCGACGCCCCGCCGAGCGGATCGGCACCGATGCGCACGCCGGCCGCCCGGACGGCGTCCAGATCGAGCACGGAAGGCAGGTCGCGGACGTAGGCCCCGAGGAAGTCGTACCGGGCGGTGGTGGGAGCCGCGAGCGCCCGCGCGTACGGCAGGCGCCGGACCTCCTTCAGGCCGCCGACGATGATCTCGTTGGCCCGGTCCTGGATCCAACCGGTGGCGTCCGACCCGGCGGGCCCGCCGTGGGGCGGGTTGTACTTGAAGCCGCCGTCCGCGGGCGGATTGTGCGAGGGAGTGACGACCACGCCGTCGGCCAGGGCGCCGGCGCGCCCGCGGTTGTGGGTGAGGATGGCGTGGGAGACCGCAGGCGTCGGGGTGTAGCCGTCCTCCGTGTCGACGAGGACGTGCACCCCGTTGGCGGCGAAGACCTCGAGCGCCGTCACCCGGGCCGGTTCGGACAGCGCGTGGGTGTCTGCCCCGAGGAACAGCGGCCCGTCCACGCCCTGGCGGGCCCGGTACTCGCAGATGGCCTGGCTCGTCGCGGCGATGTGGTCCTCGTTGAACGCCGTGGCCAGGGACGAGCCGCGGTGCCCCGAGGTGCCGAAGCCGACCTGCTGGGCCGGATCGGCCGGGTCCGGGTGCAGGGCGTAGTACGCGGTCACCAGCCGGGGCACGTCGACGAGGTCTTCCGCCCGCGCCTGCTGACCCGCTCGCTCGTTCGACATCCGTCCGTTCCTCCATACCGTTCGGGACTACCGATGGGATCCGTACCGTGCCGTGGCCGTGCGGCAGAAGGGAGCGACCGTGCCCTCCGCACGCCGCTTCGATCCTCCTGCCCGTACGGCCTACCCAACGAGCACCGCTCTTATCGGCCACATATACCCCCTTTCATTCGGTTTTGAGGCAGTTTGGGACAGTGAGAGGCCTCACGGATTCCGCTGATCATGTGATGCGGGCCCGCGAGCCGCCACGACCGCGTGGCGACCGCCGGACAGTCGCCGAGCGCCCACATCGTCCGGTGCTTGGCCTTGAGTGCGAGGTCGGCGTCCCGCCATGCGCGGTGGGCGAGGTGAGCCCGGTGCCGTCTTCTGCGTACGCTTCCACCAGAACAGACGCGGTGGGGGCGGTGCACATGAAATCGGAAGCAGCAGAACACCGGTGGGAGTCCACTCTCGACTCGGTGGTGGTGTACGCGCAGGGTGCGCTCTGCCGGCGCGTGGCCCGCGGCAGTGTGCCGCCCGGCGGCAAGGTGCGGGTCACCGGACTGCCCCGGTCGCTGGAGCCGGGATCGCTGCGGGCCCGGGTCCTGGGCGCCTCCGGAGCACGCGTCACCGAGGCGCGTCTGGAGGCCGAGGCAGGCCCGCCCGGTGCGGGGACGCCCGACGGGCTGCGCCGCGAGGTCGAGCGGCTGACGGACGCGCACGCGGCGGCGCAGGCCCGCCGGGACCGGCAGCTCGGCCTGATCGCCGAGGTCAGGGGCCTCAAGCCGGCCGCGCCCGCACCGAGGGAGGGCGACCCGCCGCACCGCCGCACCCCGGTCGACGCATGGCTCGGCCTCGCCGACTTCGTCGACGAGCGGCTGGCACGCCTGCACGCCCGCCTCGCCGAGCTGGAGCAGGCGCTGGACTCCGTCGCGCACGAGCTCGCCGTCGCCGGCGACCGCCTCGCCCGCGCTTCGACCGACGCACCGTCAGCACACGTGGAGACGACGGTCTGCGCGGTCCTCTCCCTCGACGTCACCGGGGCCACGGAAGCGGAACCGGCGCTGGACGCGGAGCTGGAACTGGAGTACGCGGTCCCGGGGGCGCTGTGGGTGCCGGCCTACCGGCTCAGCTGCCACCAGGGCGACACCGACGGCCGCCTCCTGATGCGTGCCTCGGTCGCCCAGCACACCGGCGAGGACTGGTCCGGCGTACGCCTCGCCCTGGCCACCGCCGACCTCCGGCGCGGCAACGACCTGCCCAGGCTCCGCTCGATCCGCCTCGGCCGCCGCCAGGCAGCCCCCGCGCCGTCCGGCTGGCGCGAGCCCCCGGCCGGGCTCGCAGACCTGTTCTCCGGATACGACGCGGCGGGCCCCCGCCCCCGCGTCCCGGCGCGGCCGGCCGCCCCCGCGGGAACGCCCGCCGGCTTCGGGGCCCGGCCCGGGCCCGGGGCCCCCGCGCCGACGCCCGCCCCGCCCGCGGTCCCCGCTCCGCCCCCCGCCCCCGCCGCTCCGGGCGGGGCAGCCGCTCCGCCGCCCGAACTCCCGCCGTCCGCCGCCCCGTCCCCGCAGCCCACGGCCCCGCAGGGCTACGGCGCCGCGCCCGGCCCCGCGCCGCGGGCCCGCTCGGCCCGGCCCGCGGGCGGCCCGCGCGCCGGCGCCGCCGCCTCCTTCGCGGGGGCGCCCGCCCCGGCGGGGCCGCCCGCGGCCCCCGGCGGCCTCCCGGTACCTCCTGCGCCCCCGGCCCCGGTGGCCGGACCGCCGCGGCCCGGCGGCGCCGACCTCGACTACTCGGCCCTCGTCCTTGGCGGGCCCGACGAACCGGGCGAGCGCCGGGGCCTGCTGTTCCCGGGAGCCCCGTCCGACCCGGTGGCGCAGGCCCACCGCCGGCGCGCCGACAAGGTGGCCTCGCTGCCGCTGCCCGGCCACGCGGTGCGGCCCCGCGAGTCGGCCGGCTCCTTCGACCACCGGTTCGACGCCGCCGCACGCACCGACATCCCGTCGGACGGCACCTGGCACACGGTCACCCTCACGGAGATCCCGGTCGGGCTGCGCACCGAACACCTCACCGTGCCGTCCGTGGAACAGACCGTGTACGCGACGCTGGTGCTGTCCAACGCCACCGACCAGGCCCTTCTGGCCGGCCCGGTCGAGGTCACCGTCGACGGCGAGTTCCTGCTGAGCACGGCCCTGCCCACGCTCGCCCCCGGAGCCGTCCGCCGCGTCGGGCTCGGCCCCGCCGAGGGCATCCGGGTCACCCGCCGCACCCATCTGAACGAGTCGACGTCGGGCCTGCGCAACAGCACGACCGTGCTCGACCACCGCGTCCACGTCGAGCTGGCCAACGGACTCGCCGGGCCCGTCACCATCGAGGTCCGCGAACGGATACCCGTCACCTCGGAGCCGGACGTCCGGATCGAGGACCGGGCCGACTGGACGGCCCCCGAGACGGGCACCGGGCCCGAGCACCACGCCCCCGGCACCCGCCTCTGGCGGCTCGACCTGCCCGCAGGCGCCACCGCCGCCCTCGAAGGCCGCTACGAGATCCGCATCCCGACCGGCAAGGCCCTGGCCGGCGGCAACCGCAGGAGCTGACAACCGCCATGACCACGGCCTCGAATCCGATCGCCCTCCCCGTCACCGCCGTCACCTGCCTCGAGGACCGCGCCCACGTCGAACGGTCCGCCGCCCTCGACCTGGAGGCCGGTGTGCAGAGGCTGCGCCTGGGTCCCGTCAGCGCGCTCGCCGTCGACCGGACCCTTCACGCCGGGCTGACCGCCGACTTCCCCGCGACCGTGCTCGACGCGCGGATCGTCCGGACCTGGACGCCCCGCGGGCCGCTGCCGTCGGCCGGGGAGGATTCCGCCCTGCGCCTGCGCGTGCACGAACTCGAAGAGGAACGCAGGGATCTCGACCTGCAACGGGACCGGCTGCACGCCCGCCTCGACGCACTCGGCCACCTCGCCGCCGACCTCCTGCGGGACATCTCCGAAGGCGCCGGCGCGGGCGAGACCGACCCGGACCGCTGGGCCGCCGAACTGGACCGGGTGGACTGCGAGCGCGACACCCACGCAGAGCGACTGCACACCCTCCAGGCCCGGTTCACCGCACTCGAATCCGAACTGGGTGCCACCCGGCGCGCCATGCTCCTCGCCGGGCAGGAGCCCGCGGAGCTGGTCGGCCACATCGAGCTGACCGTGCACGCCGAGACCGCAGGATCGGCCGGGCTGCGCCTGACGCACCTCTCCCCGTGCGCCATGTGGCGGCCCGCCTACCGGGCCGTACTCGACGGGGACTCCCTGACGCTGGAGACCGACGCGATGGTCTGGCAGCGCACCGGCGAGGACTGGTCCGGCGTGCGGCTGACCCTGTCCACGGCCCGCTCGGCGCGGACCACCACGCCGCCGCGGCTGGGCGAGGACAGGCTCACCCTCACCGACCGCTCCGCGGCGGAGCGCCGCACGGTCGACGTCGAGCTGCGCGAGGAGGAGATCGCCGACCTCGGACCGACGCCCGTACGGGGCCTTCCGGGGGTCGACGACGGGGGCGAGACGCGCGTACTGAGCGCCCCCGCACCGGTGTCCGTGCCCGGAGACGGACGCGCCCACCGGGTGCCGCTCTCCGCCTTCACGACGGGCACGGGCAGCGAGTACGCCTGCTCACCCGAAGCGGCGCCCCTGGTCACCCAGGTGGTGCGGTTCGACAACCTCTCCGGTCACGCCCTGCTGTCCGGTCCCGTGGACCTGGTCCGCGCCGGCGGGTTCACCGGCCGGGGCACGCTCGACATGACCGCGCCGGGAGCGCCCGTCGAACTGGCCTTCGGCAGCCGCGACGACCACGCGGTGACCCGGCACACCGAGGAGACCCGGGACACCGCCGGGTTCCTGCAGAAGACCGTGGTCACGCGCACCGTGCAGGTACACCTGTCCCGGTTCTCCGCCCCCGGCGAGCAGGGCGACCGGGTGGTGGTCCTCCGCGAGCGGATACCCGTCTCGGAGGTCTCCGCCGTGGAGGTCCGCCTCCGCAGGGACGCCTGCTCCCCGGCCCCCGACGCGGTCGACTCCGAGGGCATCGTCCGCTGGGACGTCCCCCTCCCGCCCGGCGGCCGCAGGACGGTCACCCTGGTCTACGAGCTGTCGGCGGACTCCAAGGTCACGGGAGTCTGAGCGGCCCGACGCCGGGTGCGGCCCGCCCCCCGCCACAGGGGCGGCGGAGGCGGGTCCGCATGCGGGGTCCGTTCGGGGGCACACGGCTGGGCAGGGGAAGGCCGAGGAGAAGGGAACCGGGGAACGATGACAGCAGATCCGTCGTCCGCCGCCGTGCCGCTGACGTCCGCGCCGCCGGCCGCCACGGGCACCGTCACCGCGGCCGTCCCGGCCCGCCTGGACCGCCTGCCGTGGTCCCGGTGGCACTGGATGATCGTGATCGGCCTCGGCACCGTCTGGATCCTCGACGGACTCGAGGTGACCGTCGTCGGCAACGTCGCCGGTCGCCTGGCCGAGGAGGGCAGCGGCCTCGACATCATCGCGTTCTTCTACGCCCTCGGCACGGCCGCCGGCGGTATCAGCGGCCCGCTGATCTTCGCCGACCTCACCGGGTCGGGCGTGGTCGACGACACCGCACTCGCCTTCCGGATCGGCGCCGCACCGATGTGCGCCGCCGGCCTGGTGGCGGCGTTCCTGGCGGTCAGGGCGGAGCGCCGCTCGCTGGAGGACATCGCCGAGCCGCTGTCGGCGGCGGAGCCGTCGCCGGCCGGGACCCGCTGACCCGGCCGGCCCGAAGGCGCCGTTCGGCTCAGGGAAGGGGTGCGTGGCGGTGAAAGCCGCACGAGGTGCCATCGGGGCACCTGCCGCGAGGGTACGTGGTCCTGGCGACGACCGCGCGCAGCCATCGAGGAGTCAACCGTGTACGCAGCAGTCCGCCGGTACGAAGGCGTGACGGATCCCGCCGAGGCGGCACGCATCGTGAGCGAGGGGTTCGTGCCGCTCATGCGCGGGGTCCCCGGATTCGTGGCCTACTACTGGATCGACGCCGGGGACGGAGTGATGCTCTCGACCAGCGTCTTCCAGGACCGGGCCGGCGTCGAGGCGTCGATCGCGACCGCGGCGGACTTCGTCCGGGACCATCTCACGGCCCTGCTCCCGAACCCGCCCCAGGTCACGTCCGGTGAAGTCGTGGCCCTCGCATAGCGGAGCACGCCGCAAGCCCGATCGCCGGCCGGAGGATCCTTGAGGGCCGCAGCCCGCCACGACCCCTTCTCGCAGAGATCGGACCGTTGCCGGGAACGATCTCTTTGTGCACACTGCACTACCGGGCGACGAGGAGGAGCGGATGAGCACGGCCCACGAGGGACGTCGGTGGCCTGACGCGGTCAGTGTCGACAACGCGAGGACGACGCTGCTGCAGCTCCTCGCGCGTGCGGGGGTCCCCTCCGGCGACGCGCACCAACTGATCGGGCTCGTCGAGGCGGGTGCCCTGGCCCTCGCGCACGAGGAACTGGGCAGCGCCGGGCCGAGCGTCCCCGGCGACAAGGGCGAGGAGTACCGGTCGGGCTGGCTCGACGGCGCCGAGGCCCTGCTGGAGGAGCTCGGCGCCGTGGCCGAGCGGACCCTGGTGGGGGTCACGGGGCCCGACGGGGACCAGGGCGGGACCGGCGCGCATCCCCGGGCCCGGCGGATGGAAGTGGAGCGGGTCAAGGTCGCGGTCACCCCCCTGTACCTGTCGTTCACCGCGGTGTCGGAGCTGGATCCGGAGGTGACCGAAGAGGTGCTCGTCGCCGTCCTAGGGACGATGAGCCCCCGGATGCGGGCCGGGTACGCCGGACGGCTGACGGAGTTCGCCACGCTCCACCGCGGCCGCCTCGAGCGGCTCTTCGCGGAGTTCGGACCGGACAGCGCCACCCAGGTCCACGGCCGCTACTCGCTCCTGCACTCCGCGACGAGCGTCGCCGTCCTGGAACGGCTCCTGGCCTCCCCGCAGGCACTGCGGGAGCAGTGGGACGCCGCGGAACTGCCGCCCGCGTGGCTCGACGGCCTGTCGACCGCCTGGACCACCTCCGCCTGACCCCGGTGCCCGCTCGGAGGAGAACCGGGCGGGCCGCCCTCCGGACGGGGGACGCGCGGGCGGACGACCGGCCGTCGGGGCCTCAGCCGTCACCTGGGCCATGCCCAGGGGCGGCGCGGCCGGCCAGCTCTTCGACTACCGGCACAACGAGGACAACGGCTACGGCGACACCGAGGTCTCCCGCATCCCCAACGACTGCATCGAGTTCGGCGGCCGCACCTACATCCAGTACACCTCGGTGTTCACCTGGGACCCGCCCGCCGGATGGGACGGGTCGCTGATGTCCGGTGTGGCCTACTCCGACGACCACGGGGTGACCTGGCACGACTACCCCTACCACTGGAGCTGCAGCTGCGGCTCGGCCGGCTTCCCGAAGCGACGGCCGAGCTGTTCGCCCTGTCGGCCGCCCATCCCCTGCACGAGCCGGTGGCGGCGTCGCTGAGCCGCACCCGCCGCGCTCCCTCCCTCATGCTCCCTCGGCGGAGTCGCCCCCGCCGGCGAGGGCGGCCAGGACCCGGTCGGGGGTCAGGGGCAGCTCGCGCAGGCGTCGGCCGGTCGCCCGGCTCACGGCGTTGCCGATGGCCGCCGCGGCGCCGACGATGCCGATCTCCCCGACGCCCTTGCTGCCCATCGGGTTGAGGTGCTTGTCGTGCTCGTCGATCCAGTGGGCCTCGACGGCGGGGACGTCTGCGTTCACCGGCACGTGGTAGGAGGCCAGGTCGCGCTCCGCGAAGTCGCCGAACGCCGGGTCGAGGCCGCCGTGTTCGGTCAGTGCCATGCCCAGCCCCATCACCATTCCCCCGACGAACTGCGAGCGGGCCGTGCGCGGGTTGAGGACGCGGCCTGCGGCGAAGACCCCCAGCAGCCGGCGGACCCGTACCTCCCCGGTGACCGTGTCCGCCTGGACCTCGGCGAAATGCGCCCCGAACGCGTGGCGCGCGTACGGGGACTTCTGCTTCGCCGACTGGGTGGTGTCGGCGGACGCGCAGAGCCCCGCGTCGGGCAGCGGGCCGTGGTGCCGGGCCAGCCGGTCGGTCAGCGCGGTGCAGGCGTCGTGCACCGCCCAGCCCCAGGACGCCGTCCCCGTGGAACCGCCGGCCACGGGTCCGGCGGGCAGCGCGCTGTTGCCGAGGGACAGCGAGACCGCCTCCAGCGGGACCCCGAGCGCGTCGGCGGCGATCTGGGAGAGGACCGTACGGGCTCCGGTGCCGATGTCGGTGGCGTTGACCTCGACGAGGAAGCTCCCGTCGGGGCGGGCGTGGGCCCGGGCGCCCGCCGGGGCGATGTACACCGGGTAGGTGGCGGCGGCCACACCGCTCGCCACCAGGAACGGCCCCTCCCGCAGGGGCGGCCGGGGGCCGGCCCACCCGAAGCGCCTCGCGCCCTCGCGCAGGCACTCCACGAGGTGGCGGCTGCTGAAGGGGCGGCCGCTGTCGGGCTCGGTGGCCGGGTCGTTGCGTACGCGCAGCTCGACGGGGTCCATGCCGAGGGCGTCGGCCAGCTCGTCCATGGCCGACTCCAGGGCGTACATGCCGGGGGCCTCGCCGGGGGCCCGCATCCAGGAGGGGGTGGGTACGTCGAGCGCGGCGACGCGGTGCGTGGTGCGGCTGTCCCGGACCGCGTACATCACCCGCGCCGGTACGGCGGCCTGCTCGACGAACTCGCGCACCCGCGAGGTGTGCGTGGTGACCTCGTGGCTGAGGGACAGGAGCGTGCCGTCGGCGCGGGCGCCGAGCCGGACCCGGTGCAGGGTGGGAGCGCGGTGGCCGACGGTGGCGGCCATGTGCTGCCGGGGCAGCGCCACGGTGACGGGGCGTCCGCAGTGCCGGGTGGCCATGACGGCGAGGACGACGTGGGGTCGCGGCGTGCCCTTGGAGCCGAATCCGCCGCCCACGTGCTCCGCCAGGACCGTGATCCGCTCCTCGGGCAGCCGGAACAGTCCGGCCAGGACGGCGCGCACCACCGTGGTGCCCTGGCAGGAGTCGTACACGGTGAGGTGGCCGCGCCCGGCGTCCCAGTCCGCGGTGGCGGCGTGCGGCTCCATCGCATGGTTGTGCAGGGGAGGCACCGCGTAGCGGACGTCGACACATACGGGCGCGGAGGCGAACGCCGCGTCAGGGTCCCCCTGCTCGCGGTGCGCCGGGTAGCCGCCGTTGACCTCCTCCGGGGTGTACAGGCCGGGGTGCCCCTCGCGCAGGACGACGTCGTGCGGCTCCGCCTCGTACGTGACGCGCACCGCGTCGGCGGCGGCGCGGGCCCCTTCCAGGGTGTCGGCGACGGCCAGCGCCACGTACCAGCCGCGGTGCGGTACCCGCAGGTCCTGGAGCAGCTGCAGGGTGGGGTCGTCGGACGGGCCCAGCCGCGGTGCGTCGTACGGGGTGAGGACGCCCAGCACGCCGGGCAGGGCCAGGGCGGCAGCGGTGTCCACGGCGGTGATCCGGCCGCGGGCGATCGTCGCGGGCACCGGCCAGGCGTAGGCCCTTCGCGGCAGGTGCCGTTCGGCGGCGTACAGCGCGGCGCCGGTCACCTTCTCCCGGCCTTCGCGCCGCGGGACGGGGGTGCCGAGCAGGGCCTCGGCGGCGGTGTCGAGGGTGGCGGAGGTGGGGCTCATCGTGGTCCTGTGGTCCTGTCCTGGTCGGCGGCGCCGCTCACGGCGTGGTGGGGGAACCGGGATGCGTGCCGGCCAGTGCGGCGATGGTGTCGCAGGCGAGGCCGCGGGCGAGGGGGATCTTGTACGCGTTGTCGCGCAGGGGCTGCGCCCGGGCGAGCTCGGCGTCGACCGCCGCGCGCACGGCGTCGGGGTGCGGCGCGGCCCCGGTCAGCAGCGCCTCGGCCGTGGTGGCCCGCCAGGGCCGGTGGGCGAGACCGCCGAAGGCGAGGGCGATGCGGCGCACGTGGCCGTCGCCGGGGTCGAGGTCGAGGACGACGGCGACCGACGCGAGGGCGAAGGCGTACGAGGCGCGTTCGCGGGCCTTGCGGTAGGACGATACGGCGCCGGGGGCCGCGGCGGGCAGCAGCACCGCCGTGACGATCTCTCCCGGGCGGATGACGGTGTCCTGCTCGGGGTGGTCACCGGGCAGCCGGTGGAACTCGGCGGCCGCCACCGTACGGGTGGTGTCCGGTCCGCCGTACAGCTCGACCTCGGCGTCCAGCGCGGCGAGGGCCACCGCCATGTCGGAGGGATGGGTGGCGATGCAGTGCTCGGAGTGTCCGAGGACCGCGTGGTCGCGGTGAAGACCGTCCCGGGCCCCGCAGCCGCTGCCGGGGTCTCGCTTGTTGCACGGCTTGGAGGGGTCCTGGAAGGCGGCGCAGCGGGTGCGCTGGAGCAGGTTGCCACCGGTGGTGGCGACGTTGCGCAGCTGGCCGGAGGCACCGGCGAGCAGGGCCTGCCCGAGCATCGGGTGGAGTGCGCGCACCCGGGGATCGGCGGCCAGGTCACTGCCCCGGACCGTGGCACCGATGCGCAGGCCCCCGTCGGGGAGTGCGGTGATCTCGTCCAGGGGGAGCCGGGAGATGTCGATGAGGGCGGTGGGGGTCTCGACGCCCAGTTTCATCAGGTCCACCAGATTGGTGCCGCCGCCGAGGTAGCGGGCACCGGGGTGCGCGGCATGCGCGTCGGCGGCCTCGCGGAGGCTGGTGGCGCGTACGTAGGCGAAGGGCTTCATGCGATCACGTCCGCGCCGGTCCTGGTGGCCGAGGCGTTCGAGGCGGCGTCGGCGACGGCCCGGACGATCGCCGGATAGGCGCCGCAGCGGCACAGGTTGCCGCTGAGCCGTTCCCTGATCTCCTCCGCCGTCAGCGCGGCGGGCCCTGTCCGTGGACCGGGGGCGGTGACGTGCGAGGGGTCGCCGGCGGCGGCTTCGCGCAGGGCGCCGACGGCGGAGCAGAGCTGGCCGGGGGTGCAGTAACCGCATTGGAAGGCGTCCTGCTCGATGAAGGCGAGCTGGAGCGGGTGGAGGGCGCCGTCGGGCCCGGCGAGGCCCTCCACGGTCGTGACCCCGCAGCCGTCGAGGGTGACGGCGAGCAGCAGACAGCTGTTGGCGCGCCGCCCGTCCACGAGAACGGTGCAGGCCCCGCACTGCCCGTGGTCGCATCCCTTCTTGGCTCCGGTCAGGTCCAGGTGCTCGCGCAGGGCGTCGAGGAGCGTGACGCGGTGATCCAGGTCGAGCTCGTGGCGGATCCCGTTGACGCGCAGGCTCACGCGCGAGCGGGTGCCGGCGACGACCGCGCCCTCCGGCGTACCGTGCGGCTGCCCGGGTGGCGGGTCGGATGCGTGGGCCACGGCGAGCTCCCTTGTCGTCCGCTGGGGGAGGTCCGTCCGCCCCCTGCCCAGCCTGACCCCTCCCGCACCCGCCCGCGCCCCACACCCCCGACGGCCTCCCCGGACCTCCCCCGTTCGGCCCACGGAATCGCCGGAGCGCACGGGCCGCGCGGACCGCAAGGGCGCCCCGGACACCTTCGACGCCGCCCGCGCGCGCCTGGGTGGCCCGGTCGGACGAGCCCAACGCCCGCCTCGTCGCTCAGGGTCGCCACCGCGCCGACCTTGTTCTCGGCACCGTCTGACGGCGTGGGGGATGGGAGCACACGGCGTACGGACCCCTCGCAGCGCTCGCGCAGGGTCCGGGGTCAGAGGAGGCGGGTCAGGAAGACGCTGAGGGGGTCCGGCCGGTAGTCGGCGAACGGGGCGCAGGGCTCGAAGCCGAACTTCGCGTACAGGGCACGGGCCGGGGCGAAGAAGTCCGCGGCGCCGGTCTCCAGGCTCAGGCGTGTGTACCCCATCCGGCGGGCCTCGCCGATCAGGTGGTCGAGCAGGAGGGACGCGACGCCCGAGCGCTTGTGGGCGGAGGCGGTGCGCATCGACTTGACCTCGGCGTGCTCGCCCTCCAGTGCTTTGAGGGCGCCGCAGCCGACGATGGTCCCGCTGTCGTCCGTCACCGTCCAGAACGTGACGTCGTGCCGGCGCAGACCCTCCAGGTCCAGGGCGTGCTTGCTCTCCGGCGGGGTGATGGACCGCATCTCACTGACGTGCTCGGCCAGGAACGCGGCCGTCTCGGGGCCCGACAGGTCGTCGACGGTGATCTTCATCGCACCAGACTAGCGCCGGGCGCGCGCGTAGCCCTCGCCCCCGCCGCGGCCGGCTACGTCCCCGTGCTCGCGGCGCAGGGAGCGGAGCCGGCCGCGGTGTCCGCCCGGCCCGATTCACCGACGGCCGCCGCTGCCCTCCCGCTGCCGCAGGACCGCCAGGTCCACCGCCCGGTCGACGGCGGGCAGGCAGGCGGCGATGTCCGTGTGGACCACGTACTCCACCGACGCGACCGTGTGCAGGCCCTGCACCAGGAAGGTGTACTCCCTGTCGCGCTCCAGCAGCAGGACGATCGGCTTGTCGAAGGCACTGGCCCACCCGATCTCGATGTGGGTGCCCGGGGAGGCCGGGTGGCCCGGCAGGGCCACGAACACGTCGGCCTTGCGGATCTCGTCCTGGTCGAGCTTGGTGCACTGTTCCGGCCGCATCAGCTCCGCCCCCCACGCCTCGCGGCGGTGGGCGTTGTGCACGGAGAGCCCTTGCGCCTCGAAGTGCTTGATCAGGACGTCGAACGGGGCCCGGGCACCGGCCGGCATCTCCCCGGTTTTGGGGTCCAGGAGCTGGATGAACGGGCCGGCGAGGAAGATCGAGCGGATGCCCAGGTCGGGGCGCATGCCGGGGGAGGAGGGGGAGCCGAGTGAGGCAGGCGGGTCGAGGGGCGGCGTGATGGCCATGGGAGGTACCTCCGGGAGGAGCGCTGGTGAGTGGTGTCGGGTGCGGGCGGCGGCTGGAGGGCGGACCGGGTCAGTCCTTGAGGAAGCACTGGATGAACGCGTCGCCGGTGGTGCCGCCGTGCGTGTACTCGGTGGTGTCGTACGCGACGAAGGGGTGCCGCTCCACCCGGATCCGGCGGAAGTGCGGGAGGTACTGCCAGCGCAGCTCCGGCTTGGTGCTGAAGAACGGGATGAAGACGCCGCCGGGGCGCAGCACCCGGACGACCTCCGGCATGACCCTGGCCCACAGCTCGGCGTCCGTCCAGACCTCCATGTCGAGGGCGGGGTCGAAGAACATCCCGTCGATGCTCTCCGACGGCAGTTCGAAGATCCGCTCGAAGAAGTCGCCGCGCTCGATCGTGAGGTTGCCGGGTACCCGGGGGTGTTGGGCCCGGAACAGGTCCTCGACCTCGCCGAAGAGTTCCAGCACCGTGTGGCTGCGGGTCGCGGGGTTGCCGGCGATGCGCAGCGCGGACAGGCCGAGCCCGAGCCCGACCTCGTAGAAGTCCTTTCCGTACTCGCACAGCATGTCGGCGCTGGCCCACATCAGGTCCCGCTCCCAGGCCTGCATGGCCTGCTCGCCGCCGATGCTGAGGGTCACTTCGCCGTTCTGCTCGATCAGTTCGATCGCCGGCTTGTCCGCGGGCGCGGTGCCCGGCTCGGCTACGTCCTGGCTCTGCATGCTCTTCTCCTCGTGGGGTGGGGGTCGGTCAGACGGTCCGGGGAACGACGCCGAAGTGGCGCCGGGCCGTGGAGACGGCCAGGTCCTGTACGGCGAACACGGTGAAGTAGTAGGCCTGCGGGGCGGTTTCGGGGGCGAAGCGCACACGGAAGGCGACGTCCTCAGCCCGGCCACCGGTGAGCCGGAGCCTGGTGGTGGCGGGCTCCACGGTCGTGTCCTCGCGCAGGTAGGTCGGGACGAAGAGGCCCAGCCGGACCGGCCCGGTACGGGCCGCGGTGACCGTGGCCCGTACCTCCAGCACCCCGCCCTGCGCGACCTCGTCGGCGGCGTGGGCGAGCAGGGCGGGTGCGTCCGGGATCCGGAAGGTGACGTCGCCGCACCGCATGCAGACGGCGCAGGTGGTGTCCAGGACGTGCGGGAGCAGGCCCCGCCGGGTGAACTCCTGCGCGGGGCGGCCGCAGTGGCAGGTGACCTCCCGGACGTCCGGGTCCAGGCTGCTGCGGTCGCCGAAGTACGCCGGGTAGTTCATCAGCGCGGTCTCGGGATCGGCCGCGACCTGCTCGGTGATCACGTGGTCGAGGGACTGCAGGTCCGCCGTGAGGGAGGCCTCGATCTGCTCGGGCGACTGGTCGGCGAGATGCGTGGGCCTGGCCACCCAGAGGTCGACCTTCCGGGCCAGTCTGGTCAGCCGGGGCCGCAGCGGGTGGTTGTGCGGCAGCAGGTCCGAGGCGAGGTAGGCGGTGAGCCGGGCGCCCGCGGTCAGCAGCAGCGGGCCGGGGCGGTGGTCCGCGGGAGCGGGCGGCGCCGGCGTGTCCTCCGGAGCGCCCGGCAGCCCGAAGCGCATGAACGCCGGGTAGGGGTGCGAGCCCGCCAGGCTGGCGTTGAGGGTGTCGACCGAGTCCGCGCCGGTGAGGGCGCCGTGCATCCAGGCGACGTTCTCGGGCCGGTCGGAGTCGTGCACCGACACCGCCGAGACCACCGTACGGGCCGGACCGTCGAGCGCGTTCAGCAGCAGCTGGTACTTCGGGTCGTAGAGGGCGAGGTCCGAGAGGGGACCGCTGTTGCACGCGCTGAGCACCAGCTCCACGGCCTCCACCCGGTTGAGGGGGACCAGCTTGTCCTCCGGCTTGTAGCAGGGCAGCCCGTACGCGCAGCGCGGGCCGAGCAGCCCGGGGGTGGCCGGAGCCGAGGTGTTCAGACCGCAGATGGTGAACTCGCCGAGGTTGACGCTGTCGTCCTTGCCGTGGCCCTGGAACCCCACCCGCCGCCATCGGGTGCCCAGGATCTCCGCCTGGATGTCGGCGCGCTCGAAGTCCCGGTCGTCGAAGACCTGGACACCGGGCAGCCGCGGAGGGCGGTCCGTGTCGGTGAACAGGCCCAGTGCGTCGACGTCGAGGGCGGGTTCCGCGTACTGCTTGGCGACGTTCCAGCAGACCGAGGCACCGTCGCGGCCGCTGAGCAGCGTCAGGCCGTTCCGCGGGCCCCGGTAGGTGGCCATCAGCAGGTCCCGGACGGGGTCGAGGGTGAGCCGGTCGTAACGGCCGACGACCAGCAGCGAACCGCGGTGCCGGGACCGGAACGCCGCGATGTCCGCCAGCTCCTCCTCGCCCACCCACGTCCGTGCGAACGGACGGGCCAGCTCCGCGAGTCCCTCGGGCAGGTGCCCCGTGCCGAGGAGGACCCCGACGTCCAGCGGGTGCGGACGCCGCAGACCGCCGTACAGCCGGCCGGCGAGCTCGACGCTCTCCGCCAGATCGGCGCGGTCCCCGGTCGGCACCGGCACCGGCAGGAGTTCGGGTGAGCCCAGGAACTCCCTTACCGCTCGGGCGAATTCCTGCCTGGCGACCGGGCGGAACAGGGGCCCCGGCCCGGCAGGCCCGTCGGTTCGCTGCTCGGTGAGCGCTGCGTTCATGGTGGACCACCTCGTGTCGTCCGCGCCGGGGGCGCGGGGTAAGGGGAACGGGGAGAGGGAAGGACGGGGAGTGGCTGCGCGCCGGGTACGGGTCAAGGGGCCGGCATGCCGGGTTCGGCCGTCATGCCGCCCACTTCGGCACATGGCGCCGCACGCCGCGCCAGCAGCCCCCGGCAGACGAAGGACAGCGCGGCGGCGGCCAGGGCGGTTCCGGTCGCCACCGCGAACACCGTCCGCGGCCCGAACGGATCCATCAGCAACCCGCCGGCCTGCTGGCCGAGCGCGTCGCCCAGGACGGTGGCCAGTGACGCCCAGGTGAACGCCTCCGCCATGGACCGTCCTTCGGCGATGCCGCTCACCAGGCTCATCTCGGTGGCGGAGACCAGGGCGATCGGTACGCTGCCCACCGCGAGCGCCACGGCCAGGCCCGCCTGGGAGCCGGCGAGCAGCGTCAGCCCGGTGCCGGCGGCGTAGGCCAGCAGGAGACGGGGCAGGCGCACCTGGGGGGCCACCTCGGACTGGGACCGGCCGAACCAGACGGCCCCCAGCGCGCTGCCGACACCCCAGCAGGCGTACACCACGCCCGCGCCACCCGGAGCCCCGTGCCGGTCGACGAACGCCGGGATGGCCAGGGTCAGCAGACCGATGGGCACCGCGGAAACGGCCATGATGCCGGCCAGCGCCAGCAGGGCGGGCTCCCGCAGCGGGCCCAGCGGGTGGCGCGGACCCTTCGGGGCCTGCGGGGCGGCCTCGGTGCCGGCGGGCAGCCGCGTGTACGCGAGCCCGAGCGTGCCCACGCCCCCCACCACCGCGATCACCGTGAGCGCCCGCCCCGCCGGGCCGGCCAGCATCAGCGCCGCCAGCATCAGCGGCGCGCCGATCACCAGGACCTCGGTGAGCAGCGCCTCCCACAGGTAGGCCGTCTCGCGCTCCTCCTCCCGGAGGGGCAGCCGCGCCCAGAGCGAGCGCATGCAGGCGTTCGCGGGCGGCAGCACCATCCCCGCGACGACCGCCACCGCCGGCTGCGCCCAGCCGCCGGGGCGGGTCGCCCCCACCAGGACGGCGAGTGCCAGCGGGTAGGCGACGGCGGTCGCGGTCAGCACCGCCGCGCGGCCGCTGCGGTCGAGGCGGCGGGCGATCAGCGGGCTGCCCAGGGCCATCCCGACCGTGTAGAGCGCCGCGACCAGCCCGGCCTGGGCATAACTGCCGCCCTGCTCACGGACGGTCAGGACGAGGGCCAGCGACATCAGGTAGACCGGCAGCCTGGAGACGACGCTCCACCAGGCCGCCCCGGCCACCCGGGGACGTGTGAGCAGGTCGAGGAAGCGACGGGGCAGGCCGCTGGTCACGTGTCGGTCTCCGTTTCGACGGCCGCGCGGCGCGGCCGGTCCGGGTGCCGGGCCGCCGTTGCGGCGTCCGGCTCGGGCGGCGGTCAGGCAAGGACGGCGGACGACTCCTGCGCCACCACCTCGATCGTGAACCGGGCCAGTACGTCGCGCATGCGGCTCTCCACCTCCCCGACCGAGGCTCCCACGACATGGGCGTACCCCGAGGCGTTGTGCGAGGCCCGGCGGGCCGTCACGGTGTCGCCGACGCGAACCTTCAGCACCGCGTCGACGACCCCGGGCATGGCCAGCAGCTCCTCGCGCGAGGTGACCCGCCGGATCGTCCCGGAGCCGGGCAGCGGCAGCAGCAGGTCACCCGCGCAGCGGCGCTCGCCGTAGCGGAGGTCGGGCCGCCGGCCGAGGTAGACCGCCAGGGTGGCGCCGAACACGTCGAAGCCGTACGCGTGGCCGTGGTTCGCGGGGATCTCGCAGCCGGCGAGCCGGACGCCGATCTCGCCGGCGTACACCTCGCCGTCGATCAGGAAGAACTCCATGTGGGCGTAGCCGTGGTCGATGCCCATGCCCGTGACGATGCGCTGGACCAGGGCCCGCAGGTCGACGGCCGGACCCTCGCCGGTGCCGACGCTGATGTTGGCGTTCATCGCGCCGTCGACGATGTCCAGCGGGCGGCAGGGCATGGCGCTCGGCCACGCGTCGAGGACCTCGCCGCCGAGGACGATCGCGCAGACCTCCCACTCCGTCCCCCCGAGGTACGCCTCCACCATCCAGTCCCGCGCCGCCAGGTCGATCCCGGCCAGGTCGCCCGGCCCGTCGAGCCGGTGGGTGTCCACACAGGCGAACGAGTCCACCGGCTTGAGCACCACCGGCCAGCCGTGCCGGCCGGCGAACCGCTCGATCCCGGCGCTTGACCGCACCCGCTCGAACTCCGCAGTCCGCAGGCCCAGTTCCCGGAAGCAGGCCTTCATGGCCGCCTTGTCCCGGACCAGGGCCACCTGCCGCTCCGTCAGGTGCGGCAGGCCCGCGAGCCGCGCGAACCGCTGGGCGGCCGCCTGCCGGGGCTCCGAGGGGTTGCAGAACCTGGTCGGTGCCGCCGGCAGCCCCGCCGCCCACTCCCGGTACCGCCGGGCCTCCTCGGCCGGCGCCGCGTCCGCGCGCACCCAGAAGGCGGGCAGGTGCGCGGTCTCCCGCAGGTGCTCCTCGGGCAGGTCCGGCCGGGTGTCGTCGAACCGCAGCAGGACCAGTCGGCCGGCCAGCTCCCGGGCCGCGTAGCGGGTGAAGGACGACGGCCGGTCGTCCACCATCAACAGCACCTCGGCGCCGCTCACACCGCCTCCAGCACCCGGCGGACGGCCTTGACCGCGAGCGCCTGCTCCTCCTCCGGGAGTTCCGGGGAGAGCGGCAGGCACAGGGTGCGGTCCAGCAGGTCCCTCGTGCGGGCGAAGCCGTCGCGGCTGAGGGCGAGGGGTCCCTCCGGGGCGTGGTTCCACGGAAAGCCGTCGCGGTACAGCGAACGGCGGCCGGTGAGCACCGGGTGGGCGGGCAGCAGGTACTTCCCGAGCGTCCAGTTGGCGATGCCGGCCCCGGTGAGCGCGGCCACCGCGGCGTCCCGCAGTTCCCTGCTCTCGCACCGGAAACGCAGGCTGACCTTCACGTCGCCGGCCGCCCGGGGCCGGACCTCCAGGCCGGGGCGGCCGGGCAGTTCGGCCATGGCGATCGCGTACATCCGCTCCAGTCCGGCGAGCAGCTCGTCGAGGTGGCGGAACTGCTGGCACTGGACGGCCGCGACCTGCTCGCTGGTGACGAAGTTCTCCCCGAAGTGGGCGTCCTCGTCCCAGGTCGGGTAGTGGCCGGGAACCCGGGCCGAACCGTGGTCGTGGTAGCGGCGCATGGTCGCCCAGGCGTCGTCGGCGCCGGTGACGACGAGCCCGCCCTCGCCCGAGGTGAGGACCTTGTTGTGGTGGAAGCTGAACGTCCCGGCGTAGCCCGCCGTTCCCGCGTACCGGCCGTCGGGGAGGCGTGCGCCGAGCGACTGGGCGCAGTCCTCGATCAGGTAGGGCACGCCCGCCGGCAGCGGGGCGACGGTGCCCTCCATGTGGGCCGTGATCACGCGCTGCGCGTCCGGCGGCAGCAGCGTCGGGTCCATCGAGAGCGAGTCGTCGGCATCGACGAGGACCGGGATCAGGCCGCAGGACAGCACCGCTCCGGCCACCGCGACGAACGTCACGGCCGGGATGTACACCGGGTCGCCGACGGCCGGGCGGGTGGAGATCAGCGCCAGCCGCAGTGCCTCCGTGCAGTTGTGCACGGCCAGGGCGTGGCCCGCGCCGAGCCGTTCGGCCACGGTCCGCTCCAGGCGGGAGGCCATGCTCTCGGTCTCGGTCTGGTAGCGGAACAGGACCTGGTGCTCGATCACCTTCTTCAGTTCCGACATGTCGGACCAGTCGAGGTAGTTCGCTCCGTAGGGCAGGAAGCGCTGCCCGAGCCGCTTGTCGAGTGTGCTCATCGTGTGTCGGACTCCGTGATCGGCTGCGCGTCGCCGCCGACGGCCATTTCCTGGCCTCGGTAGTTGCGCAGCAGCAGGCCGTCGGGGGTGGGGGTGAAGGAGGGCCGCGCGATGGGGATCTTCCCGATCCTGGTGGTCAGGACGTACTGGGGGACGCCGAACCCGGTGATGTGGCCCTGGAGGCCGTCCATGATCTCCCAGCCCTTCTCCACCGTCGTCATGAAGTGGGAGACCCCTGTGACGTTGTCGCAGTGGTAGAGGTAGTACGGACGGACCCGGATCCGCAGCAGCTCGGTCATCAGGGTGCGCATGACGGCGACGTCGTCGTTGATCCCGCGCAGCAGCACCGTCTGGTTCCCGACCGGGATGCCGTGCCGCAGCAGGCGGTCGACGGCCGCCGCGGCCTCCGGCGTGATCTCCTTGGGGTGGTTGAAATGGGTGTTCAGCCAGACCGGGTGGTAGCGCGCGAGCATGGAGCAGAGATCTTCGGTGATCCTCTGCGGCAGCAGGACGGGAAACCTGCTGCCGATGCGGATGATCTCCACGCTGGGGATCGCCCGCAGCCCGGCGATGATCTCCTCCAGCTTGCCGTCCTGATAGGAGAGCGGATCGCCGCCGGTCAGCAGGACGTCCCGGATCTCCGGGTGGTCGGCGATGTAGCGCAGGTCCTCGTCGAAGGAGCCGCCCTCGTCGTCACGGAAGTAGGTGCCGTCGACGTCGGTCGTGTGGAACTTGCGCGTGCAGTGGCGGCAGTAGACGGGGCAGGCCTCGGTGATCAGCATGATCACGCGGTCCGGGTACTTGTGCACGACCCGGTTGGTCCTGCGGTAGTAGGTGTCCCCGACGGGGTCGACCTCGGCACCGGGGAACTCCGTCAGCTCGCCCAGCGCCGGCACCGCCTGTTGCCGGACCGGACAGGCGGGGTCGTCCGGGTCCATCAGGGAGGCGTAGTACGGGGTGACGCTCCAGCGGTACTTGCCCGCCACCCCGGCGATGGCCTCCTCCTCGTCGGCACTCAGGTTGATCCACTGCCTGGCCTTCTCGGTGTTGGTGATGCGCCGGCGCATGTGCCAGCGCCAGTCGTCCCAGTCGTTCTCGGGGATCCGGGGACGGATCAGTTCGGGGCGGGTGGCGGTGACGGGTTCGCGGACGGTGTCGGACATGGCGGCTCCAGCACGGCGCGGACGACGTGGGTGAGTGGGCCGGAAGCGGCGGGGCCGGACCGGCGGGCTGACGAGGAGACGTGGGCGGGCGGCCCCGGGGCGGGGTACACGGGGGCGGGGTTCACAGGGGGGCGAGCGCGAGTTGACGGACGGTACGGGCGACCCGCTGTGCGCCGCGCAGGTCGTCCAGGTCGGGGTCGAGCAGGTGCCACGGCCCGGCCGCCGCCGGGGGCGCCCACAGGCCCGGGTCCGCGGGGTCCACGGCCGAAGGCAGCGGCAGGACCTCGCCGACCAGTGCGGCAAGGGTCCGCTGGGCGGCCCCCAGCGGCGGAAGCAGCGCCAGCGGTGCCCGGCGCGCCTGGGCGAGGGCCAGTGCCCCGAGAACCGGCGAGGCGAGGAACACGGCGGCGCCGGCGTGGAGGGCGTCCGGGTCGGCCCCGGCGGCCCGGAGCACCCGGACACCCGGATGCGCCGCCAGCGCGGACCGCACGCGTGCGAGCCCGGTGTCGACCACCACGGTGCAGCTCCCGGTGCGGTGCAGTGCGGCAGCGGCCAGCTCGCGCAGCGCTCCGGACGCGAAGGCCCCGGCCTCGGCGTCCGGGACGCCCCACAGCGACAGCATCACGAGGGTGCCCGAGCGGGTCCGGTTGCGCCCGGTGCGCCGCGGCGCGAGGACCCCGGTGGGCCGGGCGGCCCGGGCACCGGGGCCGGACGGCGGCAGCCACCCCGGCCGGTGCACCCGCACGAGCGCGCGCCCCGGCGGTGCCTGGCCGTCGGCCGGGCCGGAGGGCCCCGATTCCAGATGGACCACCGGTACGCCCAGCTCCAGGAGCCGCCCGGTGGCGGCCACGTCGTCGCAGACCAGCGCCGCGGCCGGCAGGGGTTGGAGCCCGTCCCGGCCGGTCCGGCGCAGGCCCCCGAGGTGGGCGGCCACCCGGGCGAGGGCGAGGACCGAGTCCAGCCGGTCCTCGCAAGCGCCCAGCAGCACCCGCGGGCCGGGGGAGCCGCCGCCTTCCGTCGCGGCCGGAGCGGCCCCGGACGGGTTCAGTAGTGCCATGCCCCCACCGCCCCGAGCCGCGCCACGTCGTCGCTGTACCCGGCGGCGGTGGTGGAGCACCCGCTGCACACCTGCGGACCGCGTTCGCGGAAGTAGTCGGCGTGCGCCCGGAACACCGGGGTGTCCAGCCGGATCACCCCCTGCTCCCGCAGCGGCGCGCCGCCGGGCCCGTCGTCGCCCTCCCGGTGCGGGATGCAGCTGCACGCGTACATCCGCCCGTACTTGCCGTCCACGTAGATGACGTCGTCGGCGACGTGGCACAGCGGTTCGGCGGCACGCGGGGTGACCGACCTGGTGAAGTACCGCTCCTGCTCCTGCGGGGTGTCCCCGTAGAAGCGCTTGCCCATCGGGACCAGCAGGGCGGCCGGGTCGGCGTCGTAGACCGGATCGCAGACGCTGCGGACGTGGTCGGCGTCCGGATAGGTGATCGTGCGGTCGAGCTTGAGCGCGGACAGCTCCCACTGGAGCACCCCCGCCTCCGTCAGGACCTCCTGGAGCCGTGGCATCTCGGCGTAGTTGTGCGGCCCCACCACCGTGTTGACCCTCGGGAGGACACCCAGCGCGGCGGCCTCCCGCAGGCCCCTCAGCCCGCTGTCGAACAGGCCGGGGGTGCGCCGGTAGACGTCGTGGGTGGCGCCCGAGGCGCCGTCCAGGCTGACGATCACCTGCGCGAGGCCGGCCTCGGCCAGCGGGGCGGCCGTACGGGGCAGCAGCGAGCCGTTGGTGATGAGGGACATCTTCATCCCGGCGGCCGTACCCGCGCGCACCAGGTCCACCACGTCGGGGTGCATCAGCGGTTCGCCCCCGGTGAACCGGACGTAGCCCACACCGGCGTCCCTGGCCTTCGGCAGCAGGTCGGCGAAGTCCTCCGGGGAGAAGCGGTACGAGTCGCGGGAGAGGGCGAACTCGCACATGAAGCAGTCGGCGTTGCAGGCTTCCAGGATCCTGACGAACAGGTAGCGATCGCGTGTACGCACGGGGCGGAGACCTTCCAGGCGACTCACGGACGGGTGGGACGGTGTGGTGGGGCGGCGCCGGGTGGCTGCCGGGCCGGCCGGACCGTGCGGGCGGGTCAGGACGGAGGACCGGACGCGCCCAGGACTTCGAGCAGTGCGTCGGCCACCTGGGCCGAGCCGCGGGTGCCCACCGCGGTGGTGAGCGCGTCCCACGCGCCGACGCCGGCGGAGCGGCGCAGCGCTTCCAGGACACCGTCGCGCAGGGCGCGGCCCACCTCCTGCCGGTCATCGCCCTGCGCGGCCGCACCGATGGCGCCGTAGATCCGTTCCAGAGCGTGGTCCTCGCCCTTCGAGCGGAGCGCCAGCACATCGTCCTCGACGAGTACCTCCTTCGGCCAGAGCACCCGCAGCCCGGCCCCGAGCGCCTGGCTGTGGTAGCGGCCGTTGAAGATCTGGCTGAGGTTCTGCGGAGGCAGGCAGACGGTGGGGACGCCCAGCCCGCCCGCTTCGAGCAGGGTGGTCAGACCCGGTGAGGTGAGCAGGACGTCGCAGGCGTCCAGCCGCGCCAGGAAGGCGCCGTGCCCCAGCGGGCCGGCGGTGGTCCGCGGCGCGGCGGCGCAGGAGTCGAGGAGGCCGCCCACCAGGCCGCCGGGCAGGTTGCCGGCGATGTGCACCTCCTCGACCCCGTGGGCGGCGAGGGCCTCGAGGGCGGCCGGGAGGACCAGGCGCGGGTAGTGCTCCGGAGCGAGGAGGTTCGGCGCGCGCAGACCGCCCAGGCTGATCAGTGCCCTGCGGTACGGGCGGCCCGCACTCCGCCGGGTCCCCCGTTCCGGCTCCGAGGCGCGGGGCCGGGCGATGACCGCCTCGACCCAGCGCAGCCCCCGGGCGTCGGCGAGCACGCTCCGGCACTCGGGCGGCAGCTCGACGCTCTTCTGGGCGCAGTACACGGTCGCGTCCAGCGGCAGCGCGGCCCGGTCGCCCTCGGACCAGAGGAAGGGCAGGCTGTCGACGAAGACGGTGGGTACACCGGCGGCCAGCAGTGCCGTCGCCGCCGCGCCGTCCAGGACCACGACGGCGGCCCGCACCCCCTGTGACCGTACGAACTCCGCGACCCAGGCAGCCGCTCGGCCGGGATCGTCCGGCAGGTCGTACCAGCCGTCCACCGCGTGTTCGGCGAGCAGGGGGCGGCCCAGGCCCGATGCCATTCCGACGAAACGCAGGGGAGGCGCCGGCCGGTCCCGCAGCGCGGAGAGCACCGCGCTCAGTTTTCCCGAACTTCCCCATCCGAATTCCGCCCCGACGAGTGCGACGGTGGCAGCGTCCGGCGGATCGGAGGGAGTCGCGGAGTTCAGTGCGGGGATGGGCGGCATCGGCTGACTCTCGCATTTCGGTGGAGGGATGGCATTACCGGGAAAGGGGAGAAGGGTGTGGCGCACGCATCTGCACACACGCAGGCGCAGCCGCCCATGGAGGGATCGGTGAACGCTTCCCGAAGTCCCCGTCGAGCACCACCATTCCGCATGCGGGTGCATGCTGCAAGGAATTGCCGCAGCCCTGAAACCGACGAGTGAATAGCCTGATCAGTCGCATAATCGACAGCCGGTGGAGAGCAATTGGATATGCGCCACACGGTCGAAATCCCGCCAGTCGGGCCGCCGTAACCGAATCGCCCCGAAGGAATCCGGCCGCTATTGATCAGAAACTCATGGGGTTCTCGTCCAGGACGTAGCGGACGTGTGGGCCGCCGAAGTAGCCGCGGACGATGTGCGGCTGGCGCTGGCGTC
>NZ_JBIAWQ010000027.1:0-71774 GCF_042895815.1 Streptomyces sp. NPDC001373
GCAAGCTCCGCTGCTCGACCACCCGCATCACGAGCCTTGTTCAGGCTGTCCTCACCCTGCATCTGGCCAGCTCAGGCTGAAGATGGAAAAGGCTCGGTGTGTCGGCGTGCTGGTCAACGGGGAAACGGTCGCCAAGCCGATGAGGAATCGCCACCAGGTCCCCTGTGTCGGCGAGGTTCACCCAGTAGCGGACCCCGGCAGGTCGAGCACCCCGATCGGCGATTGGCGCGGGCACCAGGTGATCGAAAATCCCGCTCGGCAGGCCAAGGGGAGAGCCCAAGGTCACGAAGCAGTCCACGGTCAGTTCCGGGTGAGCATGGAGAGCCTCGTACGCGACGACGGAGCCGAGGGAGTGCGCCAGCACCACGCGGGGGCGCACCCGTCGGATCGACTCGGCCACGGTAGATAGGGCGGCAGCCCGTACCTGCGGAACGTGGAGATAGCGGCGGACCTCGCCCGCCAGCTGGACGGCAAGCCGAATGACCGTCCCGATGGGGAGGTTGCGGCGTCGGGAAACCCAGGACAGGACCTGCCGCAGTGGTGCAGTAATTAGTCCCTGTCGTTCCTGGAGGTTGGGTGAACCTAGGGCCATCGCCCAGGCGATGACGACGGACTCTTCTCGTTCGTCGAGGGCAAGTACATCCGGCACGACAGCCTGCCGCTCCGCGGCGTGGGTGTGGTGAGCGTAGTACGCGGCGTGCAGGGCAGGGAGCCGGTGGTCGCCCAGTCCGGCGGCCTTGAACCCATGCTGAAGTTTGAGCTGCCACTGCCCTGCTAGTTCGGTGGCCGCCTGTTCCGGCGAGCGGCCGCTCAGGTGGTTGCCGATGCCGTGCACTGCGACGATCGTCACTGCTCTACTCCTTGCTCCGGGTAACAATGAACGGAGTACGCCGGGAATCGCCACGGGCCACCGGTGGTCACGCCGTCGACCTTGCTCATCTCGTACCAGTGTGGCTCCAGCCGCACGACGTCAAATCCGTCGGGCTTCAGTACGTCAACGAGAGCATCGTGGAGTTCGGCCGTCGTCGCAGTGACGGGGCGAGCGTAGACCAGGCCGAAGGAAGGCGGCAGCCCTCCCTCCCACTCGCTGACGGTGTACAACTCCCATCCGTCTGCGCGGGCATCGCCACATAGCAGTTCGCCCGGCAACCAAGCCAGGACGTGGGTGACGTGGACGGTCAGCCGCGTCGGTCGGAGTGTCGACGCCGCTGCGGAGCAGGCCCAGCCGAGGGCCGTGACATGGCCGGCCTTGCTGCCTACCAGCACGCCACTCTTGTAGGGGGCGATCGTATGCACTCGATCCGGCACTGGGGCCGGAGCTCCGAGTGGATCGCCGGATTCGGCATCCCATGCCTGTACCTCCGCCTCGCTGACAGCGGCCACGAGTATCGGCCTGCCGTTCACTTGGCTGACAGCCATCACCCGAGGGCCGGCCACAGGGACTGAGCCCACAAGCGAGGCCGTGACAAGGTCCCAGATGCGCACCTGATCGTTGTCCGACGATTGCTCGGCGGCCAACAGGCGCCCGCCTTGGATCGCGATCGCTCCGATCCGGTCCAGCGTGATCGATTGCCGCAGGGTGCTGTCAGCCAGGGACCAGAGACAGACCCTGTGTTTGTTGTGGACGCTGATCAGGAGAGACTCGCCGCCTACCATGCCCGCGACCAGCTCCGTGACCGGCCCCTCCACGCCGACGAGGATGTGGGAAGGCGACTCCTTGCTCGTGTCCCACACATGGATGCTGCCGTCGGCACCGCCAACCATGGCCCACACCGAATCGCCGTGCGGCATAGCGGCCAACGCGGTGGCCGGGGCCTGCAGGCGGACCGTCGATTCGAGGGCATCCTCACGGACATTCCAGGTGTCGAGCTCGTTCTCCGTCGTCACCGTGACGGCGTAGGACGCGTCGCCAGCTGTCACGGTGACGGCGTGGCTGAGCTCGCCCAAGTCGGTCAGTTCGTGCTCCTCGGCGCCGGTGCTCAGGTCCCAAGCCTTGATCTCACCAGACGCGAGTTCGGCGCTGAGGGCGAGCTCCGAGCTGCCGAGCCGGATGACGCCGAGGATTGCGGCGGGGTGCCACTGGTTTTGGCCGTGACCGAACCGCGGGCAAACGTCGAGGTCCCACACCCGCATGTTGCCATCGCGATGGGCGGTCAGCGCGAGCTGAAAGCGGTCGACTTGACGGATGTCTGCGAATGTCAGCCCGCGGTCTTCGGCCCCGGTGACGACGTGGACGGTCTCACCGTTCCCCCTTACCGCGTACATGCTGGGGTGGTAGGCGATGAGGGAGTACAGCGGGGTGCGCGCGTTGGTGGGCTGGATCCGCACTTCCTGGAGCGGTCCCTCCGATGAGATGGTGACGGGCCGCTCGTCCAGGTTCCGCAGCACCTTCGGCCCATGTCCCTGAGGCTCGGCGGACACACAGTGGAAACTGAGGGAGCCGTCTGCGGACTCCACGCTGAGCAGCGAAGCGATGGCGTCGTTTCCGGCTTCGACGGTGTCGAGGAGCCTGCCGAACGACTCGCCTAGCAGGCCGACCAGGCTGATCTCTCCACTGACTCGACCGACTGCAAGGGCCGTTTCGTCGCCGGTGCGGACGACCGTCAAGGCTGAGACCCGCGCGCCGTCGAGGCGTGCGTCGTCGACGAGTGCACCCGTCGCGAGGTCGTACAGTTGGAGTACGTTTTGGTCAGTGACCGAGGCAATGACCGTCCGCTCGTCCAGATCTGCGATCGCCACCTGGGTGATGGCACCCTCGTCTGTCCCGGGAGCCGAGAAGTACCGGAAAGAATCGTCGGGGCTCGGCGTGATGTCCCATGCCTGGAGGGAGCCGTCGGTGCCGGCGAACACGGCGAGAAGCCGTCGTTCGACAGCTCCCAGGGCCAGGGCTGACACCGTGGCACCCAACTCGTCCTCGCCGATGACGTGGAGCAGGGACTCCTCGGGCAGGCCCGTGCTCCACTGCGTGTGGAGCGCGGCCCGTTCGTCGTGGAGACGGCGTGCCAGCCCGGCTGCCTGGTAGGTCGCCAGGCTCTGCTGAAGCCTCGCACGGCGCGTCTCCAGCGGCATGCGCTGGCCAAAGAGGCTGCCGATATCGAAGCGACCGGAGGCTGTCCTGTACGCGACCCCGGCCCGCCGCGCAGCCGGGGTCCTCGTCCGGTGGACGGCCTCCCAGATGCTGCTGCGGTCGGCACGGACTAGGTACTCCGGGTCCAGGAACAACTGGTCGACCGCGGATCCGCCCGGTACAGCGACGGCATGCTCCATAAGATGTTGCAGCAGATACGGTGCGGCGAGGTCCCACCGAGGCCCCGCAGCGGCCCACCGCCCGGGGACGGCCGACAACAGCTCTTGGAAGAGCGTGTCGGCGAGCCTGTCGAGTTCGGCCCCGGCGTCACGGAAGTGCTCGGTGATCGTCTCGTGGAAGAACCGGTAGAGCTGACGTCCGTCCGCATCGACGTTCGTCCGCAGATAGAAGCGGGCGGTAGCCAGCTTCTCGCGAGCCTCGCCCGGGGTCAGCGGGCGGAGCTCCTGACCCGCGGCCGTGGCGGCAGCGATAGCCGCTGCGGCCACAAGCTCCAGCGGCATACCCTGCCCCCGCGCTTGTGCCAGCCCCACCATCAAGTGCCGCATCCACGGGTCGCCGTCCAGCGTGGTCCGCAGGTGCAGTTCGAGCAGGTGTGGCAGGCTCTGCGGTAGTCGGGCGACTGCCTCGGCGGGGTTCAGGGGTACACCGGTTCGCAGGAAGTCGGCGAAGAGCGCTGCGACGAGGAAGGTGCTCCGATCGGGGCTATGTGCGATCGCGGTAGCGACCGAACGGGCTACGGACTCACGAAGGGCCTGGTCGCCGTAACCGGGGGCGCTATACAGGATGTCGGCGATGTAGGTCGTGAGGTCGTCCGCGAGGTCCTGGACACCGGAGGAGGTGTCCAGGTCAAGGACCATCCCGTGGGCACCGGGCACCTCCCAGAACTGGTGGCCGTCCGTCTGCGGCGGGCGCATCCCCACGAGCGCTCGGAACGCGGGGCGGCCGTCAGAGCGGAGCGTGCGCAGGAGCTCGGGTAGCAGATCGCGTACGATGCGGCCGCTCTCCAGGGCTTCGTCAATGGCATCGAGGATGAGTACCACCGGTTCCGGCAGGTCCTGGGCCATGCGTTTGAGCTCGTCCAGAGCTTGCTCACTGCTAGCAACGGCCGGCTCCGCGTCCTCGGGAGTCAGTTGAACCATGATCGAAGCGATCACCTCGTCCATGCTCCGGTGCCGGGCATGGACCGCGACAAGATTCGGGTACCGACGCTCCGGGCGGTACTGAGCAGGAATGCGACCAACCAGCACGGTACTCAGCTCGGCGAGCTGGGCGTGCGACAGGAAGACCGTCACCCCCAGCAGCGCCGACTTTCCGGCCCCAGGGCTTCCGGTGACCAGCAATAGGGGTTCGTCGCTCGCCAACCAGGAGCGAATCTGGGTCAGCTCTTGGGTCCGCCCAGTGAATAGGCAGCCCGTCATCGCAGCGGCGTCGTCCAGGCGTCCGGACGCCCGGGTGAGAAAGTGCACTGGGTCCAGACCGGGGTCGAACTCCGCCGCCAGCTCCCGAACTGCCAGCCGGAGTCGGCTCCAAAGCCGCTGCCAGCCGTCAGTGCTAAACGCCGGGTTGGCGAAGAACTCCGGTACCGGCAACGAGGCGGCTCGGCGAGGCGAGTGCATCACGGTCTGCGGATACCCCTCGCCGAGGCGGACCAGCTCCCGCGCGATCTCGTCAGCGACAGCCTCCACCGGAACGTGGGACAGAGCCGGAGAGAGATCCCAGTGACCCAAGCGAAGCCGCTCCAGCGCCCGGGCCGTGGCCTTGGTGAACCGTGCGTCGAAGGCGCTCTCGTCCGCCGTGCAGGCCGCAATTACCCAGGTCCTTCGGTCGCCCTCAGGAACGTCCTGGAACAGCTGGTAGTCCGTCGCGGCCCCTGCACCGCAAACATCGAGCAGGAACAGGACGGGCGACTGGTCGGAGCCGTGCTCGACCTCGTTCAGCCATCGGCCGACATCGATCGCTGACTCCGGGAGGTCGGCCGGACTGCTGTCGTGCACTTGCAGGTACAAGACCCGGCCACGAGAGACCCCATGACCGGCAAAGTGAACGATACGCGGCCGGCCCACCGAATCGTGCCGCAGGTGCCGCCAGCTCTCCTCGACGCTGACCCGGTCCGCGTCGATCACCGGTTCACTGACGTTCAGTCCGTCGAAGCGCGAGAGCACCACGGCGAGTTCACGCACCTGCGGTTCAACCGACGGCAGCGGAGACAACCCCTCCGACGTGGGGCTCCACTCGCCGTCGGCCACGTTCTCAAAGGCCCCAACCCCGATCAGAAGTGCTCGAACCATCATCCCCCCGTGTCCGAACGATTCGGCCTCCAGACTATCGGGATCGAGGCTGGTTACCCCTCACGGCTAGATTCACTGTCAGAAAAGCCGAAACGGCTGGGTTAGCTGTCAAACGCCTCAATTGGATGACTGTAGGGTCTCGCGACTCATGCCATGGGACTGCTCGCTGATCTGGCGCTCTGCTAGTTGTCTCACCTGTGGCATGGAAATTGCGTCTCACGAGGGCGGCCATTTCCTGAGTGCAGACGGCGGCAGACTCCGGCGGAGACCTCGGACTCGAGCCAAGCGACCCTATGTCAGCCGACGCCTGCGGAGGCTGTGGGGTAGTCAACCCCCGGTGACAACGTCCTTACGCCGATACGGCAGGGTGCCGATCATCGCTCGGCGCCCTGCCCAACGGATCCGGGCGCCCGGGCTGGTGGGACGCTCCGATGGCCGGCCACCGGTACGACCCGTCCGGGAGAAGGCGTTACCTGAGGAACGGAGCGAGTGCCTTGGCTGTGGCGGAGCATTTGAGGTAGGAGGCGGCCTTGTGGAAGCTGAAGGCGCCGATGCCAGTCGAGACGTTCGAGTCGACGTCGTCGAAGTGGTTGGTGAGGGGTTGGGGGATGGCGACCAGGTCTCCGGGGTCGGCGATGTTGATCCAGTGGCCCACCGTCTGCGGCCGTACTCCCCTACCCGACCTGGGGGTGTGCTGGAGGTGCGGGAAGACGATGTCCGGCATGGCCAGCGGCGACCCGATGGTGAGCAGCACGTCGACCTTGTGGGCGTGCCGCCAGAGCGTGTCGTAGGCGACGACCGAGCCCAGTGAGTGGGCGATCAGAACCGTGGGGGACTCCTTGGCGATGGCGTCCGCCAGCCGCTGTTGCACCGCCTGGCGCGCAGAGGAGTGCAGGTAGCCGACGAGCTCGGGGAAGTAGGAGGCCACGAACCTGCGGACGAGTTTGGTGTCCAGCCCCTTGCGGTGGGCGACAGCGTCCGCGACCCAGCGGACGGGCGTCAGGACCCGGCCCTGCGCCTTGTTCAGGTCGAGGCCGTGCAGTTCGCCCCATCGGCGCGCGGCGTCTGCAGCCTCGGGTGACAGGTGGTCGAGGTCGTCAGTGGCGCCCTGCGCGGCGGGACCGGTGGGACGCAGCAGGTCCGCGTAGTACACCAGGCGCATGTCCGCGGCGTCCACGGGAACGGGCAGTTCCCGGTTGAGGGCCTGGTGCCAGACCGCGCCGAGGCGCGCGGCGGCCGCATCGGGTGTGCGCGCCGGGTCGTACTGGTTGACGCCGTGGATGGCGAGAATGCGGGTCATCGGCTTCCTTCTCCTCAGTGTTCCGGCTGGGTCGGTCGGCTTGACGGGGCGAACACGGAGACCTCGCGCCCGTAGCCGATGGCCAGGACGCCGTCGGCGTGGGCGACGGTCTGGACGTAGTCCGGGAGGTCGATGCGGTCGAGCTGGGTTCCGGTCGAGGTCTGCCAGATGCGGACGGTTCCGTCGGAGCTGCCGGAGACCAGGGCGTCCACGTGACCGACCCGGGAGAAGGCGAGTGAGCGCACGGGGCCTGTGTGGCCCAGCAGGGTGCGCAGTACCGTGCCGTCCGCCAAGCGGTTCAGGGTGATACGGCCGCTTTCGTCGCCTGCAGCGGTGACCGGCTCACCGGCGACCGATCCGATCGCCACCGCCTTGACCGGTGTCCCGAAGCGGTGGCTGCGCAACAGGCGCCCGGTGCGCAGGAGCATGGTCCGGCACGTGCCGTCATACGTTCCGCTGAAGACCACCGGTCCGCGTGGGGTCTCGGCGACGGCCAGTGCGGACACTCCGGCATCCCTGCCACGCCCGGGCGGGGCGAGCAGCCGTGGTTCCTCACCCGTGCCCGGGGACCAGACGGCCAGCGCGCCGTCGTTCCTGCCTGCGACCACCTGAAACCGGAACAGGTCCGGGGCGAGGAGGGCCAGCGTGGTGACTGCGCTGGGTCCGGGGTCCGTGCTTGCCCGCGGCTCCGGCATGCCGTACTCCCACAGATGCAGCCGACCCTGCTCGCCACCCGCGGCGATCCAGGTGAACCCGCTGTGCGTGAGGACGTCGGCGGCCTGGAGAGGCTGCCCCTCCGGATCCGCGAACTCCCGTACGTTCTCGCCGGTGCCCGCGTCGAGCACCCGGATGGCTGCGTCGCGGCAGGAGGTGACGGCGTACAGCCGTCCGTCGATGCGGTGGAGGCCGAGGGTGCGGACCCAGTTCGGATGTTCGCCGGGAAACCGGCCCGTCCGGCGGTTGCGCAGGTCCCAGGTGCGCACGGTTCTGTCCTTCGACACGGTCACCGCCATCGGGCGGGTACCGGACAGTCCGGACAGGGCCGGCTCAACGCGGGTGACCCCACTGGTGTGGCCGGCGAGGACGTCCCGCAGTGCGCCCGTCTCCCCGTCCCAAGACCGGACCGTGTCGTCCTCCGAGGCGGTCAGCAGCACGAGGCGGCCGTCCACGGTCGTGGTCACGAGATCGGTGACGGAGCCGGCGTGCGCGCGTTCCTCGTGCAGCAGCCCGCCGGAGCCGAGGTCCCAGGTGCGCAGCATGCCGTCCCGGTGGCCCGCGACGGCCCGCCAGCCATGCGCTGACGGGTGGATTTCGATGGAGTCGACCTCGTTACGCACCCCCCGGGGCGGCCGGCCCTCGGTGACCGCAGGGTGGAGCAGGGAATGGACCAGCAGGCCGCTGTGTGCGTGGAAGGCCGTACAGGCTCCGCTCGCGTGGCCGACGACCGCGACGCACTGGCCGTCGACGTCACGGGTGGCGAGGGCGGTGATCCGGTCCGCCGCGTCGCCGTTGCGGCGCAGCACGTCCCGGTACCGGAGCTCGCTGCCGGGCAGGGCGAATGCGCTGACGTAGCTGCCCTCGGTGACGGCGAGCGCGAAGCGGCTGTTCCCTTCGCGGCAGACGGCCACGAACCGCACCCGCTGTCCTGCGGCCCTCACCGGCCGGGGAAGCTCCGATTCCGCACGCAGGTCGGCCACGTAGGGGAACGTCTCCGTAGCCATGGCGATCAGACCGGAGTCGTCGATGGCGAGCTGCCTGACGGGAGATCCCACGGACACCGAGCCCATCGGACGGCCGGTCGACAGATCCCACCGGGTGACCCGATCGCCGCCGGTCAGCAGAACCGGCAGGCCGTCGAGAAGAGTGGAGGCGAGGCTGGTGACCGGCGAACCGTGGAGCAGCACGTGCCGCGTCCGGCCGGTGGTGAGGTCCCAGATCCGAACCGTACGGTCCTTGCTGCCCGTTGCCGCCACCAGACGGCCGGCGACCTCGGTCACGGTCAGGGCGGTGATGGCCTCGGCGTGGCCGGTCATGGTGGCGCCGGCCGATGGGGAGACGTTGGTGGCGCTCGACCACACGCAGTGCCACGGCAGCACGCGGCCGCCCGGCAGACGTTCCATGCTCGCCGCCAGGTCCCGGTGGCCGAGGCGCAGAGCGTCAAGGGCGAGGATCTGACGTCGCGCTCCTGGATCCACCCGCTGGTGCCAGCTGACGGAGGCGCAGTACACGTCCAGCAGCTGCTGGATGAAGCCCCCGTACACGTCCCGGAAAGGGGAGAGCGCTGAGGTGACGGACCTCGGGTCCGCGTTCACCAGGTACTCGCCGTCGGAGAGGAGTTCGCCGAGCAGGTCGCCGCCCACCCGGGCCGCGTGCTCGGCAGCATGCCGCCGCAGATAGGGATCGGCGAGATCCCAGCGCCGACCGGTGCCGTAGCGCGGCACGCTGGACAGCAACCGTCGGAAGACGGCCTCTTCGTCCTCGGTCATGACGCCGTCACCGGGCCAGCACCCGGTCCTTCCTCCGGTCGGTCTGCGAGCGACCCGGCCAACGGGCGGCCGGATCCGCCGCGCGGGTGGCGCAGCAAATGGTCCACCAGCTCCTGGTGGAAGAGCCGGTAGAGCGTCGTCCCGTACGTCGGGTCCACGTCCTGCCGGAGGTAGAACGCCACGTGGTCCAGCGCCGAACGGACGTCGGCACGGGTCGGTTGTGCCTTCCGAGGGTGGAACACGGGCGCGACATCGGCGATCGCGTCGGCGGGCATTCCGCTGCCCGCGCTGAAGGCCAGGGCTGCGAGGACCGGGCGTGCCCACGGATGGGTACGCTCCTCACTCAGCTGTGTCTCCAGCAGGGCGGCGAAGGTCAGTGGCAGTCCGCTGAGCGCGCGCTCGAGCTCCGCCTCGGTGATCGGGGCCGCGGCCTCGAGGTACCGGACGGACAGCTGGGCCATGAGGAACTCTCCCCCTTCGGCATGGCTCTCGATGCGTTCGGCCGCGCCCTCGGCGACCATGCCCCGCTCCTTCCCGCGGGTGAGGTATGTGTCCGTATAACTGAGCATCTCGTCGATGTAATCGGTCAGGGCCTGCCTGAGCCCAGCCCGGTCGGCGGCGTCCAGGTTGACCAGCGACTGGCGTGCGTCGCCAGCGGCCTCCGCCAACTGGGGAAGCTTGTCCCAATAGGGGCGCACACCCACGAGGAGTTGACATGCCCGCCGCCGGCCGCCGCCCCGGTCCTCCCGGTTCGCCAGCGGCAGCAACAGCTCCACACTGATCTGGACGCTCTCGATGGCTTCGTCCAGGGCATCCACCACGATCAGAGGTTCCTCCGGCAGCCCGGCGACCGCGTCGACCAGTTTCTGAGCGGTCCAGCCTTCCGGCGGCAGCGGAAGATCGAGCTGGGCGGCGACCGTGTCGACAACCTGGCTCAGGACCATGCCCCGCGCGTGCACCGCGGCCACTCGGGAGCGGGGATGGGGACGGAGCTTCGTCGGGATGCTCTGCATGACCGGCCTGAGTCTCTTGACCAGTTGCGGGTGGGCGCAGCAGACCACGACGCCCAGCAGCGCAGACTTGCCGGCCCCGGGACTCCCGGTGACGACGCAGAGCGTCGCACCTTCCTCCGCGCCGCTCTCAAGCCAGGCGCGGATCCGTTCCAGCTCCGCTTCACGACCCTTGAAGTGGCAGGTCGACTGAGTCTGCTGCGCCGTGTCGCGCCCGGATGCCCGTGACAGGTAGTGATGCACATCGAGCGACTCGTGCACGTTACCGACGATGAACTCCTGCAGGTCCCAGTAGTTCTTCAGATTCAGGACCTCTGCGGGGTCCTCGCTGAACCACGGGTTGGGCAGGAACTCGGTCACGAGCCCGTACAGGTCGCTGGAGACAACCTCCTGCACTGGATGGCCCGCGGCCGTGGACAGCTGTCGCACCCGTTTGTGCACCGCGTCCTTGAACCACGTGAGACGGACGAAGCGCTCACTCGGGTGGATCTCACTGTGGCCCTGAGTCAGACCTTTGAGGACGTCGCTGACCGCCTGGGAGAAACGTCCGTCCCATGCCTGGTCCTTGGACGGGCAGGCCGCGATGACGAACGCACGGCGGTCGGCGAACGTGATCGCCTTGGTCGGATCGATGCCGGCCCCGCTGTGGCAGACGTCGAGCAGCAGCAATATGTGCCCGGAGCACCTGCGCGCCTGGGTGAGGAACCGTGTGATCCCGAAAACTGTCTCGAAGACGTCCCGGTGGTCCGAGGGCAGGGAGTCCGTGGCGACGACGCACAGCTCGTTCGAGCCAGGTTCGATCAAGCCGTGACTGAGGACATGGACGATCGCATCCCCGCCGTCCCTGATGTCGCTCAGCAACTGGTTCAGGCGACCGGCGACGGTCGAATAGTTCGGGTTGTGCAGGTGATCCGGAGGACCGGCCAGCACTCCCGACAAGCGCTCGGCAACGAGCTCACCGAGGTGCTCGGCGAACTTGAGCTCATCCCAGGCCGATCGTTCCGGTGGGTCTTCCTCGTCGTCTTCCTCGCTGTCGGCGCCGGCGTGCGCAAGCTGGAACTCGGACACCGAAAGGACCACGGCAAGGTCGTCGGCCTTCCCCGGTAAGTCGTCCCCAGCCACGCTTCACACCTTTGCCGCCTCGCCCGTGATCGCTGCAGAACAGGCTAGGAGACGGAGCGACTGCCGGGATGGGATTTCGAAAACCTTCCCTTCGATCGGGCCGGCTTGTTCGCAGCTGAGGATCATTTCCTTGGGGCCGCCCGGATAGGACCCCGCGGGGCGCAGCGGGACGCGGTTCTTGAGGAATGCGAGTCTGACGGTCGAGAGGCTTGTTCCTTCGTGGTCGGCGATGTCCTGGAGCGAGGGGTGGTCCTGTTCGTACCAGGTGCGCCACTGCTCCAGGCGGGTGGCGGTGTGCCGGTCAGATGGGCCGGACTGCCCAGAGGCTGTCCAGACGGGGGCTGCACTACTTCACTTTCACCCAAAAGAGTGAGCAGAGTGGGCTGGGGAGTCTCAGATCCGTGGCCAGTCGGCCACGGGTTGGCCAACCGCCGCGAGATTTGGCCACGCCGTCTGAGATCCCACGAAAAAGGACATGAGTTCGCCGGTGGCAGACAGGAAAGATCCCGCAAGGACTGGTGCAACGTTGCAGTGCATGTCAACCTAGACGACCTTCCCCCGACTCGGGGTTTTCCCAGGTCAGAGAGGTGATGCTTGTGACTGTGGAGCTGTCGAACGCCGGATTTCGCACCACGATCGAGAAGTTGCGTTTGCATAGCTGGCTGCTGGGGCCCGGCCAGCCGACCGAGGTCATCGACTGCTTCCCCGAGGCGAACGGCGACTTCACCCTCATCGTCGACGACCGGGCCGACACCCATATCTCTTCGGCCGATGGCAGGCTCTATCTCGGCTGGTTTCCCGAAGGCCGGCCCGGAGCCGAGGACGAGGGCTGGGTCCTGGCCGTCACCGGCACAGCGAAGGTTCCCGGCTACCGCGTCGTCTTCGACCCGCAAACCCCGGCACGGCTCGTGGCCGCTACCGTTTCCGAGGTGCTTGCCACCGCTCGACGGCAGCACTGACCATGCCTCCGCCTTCCGGCTGGGATCCTCGCCTCCCGTCCTCCGGCGGCTCCGCTGTCCCCCGTGGTCTGTTCTCGCAGACCGCGCGGCGCACATCCGCACCCACCACAGCGCTTTCCACCCGTGAGGAGAACCGTGGCCCCTCAGCCCGAGCCCGGCGCCGAGATGACCGTCGCCGATCTGATGAAGCACCTGTCCGTGGCGGACCCCTCCGCCCGTGTCCGGCTCGCGATCAACCCCTTCTTCGCCATGGCCCACAAGATGGGTGCCGTGATCGTGGGCGCGGACCATGACGGACGACCGGTCGTGTATCTCGCCGAGGACGCGAAGGCGGTGCAATACGGGAACCTGCCCAGGCCGGTCGCCGAGGCCCTTACCTGGATGCCTCCGGTCGGGCCGCCTGCACGGGGACGGCGGCTGCGCGCCGTCTCCGACGGCGATACGAGCCGCGACACCCCTTGACGACAAGGAGCACTTCTGCCCCCGTCCCCTGACTTCTCTTCCCTTCCCGCGTACTGGGTCACCCCGCGCCATCTCGCTGGCGACGGTGGCCTCCTTGCCGACCAGGTCGGCTCCCACCTCACTGCTGCGGGCTGGACCAGCCTCACCCTCGTCCGAGGCCGGCGTGAACCTGGGGAGTCCGACGACGCCCGGCAGGTTCTTCGCAGCACCGTCCTGTACGTCGCTCCGGACGCACTGAGCTGGGCGCAGTGGGTGCTGGCCGATGAGCCCATCCTCCTGGGCGATCAGCCGGTGGCGTGGACGGTCTCTGCCCGGGCTACTCCCGACAGCCTTCCCCAGTGGAATGCGTACTTCTCCGCTGGCACCCCGCCCGAGGCCGTCACCGACTTCCTGCTCGCCCTGGAGGACCGTCCGGATTCCGCCCACGGCTACGCCGGACCGCAGGCGGTTCTCGACGCGCTGGCCGGCGGCGGCTGGGTCCGTGACATCGACACCCCCACCGCCATGTCCGACCCGCGGCTGGCCGCCAGCATGGTCTTGACGACCTTGCCGGACGAGGGCATTCAGGACGGCGACCCGCTCGTCCTCGATCCCGAGGCGGAAGCGGCGGGATGGCAGGCATGGTGTGAACCGAGGATGGGCGCCGGGCTCCTGTGGGCCGCCATGTTCTCCGCCAGCACGCCACATGATCTCGTCGCGGCCTTCGCCGCCTCTCTGGCCTCGCCAGCACCGGTGCTGCGCCACACCTTGCCGGAGAGCAGCGAGGGCCAGCTCACTGTGCAACCGACTGTCTGACACGCCGACGGCCGGACCCCCTTGGGTCCGGCCGTCGGCCTTTTGCGTGGCAGTACGGTCACGGATCGATGTGCGGCTCCAGGAGACGGTCGCGATGCCTGCCGACGAGACCGGCGCCCCGCCCGGCCTCGGCGTTTGTGCGCGAGTCGGGCGGGGTGCCAGGCGATGGCGGTCGCCTTTGGCGCCGGTCAGCGGCCGTGGCCCGTGGCACCTCCGCGCGGCTGGTCACCGGGCTTGTGCCAGTGCGCAGCAGGGAGACCCCCGTCTGCGGCCAGGCTTTCCGTGAGATGGGCAGCACGGGCACGGATGCCGGAGCGGCGCTCGCCTGGGCGTTGGTTGCGCCGAGCAGGGACTGCAGCTCGGCGAACGCCGCCGTGGCTCGTTCACTCTCCTGTAGCGCGACTTCCCCGCGGCGCCCGGTGGGCCTGGCGCCAAGGATCTGCGTCCGGTCTGCTCCGAGGGCAGCGAGGGCCGTCATCAGCCGCACCTGCGGATCGCCGGCGGCGGCGAGACGGGCGAGGGCCTCGGCGGACACGAACTCGGTCACGGAACCTCCATATAGGAGAAGGGAGGGGACAGGGGGCTCAGCGGGCTGTTGCCTTGGCCAGGGCGGCCTGCCCGTGGACTGTGACTTCAGCCGGGCTACCGGAGAGGACCAGGAGCACGGCCCCGGCGCGAATCACGGTCTGCTGGACGATGGTGCGCCGCCCGCCGGCGGTGACGGTGAGGACCTGCCCCCACTGCTCGTCACCGAGACGGGGCACGGGCACGGTCTGGGTGCGGATCTCCGCCACGGTGGTGGCGGTGACCAGCTGGTACGACGGGCAGGCGCCCATCGCGGTCATGATCCGCCCGACCCCCGCGGAGAGGTCCTTGGACGGTGCGGAGTACAGCTCCTCGGTCAGCTGGGTGCCGCCGGGGCCGGTGAAGACCCGCTTCCCCTGGTTCGGGAACATCGCGTACGGGTTGTCCGCGGCGCTGCCCAGCTGCTCCAGCTGCGGGCAGCCCTTGACGGACGCCTCGGGCGAAGCCGTGGTTGCGGCGGGGCGGGCGGCGTAGCCGGGGCCGAGATCGTCGGCGGTGAGCAACCTGTCCGCCAGCCGCTCCGACGGCAGCACTCCGTGGTCGCCGGAGGTAGGTACGGGCGTCTCCGCCTGCGCCGGGGCGGGCGCGCTGTCGGAGGGCGGGGCGGAACAGCCGGTCAGGGCCCAGAGGGCGAGGCAGGTGCTGGTGAGGATGGCGGAATGGCGAAGGCGCATACGGGTTCCCTGGGTCGGATGCGAGTGGGCTGACCGTGGCCGCCTCCTCCGAGCGGCAGGGCAGGAATACAGGGGGTCCAGGGGCGGGGTGCCGGATCAGTGGTCGAGGGAGCGCAGGCCCTCCTCGAGCGTGCCGAACTTGCCGTTGCTCGGGCCGCTGTTGCGGTTGTACCAGGCCACGTCCAGGCGGGGCTCCAGGGTCTCGTGTCCGTCGCGGCAGCGCAGCCAGATCCGGCCCTGGGTGCACAGGATGACCCAGTCCCGGTACGCCTCGCACTGCGGGCAGGCGCGGACCTCACCGTCGACGACCAGGGGGCGGCGCCACGGCATGAACCGGCCGGCCAGCTCGTCGTCGGTGTCCATCCGGAAGTCCGGCGGCAGGAAGTCGTCCACTACCGGAGCGGCCGGAGCGGGTTCGGGCGTCGGCTGGGCGGGCTCGGGCCACTGCGGCTCCGCGTACGCCAGCCACGGGACACCCGCCGGCCCCATCTTTCCAGGCTCCTGCTTCGCCTTCCTGCGACCGAACACTTGGGCTCCCCTCCCAGAGTTGGCTCCCCGCACACGGCGGCGGGTCATGAAGCGTGCCCCGCCGCCCCCATCTGCGGCAACTCACGAATTCCTGAAAGCCGGGTCACCTCCGGCGGCGCTGTGGGCCCTTCGCGGCCGGGTTCCCGGCCTTCCGTCCGGCGGGGTCCGACGGGACGGAGCCGCCGTCGGGCAGGGGCGTCGCCTGGGCGTCGGCCGGCAGGTCCGCGGCGTGGCGCAGCCGCCACACCAGCACGTCCGACACCGACTCGGCGCTCGCCAGCTCCCGGCGGGCAGCCGCATCGGCCAGCAGGGCGGTGGCGTCGTACCCGGCCGCCTCGGCATCGGCCAGGGTCGCCGCCAGCGCCGCCCACCCGGCTTCCGCCAGGACCTGCTCCGCCAACGCCGACGGCAGTGATTCACGGACCCGGAGGACCTGGCGGCGCAGCACCGGAAGAGCGAGCGACCGGCCCCGTACGGCCAGCACACCCATCGGCTGCGCGGCGGCGGCCCGGTAGGCCGTGCGCAGGTGCTCGGCGGCCAGCTGGGCGGCGGCGGCCTGCTGGGCGTGTGCCTTCTTCCCGTGCCAGTGCGCGGCCACGGTCACCAGGAAGAACACGGCGTCGATCACCATCGCGGTCGTCGCGCCGTCTTCCCCTCGCCCGAGCGTAGGACCGCTGTAGACGAGGTCGCGGGCAGCCTGGCGAAGGGCCCGGTCGTGCCCGCGTTCGGCCCGCACGTGGGAGCGGGAGGCCCGCTCGAACACGAAGGCGGCTTCTCGTAGTTCGCGCCGGGTGTGGGCGGCGGACGTCTTCGCGAGCGCGTCCAGGACCTCACCGGCAGCCGCGATGTACGCCGCGGCCACCCCGTCGTCCGCCCCGTCCATGACCAGCACTGCCTGCCACAGCGCCGTGCTCGCCCGGCGCCGCGCCGATGCGGGCCCAGACGGCACCGTCTGCTCAGCGACCAGGCTGTTCCGGCGGCCGGACCAGCGCTCCCGGATCCGCGGCAGGGACAGGTCCGGGCCCAACTTCGAGCCCGGGTAGAAGACCGGTTCCCCTTGGGCGTTGACGTCTCCGGGCAGCGCGACCGTGTACCCCAGGAGGTCGCCGGACGGTGCGACGCGTGTGCGCACCAGAACGCCGGCGGCGCCCAGGCGGTCGAAGAACTCCTTCTCGCTTTCTGCGCCGGCCACGGCCCGCCGGACGGTCTCACGGAGTTCCTCGCGGGCGGTGCGCTCACGGCCCTGGCGGGCGGCCTTGTGGCGTTCGGCACTGGTGGGCCGCTTGGCGGCGGTGCCGTCACCGGGGTTGAGGCGGCGAAGCCCTAGTTCCTGCTCCAGGCGGCGGGCTTCGGCCTGGACGCGGACGGCGTCGAAGTCGAGTTCCGGCCGGTTGCCGTCCTCACGCACCAGGGTGGCCAGGATGTGGATGTGGTCGTCCGCGTGCCGTACGGCGACCCAGCGGCAGCCGGAGCCTTGGTCGGGGTCGTCGATCCCGGCGGCGGCGACCATGCGGCGGGCGACGTCGCCCCATTCCTCGTCGGACAGGGTTCTGTCGGTGGGGCCGTTGCGCACCGACAGGTGCCACACGTGTTTCGCCGGCCGCTCGTCTTCGGCGAGCAGGACCAGGGGCTGGTCGAGGAGTTGCTGGAGCTGCTTGTACGTGACCTCGGGATCGCGGCCGGGGTCGGGGGCGCCATGGTCCCAGGAAGCCACCAGGTGCGGGTCGACGTGCTCCTCGGCCTTGCCGGGCCCGTACAGGTAGTACAGGAGGCCGATGGTGCGCTGCCCGCGCTTGTGGATCTTGGGGACCATGGTGGTGTGGAGTCCTAGGTGTGTTCGAGGAGCTGGTCGGTGGCGCCCTGGACGCGGGCGGAGGCCCGGTGGACCGCGTCGAGCACGGCGTCGAGCTGGGCGTCGGGTGGCTGGGCACCGGAGTTGATCGCGCGGGTCAGTTGGTTGAGGTTGTTGCCGATCTGTCCGAGGTGCCGACGGGCGGCGAACAGCTCGGCGACCATCTCGCGGCGCCCTGCGATGGCTGCGGCGCTGGCCTGCGGATCGCGGGCGGCGCTGAGGGCGGCGCGGGCGAAGAAGCCGGCGAGGGTGACGCCGGCTGTCTTGGCGGCGGTCGCGACGAGCGCGAGCTCGTCGTCGCTCATACGGACGCTGCACACGTTGGGGCGCTGACGGCGCTTGTACGTACGGCGTCGCGTACGGGCGGCTGCGGGTGCAGCGGAGGCTGACGCGGCTTCGTGCGTGGGCTGTTGGTCCCCTCCTGGCTGCGATCCGCCCTCGGTCGCAGCCTCCTCGTCAGGCGTCCCCCGGCGCCGGACGAGGCCCTGCCCCCCAGGGGCAGGGAACCCTTTGGACACTCCGCCGATGGTGGAGTGTCCAAAGGGATAACTTGCTCTTCCTGGGTACGAGTTGGTGCCGGGCGAACGGTGGTCACGTTCGGGGGATTCGGCCGGTCTGACGGGCTGGTCCTGCTCCGCTTCGCGCGGGTTCTCGGCTGAGGTCATGGGCGTTTCGGCTCCTTCCGGGAGGCCAGGTGCGGGAACGGGGCGGCGGCCCGGGTGCTGGTCCGGGCCGCCGTACGGGCATGGGTGCGGCTCATCTGCACAGGGGGCAGCGCGTGTAATGGCGGGTGAGGGCCTTCGCCATGTTCTGCTTCACCGCCAGGGCGTGCCGCGTGCTCGACTTCGAGGCGGTGCTGCCCGCGTGACGGGCGGCGTGGTTGCGCAGGAACGTGATGTCGCGTTCGTATCCGGCCTTCAGGTCGGTGAATCGGTCGCACGTCTTCATCGGCGGGTGGCTCCTTCGGAGGAAGTGGTGGAGGCGGTGGCGGCCCGAAGCGCGGTCAGGACGGGACCGATGTGCTCGTTGCCGAGGGGGATTCCGCGGGCGCGCATGATGCCCCGCAGCTGGGTCCTGGTGATCTGCTCGTTCCCCTCGGCCGCCAGGACTGCGGGGACGTCCGGGAGGACCAGCTCGACGACCTCGGCCTCGGACAGGCGACGCGGTCCGGTCCGGCGGTCCGACCGTCCGGCATGCACCTTCGCCCGGACGGTCCGGGGGCGAACAGGGCCGGTCCGAGCTTGACGCGGTCCGGGTTTCGGTCCGGGTCGGGTCGGTCGGGTGGGGGTGTCGGTCTGGTCCGGGTTGGGTCCGGTCCGGGTTTCCGTGCGGTCCTGTGGTCCGGCGGTCCGGCTTGGGTCCGGGTCCGGTCCGGGTTTCGGTCCGGGTCGGGTCGGTCGGGTGGGGGTGTCGGTCTGGTCCGGGTTGGGTCCGGTCCGGGTTTCCGTGCGGTCCTGTGGTCCGGCGGTCCGGCTTGGGTCCGGGTCCGGTCCGGGTTTCGGTCCGGGTCGGGGCGGTCCGGTGGGGGTGTCGGTCTGGTCCGGGTTGGGTCCGGTCCGGGTTTCCGTGCGGTCCTGTGGTCCGGCGGTCCCGCTCGGTCCCGGTCCGGTCCGGGTTCCGGTCCGGCTGTTTCGGACGGGCCTGGCGACGCGCTGCTGGATCTGCCTCATCAGGACTCCGAAGGCCAGCATCGCGCCGGTCGGTGGGACCGCCGCAACCAGGTAGTCCAGGAGCGGGACCGGACCGGCGGTGGTGCCGTTCACGCCGGCCACGTTCAGGGCGATCGATCCGAGTGACCCGACAGCCGTCAGTCCGACAGCCCACCAGTCCGTCACCCTGCGAAGTCCGGCCCGCAGCATCAGCAGTTCGCCGGCGACGATGAACATGTCCAGCGTGGCGGGCCAGGCCCACTGCCGGATGGGCGAGCGGTCCAGGCCGTGTCGCCCTGCTACTTCGGCGAGGTGGGCGTAGGAGAGCCAGAATCCGGCGCCGGTCAGGACGATGATCACTGTCCCGGCAGCGATCAGGGCGTATCGGTCGGCGGTCTCCTCGGTCAAGGGCTTCCTTTCTCCGGGCTCGCTGGGGGATGTGGTGTGCGTCCGCCGGTTCTGGACCGGGCGGGAAGTAGCGCCGGGCAGGTCAGGCCGCCTTCTTCAGGGCTTTGATCAGCTCGTGCGTCTGGGCCTGGCGGGGCACTTGACAGAACGTTTCCTCGGGGGCGGTCTCGTTGCTGCTGACCTCCTCGTCCTGGTCGAGGGCGTCGGCGTCTTCGCTGTCCGCGGCCGGGACGTTCCAGTACCGGTCGCGGTCGGCCACCGCGTGGCGGGCTTCGCGCAGGAGGTCGCGGGCGTGGTCGAGGTCGATGCGGAGGGCGTAGGCCAGGCGTGCGGCGCTCCAGCCGCGGATGTAGGCGGCGCGGGTGACGGTGTCGCGCTCGGATGCGGTGAGGTGGACGTCCCGGCCCATGAGCGCGGCACGGACCCGCTGGTAGTCGAGGCGCTTGGCGACCTTGGCGTGCCACGGCTTGCGCTCCGCCTCGGTCAGGCCGCCCCACATGCCCCAGCGGATGTCGTTGTCCAGAGCGTGCGTGAAGCAGTCCTGACGAACAGGGCAGGCGCCGCAGAGCGTCTTGGCCTCGGCGATGGCGGCGTGGGCGCGCGGAGCGGAGAAGAACATGCGGTCGGCCTCGTCAGGGGTGAGGGCGTGGCAGTTCCCGCGGGCGTGCCACGAGATGTCGGCGATGCCGCGCAGGTCCGAGACGGGCTGGGTGTCGGTGGTGATGTGGCGCATGGGATGGGTCTCCAGGGCATGCCGGGCAGCGGCGAGCGGGTGCGGCACGCAGCGGCGGGTGCCGGTGGACCGGCTCGCGGGCCGGGCGGTGGAAGGTGGTGGGCGCGGCGGGTCAGGCGGCGCGGAAGCGGCGGTCGGGGCCGTCGAGGTGGACCGGGGTGCACATGCCGGACAGGCGGCTCAGCACGCGGTCGCCGACCTTGTCCCGCAGCACCGGCTGGCTGGAAACCATCCCCGGCATGCGGACCGGCGGCAGGTTCGAGGTGACGATCGTCGGCAGCTGGTTCTGCGCCCGCCAGTTGAGCAGGCGGAAGGTGATCTCCTCGTTCCACTCGGACGCCTTCGCGGCGCCGAGGTCGTCCAGGAGCAGCAGCGGTATCCGCACGATCCGCCGCAGCAGGTACTCGGGATCGCCGCCGCCCCGGGCCCGCATCTCGCCGTACAGGTCGGCGGCGGTCGTGGCGTACCAGCGCACCCCGCACCCGGCGGCGGTCAGGGCGCGGATCGCGGCGTACGCCTGGTGCGTCTTACCGGCCCCGGTCGAGCCCCACAGCAGCAGGCTGCGGCCATGGGTGATCTCCCGCTGTCCGGCCGTCCCAAAGTGCGGGATCAGCGGGCTCGCCGCGTGGCCGACGGCGCTGCCGGCGATGGTGCGGACCCACTCGGCCACGGCGGGATGCTCAACCTGCGCCTCGCGGTAATCGCGTGGGATTCGCAACTGAGCGGCCTCAAGAGCGGGGATCGCTTCCGGGGTGTCCGCGATGGGGGCGGTGGGGTCGATGCCGCGCTCGGCGAGCTTGCGCCGCATCCAGGCCATCGCGGCGTTGTCCGCGGTGGTCTGAGGGTCGGCGAGGCTGGTGCGGTTCACAGGGCGACTCCGAAAGTCCCGGCGGGCTCGGTGGGGTTGAGGTACGGCGTGTAGGCGGGGGAGGCGCTGGCCCAGAGCCCCGCGCCGGAGGCGGAGGACGGGCTCGAGCTCGACGACGGCGCTGGCCCGGCGTTGAGGAGCTCGTTGACCAGGCTCGGCAGGACGCTGGGGTTCAGCCCCTTGGCGCGTAGCCGCTCCAGCGCCGGCCTCAGGACGTCGGGGCCGTAGCCCTCGTCCAGCAGCGAGCGGATTTCCTTGCCCAGGTGCCCGAGGACCTTCTTCGGCGGACGTCCTCCGGGGCAGCCGCGCAGGTACTCGGCCATCAAGACCTTCGCCGACCACTCGCTCGCGTCGGCCGCCTCCAGCGCTGTCTCCGGGGAGGAGCCGAGCGCGGGCGCCTCGCGCCCCCTACGGGAAGATCCAGGATCCAAGATCCTAGATCCAGACCGTGAACCCTCAGTGAATGTGGCGCCCGTCACGTCACCCGCTTGGGCTGCACTGCCCTGACCTGCAGATTCCCTTGCAGGGCTTGCGAGGGGCGGGCACAGGGGCGATGTGGCCTCGATCTCACCCTCCTGGGTGAGAGTGGTGCGCGTCACGGTGAGGGTGGATGCGGGCGAATCGGACGGAACGGTTCGCGTGAGCGCTCCGTGAGTGGTCGCGGAGTCGTCTCCGCCGACGGTGTTGGCGGGTGCCTCGTGGGCTCTGGGGGGCGGCTGTCGGGGGCCGGCCGCCGCATGGGTCTGGGTGTGGCACTGGGGGCGGTCGCACTCGCCGCACGCCTTCGCCGCCTCGTGGGTCGGGCAGCGGGGCAGTCGCGACTCCGATGCGCGGTTGATCTTCTGGTGCCGGTCCCAGGTCACGATGTGCAGCCAGGACTTGCCGTCGCAGCCGGTGTACCGGCAGACCAGGCCGGCCTCGGCCAGCTGTTCCAGGTCGCGGGCGACGTGGGCGGGGGTGTGCTCTGGTCGCAGCGCCCACAGTCGCCCCGCGATGATGGCCGAGTGGTCGCGGAACCGGCCGGAGTCGTCCGCCTGTGTCAGCAGCCCGAAGAACGTGAGCACCGCGGTGACATCGACGGCGGCAAGGTCCTCGGATTCGAAAGCCTCGGGCTTGATGGTGCGAATGCGTGCCATCAGACCTCACCCCGGCGCCAGACGCTCAAAATGGGTGGGTGAGCGGTGTCCGCTGCACCGTCCGCAGCGGCGGCCCGAGGGTCCGGCCTTTCGCGCAGGGGCGCGCCCATGCAAAACTCTCCCTAAGTGATGCCGCAGCCGGTGTGCCCCGTTGGAAGGGCCGGCGCGGTGATGACGGGTCTCTCCGGCTGTTGCCTCGGCTGGAGATAGGACTCTTCGCGTCCGGCGCCCGGGAGTTGCCTCTCCCGGGCGCCGATTGCTTTTACGGACTAGCCGCTTGGTGCGTTCTGCGTGCGTTCCTTTGGTCGGTCACCGGGTTGCCTCCCGGTGGGGACGACGAACATACGCAGACGTCCGCACAAGATCCAGACCTAGCTCTACAGAGCGTGAAAAGTTGTACACGCCAAGCATTTCGCTGCTGTGTCGGCGCGTGCGGATGTGAGCCGCTGTTCGGTGGCGCCGCTCGTGTGCGCTCCGGGCACGCCAAGAAAGATCTTCAAAAGAGCCCCCAGGTTCATGAACCGGCAGGCTGTCGCTCTGTACCGGCTGGTCAGGTTTGGATTTAAGCTCGCAGGCAAAGGCTTCGTCAACGGCATCTCAAGGGCGATTCCACGCGCGTAGATGGATGTGTGGGATGTGTGGAGGTTGCATGGGGAGTCCTGGTAACGCCCTGTATTTTCAAGGGGGTTGGATAGCTGGAGTCGCCCTGCTGGGGTGATCGTCTGCGGCATGAATGATCATTCACCTTCTTGCAAGAAAAACCGGCAAGGATTTGCCGCTTTCCTGATCATGGAAAACCGCAGGTGAGGGAATGTCCAGATTCGTCATGGAAGGCGGCCGGGTGCCGGGGGCATGGTTGCACGTTTAACCAACTGCCCTGTGGTCGAGGCCACAAATTACTGGTCGGTACTACTTAGGCGTATCGTCTTTGTGGGAGACACCAGGCCGGGGGGCCAGCATTCATGCTGCCCCCGTTTTTTCATGCCCTCAGGCAGGTGCCTCCCGTGTAGAACACGGAGACAAGGAAGAGCCTCATGGTTGCTCAGGGGATAGTCCCCTTCGGCGATGACCGCGCCGAGAACAAGGGCGCACGCGGCGGAGAAATCGCCGGTCAGTTCATGGGGTTCGGTGGGTGGCTGAAGAGATGGCGCCAGGCGGCGGGGATCACTCAGGCCCCGGTGGCCAAGGCCCTCGGTATGGGGGTGCGGACTTACCGCAACGTGGAGAAGGGGGCCGTTCCGCCCCGGTTCACCAAGCCCCAGTGCGAGGCGCTCGCGGATCTGCTCGGGCTCGACAAGAGTGAGCGCCACGCCCTGCTGCTCTACAACATTGGCACCACGCTCGATGGTGACCCGCAGATCGACGCCAGTCCGGAGCTGCGCCGGGCGCTTCGCCTTCTGATCGACAGGCAGATGCCCTCGCCTACGTACCTGACCGACCGCAATTGGAACATCCTCGCGTACAACGCGGCGATGGCCGAGTGGTGGCCCTGGGTCATGGAGCCGCGCGCCAACCTCATGCGCTGGGCCCTGACGAACCCCGAGGCCCGCACCCAATACCACGACTGGGAAATGCACGCCGCGGCCTACATCCGTTTGCTGAAGTTCGCCCAGGCCACCCACAAGGACAACGTCGAGCTCATCGACCTGATCGCCGAGGTTCGCCAGAACCCGGACGTCGAGCGGATATGGCGCACCGAGGCCGACCTGGAGGCCGACAGGGACGGCCACGTCTTCCGGATGATCATCCCTGCCCTGGGCTGGGAAACCGTCGAAGTCGTCTCCCACGTCCTGTACCCGGCGTCGATGCCGCACTGCCGGTTCGTGGTGATCACCTGGGTCGAGGCCGAGTCCTCCGATGACGAGACCGACGCCCTGGGTGGCAAGCGGAACGCCTGGGCCCATGCCGATCCCAGCACGTCCACTCCGCAGCCCTCTGCCCAGGCCGAAGCCGATGCCGCCCGCCGCCGCGCGGCCCGCGCGCTCACCGCCCGCCTCGTCGTCGACAGCGCAGACGAAGCCGCAGCGCTCGCCGGCCCCGACGGCGTCCCGCTCCCAGCACTCAGCGTGCTGGCCGGGCCGGAGTGCCGACTCACCCTGTCGCCCGAGAACCACTCCGTGGTGTGGGCCATCCAGGAAGTCCCTGGGGAGTGGGGCATCACGCAGCTGGGCGCCGGAGCCGTCGTCGACCGCATCCACCAGCCGATCGTCGACCCCCAGGCCCGAGCGGAGTTGAAGCTACTTCTGCGCGCCTCGCTGCCGGACTCCGACCAGGCGGCCATCAGCCGGCTCCATGGGCAACTGCCCCAGGTCGACCTCCGGGCTGCCCTCCTTCGCGAGATCTTCAACGACCTCCAAGAGGGCGAGCGCCCGCCCCACTAGCTGGTGTGGCTGGCCCATTGGCCACGAAGAGCAACTTAATGTCACGACTGGTGCCGTCTCCGTCTGGGGGCCAGGGGCTGGGGCGTGGCCGTTCGGGCGGCAGAGAACGTCCGGACGGCCGATCCCCGCAGTCCCTGGGCCGTTGTCGATGGAGGGCGTCAGTCCGTCCTCGGATCGGCCGGGCGCCTTGAAGGTACGGCAGATCCCAGAGCCCTCAGGAGTCACTGTGTCCCGACACATTTACGACTGCCCCGTTCGCTGGTCGGACCTCGACGCGAACGGACACCTCAACAGCTCCCGCTACGGCGTCCTCCTGGAAGAGACCCGCATGCGCATGTTCAGCATGCTGGTCCCCCAAGACCCCGCCGAGCGCCTGGCCCGCAACTTCCTCCTGCGCGAGCAGACCATCCGCTACCGGCACCCGCTGGAGACGTGGGAAAACCCGGTCCGCATCGAAGCCTGGGTGACCGACGTCAAGCGCGTCTCCCTCACCTTCCACTTCGAGGTCAAGGACGACGAGCACGTCTACGCCACCGCGACCTCCATCGTGGCCGGCTACGACTCCATCCGGGGCGGTATCCGCCGCTTCGAGCAGGACGAACTCGAGGTGTTCAACAGCTACGCCGACACCACCCAGGCCACCGACAGGTGAACCGCCACCGCCGGGCCCGCCTGCGGGGCTCAGGGGAGTGGACGCATCCGCGTGGATGCCCACTGCTTTGAGGTCAGCGCGCTCGGACGAAGGACCCGATCTCGGCCACCCCAGGCCGGTAGCCGTCGGACGTGTCCACGAGCAGGGTAGGCGCGTCAAGGGAGATGTCGACGAACCTCTCGGGGCTGTAGGCGCCTACGGCGATGTCGGTAAGGAGCTGGCGGTCGCCGTGGGCGGCGCGATGCCTGTCCGAGTCAGCGCGTTCGGTCATGCGCTCGATGATGGTCGGTGTTGGAGTGGTGCACCGGATGATCCGGAGGTCGGCGATCTTCGTTAGGGGTTCGAGGCCGGGGCGCCAGAGCCGGTCTTGGTAGGCGGCTTCGGCGACGACGGTGACGCCGGCCTTGAGGAGCACGCTGAGGGTGTCGAAGAAGGCGTGCATGGCAGGGATGTTGAGCGGGTCGTCCGTGCCGGGCTGGTAGGCCGCGGTGCTCATGACCATGCCCTGCTTGATCTCGTCACGGATGATCGCGGGGCAGCCGAGTTCGTGGGCGAGGCTGTGCGCGAGGGTGGTCTTTCCGCTGGCGGGTGGACCGCTGACCACCACGAGGGTCGGCCGTCTTGGCATTTGCTGAGCTCCCGAGGGGTGAGCCGGTACGTCGGCGCCTGGTCAGGAGATGGACCGGGCCGGGGTTTTGATGAGCTGGAAGGCGATGAATCCGGGCTGTCGGCTCAGTTTCTCGTACACGGCCGGGCGCTGGTGGGGCATTGAGGCGGCGGGTCGGTGTTAGACGAGGCGGTCGACCGGCGGTCGCCGGGGATCAGCCAACTGGCCCCGGGGGTGCAGTCGGAGCCACGCGGTGAGCGCGGCCTGGAGGTCAAGGACTTCCGCGTGTGAGAGGTTGTCGCCTGCCGACCCGACGTGCAGGCGCACGGCGTCATGGGTGATCCTCCACCCGACCGCGCGGGCCCGCGGCGAGGTCAAGGTCTGATTGCGCGCGAGGGTGTGCAAGGCGGCCTCTGCGCGAGGGGAGATCGGTGTTGCTGCCCTCGCGCGTGGGATGGAATGCGCAGGTCGGACGGGCAGGCCGATTGTCGTGTAGAAGATGCGGATCGCATCTTCCAGTTGGCCAGATACGGCAGGAGCTCGACCGACGAACTCGTCGAGGAGTTCAGGGTGCCGTGGCGGTGCGTTCTCGCCGTATGGCTGGGGATGGAGGGGGTGCTCGTCTTCCTCAAGCTGGATACAGGCCGGCGCGATGAGTACACGGGTGTACCCGTCCTTGATGAGCTGGGCGTGGACTTCTCGTAGCCGGGCGGCCTGGCGCGGGACGGGATGCGGATCGACATCGGCAACGGGCACGGCGGGCTTGCTCAACTGAGGGGTCGTTCCATAGAGGCCGTAGCCGCGATGTAGAACGCCAGCGGCAGTCAGGAGCAGTGTCACCTGGCGGCTGCGCTTGTCGCTGCCGAGGCGGAATCCGACCACAGTTGTGGCCATGGGCTCTCCCTAGATGGTGCTCGCTGCCGGATCCGAGTTTGTCAGCCGGAAGACCTCCATACGGGCCGTTCCGCAGACCCGTCGCACGAGGCAGCACGTGCGGGGATTGGCTGGCGAGCTGAGCGTCCGGTCTTAGCGGCGGTGCAGCGTCGAAGCGATTGCGGCGAGAGCGCGCATCGGCACCCGGATTGACGGGGTGAGGGGACGGGGCGGGGTGAGTAGGCGACCGATTTGGAGATCTCCGGTTGGCGGCCAGTCCAGGCGTGCAGCGGGACCCCGCCGAGGGGGGGATTCGGCGGGGTCCCGATGAGACAGTAGCTCTTCGCGCTCGTGGATCAGGGATTTCCGCTCAGGAAGAGGAGCCGGGTCTGCGGATGGGGGTCGCTCACGCCGCGACCACCCATGCCAGGGCGCGGGCCTCCCGTCGTAGCTCGACGAGAGCGGCGTAGGAGTGGCCGGGCTCGGTCCAGTACGGGTGGGCGTACAGGTCGCGTAGCCCCTGGATGAGCTGGCACCGGAGCGCGGTGGTGCCGCAGGTCGAAGGCTGCTGGGCGAGAGCGGCGTAGGTCTGGATCACGCGGATCTGGGTCAGCAGAAGATCATCGGGGAAGGTGGTTCGCGCCATGGCAAGATTAGGCCACTTGTTCGATTTCGCGCGCAAGTCGATCCAGGGCTTCCGCCTGTTGGATCATTTGTTCGTACGTGTACCCAAATGCGCCTACTGGTGGCTCTCAGTCACACAGGCCCGTTCGTCGGGGGGCGGCTCAATGGTCCGGACGGAGGAACTCTCGGGCGCCGCGGAGTCGGATGCCGAGGTGCCGCTCGGTGACGCGGCTGTCGAGAACGACCCTGAGCCCGCCCGTCAGATTCGTGTCGGCGCGCCGGCCTGAGGGCAGCGTGGACGGCTCGAGGCCGTCCCGCTGGGCGATGAGCACGCCGAGTTCGTGGCGGGTGAGAGCGTCCGGTCCGGCCAGGTGAAAGACCCCTGTCGCATCGGACCGGGCGAGCTCCCATAGGCTCGCGGCCAGATCGTCCACGTGGACCGGGCAGCGGACGTCATCGGTGAAGAGGGCCCCCTCCTGCTTGCCAGCGGCCAGCGCGTGGACCATGCGCTCATGCGATGACCGGCCATGGCCGATGATCAATGAGGTGCGGGCGACGGCCCCGCTGTCGGCGAGGAGCCGCACGGCGGTCTCGGCCGCCGCCTTCGCCGCCCCGTATGGCGTGACGGGGTCTGGGAGGCTCGTCTCGTCATAGAGGTCCTGGCCGCCAGAGAAGACCGCGTCGCTGGACACGTGGATGAGCCGGATGCGCCGCTCCCGTGCGGCGAGGGCGAGGCGCATGCTCCCTTCAGCCGTGACGGCCCAGTCCGCGTTGCCGCTGCTCGCGTTGATCACCGTGCTCGGTGCCACCGTATCGAGGACCGCCTCCAGGCCAGCGGGGTCACGGAGGTCAAGGTGATGCCAGGGCACGCCAACCTGCTCGCCTGGACGGGAGCGGAATGTGGCGGCCGTGGCGCGGCCGGCTGAACTTCCTTGCCGGGCAAGCTCCGTTCCCAGAAACCCGCTGCCACCGATGATGAGCACCGTCATGAGCCCCACGCTACTCGGGCCACACAGCGGCCGGGGCCGAGATCGCTAGACGGCCCGTCAGAGTGCCAAGAGGCAACGATCCATGCCCCGCCGCACAAGCGGGCGCAGGGCCGTTCTGGGCGCCAATTGAGCGAGTGGGCCCGCAAACCACCGGTGGGACACCGCAACACTCGCTCCTGCCATGCGGCACCTCCTCGCCCTCGCAACCCGCCTCCACCCCATCCCGAAGGCCCAGGAGGGGTGAGGGCGGGAACGACGGATCAGTCCTTCAGCAGCTCGTCGCGTACCGGAATCCAGTCAAGGGCAGACCGGATGCCGTCCTCCAGGGACAGCTTCGGCGTCCACCCCAGCAGCTCGGCCGCCCTGTCGCTCTTGGTGTAGCCGCCGGCCACGTCACCCGGCCGCGGTTCGGCGTCGACGGTCTCCAGAGGCGTGCTGACGACGTTATTGAACGCGTCGCACAGCTCGCGCACGGTGGTGCCGGAGCCGGTGCCCAGGTTGATCGCGATCGAGCGCTTCTTCTCCACGAGGATGGAGTCGAAGCGTCCGATCGCGGCGAGGTGCGCCGCGGCGAGGTCCCAGACATGCACGTAGTCCCGAATACCCGTGCCGTCCCGGGTCGGGTAGTTCGTTCCCGTGACCGGGAACGGGCGGCCCTCCTGGTGTGCCTGGATGAGTACGCCCAGGGCGTGGCTGGCCCGCTTGAGCTGGAGACCGGTGCGCAGGTCGGGGTCGGCCCCGACGGGGTTGAAGTACCTGAGCGACAGCACGCGGGGCCCGGCGACGGCGATGTCGGCGAACATCTCCTCGCACACGGCCTTGGTCCGTGCGTAGGGGCTCTGTGGCGCCAGAGGCGAATCCTCGTTGACCGGCGAGCCGTCCTCGGCCTGGTAGATGGAAGCCGAGGAACTGAAGATGACGCGGTCGCAGCCGTTGCGGTGCAGATGGCCAACGAAGGCAAGGCTCTTGGCCACATTCGCGTCGTAGTAGCCGATCGGGTCCGCGACAGACTCCGGCACCACGATCATCGCCGCACAGTGCACCACAGCGGAGATGTCCGGCTGCTCCGCGAAGATCCGGTCGACCAGTGCGCCGTCCGCGATGTCGCCCTCGTAGAAGGTGCGGCCCTTGGTGAACTCGCGACGGCCTCGAACGAGGTTGTCGAGGATCACCGGGGTGATCCCGGCATCCAGGCAGGCGGAGGCGACGGTGCTGCCGATGTAGCCAGCTCCTCCGGCAATCAGGACGGTTGTCACAATGGCCTCTTCCCGGTCGATTCAGCCCGCAGGACCGGCATCCAGGCTAGCGGAGAACCAGGCGCCGCCTCGGCGGGTCGCGCCCGAAGATGGGGCGCAGCCTCGGCGCGAAGCGTCATGGGATGCTCGGTGATCACCGCCAGCGCCTTCACGAAACCAGGCTGCCGGATGCGTACACTGGGCCGCCTTGCTCCCCGCAGACCGGCCCGACCGCATGCGGCCGGCCGCCCGTCGAAGGGTCATGTGTGAAGGCCGTCATCGCCGTCGCCGGAATGGGCACCCGCTTCTTCCCCATCTCCAAGACGAAGACACCGGCCTACGCGACTTCTTCACCGCCCGCGGCCAAGCCGACAAGTACGCCCCGATCGCGCACCTACACGCCCAGTCCGACTTCGTCTTCATCGAACAGCCCCGCGACAGCCGCTACGGAACCGCTCTCCCCGTCATGCTCGCCGCCGACTTCATCAACGGCGACGACTTCCTCCTTCTCGCTGGCGACGACCTTCTCCTCCGCGCCGATGGCGGCCACGACCTCGCCGACCTCACCGCCGCCCGCACTGCGGCCGGCACCCCCGGCGCCATCGCCGCCGCCACTGTCCCCGGCGACGCCGCCCACCGCTACGGCATCCTCACCCCCCGCACCATGACGACAGGCCATCAAGTCCTCGACTCCATCGCCGAGAAGCCCACCAACTACGCCCAGTCGACGGCCTACATCAACATCTCTCGCACCCTGCTCTCCGGCGAAGCCGTCTCCTACTTCGAGAAGCTCCAGCCTTCCACCGGCAACGGCGAGTACCAGGCCACCGACGCCATCGCCGCATACGCCCGCGATCACGACGTTCTCATCCACCCCGTCGCCGGCGCGTACCACGACTGCGGCAACACGGCCGGGTGGCTTGCCGCCAACACCGCCGCCGCCCGCGCCCACGGCATCAGTGTCGCGTGACAGCGCCCGTCGCCCCCCCGCAGCCCCTTGCGTACCAGCGCTGTCATTCTCGACGGGGATCCAGATCTGCCTGATCCGCCGCCGACCCGATGGCGACCAATACTCCGTCCCAGGTGGCCTCGTTCAGGACATAGAGCCCATCCCCGCAGTTCTCGCCCGGGAACTGCGCGAGGAACTCGATCTCGACCTTGGCCAGGTGCCCGACTCGCCCCAGCTCCGTTGGGTCCAGGACCAGATCAGCAACCGCCCTGGCACCAGTCAGCCACTGCCCCGACTGCACCTCGTCCACCTCGTGGCCCTGCCCCTGGATTTCGGCAGACACTCGCCACCTTCGAGCAGGATGCCCACGACCCCACCGACGTCACGTCGATGGACTATCACGACGCGTCAGACCTCCACCTCTACCCTGACATCCGCTCTGCCTTGCGGGCCCTTCCTGGCACCAGTTCCGCCAGCGGGCCCGTCTGCCTCGAACCCATGACCGACCGCACGTACTGATGGTGGTAGACGGCTGTCCAGCCGCACGCTCTGCCACGCAGCTGAAAGACGAACAGGTCGATTCGTTGAGCCAGGAGGGTCAATCGCGATCGGGCGTGCGGAGCTGAGTCTCGAGTAGAGCGTTGATGGCCTCGACGTTTTCGGCTGTGAAGTCGCGGAGCTGTGGAGGCATCAGAACGATCTGCCGAATGGCATCTGCCGTGAAGGGAATTCGGACGATGTCGTACTGGCCGCGGTCAGGCTTGGTGAACTCGGTGCCGGTCCGTGCGGTGATGTCCATGTCTTCAAGGCGCGCAGCGAAGATGTGCTGGACGGCCACCCCGCCTTCAGTCGGTGTGCTGATCAGATAGACCAATTCAGTCCTGCCCAACCTCCCGCCGATCTCCTCGAAAACCTCGCGGTGTAGCGCACCCTCGAGGGAAGCGTCATCCTCCTCGACTCCGCCGCCGACTGTCACCCAGTACGGGTCCTGGCCGGGTCTTGTTCGTTTGATGAGCACGAGGTCTTCGCCATCGAGCAGGATGGCCCGGGCGCTGCGCTTGATGATGGCCATGCGCTGTTCCTTCCGGTCCGCGCCTACCGATGGGTGGGGAAGCAAGGCGCGGGGATGCCGTAATCGTGAGGTGTGCTGCCGCGGAACTGAACGGAATCGTTCAGCATGCCAGTTCGCTAAAGCCGTTGTACGTGGAGCGCACGTCGTGGCGGATGAACCATTCTGTTCCCAGGACCTGCTCCCTGTCCTGTGTCGGCAACCCGGTCAGCAGCCCCGGGAGCGAGCGGTCCCGAGCGGCTTCAGACCGGTGAGCCTGGATCGCGGCCCACTTCCGGTCCAGCCAGGGGCGGACGTCCACTGTGGCGGTGATCATCTCGTCTGGGACCGTGTATACCCGCTTGCCGACGCTGGCGAGGAGTCCTGCCAGACCGAGGCTCGGCGACTGCGGGTGCGCGGAGAAGTACAGGGCCCCGGATTGCCACGGGGGGCCGGCCTGGGGGAAGACACCGGGCAGCCCAGCTGCATGTGCGGCAAGGAGGGTTACGCGGTGGGTGTGGATGTGATCGGGGTGCCCGGAGGATCCGTGTGCATCGTGGGTGACGATGATGTCCGGCCGGAAGTCGCGTACATGTGCGACGACGCGTTCCACGGTTTCCTCGAGTGGGGCGTCGCAGAACCGTGGCTGCCCGGGGGCGGACTCGGGGGCCCAGTGGTCGGCGTATCCGAGCATGCGGGGTTCCTCGGCACCGAGGAGGTCGACGGCGTGGGCGAGTTCGGCGGCGCGATGGCTGCTGGGTGCCCACGTGGCCGTCACGACAGCCGTGCGGGCTCCGGCCGCGGCGTGCTGGGCGAGGACTCCTCCGGCCACGAGAGCTTCATCGTCGGGGTGGGCGTAGACCGCGAGCATGCACGGTTTGGGCATGAGCAGGTCCCCGTTCTCTCCAGGGCTGGCGGGTCAGCCGGGGCTGCCCATCGGTCGTTCCTCGTTCGTCTTGGTGAGTAGGTTGCCGCACGCTTCCCGCCACAGTTTGAACTCCTGCGTCTCCAAGACGTGGAATGCCTCGTCCATTGGGAACGCCTTGCCTCGGTAGGGGGTGGGCTGGTTGACGTGGGCGAGGAGACTCTGCAGCGCGATCCTCGGATCGTCGGTGTCGGTAAGGCGGTCGTCACCGATAACGAAGGGAGCCTCGGTGCCTTCGCTGATGTAGTGGCGGGTGCGCTCCCACAACGCGAAGTAGAGCTGGGTTCTGACGACTTGTTCCAGCATGAACGGGGTGTACATGTCGCCGTCCTTGGCGGCCCGCTGCACGTGCTCCTCGGCCTCGACATGCCGGTCCCGCGCGATGCTGGTCAGCCGCTCTACTTCGAACCTGATGTCCATAGGTCCCCCTCGTGATCAGTGGCTGAGCCGACTGTAGCCACCGCCAAGTGCGTACGTCCCCGGAACGTCGGGGCCGCCGGCTTGGAGAGCGGGCTGGGCGATGTATTCGGACAGCTCGGCTCGATACGCGGTGGTGCCGTGCGTCCACTCGGTCACGTCGTACAGGCGGGGCCGGGGAACGGACCGAGGTAGGGCTGCGTCTGCGGCCGCGGTGCGGTCCCAGAGGCGGCCGCCGCGCTTGTCGGCGGGGGCGCTGACCACACGCAGCCACCACCGGTCGGCGCGGCGGCCCTGCCATCCCCACGCCTCCGGCCCGGACGCCATCACAGAGAAGGCCCGGGCGGCCTGCTTGTGCGCCCGCCGCATCCGCTGCCAGTCGGACTTCTCGGTCGGCGGCGCGAGTACTGCCTGCTGGGCTTCCGGTTCGGTCATGCGGGCCGTCCGAGCAGACGTGCCGCCCCGGCGCGCAGCAGTTGTTGGCCTGCGTCCTGCCCGACAGCAGGGGCTGACGTCGCGGGGCCGGACGCGCAGGCGCGCAGGGGGGCGCCGCCGGCCGGGTCGAGTACGGCCGCGTGCACGGTGACGACTCCCGAGGCCGTGTCGAACGTGGCGTGGGCAGAGGCGGCGGTCAGGCACCCGCCGTGCAGAGTGGCGAGTGTGGCCCGCTCGGCGTCGAGCAGGATTCGGGTGGGGGCATGGGTGAGGGGAGCAAGCAGCTCCGCGGTGGCGGGGTCGTCGGCCCGGTGTTCGACGATCACGGTTCCTGCGCCGGCCGCGGGCAGCCACACGGCGGGGTCGAGGATCTCGGAGGCCCGGTGCTCCTGGCCGAGGCGGCGCAGGCCGGCCAGAGCGGCGATCATCACGTCCGCGCCGAGGGTTCCCTCGTCGAGGGCGCGAAGCCGGCTGTCGGCGTTGCCGCGGATCGGTACCTGTACGAGCGTCGGGTGGAGGGCTTTGAGGAGGGCCGACCGGCGGGGTGCACTGGTCCCGACCCGGGTGCCGGGCGGCAGGTCGGCGAGCGTGGTCACGGGATGGCCGGTGGGGAGGACGAGGGCGTCGCGGGTGTCTTCGCGGGGGAGGACGGCGGCGATTAGGATGCCGGGGGAGCGGTCGTGCGGACCAGGCACGTCCTTGGCGCATGCGATCGTGGCGTGGACACGTCCGTCGAGGAGGTACCGGTCCGCGTTGCGGGTGAAGGCCCCCTTGCCGCCGATCGCCGAGAGTGGACCGCGGTGCCGATCGCCGTCCGAGGTGATCTTGACGATGTCGAGGAACGCCTGCGGATAGCGGGCCCGGAAGGCGTCGGCGAAGCGCCCGGTCTGTTCCAGAGCCATGGGGCTGGGCCGGGTACCCAGCCGGACGGTGGTGAGGTCGGTGGCGCTGGTCATCAGGGTCGGACTCCATCGGCGGTTACGGGGCGGGCGGGCAGGAGAGGGGTGAGCGCGGCCTTCGGGACCGCGTCCGCTGTCAGAGCGCTGGTGTCGATGACGGCCGGCGGCGTGCATCCAGCCAGCGGCGGCTGCGAAGCGTCGGCGGGGCGCCTGGGGCGGTGGGCCGCACCGCTTCGCTGCGCTCGCGTTTCCCCGGGTACTCCGAGCCGACCGCGATCCGTGCCTGGAGGACTTCCGGGGCCGCGTGCAGGACAACGTGATGGAAGCCGGTTCCGGACTGGCGGAGTAGGGCGAAGAGCTCGTCGACGTAGGTGCGGTTGAGCAGCGTCATAGGCACGATGACAGGACCGCGGGTCTGCCGGGCGAGGCCGGTGACGCAGGCGCCCGTCATCTCCCGCCAGGCCAGCAGGTGCTGGTAATCCCGGGTACGCCCGGAGTGGTCGGTCAGCGCACGGCGCAGCACATCACCGATCGCCCCGGGGTCGGCAATCACAGCGCCGTCCAGTGCGCAGCGGAACTCGCGGCCAGGCTGCTCTTTCCCCCCACCGAACGGCCCATTCAGCCCGACGATCACGCGCCCTCGCTGGTCACGGCAGCCTTGCCCCGCTCAACGGGGCCCGGGAGGCGGGCGTCACGGCCCGGCCACTGGAACACCAGGCGCGAGCACGCCTTGTCGAGCACGTCTCCCGGGGGCAGCAGGCGATCGGGGGTGTCGGCCGGGTATACGGAGAGGTCGGGGTCGGCGCCGCCGCGCACGTCGCGGTCCCAGGCGCGGACCGTGGCCACCAGCTGCTCGGCCAGCTGCGGGCCCGAGTTGCCGAAGGCGTGCACGAACCATTCCCATTCCCGTTCGGCCGGGTCGTCACCGTGCCGGATCTGCACGTGGACGAGGTAGGCCAGGGAAGCGTCACCGAGAATCGCCGGCGCGTCGCTCCCCTTTGCGATCAGCGTCACGCCGGTGCCGTTCTCCGCGTGAGCGGCCAAGCGGCAGAAGCCCTGCAGGGTCGTGGCGGCGTACAGCTGCAGCGAGCCGAAGTAAAAGCCGGACCCCATCGTGACCCCGGTGGCCGCTTCGTGGCGGGGCCCCCGCAATGCCTCGCCCAGCCCTTCGACGTCGCGGGGTTCACCGTCCTCGAACCGGATCGTCAGCTCGCCGTCGAGGAGGTCGACGGCTGGCGTGATCCGGGTGTGCCGGCCCTGGGCGGGGACGAACCCGCAATGGGTGAACTTGCGTGCGTGCAGGACGTCACTGCGCCGCTCGAAAGCGATAGCCCGCGTGTAGCCGCCGATCTCCAGCGGCAGGACCAGGCGTCCGCCCTCGGCGAGCTGCTCGCGCCAGGCCGGGGCGATGTCCCACACGTTGTAGGTGACCGCGCTTGCGGCGAACCCGCCCCGGGGGACGAGGTGGGCGGGCGCGCCCAGGGCCGCGTCGCCGTGGTAGGCAATCACGCGGCCGCTGCCTCCCTCCGAGGTGAACCGGCGGGTGCGGTGGACGACGTACGGGTCGATGTCGCCGGTGACCACCCGGCCGTCCGGGCCTGTGACCGCCGCGATCAGCTCGGCGTTGTAGCCGCCTGACCCGGCCTCATGGACGATGGCGCCGGGCCGCAGCTGGAGGCTTTCGATCATGTCGGCCTGGAGCCAGGCCGCGGATACCGAGCTCGTTGCCCGCCCGGTCTCGTCGCGGCGGGTGACGACGGCCAAGTCGTCGTCGTACGCGGTCCCCAGGTTCGTCTCCGGTGCGTACCGGTGCCGGGGCACCGCGCGCAGCGCTTCTTGCACCGCCGTCGACGGTGCCCAGCCGCCGGCGATGACCGCGTCGGCCATCTTCTGGCGCAGGCGTACGGCTTCGGCCGGCTCGCCCGGTACCGGCTGCTGCTCGACGGCGAGCGGGTAGGCGTGGTGCGGCGGCAGGCCGGGAACGACGCCGGGCCAGATGGCGTCCAGGGCCTGGGCGGCCGGCGTGAAGATGGCACCGGCGCAGGCCAGCGCGTGCAGGTCGTGGAACTCCCACCGCTCGAAGAGCTTCGGCTCGCGGTTGGTGAGGGTCCCCGACCAGGTGGTGATCCGGACGACCGCGGTGAGCCGGGGCACGCCGTGGCTGTCGTCGACGAGCATCGTCACCACGTACGCGTCGTCAGCCGACGTGGTCAGGCCGGTCTCTTCGGTCAACTCTCGTACCGCCGCGCTCGCGAGATCCTCCGCCCCGATGGTCTTGCCGCCAGGCAGCTCCCACATGCCCCGGGTGGACCGGCCGAGGAGAACCCTGCCCGCCTCGTCGGTGACGACTGCGAGGGCGCCGATCAGGGCATGACCGGTGGGCCGGCCCTTCTCGACCGCGGTGGTGTCCCGGTGGCAGGGGCCGCGCAGGACGAGGACGGCGAACTCGTCCGCTTCCAGGCGGGTGACCTTCTGCCAGCCCGCGGTCAGCAGGCCGATCTCGTCCTCGTCGAGAGCGATGTCCCGCCGCTCGGTGGGGGTGTGCTCGGTGACGGGCGTGATGACCACGATCGCGCCGCCCTTGCGCAGTCGCTCGCCGAGGGAGTGCAGGACGCGGCTGCGGTCGCGGAAGAACGGGTACGCGAGACGCAGAGTGATCAGGTCGTAGCCGTCCCCGTGCAGCTCGGCGGGGTCGCCGCGCTCGATGTCCAGCTGCAACCAGCGCACACCCTCGGCGTCCTGGCGCTCCTCGCGGGCCCGGGAGATCGCGCTGTCGGCGTAGTCGACGGCGTCCACTGCGTAGCCGAGGGAGGCGAGGTAGGCGGCCAGTTCTCCGGTGCCGCAGCCCACGTCCAATGCCTGGGCCTCCTGGATGTTCTCCGGCAGGGTCAGGTGTTCGGTGAGGACGGCCTTCTCGGTGTCGGTCAGCGGGCGGAAGTTGCGGCCGGCCTCATAGTGGGCGTGCCAGTCCAGCGCGGTGTGCGTGGTGCTCATGCGGTGCGTGCTCCCTATTGGTCGGGTTGCTCAGGAACGATCGGCGGGGGCTGGGAGGCGGGGCCGTAGAGGGCTTCCGGCTTGCCGGTCATCAGGGCCCAGTAGCGGTCGCCGAAGGACCAGTGCCACCACTCGGTCGGGTAGTTGACGAGCCCTGCGTCCGTGAGCGCACGGCTCAGGGTGGCGCGGTGCAGCCGAGCCTGGTGGGAGAGGCCGTCGGCGAGCGTGTAGCAGCCGCCCGCGCTCTCTTCCGGGCTGGCGTTGACCCGGGTGCCCATGTCCAGCTCGGTGCCGTCCGCGTTGACGAGGGTCAGGTCGACGGCAGCGCCGGCGCTGTGCGGGGCGATCTCCGGCGGTGACACGTACCGGCTCGCCTGCGTCCTCAGCTCCTTTGCACTCCAGTCCGTGTTGGCGGCGCGCAGCTCGGCCGCGTATTCCTCGAAGTACCGCTGCTGGAGCGCTGGAGGCCGGAACCCCTCGATGACGAGCAGGCGCAGGCCGTCGGGCAGGAGCGACTGGGCGTGGAGCAGTCGGTCGAGGACACCGGAGCGGAGGTGCGCGAAAGCGTACGCCGGATCGGAGCGGCGGTCATCGAGGAGGAGCTCTCCGCCGACGGCGCGGACATTGGTGAGGGGCTCGCCGTTCTCCGCTACCGGGATCGCGGCGACCCGCGGGTCCGACATCAAGACGATGCTCATTCAGACCTCCCAGTCCCAGGCGTCGAAGTACGCCGGCATCCCGGTGCTGCGGGCGACCACAACAGCCTCGAGTCGTGCGTGGTCGCGTCCCGGCATCAGCTCCCGCCACTCGGGCACGCTCAGGGCACGCACCTGGTCGTGCTCCTCCGGGTCCAGCACAATCCCGGCAATCTGCCCGGGCGAGAGTCGGCCGCCATCGAACACGAACCCAACCGTGGCCAACGGCCAGTCCTTACCCGGAAGCCCGAACACCGAGGCCAGGAGCTTCGGCGGTCCCGACACGTGGATTCCGGTCTCCTCCCGGCACTCACGCACGGCGGTCTCCCACGGGCGCTCGCCGGCCTCGGCGACGCCGCCCGGCCACTGCCACGGGTGGACGCTGGAGTAGGTGGCGCGCAATTGGACGGGCCTGTCGTCTTCGTCGGTGAAGAACACGGCCCCGAAAATCGTGGCCTTCGGCAGGGTTGCGGCGAACTCCTCCGGCGGGAGCCACTTCTTGCTCACGATCCGCTCCCCTCGGCGGAGGCGGGGAAGCGGGTCATGCGCATTAGCGCCGAGTCGGCCGCGAAGCCGAGCCCCTCATAGAGCGGGGCGGACCCGGAGCTGGCGTACAGCTCGTAGAGGGTGACGCCGTCGCGCTCTAGGTGGTCGAGGAGCTTGGCGAGAGCGGCCTTGGCGTAGCCGTTGCGCCGGTGGGCGGGGTCGGTGGCGACCGCGTGGATCCGCACGGCCAGTCCCTTGGGGTACTTCGGGGCTGGCAGGACTGCGTGGACCAGGCCGAGGGCGCAGGTGGCGAGTCCGCCGGTGGGGGAGTCGACGACGTACGCGCGGGCGTCACCGCCGGCTTGGAGGCGTAAGGCGAGCTGTTCGGTGCACGTGGTGAGCCAGGCTTCGTCGAGGGGTTCGCTGAGGATGTTCTCGGAGCGCAGGCGGGCGATCTCCGCGGCGTCGGGAGGGGTGGCAAGGCGGGGTTCGGGCAAGGGGGTTCCTTCCTCGGAGGGGGCGGGGGGCCCACGGGTTAAGGGTGCTGGGTGGCGTGGAGTCGGCGCAGGGTGCGGTGGCCGCGTTCGGTCACCTCGGGGTCGTCGTGGCTGGTTCCGTAGGCGATGCCGGAGACGGCGTCGAAGGCGGCCTCGCAGTCCAGGCGGAGCTCTTCGGTGGGGGTGAGCGGTCTGCCGTAGCCGTCGAGGAAGGCGGCGCGGAGGTCCGGACGGCCGGTCCAGGTGTCGCTCAGGCGCACCAGGTCCCGGGTTGCGGTGTTGTACTCGGACCGTTCGAAGTCGAACAGCTGGGGTTCGCCTTCGTCGGTGACCAGGACGTTGCGGTACTGCAGGTCCCCGTGGGTGGGCACGAGCACGGGCTGCGGAAGGTCTGCGTAGGCGCGGGCCAGGGCGAGGACCAGGTCCTCGTCCTCGTCGACCAGGTACGGTCGCGCCCCCTCCAGATGGCGCTTGATCTTGTCGGCGGCCGTTGCGGATTCGGCAGACCGCTCGGGTGCGCTGCGGTGGAGGGCGCTGGTGAGCCGGCCCAGAGCGTGCTGGATGCGCGCCTCGCCGGCGGCGTCGAGGACCATGCCGTGCAGCGGGCGCCCGGCCAGTGCGGTGACAACGACGGCCTGCGCCTCGGTGTCGGCCGCGACGAGACGGGGAGCCCGCGGCCCGAGCGCCGACACCCATGACCGGTACGCGGCCACTTCCCGGTCATGGAACTTCGGCCCGCGGTGCCGTTTCAGGTACCAGGTGCCGCCCCCGGGTCCGGTGAGCCGCCACACCCGGCTGCCGGTGTGGACCCAGGACACCTCGGTCGCCTGCGCGATCCTGCCGATGGCCTGCTCGGCGAACACCCGCAGCTGGTACGGCAGCTCCACCCGGCCAGTCAGGGGTCCGGCCAGGAGGCGGGTGCGGTCGGGGCCGCCCTGGTCGTACTCGATGGCGTCGCCCGGCTGTTGGAAGTGCACGGCGGCGGGCAGGCCGGCGAGGTAGGCGTCCAGGCCGGCCCGGCAGTACGCCACCATCGGCCCGGGCAGGGCGTCCAGCGGGTACCAGTCCATGCCGTCGCAGCGGTCCGGCTCCATGATCTGGGGCCGACCCGACCAATGGCGTACTTCGAAGAAGACACCGAGACGGGAACGGGATCCCGTCGGTGGGCGGTGGTGGACGGTGACGGCCGCAGTCACGTCCTCCATCGCGATGACGACGCCTGCTTCCTCGCGGGCCTCCCGAATGACTGCCTCGACCATGTCCTCGTCGGGGTCGAGGTGCCCGGACGGGAGATGCCACAGACCCGACGCGTACACAGGTCCGGCGCGGCGGGACAGCAGCACCTCCGGGCCGCTTTCGCCGTCGCGGCGCAGGATGAGGTGGACGTCGACCGGCACCGTATGCCGGGCCCCGCCGCTCACCGCGATGCCCCGGGGCGGCGGGCGAGCAGCACGGTGAACACGCCGTCCTCGTGTAGGACTCCGTCCTGGACGTGCTGGGCGAGGAGGGCCGCGGCCTGTTCCTCGAATCCGCTGTGGTCGGCGAAGAGGTCGGGCCGGGCGAAGCTGGTGGATCGCAGATAGCCGAGGACACCGGGGGGAGTCCAGGCGCGGGTGAAGGGGATGCGGTGCTCGGTGATGTCGCTGAACGCGGACTCGGCAAGGTCGTCTTCGTAGCGGCGGCCGGGCTCGCGGTAGGCGCCGGTCGTGCCGGCGCGGCGGTCCTCTCCGAGGTGGGACTGGATCAGGCCCGTGAGCGCGGCCGTCCACTCGGCCGGGTGGGTCCACAGGCTGCCGTCCCCCATGACCGCGACGGCGGCCTGCGGCGCCGCCACCCGACCGGCCATGGCCAGCACCGCGGGGCGGTCCATCCAGTGGAAGGCCCGGCAGCAGGTGATCAGATCGGCCTGGTACGCGGGCTGGGCGGGGGCGAACTCTTCTGCCGGGATGACGTGCACCGTGGCGGTGCGCCCGCCCAGGTGCGGTTGGAGCTCGTCGAGCGCGGCGCGGAGCATGCCCTGGTTCTGGTCCACGAGGTTCAGGTGGGCCGTGGGAGGCAGGGCGGGGAGCATGGACAGGGCGACCTGCCCGGTGCCGGCGCCGAGGTCCAGCAGCGTGGGCGCATTCACCCCCACCAGTTCCTGGACCAGAAGCTGGACGACCTTGTCGGGCAGCCTGGGGCGGTAGCGGGCGTAGTGGTAGTCGAGCGTGTCGAACAGGGTCACGTGTCTCCGATCGTGTGGTGCGGGCGTGAACGGTGTCTCAGGGCTGTGGCGTTCAGCTGTGGGGGCGGTCGCGGGCGTCGGGGACCTGGGGCAGCCAGGGCACGGCGGTCTCGCGGAAGCTCTGGTTGACCGGAACCAGGTCGGGCGGGTTGCCCAGCGCGGAGAGTGTGACCGCGATGCTGGTGGCCCCGTCGTCGAGGGCGCAGACGTGGCTGCCGCAGCTCGGGCAGAAGCCGCGCCGGGAGTCTGGCCACGTGTAGTGCCACGACGGCTCGCCGCCGCACCATGCCAGGCCGTCCAGCGGGAAGGACACCCACGACATCATCGGTGCCCCCGACAGCCTCTGGCAGTGCGGACAACTGCAGGTGTGGGGGTAGTCCGGCTCTCCGGCGACCGTGAACTGGATCTTGCCGCACAGGCAGCCGCCGGACCGCGGCGTGGTTACAGCGGGAGTGGGCGAGGTCATTGGCTCGTCTCCTTCGGTGACAGGTTGGGTTTGGGGGCTTGCGACGGCACGGTCGTCTCCGGAGTCGGGGTGGGCAGCGGCCAGGGCAACTCCGCCGGCCCGGTTCCGGCACCGGCCCACTGGGTTCCGTCCGGTTCGAGGTGGAGCCGGTAGGAGGAAGGGGATCCGGCTGCCCGCCAGCGGGTAGCGGTGTCCTGGATCTCCGCCCAGATATCGCGGGGCCCGCAGACCGTGACTGTCCACCGCCCGGTGCCGTCGGGGCGGGCGGTGACCCAGGAGCCGCAGTCGGGCGCCCCGATGACCAGGTGGTCGGCGGTCCAGTACCGCACGAGGCCGGGATGCAGGTGGTCCAGGGCCAGCCACATTCCCCGCGCCTCGTCCGACGGCGGACCCTTGCGGGTGGTGCGGGTGCTGCCGCCGTCCGCGGCATCGATCCGTTCCCGGAAACGGGTGTTGAGGAAGATCTGACTCCAGCCGTGGCCGGCACGGTGCCCGAGCTTCACCGCCTCCAGGCGGGCCTGCGTTCGCCCGGTCGCGGTCTTGGTGATGACGGCCAGGCCCGGCCAGGACGGCGAGGACGTCGACAGGCTCGCCAGCGCGAGCCCGCCGGCGGCCAGCTGCTGCGGCCAGGCCTCCGGCACCCGGGTGACGGCGTAGGACACGAAGATCCGGTCGTAGTCGGCCCCCGGGAGCCAGCCGTCCTGACCGTCCCCCGTTACGACCGTCGGCCGATGACCGAGCACAGCCAGCCGCTCGCGGGCGGCGGCGGTGACGTGCGCGTCCCGGTCCACGGTGACCACCCCGGCATCCCCCGCGATCAGGCACGCGACGGCCGCGGTTACCCCGGCGCCGGTCCCGATGTCCAGGACCCGCTGGCCCGGCCGCAGGTCGAGGTGCTGGAGGCGGGCGACGGTCATGCCGACCGTGCTGGACATCGCCGTCATCGACCCGCCCGAACGCGGGCCCGGCACCCGACCCAGAATCGGCTCGCCGTCGTGCTGGACCAGCACACTCTCCCCGCCGTACAGCAGCCCGAGCAGCTCCCCTTGGTCCGCGGGCACGCCCCAGTCGAGCAGGTCCCAGCGAGGCGGGGTCTCGTCCGGTTTGCTGCGCCGCACGTACGCCTGCGGCATCAGCAACTCCCGCCGCACAGTCAGGAAGGCATCCCGGACCGGGCCCTGCTGGAGGTGGCCGGCGGCTTCCAGCCCGGCGACCATCTCCGCCCGGGCGGCCTCCGCTCTCTTGTCGGGGGACGCCTCGGTACGTGCGGACGGCACGGTGGGATCGGCCACGTACGACTCCTTACGTGTGGTGAGCAACGGCAGGCGCGGGGCGGGGTGGTCAGGCCCAGCCGAGTTCGGTGTAGGGGCGGCCGACTCGGATTCCTTCGATCGCGGCCCGGGTGTAGGGGACGATCGGTTCGGGGAGGGCGTCGGCGGGCCACCAGCCCCAGGAGACGCACCGGTCCGGCTCCAGGACCTCCGGCGTCCCCGTCCACCGCCGTGCGCGGAAGACGAACCCGATCCGGGGCTGCGCACCGGGCTCATCCACCATGTGCACCACGTGCGCCAGCTCGATGTCCTGCGGATCGATGAGCAGGCCGGCCTCCTCCTTCGCCTCCCTAACCAGGCAGGCCACGGCGGATTCCTGCTCGCAGTGCCCGGCGAGGAAGTGATGGGTGCCGCCGGCGTACGCGGAGTCGGGGTGCCGCAGGCCGAGCAGCACCTGGCCGTCGCGCTCCAGATAGAGGTGGACGCCGACGATGTGCGGAACGCTGGTACTGCCGGCCTTCGGCCCATCCGCCCCGATTGACCCCGGCCGAGGCACCACTGGCGAGGGGGGCTCGGCGTGTACGGCGGCGTGCTGGCGCACCAGGTCAAGGGTGGAGGGGCTCAGCCGTAGGCGGGGCATGGCGTCGGGGTGGAACCAGGCGAGCATCACGCCCTCGGTGAGGGAAATGCCTGCCGGGTCGCCGTTCCACCGGGCGGTAAAGATCTGGATCGGTACGGTCAGTCCGTCGGTGCCGGTGGCGAGCTCGACGGCGAAGGGCTCCAGGGTGGCCGGCTCGAGCCCAGCCTCCTCACGCAGTTCACGGCGGACGGTGTCTTCGAGCGAGGTGTCGCCCGGCTCGCGGCCTCCGCCGAGCAGGGACCAGGCTCCCGGTTCCCAGATGCCGGGCAGGTCATCGCGCAGGTGGAGCAGGTAGCGGCCGTGTCCGTCGTGGATCAAGGCCGAGGCGTTGACAGGCTCGATGCGGCCGTCGATCCCGGAGGCGCAGAGCTTCGTCCGCAGGGTTGGGGATGTGACGTGGTCGAAGGGGAGCCACTCGGCGGCCGAGACCTCCTCGGGCTGCACCGAGATCTCCACGTCGTCGTCGACGAGCATGAGTACGAAGCGGAAGTCGTAGTGCTGGTGGGCGCCTTCGCCCTTGGACGGATTGGCGTCGATGTCGTGGACGTCGATGTCGAAGGCAAGCGGGCCGTAGTCGGCGGTGGTACATAGGGCGCCGGGCGGGATGCCGGCCTCCTCGTGGACCTCGCGCAGTGCCGCTTCCAGAAGCGTCCGGTCTCCGGCCTCGACGTGTCCGCCCGGTGCCAGCAGCTTGCCGGTGGCGTTGTGACGGATGTGGAGGACGCGGCGGTGGCGGTCGACCACGACCGCGCTGCACGTCACGTGTCCAGGCAGGCTGGAGCGGCTCGTGGGCTCGCTGCCGTCGTTCAGCGCCTGCAACAGGGGTGCCAGCAGCAGAGCTTCGGTCGGGTGCCGCTCCAGGTAGGCGGCGATGAGGCGCTCGATATGTGAGCGGGTGGGCGGCAAGGTGACCTCGCAGTTCCGGGACGCGGACGAAGACGGTATGGCTGAAGGGGCAGTCACGGGCCTAGGTCTCGGTGACCTCCCAGTGGCGGGTCCCCGCCGCGCGTCGCCAACCAGACCTGCGGCCTCCCGTGAGCGGTTGACCATCGCTGCCCGCGGTGCTGCGGGTTCCGGATCGGCGGCAGGGAGCACGGAGCCTGTGCCCGGAGTGGCGGTGCTCAGTTCAGGAGTTGAGGAGGCAGCAGGGTTGGCCTCCGTGCTGTCATTGAGTTGCGTCACGGCGCACCTCCCTCCAACGAGCCCTCCTGGCGCGCGTCAGCAGGTGTCGGCCCGGGGCGGGCACAGTCGTGAAGGGCGTCGGCCGCGGTTGTCCCGCGGCGTCGCTCTGATCATCCGGCTCGGGTGGAGGGTCGGGCATGTGCCGAAGAGCGCGCAACGGCGAGAGCGCCAGGACCACGAGCGGTACGACGAGCAGGCAGGTGCCGACGACGAGTGCGGGTCGTACTCCGGCCAAGGTGCCCAGGCCGCCGGCCAATAGCGCTCCTAAGGGCCGGGCGCCGGAAGTCAGGCACGTGCTCACGGCCTGCATCCGGGCCTGCATGCGGTACTCCGTGATGATCTGCCGGATGGACCGCTGGGTGGTGCCCGCCGCTCCGGCGCAAGCCAACTGCAGGAAGAGGGCCGCCCCGATGGTGATCTCCCAGCCGAGACCCGGGGCGCCCAACAGCAGCGGGAGCTGGGTGAGCGGGGTGAGGGCGAGCGCGCCGAGCATCATCGGCCCGGGCCCGCATCGTCGTGCGAGGGCCGGAGCCGTCAAAGCGCCGACCGCCGCCCCCAGCGCGCCGACCCCCAGGACAATGCCGAAGGTGGTCGCGCTCATCTCCAGAACCCGCAGAAGGTACAGCGCCCACAACGTGTTGAGAACCGCCAAGGCCAGCGAGGTGGTGGCGTTGACCCAGGTCAGCACGCTCAGCCGGTCGTCGGCATGTACGTACCGCAGGCCCTCGGCGATCTCCGTCCGCAGCCGGCGCTTCTCAGACCTGGCCGGGCTGGTCTCGCGGGTCTGGATGCGGGCTGTGCACCAGGCGCTCAGAAGGTAGGAGGCGACGTCGCCGAGCAGGGCGCGGGCAGGGCCGAGCAGCGCGGTCAGTGCTGCGCCAGCGTTGCTGCCGCCGGTCGCGGCGATCGCGAACAGGCTCCCGATCCGGCTGTTGCTCCGCTGGATCAAGGACTTCTCGACCAGCTTCGGGAGCAGGCTGATCGCCGCCGCATCGTGCAACACGCCAGCGGCACCCTGGACCGCGGCGACGACCATGAGCTGCGTCAAGGTCAGCACGCCGAAGGCCGCTGCCAGTGGCACGGTCGCCAGGGCGGCAGCGCTCACCAGGTCACCGGTGATCATCTGGCGGCGCTTGGAGTGCCGGTCGGCGAGCGCCCCGGCGTGCAGCGCGAGCAGCGCGGGCGGGAGCTGTCCCAGGAACGCCAACCAGGCGACTTGGCCGGTGGTGGCGTCCAACTCGAGTACGGCCAGCACGGGGAGCGCCATCGAGGTGATGGAGCTGCCGGCCACGCTCGCGGTCTGCCCCGTCAGGTAGCGCCGGAAGTCGCGGTGCCGCCACAGAGACGCGGGCTCCGTGGCGGAGTCAGGTGAGGCGGTCACGGAGCACCTCCTCGGCCTCGTTCAGACGCTCGGTGAGCATCTCCACGGCTGCATGCCGGGCCCGCCCGTACCTTTCGAGCTCCTGGGTGACCGCGGCCGGATTGTCGACGGGTTCGGACAGCGGGTAAGCCGAGCAGGCCATGTACCCGGCGGCCACCCTGGGCACGGAGAGCAGGTCCTCCACCGGGAGCCCGGGGTTCGCCTCTCGGTAGGCCGCGACCGCCTCAACCAGGCCGGCAGGCCAGTTGGGGACCGCAAGTACTGTGCGGGGATCGAGGACGATCCGGCCCAGTTCCCATGCGGCACTGCGATGACGGGGCGGACGGAAGTCGATCACGGCCGCCACCTCCTGCTCACGCAGCAGAACGTTGGGGGAGGCCAGATCCCCGTGGACGATCTGTGCCGTCAACGTCGGCGGAAGGCCTCTGAGCATGGCTGCGACGCGGGGCAGGGCGGCGAAACGCTGTCCTGCGGCCTGCCGCGCCCACGCGGCGAACCCCCCGCTGACGGTGCCGCTCTCGTACCGCACGAGGAGCTGCTCCAGACGCCGACGGGCCCGCTCGACGTCGCAGACCTCGGTCGCCGGAACCGGTCGTGGGGGCCCGACTGGATGCTCGGCCAGGGCCTGGTGCAGTTGACCCACAGCTTTTCCGACCGCTGCCCAGCTGCGGCCGTGCAGCCCGCCTTCGGCGGTGTTCGTGCCGTGGACGTACTCGGCGACGGACAGCGCCATACCTTCGGCGGCCACGATGAGCTCGCCGGCCGCTGACCGTCGCACCGCCGGCACCGGAACCCCGCTGGTGCGTGCGAACTCGCCCAGCTGCAGCGCCTCCTGCTCTCCCTGGAGGTCTGTGTCCGGGGGATAGGTCTTGACGAACCAGCGCCCGCCGTTTTGGTCCTCGGCCAGGTAGTTGCGCGTCGCTGTACCCCGCGGGCCGTCGACCACCGAGGCGGGGACGATCCCGTAGCAGCGCGGCAGGACGCCTGCCACGGCCTTGACCTCGGACTTCGCGCTCACCGGGACACCCCCGATAGGAGCACGCGGCCGTTGAGCCGCTGCGTGTCCGTGCTCACGGGCGGTCCTTTGTGGCCAGGGCGTCGTGGTTGCTGGTGGGCTGGACCGGGACGGAGGCGTCGAAGGCGGCGGCCTGGACGAGGTAGGCGTCGCGGAAGTCCCCGGTGCCCGTGGTTGTGTCCATCAGTTCCTCGAAGGTGCCCGACTCGGCGACCCGGCCGTCCTTGAGGACGTGGATAAGGTCCGCGTGGCGCACAGAGTGCAGGCGGTGGGTGATGAGCACGATCGTCTGGCCGGTGGTCGCGGCCAGCGCCCTGATCTGGTCGAAGACCCGCTGCTCCGCGACGGCGTCCAAGGCGCTGGTGGGTTCGTCCACGATCAGGATCTCGGCCCGCCGGTACTTGGCGCGGGCGATTCCGATGCGCTGCCACTGGCCGCCGGAGATCTGGTGGCCGCCCCGGTAGCCGCGGGCCAGGAGCGTGCCGAGCCCGCGCGGCAGGTCATCGAGGACCTGGTCGGCTCCGGAGAAGCCAGCGGCCCCCTTGACCGCTTGGTCGTCGATGGCCTGGCCGGGCTGGCCGATGCCGACGTTCACCCTGAACGTGAAGGGCCAGTGGTAGAAGTCCTGGGACATCAGCGCGACGCGGCCGAAGACCTGGTCGCGGTCGGCGGTGCGGGCGTCGACGTCGTCCCACCAGATCGTGCCGCTGCCCTCGTCCGGCAGATACAGGCCGGCCAGCAGCCTGACCAGCGTGGACTTGCCGGAGCCGTTCTCACCCACCAACGCGATGATCTTCCCGGTGGGGAACGACAGGCTCACCTCGTGCAGGGTCGGCTCCGGCTCGTTGCTGCCGCTGCCGGGGTAGGTGAAGGAGACCTTCTCGAACCGGACCTCCCGTAGCCGCTCGGGCAGCGCCCGCCCGCCCACGGGGATCGCCCGCGTTTTCGCCTCCCGGCACAGCCGCTCGAAGTCGGCCACGAACAGCGACTCCTGGTGCAATTCGGTGATCTGCAACACCAGCGTGTCCAGGCTGGCGGCGCCGGTGCGGATGGCCAGGACGGCCGTGCCCGCGACCGCGAGGTCCAGGGCCCCGCCCCACAGCAGCGCCCCCAGCGCGCCGTAGGTGAGGAGGGTGGCGATGCCGCCGGCGCCGTCGGCGACGAGCCCGATCCGCGCGGCTCGGCGGGCCAGCCGCGTCTGTTCGCGTTCACTGGTCTCGGCCATGGTTCGGAAGTGCCCAAGCAGGAATGGCCCGACGCCGTGGACGCGGACTTCTGCCGCCGCCTCCTTCTGGGTCAGCAGCTGGCCGAGTAGGTGCCCGGCCCGCGCGTGCTGCACGAAGGCGTGGAAAGAGATGTACTTCTGGCGGGAGATCATCAGCGAACTCCACGCGCTCGGCAGGGTCATCAGGACCAGCAGCGGCAGGAGCACCGGGTGCAGGACGGTCAGCACTCCGGCCGCGGCGACCAGGGACACTCCCGCGTTGAGGGTGTTGGTGCAGTAGCGGATCATGCGCCGGGCGGAGTCGGCGCCATACCGGGCTGCGTCCAGGAGCCGGTGGAACTCGTCGTCCTCGATCGCTGCGAGCTCGGTACGGTGCACCAGCCCCAGGTACTGCTCGGTTGCCACCCGCTGCACTTTCGGTTCCAGCGCCCCGGTGGCCGCCGTCGAGGCTGAGCGCAGCAGGGAACCGAGGAACGCGGTGACCGCCACGACCGTGAGTGCGGGAACCGCCTGCGCGAGGCGCTCGTTCGTGCTGCCGCCCGCGAGGATGTGCCCGAGCACGCTGTTCACCGCGACGAGGCCGACCGCCTGGGCGATGCCGCGGCCGGCCTCGGAGGCCACGACCACGCGCAGGGCCCGGGCATCAGCCAGGTGCGCGAGCCGCAGCCCGGTCCCCACCAGGCGCGGCAGCTCCCGCGCCATCGTCCACAGCCCGAGCTTGAGCCAGGCGCCCTCGTGCCGGTCCCACCCGATGTCGTAGGCGAGCTCACCGCCGAAGAGGAGCCGCTCGGACTCCGACACCCCCGCGGCGCCGGATCCGGTCGTCGAGTCTTTGCTCACGCGGCCCTCCTGGTATCCGGTCGTGACTCGCGGCCACGGGAGGACGAGGCGTCAACGCGGCGCCCGCAGACCGGGCGTGGACATGGGGCAGGCTCGGGATGTTCGATTACGGCGGCTGTGTCGAGTCGGTTCGGCAGGGGATTCACAGGGTCCTCCGGATGGGCGCATGGCTGGTACTGGTGCTCTAAGAACGGCTTCCGATCGGGTGCGTCACGGTCGAATCGGGGGCGAATGGTGAACGGATGTTCTGGTCTGGCCTGTTGGGCTTGGCGTGCATGACGTCGTGGCGTTGAAACTCGCTCGAACAGGTTCCTGTCACTCCGCCGGGGGATTGCGGGCCTCGGCGTGGTCGCCGGGCTCGGGCGTCTGCGGGCATGACGGGGAGGGCAGTGGCGGGGTGTGCCGCTGCCCTGGTGGGGTGTGAGGAAGGGTCAGGCGGTGGTGGCCTCCATGGCCTGGTTCCAGGCGCTGATGCCCGCGGGGTCGAGGAGCGGGGCGACGGGCGTGGTGAGGTATTCGTGCTCGACGAGGTAGAGGGCCGCGGTGCCGGCGTGGCTGGGGAAGAGCTCGTTCATTCGGCGGGTGATCACTTCGGCGTCGGCGTCCGGGACACCGAGGATGCTCCGCGCGAAGATCTTCCGGTTCCAGACGTCGATGCCGAAGACCGCGGGGTCGCGGGAGGCGTGGGAGGCCATGACCGCGGCCGTGTAGGGGCCGACGCCCTTGATCTCCTGGAACCTCTCCACCAGGTTCTCGCCGCGGAGGTCCTCTTGCGTGTGGTCGCGGAAGAAGGCGGCGAAGTGGGGCAGGGACTTGGCCCGGTACCCGAGCCGGTCCTGCTCCTTGAACGTCTCGGCGGTCAGGTCGGCGATCTCCGCGGGCGTGAACCAGGCCCTGAGCGTGATGCCGTCGAAGCGGACGAGGAGCCCGTGGTGGGTGAGGAGGTTGCGGGTCATCGCCGTCGTGCGGCTGACCGTGGTGTTCTGCAGGAGCAGGGCGACCACGGAGATCTCGAAGTGGTCCTCCGGGCAGGACTGCCGCATGCCCGCGAGTCCGGCGAGGGGTTCACGCATGGCCGGGACTTGCTCCGCCAGGGTCGTGAAGACGGTGACGTCTTCGGTCAGCCCGTACGAGGTGGTCAGGCGGGCGCGGAGCTGCTCGCCTTGGGCGGGCTTGTAGTCGCCGTCGGTGTAGACGTCGGCGATGACCGTGCCGTCCTCGCACATGAGGCGGACGCCGGCAACGAGGTCACCGACGCGGAAGGTGCGCCAGCTTCGGTCGGCGGTGTGGGCCTCCAGGCCGGTGTCGTAGTGGGAGGGCTTCCACACGGTGTGGCGGAAGGAGAAGGGGCCGCCGGTGACGGGCAGGTGGAGGGTGTCGACGTAGTCGAGGTGGCGGATGGTCACTGCGAGGGCTCCCTGGGGGATCGTCCGTGGGTGGAGCGGAGACGGGCGTCGTCCTCCGCAGCCTGGGCCGGGATCGGGGCGGCCGGCGGCCGGGGTGTGTCGTAGGCGGCGAGCGCGGCTGTGAGGTGGGCAGCGGTGGCTTGCCGCAGTTCGTCGGGGCCGATGACAGTGACGTCGGGCCCATACGAGGTGACCAGGGGTATCAGCCACTCCCACTGGTCGACGTACAGGACGAGAGTGAGGCTGCCGTCGTCGTGATGGGTCACCTCGGAGTTCTTCTTCAGGCTCAGCCGCAGGAGTTCGTCCCGTGCCGCGGCTGAGACGGCGAGGTCGACGCGGGTGTCGCCCTTGCCGAATTCCTCCATCGCCTCGTTCCACCAGGTACGGACGGAGAAGTCCTCCGGGTACGGGAAGGACAGGTCGGTGGGGCGGATCCGGTCGATCAGGTTGAGGCGGTAGCGGGCGGGGGCGGCGTTGGGCGGGGCGGCGACCATGTGCCACTCGCCGCCCTTCCAGACCATGCCGAGCGGCTTGAGGACGGCCGTCTCCTGCCGGCCGTCTTTGGTGCGATGTACGACTTCGAGGGCCGTGTCGGTGAGCACGGCGGTGCGCAGGACGCCGAGGTGGCCGGATCCCTGCCCGTTCCAGTACCAGTCGGCGGTGTCGAAGTGGAAGCGCTGGTTGATCCTGCGCATCACCTCGCGCACGCTCTGGGAGATGCCCGCGGCCTGCAGCCGCTCGTTGGACTCGCTGTCGTCGTTCTCCAGCAGGCCCAGCACGTACAGGCGCAGGGCCTGGTCGGAGTCGAGGGTCAGGGGGTGGACGGGGTCTTCGCCGGCGAGGCGGTAGCCGCCCTTGGCTCCGGGGAGGGAGTCGATCTCGATGCCGTGGGCCGCGAGCTGGGCGATGTCACGCTGGATGGTGCGGACTTCGACGCCGAAGCGCTCGGCCAGCGTGCGGGCGGGCACGTGTTCGTGGCTGCGGAGCATCTGGATGATCCGCAGGTGGCGGGTGTGGGTGGCGTTGACCATCACACCGCCGACAGCAGCGGATAGACCTGGCCGGTGGCGTACGACCAGTGGGGAGCGGTGGCCAGGTCGATGCAGGCGGTGGCGACCTCCTCCAGGGTCAGGGGTCGGCCCCAGGGCAGGCTCCCGAAGTAGGACCACTTGTCGGTGACGCCCTTGAGGGCCATCACGTGGTCGGCGAGCGGGGAGTCGATCAGGGACGGGGCGAGCAGGTTTACCCGGACGCCGTGCTGGGCCTCTTCCTTGGCGAGCGTGATCACCAGGGCTTCGAGGGCGGCCTTGGCCGCGCTGTAGGGCCCGTTGCCGGGGCGGGCGGCTCGGCCGGCGTCCGATCCCACAGCCAGCAGTGAGGCTCGCGTTCGGCGCGCGAGCGGCGCCAAGGCCTGCCATGTGGCGGCCAGCGAGGTGACGTTGGCCCGGTAGACCTCCTCGAACTCTGCTACCGGCGTCTCGGCCACCGTCTTCTTGCTGGACGGCGCTCCGGCGCACGCGAAGACCGCGTCCAGCCGGTGTGGCAGGTCCTCGGCCACCAGCCGTAGCCGGTCCCGGGTCGCCTCCTCGGAGGCGTCGAACCGCTCCCACAGGCTGCCTTGCTGCACCCTCTCGGGTGGGCGGGTGCGGTAGGTGGCCAGGACGAACCAGTCCTTCGCGATCAGCTGGCGGGTGATCTCCGCTCCCAGAGCCCCGCTGGCGCCGGTGACCATGGCCATCGGACGCCGGGGCATCCTTTCGATCTCGCGCTCGGCCGCGAGCCGGTCGACAGAGACGGTGAGGGGGAGGTCGAGCTCGCCGAGGCCCTTCACGCCGCCCCCGTTTGGGTGCCGGGGGCGTCGGGGTGGTCGGTGTCCCACATTTCGGCGAACCGCATCTGGCCAGCCGGGATTCCGAACAGGGCGCCGACGTTGCAGGCGTGCTGGATGGTGGCCTCGTCGTCGCGGTCGACCGTGACGACGGTGTGGGGGAAGGCGATGAGCATGTGCTGCTCGTCGATGAGGTGCGCGTAGTACAGGCGCGGCTCGAGGGAGCGCGCCAGCTGCAGCGCCAGCTCCGCGGCCCGGGCGGAGGGAACCGTCGCTTCACAGATCTCGATGGGGGTCTGGCCGTCGAGGTCGTGCGGGTAGCGGTGGACGGACAGGTTCTGGAACCCGGGGGGCAGGGTCCGATCGGTCAGGCTCTCGGTGATGATGACGGCCCGCATCGTCGCGGCGGTAGACACGCTGGTTTGGTCCTCTCGGAAGGCGGTCAGTGGTGGGGGAAGGCCAGCACACCGGCCACGTCGCGGCCGATGCAGGCGGCCAGCAGCCGCTCGACACCGAGGCCGAAGGTGACCACGTCCGCGGGGTCGCGGTCGACGTCGGCGTAGAACTCGACCGGCCCGCTGTCGGCGGCGACGCCGTGAAGTTCCTCGCGCAGGAGCATGTTCGCCTCGACCATCGGCCGGTACTCCGCGGCCGTACGCAGCTTGAGCCCGCCGTCGCAGAGCTCGACGCCACCGGCGATGAGCGAGAACCGCTGGGCCAGCCCGGTCCGCTCGTCGACGCGGCTGTTGTGCCGCAGCTCGTACGGGAAGGAGTGCAGCAGGGTCGGGGTGGTGACGGCGGCCTCGACCGCGTGCTTGACGAAGTCCTCCATCACCTGCCACGGCCCGCCGTCCGCGGGCAGGCCTCGCCGGTCCATCCAGTCGCGGGCGGCGGCCACAAGCTCGGCCCCTTCCGGCGCCGTGGTCATGCCGAGGGCCTCCGCGATGGCGTCCGGCACCGCTCGGACCTTGATGGTGGTGAAGTCCGTGCTGGCCGTGGTCAGGTCGGCGAAGACCGTGCGGACCGTGTGCTGCACGAGTTCGGTCACCGCGTTCATGCCCTCGTCCAGGGTGAGGTCGCGGGCGGCGGTCTGCAGCATGGTGAACTCGATCGCGTGGGAGCCGTCCTCGCGTTCGGCCCGGATCGCCGGCCCCAGGTCGTAGACCCGCTCGACGCTGGTCACCACCCGCCGCAGGTGTTCCTCGGCGGAGTGCTTGAGGTGGAAGCCCTGACCGGTCAGGGGGTGCTTGGTGGAGAACTGTGGGATCGGGGCGCTCTCCCGGACCCGGCACAGCACCGGGGTGGGGAACTCCCGGTACCCGCTGTCGTGGAGCCAGCTGCGTAAGGCCCGCAGCAGGTCGGCCTTGAGGAGGACGACGTCGCGCTCTGCGGGGTTGTCCTTGAGGAAGGTTCCGTAGAAGCGGCGTTCGGCGCTGCGGTCGGTCACGGCCGTCATGCCGTCTCCCCTTCCTGGCGGGCTGTCCACGGCGCCACGACGGTCAGGGCTTGCTGGCTGCCGGAGTCCAGGCGGACCGTCGCGCCGATCGGGAGGGTGTACTTGAGCGGGGTGTGTCCGTACGGCAGGCCGTGGGCGATCGGCCAGTCGTACCCCTCACACAGGTCCTCGACCATCTCGGTCAGCGTCACGCCACCGCTGGGCTCGCAGGACACAGCCTCGCCGACGATCAGGCCGGCGATCCGGTCCAGGACGCCGCAGTCCCGGAAGTGCGTCAGCGCCTGGTCGAGGACCTCGACGCTCTTGAACGCGTCCTCGATGGCGAGGACCGCGCCGTCCCACAGGGGCTCCCACGGGGTGCCGAGGAGGCAGCGCAGCGAGGACAGGCACCCGGCGACTAGGTGGCCCTCGACGGCCCCGGTGCGGCTCCAGGTCAGGGGCGTGGGGATCCGGCCGGCCGAAGGGCGGCCCGCGAGCACCGCGGTGAAGTGCGCGGCCGTGGTGGCCGGGGCGTCCTCGGAGGCGAAGTCCCACATGACGGAGGGTCCGTGGAACGTGACCAGGCCGGTCTTGGCTGTGATCGCGTTGAGCAACAGGCTCGGGTCGCTGACCCCGACGATCGCCTTCGGCCGGCGCCGGATCAGGTTGAAGTCCAGGCCGGACAGGAGTCGGTTGGCGCTCTTGCCGCCGCCCGCGCACACCACTGCGGTGATCGTGTCGTCCGCGATCAGGGAGTGGAAGTCCTTCAGGAGGGTCCGGCTGTCGCCCGCGCGGTATCCGCTCTGCCCGGTCGCGTTCGGGGCCACGACGGGCTCGAAGCCGAGGGCGGCGAGGGCCTCCACACCGCGGTCGAAGATGTCGGGGTCCGCAGCGGGTTCGGGGGCAGAGACGGTGACGATGCCGATCCGGTCGCCCTTGACGGCCGGGGCGGGGAGAAGCGGTGTCGTGCTCAAGAGGAGTGCTCCTTTAGCGGTTTGTGTGCCGGGGAGGTAACGGGGGAGGTGCCTCCCCGGCACACAGGGTGACGGTAGGGGGGTTACTGTGCGGGGGCCAGTCGCATTCGCGTCTCGTCCCGGGCCCGGTCCGCGGTCGCCTCACTGGTCCACGGGGTGAGCGAGGTGTAGTAGTCGAAGCGAGACCAGCCTTCCAGCGAGTCCGGCGGGACGAAGCCGTGCTCGAGGGCCGTGTCGTACAGGCCGGTGCCGGGGTACGGGGCGAAGAGGTGCACCCTGGTCTCCGGGGTGGGGGACAGGCCGCGGAGTTCGTCGATGAGGGAGTAGGTGTCCTCCATTTCCGCCTCGCTCTCGCCGGGGAATCCGACGATGAACGTGTAGGAGCCGAGGATCCCGTTGTCCGCGATCTCCTGGGCGACGTCCAGCAGCCGTTCGCGGGTGATCTGCTTCTTCACGACCTCGTCCAGGACCCGGTCGTTGCCGGACTCCATGCCCATCAGCAGGCGGGTGCAGCCGCTGGCCGCGATCCGCTCGAGCAGCGGCATGCCCTTCTTGCGGGCCTTGAGGATGTCGTTGGGGTTGATGGAGGCCGCCCACTTCAGGTCCAGGCCCTGCTCGATCAGCCCTTCACAGAAGCCCATGGCTCGCTGGAGGTGCACGAAGAAGTCCGCGTCGTAGAACTTCACACCCGTGATGCCGTATCGGGCCTTGAGGTCGGCGATGTCCCGCAGCAGGTCGCCGGCCAGCATGGCGGAGTACTTGCGCTGGTAGACCAGCTCGTAGCAGAAGTCGCAGATGTAAACGCAGCCCTGGCTGCTGATGTAGTTCAGGGTCCGCTCGGCGACCGTCGGGTCATCACGGATGTACCGGGGGATGTCGAGCAAGTCCCAGGGGTAGGCGCCCATCTCGCCTGTTCGCGGCGGGTTGACCAGCCCCTTCAGCGTCTGGCCGCACCGGTGTGTAACCAAACCGGGCACGTCCTGGCGGCGGGTGCGCCCTAACAGCGAAGCGACGTACGCGGTGATGGAGTTCTGCCCCGGTCCCTGCAGGACGGCGTCCACCAGCGGGTGTGCGGCGGTCTGCTCGGGCAGCACGTTCACGTGGGGCCCGCCGAAGACGACCGGCGGGCAGTGTGCCCGTGTCTTCGCGGTGGCCACCATGTCCAGGGCGTGGCCGATCTGGCCGCCGCCGGTCATGATGCTCACGCCGATGCACACCGTCCGCTCCAGCTCCTTGTCGAGGAGCTTCTCCCAGGCGGACGCGTCCAGCTGGTTGCCGTCGAAGAGCACGACGTCGACCATGCCGGAGTCCCTCAGCGCCTTGGCCAGCGTCAGGAGGGCGAAGGGCATCCAGAAGTAGACGTAGTTCTTCTCGTGGTCGATCTTGGGGTAAGCCAGGATGACCAGCGGTCGGCTATCGGCTGCGGCCGGGGCGGAAGGCGTGACCGCGGCGGGGGTGGCCAGCGCGGGCATGCCGAGCATGACGGTCATCGGACGACCTCCGGCTGCGGGACGCTGCTGCGGAAATAGGCGTCGGCGTACATCTCGAACGCGGCCTCGACCGCGTGCTCCAGCGCCGTACCGGACTCTGCCGCCGCCGCGGCCAGGTCGACCGTGTTGTCCTCGCGCAGCAGGCAGAACTGCAACCTCATGTCGGCGGTCAGCCGCAACGCCATGAGCGCGTCGTGACACGGGAAGAACGGACAGCCCCGGCACACTGACCCATACCAGGCGCCGGCAGTGGAGTCCTTCACCACCACCCGCATCCCCGAGGCGAGGGTCAGTACGGTCATCGGGTGGCCCAGCCCCCCCTGCTGGATGGTCTCCTCGTGCACCGCACGCGAGCGCAGGACTCCGGTGATCTCACCGAGCGGGAGATAAGTGTCTGGCAGGGTCTTGCCGCGCTTGGTCAGCAGACGCCGACTGTAGGACTCCGCTCCCTGGTCGAGGTCCTTGATGACATCGAGGAGCTTGACGCTGTCCACGCGGATGTTCTCGCACATCTGCACCAGAGCGGGGACCTCGGCATCGTTGATCCCGGCCAGGACCACGACGTTCACCTTGACCGGGATCCCCGTGTCCACGCACCGCTTGATCGCGTCCACGACCTGGCCGTGGTCGTTGACGTTGCAGATCTCGTGGTGCAGCACGGGGTCGAGGGTGTCCAGGGAGACGTTGAAGAGCGTCACCCCTGCCTTCGCCAGGTCGTCGGCGAGCTCGCCGATTCGCGGGTGGCGGGAGATGACCTCGATCTCCGTGAACCCGGCGTCGTCGCGGAGACGGCGGACCGTCTTCACGAGCGGCTCGTACAGGGCGGGGTCGCCGCCGGTCAGTTTCACGCTCGTGATTCCGCGGGCCCGCACGGCGTGCGCGACCCGCAGGAGGTCATCGGGGTCCAGGGCGACGTCCTTCGGCGTGGCCACGGCTTCGCCGGACGGGCGGCAGTAGCCGCAGGCCCGCTTGCAGCGGGAGTTCACCGTGACACGCCACTGCGGTACCAGCATTGTGCTCTCCCCAGGGTCGGACGTCATTGTCGAGGTCACAGCCTCTCGGTCCCCTCTCTTGATCGGCAACGACATCGGTCAATCCCGATGTCGGGGTTGCGTGGCGCCGCGGCGTGAGACCCCGACACCGATGCGGTCTTCGTGAAGCAGGGCCCGGGAGAGGATCTGCCGGACCATGCGCCTGCGGTAGGCGCGGGCCAGTAGGGCCGAGATCGGACCCACTACCGGGATCGCGGCCAGTCGCTGGAGGCGCTGGAGCCTGCGGTGCTGCACCAGCCTCACCGTGGTGCCTGCGGGTCAACGGACAGCGGCTTGACGGCGACGCCGGCGTACGCGGCGGATGTGGCCGACGGTGCGCTCCGGCGGCTGTGCTCGTCGTGATGCTGTGCGCTCGGTACCAGCCGCAGCGGGCCGCCGTCGAGGTCGGGCCAGTCACCGAACAGGGCAGAGATCAAGGAACGCGTCCTTGGCCGGTAGGGGATGCCTGCTTGCCGCAGGACCCGTTCGGCCCCGGCCAGCCACCCTCCCGCCAGCTCCGGGCTGGAGTGCGTGATGGACAGCACGCTGCCCACCGGAAGCCACCGCCGAAGGCAGGCAACGGCCGTCAGGACCTGCTCGTCGTCGACAGCCCAGGGCAGCACGTCGTGGACGAACACGCCGACGGGGTGGTTCAACGACAGGTGCCCGAGGTCCTGGACGGCGTCCAGGAGGTGGGCCGTGTCGAGGATGTCCCCGCTCAGCACCACCGGGGCGGGTGACCCGGCGCCGGCCGTACGCATCGCCCGGCTGTGCGCGACCGCCCCGCGGTCGAGGTCCACGTGCACCACCCTGGCGAGGGGATTCGCCTCGTGCACGATCTCGTCGAGCTCTGTCCGCAGCCTGGGCTCGTTGATGTGCCCGAGCAGCGGATATCCGCATCCGAGATCGAGGAACTGCACTATGCCCCGGTCGACTAGCTCCCGCGCCGTCAGTTGCCCGTGTTCACGGTTGATGGCCGCCGCCTCCGCCTGCCGCGGGAACACCCTCAGCACCCGCTCCGCCACATCCAGGTCGGCGGGGTAGGCGTTGCGGCCACCGTCCTGCCACACCGTCGCGATACGGGCAGCGCTCGGCCGGCTCAGCCACTCCCGGGCTTCCGCGGGAAGCAGCGCGGTGTCCGGGAGGCCCGCGGATCCTGTGTGGTTCACGAGACGGCCTCCGCGAGGGCCACCGGGACGTAGTGGCCCGGACCGTAGGCTCCGCGTTCGTCGAAGCGGAGGGTTCCCTCGGACGTGAGGAACCGGAGCGCGCGCTGTACGTGGTGCGGGAGCAGTCCGAACTCTTCGCCCAGCAGCCCGGTAGGCAGAGCCTGCCCCGGCTGGTAGTGGCCGGCGCGGATCCGGTCGCGGACGGCACCGTGAAGGACGCGGTCGCGGGGGTGTGGTTCCCGCGTACGGAGCCGGACCGGCAGGCTGCCGGTGTGCAGCGCGATCTCGCCCAGGCTGTCCAGCCGCAGCAGCCCCTGGTGCACGTGCTTCTCCGGCAGCCCCAAGGCCAGCGCCAGCTGCTTGATGCTCGGAAGGAAGGCACCAGGCGGGTACGCGGTGGTGATGTGCCGGTGCACGATGACGCAGGCCCGGTCCAAAACCCGCATGCTTTCGGGCCTCGTGGCAGCGGAGGCGTCGGCGGTCATGCCGAGGCCGCCGGATACGTGGCAGGGGCAGGCCCTGTGGACCACTGCCCGGCCCACCCCGCCAGCACGGGGGAGTACGCGAACGCACGCGCTGCGGCCCGTGCCGAAGTCGCGCCGGACGAAGCCTGCTCCAGGGCCTCGTCCGCGACCTCCTCCGTCATCCAGGCCAGTCGGCGCAGGAGGCCGATGTCCTGGGTGTCGAGCCGCAGCCGGTCGCGGACCTCGCGCAGGAGGACACATGCCCGCGACCGTGTCTCCTCGGTGAGCCCGGTTTGGATTTGGCGGGAGGCCCGGTCCGTCAGCGAGCCGAGGTCCACAGCCAGGCTGGCGGTCAGCGGACGGACGTCGGGCGACTCCACGGCATCGTCGAGGACACGGTTGAGGGCGTCCCAGAGACCGCTGTCCTCGCTGGTGATGTCCTCGTGCCGGGAGACGGCGAGGGCGCGCAGCACACGCCAGGTCACCGGCTCCGCCTCGGGCGCTGTGCGAGGTACACCGGCGGGCACCGTGCCCGGCCATGAAGGCGGAGAGGGTAAGCAGGCCTGCGGTGTGGGGATCGGAAGCGACGGACCCACGGAAGCTCCTTGGACAGGGAATTGGATGTCGGGTGTCAGCGCCAAGCGGGGGAGCCGTCGGCTACCAGGGGCGGCGCGGGGCGCGGTGCGAGGCCTCGTACGGGCGCACGATCTCGTGCCTGGTCTTGACCACCTGCGGGGCGTGGCCGCGGAGGATCACCCGCTTCACGGCGCTGTCGTAGCCTCGGGAGAACATGTTGGTGATCTCGTACGCCGTGCCCTCGACGACCAGCCAGTCGCCGACCCGGATCTCGCGGGGAGAGGCCTCCCATACGTCACCCGGCGGCGCATTGCCTACCGTCCGTGTGAACAAGGGGGCGTGTGCCGGCTCCGGCTCGTAGTCCTCGAGTCCGGTCCAGTAGGCGTCATCTTCGTAGTCGGGAAGCGTCACGAGTGATCGGTCCTAGGGAGTGCGGGCGGGCGAGTGCTGCCGCCGGGAGCCGCGCAGGCAGGCTGTCCGGCGATCAACAGGTTGAGATGCAGCTTGAGCTCGGGCGCGAGCTGGAGCAGGTGACGGCCGCCTTCCTGGCGGACCTCCTGCCAGCCCCACGTCCTCGTGATGTGCGCCGCCAGCCGTTCATCGGGGATGCTGCAGCGCAGCCATACCGGTGGCTGAGGGGTGCGGGCGAAGTGGTCGGCGAGCCAGAGCGAGACCAGCCGTCCCGCGTGCCGGTGGTCCGGGTCGGTGTAGAGCAGGAGCAGGCTGACGCTGCTCTCCCGTCGCTCGGAAGCGCTCCAACCGGGACCCGGGGATGTGGGGTCCAGCTCCCAGATCGCCACGAGTACCTCGTCCTCGAACAGGCCGTACAGCATCGGGTGGTCCCCGGTGCGCAGCGGCAAGATCAGGGCGTAGTCCCTTTCCTGGTCGACCGGCCGCCCGCAGTCGGCCTCGTGCGCCCAGCGCCGGGACAGCAAGCTGCCTGCTCGTGGAAAGTCGGTGGGGGCCAGCGCCCGCACGCAGTAGGGAGCGGTCACCTCGTCGCCTCCAGGCCCGCGCCACCAGCGGCCGCTTCCCGTGCCAGGGCGTCCTGGCCACTCCGCGGTGCCGACGGATGGGGTGCGCGAGCGACGAAGGCGTACGAGCCGTACAGCGGTGCTCGGCCGCCGACGGCGTGGAGCCCTCCCAGAGGAACAGCGGTGATGCCGGGGGTGTCCACGTCCCAGCTGTGGACCAGGGCGAGCAACTGCTTCAGGCTCCGGGGCCGGTAGAGGATGCCCGCCTTCCGGTAGAGCCCGGCGAGGGCGGGAGTGGACTCGGGGTGGCTGTCGGCGGCCGCGTGGACGACGGACAGCATGCTGCCGGCAGGCAGCCAGTTCCGCAGGGTCTCCAGCAGGTGCTGGGCCTTCTCGTCGCTGATCCAGGGAAGGACCTCATGCAGCAGCACGGCGATCGGTCGTGCTCGGTCCAGACGCGCGATAGCCGGCTGGCCAAGCAGGTGAACAGTCCGGGTGATGTCGGCGTGCAGGTCCAGCTCCCGAGGGGTCTCCGCGAGCCAGGTTCGGACGTGTGCCCGGACCATCGGGTCCCGGTCGACGTAGACGACGGTGGCGTCCGGTTGGTGGCGCTGGGCCGCGTCGTGCGTGTTGCGTCCGTGGCGCTGCGGCAGTCCGCAGCCCAGGTCAAGGAATTGGGTGATTCCCTGTGCCGCGAGGCGCGCGACGGTCACCTGGCCGTGGTTGCGGGCCGCGGCCGCGGCCCGGTCCAGCCAGGGCGCTGCCGTGAGCAGGGGCCGGCCCAGAGCGCGGTCGGCCGAGTAGTTGTCCGTGCCGCCGGTGATGAAGTCGCACACCCGCGCCACGGACGGTGTGGACAAGTCGAGCTTCGGTAACTCGGGCTCGCACTCCGACGTGGGCGTGGGCACCGGTGGGGCCGGTACAGGCAGGCCGGCCGACGGTGTGCGGTCCGGCAGGAAGGGCTCCACGCCCAAGGTCTCGCTCGGTCCGGTGGTGTCGTTGTTCGTCAGTAGGTAGGCGCTGACGACCTTCCCCTTCCCATCGGGTCTGGGGGAGGCACTCCAGTAGGCGGACAACTGCGTGACGATGGACAGTCCGCGGCCATCCTCCGCCAGAGCGCGGGAGAGGCTGACCCTCGGAACCGGGGGCGAAGGATCGGGGTCCGCGACCTGGGTGATCAACGCTTCCCCGGGGACCAGGGTGAGAGCGACCATGCATCCGCCCTCTGAGGAGTCCGGCCTGGCGTGCGTGACGGCATTGGTGACCAGCTCACTGCAGACCAGCGTGGCGGAGCCCTCCAGGTCCGGACGACCCCACTGGGCCAGTTGGTCCGCGACGAAGTCCCGCGCTGTCTTTACGGATTCAGGGCGGCTCGGCAGCGCCGTCCAGGCTGAGAGGGCGGTGGGGGAGGCCAATGCCTCGAGCAGGTCGCCGCGCGTGATCTGGTGGGAGTTCATCGCTTCACCTCATTCCTCTTACGCGGTCGTACACGCTCCTGCAGAGCGTTCTGGTGGATGAAGCCGATGGCCGAACTGCGGCCAGCACAGTGGCCCTTGGGGCTACCGTTACGCTCAGCGAACCGCGATTCACCCGGCGTGGGTATCCCACGGAGGGCGCGGTACCGCGTAAAGCGCGTAAAGATCGTTTCGTGGACGGGAGCTTCCGGTGCCGCGTGAGCGCAACACCTTGCTGGAGGGCGTGCTGCACCAACTGAGCTGGTCGCAGGCCACCACCGCCCGGCACCTGCAGCGCGTGGCCGCCGAGGTCGGCGCCGAGGAACTGAAAGCGGTGTCGGCGTCGCACGTCAACCAGTGGGTCCGCGGATCGCACCCGGCGCCGCCGGCGACCCGTATCTTGTGCGAAGCGCTGTCGCGAGGACTGAGCAGCCGAGGGATCCACCGGGTCGTCACGGCTGCCGACATCGGGCTCAAGGACCCCGATGGGCAGGTAGGTTCGGCCCCACGGGACAGCGACCCAATCGCACAACTTGTCGATCTCGGGGGGACCGACTTGGACCTGGCGCGCCGCCGCACCCTCAAGGGTGCAGCCTTCTCCCTCGCGGGGATGTTCCTGCCGTCTGATCGCTGGTGGCAGGACACGGTTACTGCAGCTCAGACGCGGAAGTCGTCGGCGGCGTGGCAGGTCGGCCCGGACGACGTGGCCGCAGTACAGGAAATGACACAACTGCTCTCCCAGCGCGAACAGCGCCGCGGCGGCGCAGACGGCCGGTCCGCCCTCGTGGCCTATCTCCGCACCGACGTCGCCAGCTACCTCGACGGCCGATTCCCCGACCAGCACACGCGCCAGGAGATGTTCACCGCCGCCGGCGAGCTGGCATACCTGGCAGGCTGGACGGCGTTCGACTCCTCCGAGCACGCGCTCGCCCAGAAGTGGCTCGATGTGGCCCTGCGGCTGTCTGCCGAAGCCGACGACGCCCCTCTGGCAGGCCACATCCTCCGCGCCCAGGCCCACCAGACCCTCGACCTCGGCCACCCCGCCCAGGCCCTCCGACTGGCCGAGACGTCCGTCGCCCACCGCCGATACACGGATGCGAGCCCGCGCGAACGCTCTCTCCTCGGGGTCGTTCACGCACGCAGCCTGGCGGCTGCCGGACACAAGCAGCAGGCCATCGCCGCCCTGCTGCGCGCTGAGGACGACCTGCGCCAAGCGGAGCGCGGAGACGACGAGCCCGCCCGGGTCTTCTTCTTCTCCGAGGCATCCCTCGCCCACGAGACGGCCCGCACCCTGCAGGTCCTCGGAGACCTCCGTGGAGCCGAGTGCGAGTATGAGCGCAGCGTCCGCACCCGCCGAGCCCAGCCCTTCGCCCGCACCCACGCGGTCACCCTCGGCCTCCTGGGCGCGGTGCAGATACAGCGGGGAGCCGTCGACGCGGCCTGTGCCACATGGTCCCAGGCCCTGGACACCATGCAGGGAGTCCAGTCCGGCCGGGCCCTGGACACCGTGGTCCAGATGCGCCGGTCCCTGTCTCCCTACCGCGGCCGCGGAGGTACGGCACTGGCTCAACTGGACGACCGCGCGCGTACGGTGATCAGCCGGGTACGCTGACCGCGCCATCACAGAACTGGCCCGCACTGGGGCGGATCCCAGGTCGGGCTGGGAGTCGCAGGGGAGGATCGCGTGCACGACCCGATCACGCTGGAGGCCATCGCCCATGTCGTCGGCGGCCACCAGAAGCCGGCCGACGACTACCAGGGCGGAGTCGAATCGATCATCCGCCTCCGCCCAGACCTCCCGCTGGATACCTTGCAGGGCCTCGACGAGTTCTCCCACCTCATCGTCACCTGGCACTTTCACCTGGGCTCCGACGCCGACCTCCACCTCGGGGCCCGCAGCCCCCGGAACAACCCGGACTGGGAGCCCACCGGCACCTTCGTGCACCGAAACCACAGGCGCCCCAACCGCATGGCGACGTCGTTTCCCCGGCTCCTCAAGGTCGAAGGCCGGGATCTGCACGTCACGGACCTCGACGCCGTGAACGGAACCCCGATCTACGATCTCGGACCGTACTTTGAGCAGATGGGCCCCCGCGGCGTCGTCCACGCCCCAGCATGGCCAGCAGTGATGTTGGAGAACTACTGGGAACCTGCTGCCCAGCGACGCGAGTAGGACCTGACATCGGGATGGCTGGAGGGGGCTGCGTAGCGGTCGCCGATAGTCGGATTCCCGGTGCAGGATGATGCCGGCCGCCTCGATGCGGCCGGCGGTCTCGGTGGAGCGGTGGTTGGAGCCGGTGACCGTGGCACCCCGCGAGGCCAGCAGGAAGGCGTACGGGGCCATACCCGCGCCGCTGATGCCGACCAGGTGGGGACGGGGGACATCGAGGCGGCCGGTAACGGCCGGGACAGAAGCGAACCCGGTTTCGACCACAGTTACTCCCCTGAAGCGATGGCGAGATGTGAGCCCACCGCTGGGATGGGGTCGCGGTCACACACCCGCGTTGATGGCGGGGCGAATCCCGACCGCCGACGGCGGCCGGGCCTTGTGAAGTGGGGCTCCGCCCGTCTGTATGCAGCTGCCCGGAGGCCGGAGCGGTGACGGGCCGTAGGCCCCGAGGAAGGTCAGTTCGGCGCAGGGGAGGGGGGCGGCGGGACCCGGCGCTCTCCCCGAACGGTGCTGAGCATCCGATCGGTCCGGCCCGTGCCGACGATCACAGCCCGTCCCGGTGGATTGGGTACGCCTGGGCGTACTGGGAGAGGTGGTCGGCAGCCTTCCCGTGTAGCCGCAGCCGCGCGGCCGGGTCGCCGTGGTCGACCGGGGCGGCGATCAGGTCCCGTGCGTGCCGGATCGTCTCGGAGACGATGTACCGCCTGCGGGTGGTCTTCTGGATGGTCAGTGCGAAGCGGTCGGCGTCATCGAGGCTGGCCTCGATGTGCGCGCGGAGCCGGGTGATGACGTCACGGGTGCTGGGTCCGGTGGGGGCCATCACCGCGAGGCCGAGCGCGATCTGGACGTCCCTCATCACTCGGACCCGCGGAGCGTCCCCCGGCGCTCCTGCCGGCCTCGTCTCGGCTGGCGCTGGATCTGTGGTTCGTACGTGCTCGGTCATGGACGTCATGACGTGCTCCGATCCGCAGACAGGCAGGGGTTGGGTGCCGCCCAACGCCCCGGGTCTCGGCGGAGGCAGCCGGGGCGCCGGGCGGCGTGCAACTACCGTCCTACCGGTCCGAGTCGGACCGCAATCCGGATCCGGATCGTATTGCGGCTCGGAGTGGAACTGGTATATGCAGGGACGCGCACCGAGACCAACTCAACGCGCACCGGACGATGTTCGAGGAGGACCGGGGGAGTTTCGAAACGAACCGGGGTATCCACGAGGCGGACCGGCGCGACGGCGAGGCGAACCGAAAGGGGAGGTGACGATGGCGGCGAACGTAGGTTCTACGTTCCTCCGGATCGTGCTGGGCGCGGAACTCACCCGGCTCCGCGACCGGGCCGGATTGACAGGATCGGCAGCGGCGGTGAAGGCCGGCTGTTCGACAAGCACCCTCAGCGATGTCGAGCAGGGCAAGACCGGCTTCCGCCGCATAGACCACCTGTCGAAGCTCCTGAAGGCCTACGGAGTCGACGAGGACGGCCAGGAGCTACTGATGGACTGGCACCGCCAGGCCAAGGGAGCCGACTGGTGGACCACCAGCGTCTCCGTCCTGCCCTCAGGCATGAATCTCTACCTCGCACTCGAATCCGGGGCGCAGAGAGGCAGTGCCTGGATCCCGAACGTCGTCTACGGCCTGTTCCAGACCGAGGCATACGCCCGAGCGTTGATCGACTCGGCTCGGGCCGCCAACGACACCACGACCGCGTTCGTGGAGAACGCGGTCGAGGTGCGCATGAACCGGCAGAAGCGGATCACCGAGGAGGGGATGCATCTTCACTGCGTGATGGACGAGTCAGCCCTTCGGAACATGGTCGGCAACTCGGACATCATGAAGGCGCAGTACCAGGCCATCTCGGAACTGGCCGCCCTTCCCAACATCACCATCCAGGTCATCCCGTTCAAGGCTCCGACTTACCGAGTGACCGGCGGTGAATTCACCATCCTCGACTTCGACAGCAAGAAGTTGCCAGGCCCTGTCGCAGCGACCTCCACCGTCGATTCCAGCTTGCGAATCGGGTCGAAACACCGGGAGGTCAAGGGGTTCGTGCGCCGCTTCGAATTCCTGACCCAGGGCGCGCTGCCTGCGTACGAAACCCCGAAGTTCCTCGAACAACTCGCACGAGAGGTCTGATCACCATGAGCACCACCAGCGGAACCGGACTCCCCACGGGCGTGTGGACGAAGTCCTCCTACAGTGGCGAAGGAGGTGGAACCTGCGTCGAGGCGTGCGCACAGTTGCAGCAAGTGCGAGAAGTTCACGTCCGCGACTCCAAGCGCAATGCAGAACCGGGCCACCCCGTCATCCGCTTCGGCGCGACAGCCTGGTCCGCGTTCACCACCTCTCTGGCTGGCAGCTGAAAGCTGCGGCTGGAGCAGAGCGCCGGCCGTCGCGTCACCTGACACATTGAGCCCCATCCTGACCAAGGGTGGCGGATGGGGCTGCTGGTCCGGCAACGAAGTCGTATGCGGCGACCGCCACGCAATACGAGGCAGGCGGTCTCGGGCGGACGGCGCTTTCGCGACGTGACAAGGCCGGGGTACGGATCACCCGGTTTGAGACAGCCACCCCCGACCTTCATGCCCGATACCGTCTGGAGTGGCGCCTGCGCGCCCGACCAGGAAACCCCAACAACACACGGGAGTTAAGGTGAGCGACGCCCGCCCCAGCGACACCATGCGCGACCTCGGCGTCGTCCAGGCGGACGCCCCGATCCTTCACCAGCCGACTCGCCCCTTTGACCTGCCCGCTGAGCGCAACACCGCCCAGCAGGTCCTCGACGATCTGTTCGCCGCGGCCGCCCGGATCTCTGAAGTTCACCCCTTCGCCAAGGGGATGGGGATCGCGGCCCCGCAGATCGACATCGATCGGGCGGCCGCCATCGTCCAGCCAGCCGAAGCGGGTGCTGCCCCGATCACCTTGCTCAACCCCCGCATCATCAGTCGTTCCGTCGAGACGGACGAGCAGTTCGAAGGGTGCTTGTCCTTCTTCGACGTACGGGGACGCGTCCCTCGCCCCCTGACCATCACCGTCGAGCACACCAGCTTCGACGGAACCACCACGGTCGCCACCTACCAACAGGGCCTTGCGCGGCTCGTCCATCACGAGATCGACCACCTCGACGGCCGCCTTTACGAAGACCGGATGCGCGAAGGCATCACCCCCATCCCGCTGGACGAGTACCGCCAGACCGGTTCCGCGTGGAGCTACTGAGATTCTGCAGCCGGGCGACTACATCGACTGGGCCAGGAACTCACCCGTCGCCGATACTGCCGAAGCCGTGCGGGAGAGGCTCCTGCTCCTGTGCGGCACCGCAGAGCGGAGACAGGCGTCTGCCGGACCGTTCGGCGTGATCAAGCGCCTGCTCCCAGGTCAGAGCCGGTCGGCCAGAGGGAGCGTCAGGGCAGTCGACTGCGTGGACGACGGCACGGTCGGGGCCACGACGGCGCAGCGGCTCCACGACCCAGCCTGAAGGCCGCCGAGGACCGAGCAGTAGCTCCACGGAGTCCGGTGCCGACAGGGAGTGGGCAGGGTGACGGCGTACGCTGCCAGGTCGACGCCGTCGACGGCCGTTGTGGGGGGTGTCGCGGTTGCCGGGGGCGGGGCTGCCGCGGGGAAGCGCCTCCTTACGCAGCCGGGACCCACAGGCGGGCGCGGGCCTGGCGGCGGAGCTCGACTGTGCCGGTCGGGGCGATGCCGGGTTTGGTCCAAAACCGCAGGGTGTGCTGGCCGGTCGCGGTACCGGGCGGTGTGCGACTGCGGAAAGTGGCAAGAGGGGTCGTCCACCAAGTCTTACGCAGCTGACTCTGCGAAGATCGCACGGCCAATCGGGCAACTGAGAGGGGCAGGACGTGCAGCTGTTGACCGACCCCGGCATTTTTCCACCCACCCCTCCGCCCAGCGCCAGTGATCCCCGTGCCGTCGCCGAGCATGACTGGGCCGCCTTCGACGCCGTAGACGAGATGATCAATCACTGGGACCGGCCCGGCTGGAGTGACTCCACGCGGGCCTACTACTGGATGATCACCATTCCACCAGAGGCGCCCCTGGTCTCCCAGGCGCAGGACTGCCAGAGGCAGCTCAGCCACCTTGGGTTCGACGAGATCACTGAGGACGGCCTGCACCTGACCCTGACCCTGGCGCGGGTGGGGCTCGTGGGCGAAGTGCCCTCAGGACGGCTGGACCACCTTGCCTCCGTGGTCGCCGGATCCCTACCCGCCGCATTCAGTCTCGTGGCAGTCCCTCTTACAGCGTCACGAGGCGCCCTTCGCTATAGCGTCGGCCCCTGGAATCCCGTCCTGGAACTTCATGCCGCCCTCTCGTTGGCCGGCGCCCAGAACGGATTGCCACCCCGGAAACCCACAGGGCTCCTTCGGCCGCACATCGGCATCGCCTACAGCAACCGGAGGAGGCCCTCGAGCCCGGTGCGTGAGGCTCTGAAACCCCTTCGAAAGATGCCCCCGATCTCCGTGGCGATCTCCAATGTGCACCTCGTAGAACTACGCCGTGAAAGACGCACGTACAAGTGGAGGGTCGTGCACACTGTTCCGCTCCGTCCTCAGCCGCAGTGACTTGGTGGCCGGCCCAGATACCTGTTGTCCCTTCCCGGCGGGTCTGACCAAGGTCCACAATGGACGAGGGAACGTCACCGGCCACACGGGGGTGTACGTGGGATTCACTGCGCATCACGACCACCGCGGACAGCTCGACGCCACGCAGCCGGACCTGGGCTGCAACTGGGCGTGGGAGTCCATCCACCGCGCCAGCCCACGCGTGTCCATGACCTGCCCGGAATGCAGGCATCCAGTTCACGCCAAGGTCTCGCGCTACGGGCTGCGGTTCTTTGCCCACGACCCGGGCTCCCCGACCTGCGCTCTTGCCGGGGAATCGGTGGAGCACCACCTCCTGAAACTGGAGCTTGCCACCGCCATCCGCGCGACCGGTCACCATGCCGAACTCGAAGTTCGCGGACCTGGCGGCAACTGGCGTGCGGACGTGATGGCCTCTTCCCCAGACGGGACCCTCCGGATGGCATGGGAAGCGCAGCTCTCCCCAATCACCACCGGCGAAGTCAGCGAGCGCACTACGCGGTTCGCCAAGGACGGCGTGCGCACGTGCTGGGTAGCCACCCGCCTTCGGCCCTGGGTCGGCGAAGTGCCTTCCATCCACACCCGCCCGCCCAGCGATGCGGACTCGCGGTGGGTAGTTGCAGGCGGACTTGCCCGCTTCACCGTCGATCCGTGCAAAGAGGGATGCCGATGCCCAGCAGGACACGGCGAATGGCACGAAGCGACCACCGACCTGCAGTCCTTCGTCGCGTGGGTGCTCTCAGACCGCGCTGTTCCGTTTCGATTACCCACCCGGCTCCACGCAAGACACAGCTGGACCGGCGTGTGGACGGCACCGTCGTACATAGATGCCGCAGCTGCCTTTGCCGAGGCCGAGCAGCGCGCTCGAGCCGAGCAGCGGGAGCACCGCCGACGGAGGCTAGAGCAGAAGCGCCTGGCCGAGCTGCAAGATCAACTGGCTGCAGCGGTGCCTCGACCACGCCAAGTCGCCCCGCCGCTGCCTGGCATCCGCGACGAGCCGACGCTGGAGCCCGTGTGGGAAATGGACCTACCTGGGACTGAACTCATCAGGCTGAACACCGTAGCCGTGGAGGCCGCCTTGGCACTCCACAACGTCCACGCCACAACGCGCCCCCCTGACAGCAGCAGCCGTTGGGCCCTCGGCACCCCCATGTACGTAGGCGATCGCCCCTACGGTGTGTTACGACCTCGACCGCAGCTTGTCGACTGGCGTCAGCTCAAGGGACTCGTCATCTTCGTCCGCAATCACGATGAACTCCGTCTGCTGGGCCGGACCGCGCCCAACGGCACCCGCATCATCGTTCTCGAGGACGACTCCAGCGTCACAGCGCTCCCTCAGAGATAGCCCGGGCGGCTTCACGCCATCTGGTCACCAACCTCGAAACGGCCGACCTCCTGAACGCTCTACACGAGGCCGGGGCGCCGAACACCGTGGTGGCACCAACCTGCTGGTCTGCCCCATGCCGCACGAGCGGGGTGGACGGCTCCACTTCGACGCCGGCCAGCAGTGTTGGCACGTCAGCCGCGGCTATGAATCACACCCCGCCCACTGGGTCACCTGGGTGGGCGCTGCCGCCAGGGGCGCCTGGTCCGGGGCCCGCCTGCCCACCCGCGCCGAAGCCCTGGACGCCGCATTCAGCGCCCCATCGCTGGTCAACTGCGACTATGCGGTTGGCGACACCTCCCCGGTCGCCGAGCCTGGCCGAGGCGTCGGCCAGGTGCACCACCTGGTCGGCAACCTCCAGATCTGGTGCGGCGACGGACCGGACCAGTGCGAGGAGAAGCCGCTGCAGAAGTACATGTTCGGCGCGGCATGGAACACCCCGGGCACCAAGGAGGAGATCGGTGCGGTGCGCTCGCGCTACCTGCTGATCTCCTCACGCGGAGTCGGCGTCCGCCTCGTCCGTGAACCCGGCACCCCCGCCTACTCGGCACTCGGCGCTTGGGAGATCGCACACCGGCTCAACCGCTGGGTCGCCGACCTCGACGGCCCTGCCCGCCCCCTGGGCGAGCTGGCTCCCGTCGCCTATGTAGCGGAGGTGATGCCCAGGGTGGCCATGCGGATGACCGTGCCGTCGTAGCCGGCGTCGGCGGCGAGGTCGGGCCAGGCGGCGGGATCGGTGTGGGTGAACCAGCGGCGGGTGGGACCGCCCAGGCGGAGGGTGGTGTGGTCGGTCGGCAGTTCACCCACATTGGGCCTCCGGTCAGGTGGTGGTGATCGTCTTGAGGATGAGTTCGCGCAGGGGTGCGATTCGGGTGCGGGCGGGGCCGTTGTGGACGGCGTTGGTGGTGAGGGCGATGTACCGGCCGGTGGCGGGGGCGAGGTAGAGGCTCGTGCCGGTGAATCCGTGGTGGTAGGCCACCGTGTTGCCGCTGGCGAGGATCCAGCCCAGGCCCCGGGCGAGGCCCGGTTCGATCTCGGCGTGCGCGGTCATGCTCTCCCGCAGCCAGGCACCGAGCCGGGCATCCGCATGGGTGCCGATGAGGGCTTCGGCGTAGGTGGCTAGGTCGGAGGCCGGGGCGAAGGCTCCGGCGTGTCCGGCGACGCCACCCATCGTGGCGGCGTTCTCGTCGTGGACCGATCCCCACAGGCGCTGGGCTCCGGGCCGCTGTTCGGTGGGCGCGATCCTCGGCGTGGATGGCAGCGGTCCGTACGAGGTGTCCGCCATGCCCAGCTCGCTCCACAGGTCGGTGGCCAGGTCGTTCAGGGGCCGCTGATGGACGTGGGCGAGTGCGAGCCCGAGGAGGATGAACCCCCGGTTGATGTACTGGTGGGCGCCGGGTGCGGACTCCAGGGGCTCTCGGCTGATCAGTTCGTGCAGCGGCTGCTGGGCGCCGGCGTAGAGGTCGAGGCGGGTGGAGGCCCGCAGGCCGGAGGTGTGGGAGATCAGCTGGCGGATGGTGGCGTCCGCGCTGGGGGCCGTCCCTTCCATCGGCGGGAGGAAGTCCCGCGCGGGGGCGTCGAGGTCCAGCAGGTCCGTGTCCAGGGCCCGGCCGACCAGAGGCCAGGTCGCGACGACCTTTGTCAGCGAGGCGATGTCGTAGACCGTGTCCCCGTCGGGGGCCTGTTCACCAGTCTCGGGTGCGATCACCCCGGCCGAGAGGATGGTGCGGTCTCCGCCGGCCGTACCGCACGCCAGGACTCCTCCGGGGCTGGCGCCGTTGGAGATGACCTGGCGCAGGCCGTCGTGCAGGAGGTTGGTGTCGGCGCTGGTGAACGGTACGGCCTGGTTCATCTAGTGTCCTGCGCCGGGAATTCGTTGAATTAGTAGGCTGTCTTCATGGCGAAGATGGGGCGGCCGATGGCCGAGCTGGTGTTGTCCGAGGACGA